>JABXKC010000050.1 GCA_013375495.1 Promethearchaeota archaeon
CATTTAAATACTGCTCTTTATCGAAATCAGTAAAGTTACTCTTATTAATCATCCCTTCGAAAACAGCGAATTTTAACCACTTGTAATCGTTCTCAAAAAGGAAATTTTCTCCATTTGGTTTAAGAAATTCGAAAATGTAAAAACTCGCTTTTTGCTGGTTTTTATCATTTCGTAATTTTTGTTGGAAAATTTTACTGTGAGGAGCGTTCAATATTGCTACCTTTCGCAACAATTTAGGATATTTTTCGGCAAACGCCCATGCAACAACACCCCCCCAATCGTGCCCAGCAAGAAAAACACTTTCTAAACCTAACGATTCTATTAAGCCCTTGATGTCGTCCATTAAAATCTCAATTTTATAATTATCTACGCCTTTAGGTTTGTCAGATAAATTATATCCCCGCATGTCAGGGATTATCAATTTGTAATCATTTTTAAGGCCGGGAATTACGCTTTTCCACCCATACCAAAAATCTGGAAACCCATGAAGTAGGATCAAAGGTGGACCCTCTCCAATTATCATAGTATGAAGTTTTATTCCATTGGTTTCGACAAATACCTCCTCAATATCATCAACTAGTTTCATTATCTTTTACCAATTTTAATTTTTAATGAATAAATTAGTTTTTATTGAGTTTCCTCAAATATAAATTAACCTTCTAGTAATGATAGAAATTGAAATATATCAATGTTTAAAATTATAAAGAAAAATTAAAATATAAAGAGTTTTCTAAAAAAGTTTTTTATTATTTTATTCAAAATAACGATTAAAGGCATCCTCGAAATCGTTCATCCGGGGATTGTTAAGTTCTGCGAATTTATAACTCCCCGTTGGCAACTTTTCTTCTTTCGAAAAATGTTTCGTAAGAGAGCTTGCAAAATCGCGCGCACTTAAACTTTTTTCTTCGGCGAACTTAATTTCGCCAAAATATTCCAAGTATTCTGGTGTTATGTCACTCATTTTTATGTTCACTTATTTCCTATTTGTTAAATTTTTAGTCAAATAATATGTTAATCAATTAGATATTTAATTCTAATAAAGAAAGATAAGTAAGTATATAAATGTTTTCCTACACTTGCAACGGTTAAAATTTCTTATTTTTTACCGAATCCTCATTCACTGAATGAATGTTCATTTACTTTTTGTTGATCTTTATTATTCAACGAAAAATTTAGGAAAGAGATAAAAAAACAACACTTTTTCAATAATTATTAAGTAAAATTAGGTACAAGCGACCCCAAAGACATAATAAAACAATAGAAAATTCATCTTTTAATTTTGTGAAGCAATTTTCACAAAAAAAATCCTGATCCTTCGCAAGGATGTCCTCCTACATCTACGATTTTATGTAAGAATCATTCAATCGGATTAGAGTAGTTATAATTACCATGCAAAATTTGCAAATCCTATCAATTTTGCTTATCTAATAACGGTTACCTATCAATTTTTTTAATTTAATAACGGTTATTCCTTACTCATGCTTCGTTAATACATTAGTATTTAACGATTGCTGTTTTCTTTTTTTTCTAGCTCTCCAGTATAAGAAACAATTAATTACGACAATTGGGAGGGCGCATAATAGCGCAACCATACCAGGTAATATCTGCTGGGTGAAATGAAACTCAATAACATCTGGGGGGATTGGTATGGCAGCCAAGCTTAAGGCCCTGGAACCCAAAGTTATCCAGAAAGCTCCGTAATGAATAATAATACCCGCTACAAAGAGAGAAATCATCTTAAGTATAGATTTTATTTTCGCCGTATACCCCATGAATATCAAACCAGCTCCTATGACGAAGGATATAAGGCTCAACTGGTAGATAGGCTAGACTACTCAGAATTCTTTACCAATAAACAGAGAATTTTATTTTTCTTAAGGAGAAGATCAAGTTCGATGGCTCTAGTCTTTTCTTGTGATATACAAAAATTTTTAAATATTGGAAAGAGTTACGCCTCGTCTTTACTTTCCGAGTTAGAAAACTCAGGTTATATTGGTAGAGAAATGTATGACACACGTAAGCGCTTGTTCCTTACTGAGGAGGGAATGAGGCTCACAGATTTTGTGCTCTTTAGCTGTTTATCAGATACGGAGTTAAGGAATTTCGGAAATTCAACTAATTAAAATTAGTAATTTTTTATTTTTTATTTTTTTTTTATTTTTCACTCCTCACTATAGAAATTAGAATTTTTAAGCCAATTTTTCCTTTTTCTTGTTCTTTGGCTTAGTTTCAAAGGGAAATAGCAATAACATATTGTTGTAGGAACAATAAAAAGCAAAATAGGTATGATATTTTTGAGAAAAACGTCAATTGAAAAAAATGCGTTATAAGTGAAGACTACTAAACTTAAAATAATTGGAATAGTCAAAGCAAGGCTAGATTTGTATCCTGTTTTTGGAATCTCTTGATTTTTTAAGGTTTTTTCTTGATGTTGTTGTAAGATACCATAACATGCACAACAAATTAAGCTAATCTTGTAATTATTGTACTGTTCAGAGTAAAGTTTATGAAGGACATTAGATAAGAATGTTATCTTACTTTTACACACATCACATTTATAGCGTCTACGAAAAACGCCCAAATCTTTTCTTATTTTATCAATATCAGACTTTGTAAAATAACAGTCATCATTTTTATAATGTGAGCAATTTTCACATCTCAAAGGTCCTTCACCTCTAAAAATACGAAATAAATCATTATCGGGGAAAAATTCACTCTCATTTTTATTATAGAGAGAATGTTTTTTACAAAATACTCTTCCGGTTTTTGTAATTTTAAACTTTGGGATTACGATAACTCCATTTTTCAAGGTTTTATTACCTCCTAAAATCTTCTTCTGTCCACTCTTCTAATTTTTGATATTTAAAAAAGGCGAAATTAATTTCCTCGTACATTTTAATTTTTTCAAGTTTACTTAGTATTTTTTTCCCTTCTTTAGTCAGATTAAACCTACTTGAACGATTAATAAATTTTCGGTTTTCGAGATACCTAAGGTAATATCGTATATTTTGTACGGTTTTATTTATTAACTCTTTTTTAATATTTAAAGTTCGAATAGTTTTAACAACCTGATTTGAGTTTTGCACTTTCTTGTTCATAAAACAAATAGTTTTTAAGACTATTAAACAATCTCTCCATTTATCTCTTGTAATTTTAAAATCATAAAAACTTTTAATTCCAAAAAGCAAAGGAATTACCAAGAAGTAGAAAAAAAATATAGATTGATTCAAAGAGATATATGAGCTACTGGTTTCCAAACTGAGAGCACCAAATCCAGACCAAACTATAATATCTACGGAATACAGAATTTCAGCGAGAACTAAAAGTATTAATCTTATAGATAAAAAAGGTTCAAAAAAATAAGCTAATAATGTAGCAAAAGTAGTAAGAAATCCTAGAATTATAGAAATTATAATGAATTGGAAAATTTTTGTTCGAATCACATTAAAATCTTCTTGCGAACTGAGGTTTGACATAATTGAAAAGTAAATTATTGAAGGAATTATGATTGTTGTTAAGGCAGTTAATATAATGAATATATAACCATATAATCGTTCTAATTTCACATTAAACATGTGTTATTACCTCCCTTTAAGGGCAAGTTGGACAACCTATTAAAAATAAATCAAAATCTTTGACTAACAGTATAAAAGGTACTAAACCAAAATAGAATTTGCATTTAATTTGGACATCCATTAAGAATTTGACTCCTGAACTATTTAAAATATTATCCCAGAATAGTGTTAGGATACTTACATCAAAATTACTTAGTTCACTCTTAATGGTATAATTTAAACTGGAAAGTCCTTTAATACTTCCATAATTTATTTTTTTACTGAAGAAATTTGAATAAATATTTTGGTTCGTAGGTAAATAATCGTAAGAAAGGTTTAATGACACATTAACTTCAAAATCTGTAATTTCTAATATCCCCTTATTAGAAAGTCCTACAGAGATTTGAAATTCAGGTTCGGGAATAGTAAAATTTGTAGAAAAATAACCGTTTGGAATAGCCAACGTATCCAATGATGAATTAATTGCAGATGATTCAATTCCGACATGGGTAGTTATGGAAATGCTATAGATTAAAATGATGAACAGTAATAAATAGCTTTAAAATTTTTTATTTCTGAATTTTGAATGTTTATCCAGTTTCATACTTAGTTAATTAATTAAAACATTAGAATATAAATTTTTCCCCTCTCGATTTTGACAGTTTGTACTTTTCCAAACCGGAAACCTGTGAGTTTGTACATTACTCAACCATAGCCTTATATATGAGCTAAGGATATTATATTATAAATAACTACATTTATTTATAAAGGAGTAACAGAAAATTCTGGGGTATGGAGAGTAATGAAGATTGTAAATAGAAATAGAATTTTTCTTGTTTTTACATTAGTGTTAGTTTTTTTTTTAGGGTTTTGTTCGGTTAATGCTAAAAGTTGGAAGAATTCCCATTTAGGGGGGGGGCCGCTCCTATTTATGCTTATACTGTGGGCGGTTATCAGGCTGCATATTATTCCCCCGGTGAGGGTCAAAAGAATTACTATGGTACTCACGATTGGATTGCTGATGTGGCTTTGAAGGTTATGTATGAGTATTCTATTACACCCACCTTTATAGATCTGCTTTATTCCGATAAGAATTTATATAGAATGTATTATCTCTTGGGAACAGAGGCTCCTGATTTAAGAATCAGGAGTGGTGCCCAAATAAGTTTAACTAGTTGTGACGGAGAGATATATGGCAGCCAGAATCTTTTGTCCCTTAATCATAGGATCCGTTATAATAACCTTGGGGATCAAGTTATTATAGTTGACTCGTCACTAGCTAATGGAGCCGTTCACGCTCAAGCTTCCGCAATCCAAGCTTTTAAGGATCACGATTGTAAAAAAGCTGCGTTTTTTTTAGGAGCGATGGTTCATTTTATTTGTGATGCAGCATCATATTGTCACTTGTTTACGCAATCAGATATTGATAACCACGAATCTTCTTATGTGGGATTAAATGGACATAAAAATTCCTTTGAGACCAAAATAACAAAATTAACTTGGAGACCTGAAAGGTATTGTGCTGGAAGTTTTTTTCACTGGAGGAACGCTAAACTCGATTACGCGAGCCAATATGCCATGGATTACAACGCGTGGACTGCAACTTATTTTATGGGTTTATATACACATCAATACCGATGGGAACTTTGGGATACTTATCAAGCACACAAAACCGATTATTTTCCATTACATTCTGACGAATTGTATGAGTGGGAGCGTGTTGACTTTATGTATTTAGAGGAACCTGAAAAAAGCTATTTTGAACGCATTGAACACATTTTGAACAAGGCGATCTTTTATAGCGCTATGGCGGTGTTAGATACTGTTGAACATTACGATGGATGTGATTGCTCAGGGGAAAAGACAGATCACCAGGATATATTAGATCAATTAGATCATAGTACGGACATTAGTTCACAAATGATGCCTTATTTCTTAATCACAGGTCTTTCAAGTACATTTTTGGTTATTGGGTCATTGGTAATGGGAATCAAGGCTAAAAGATCATAGGAATAGTAATTCTCTGGTTGTTTTTTCTAACCTCCTTTTATTATATTATTGAATTGGACTCACTAAATTACTGGAGTGCAAATATTTAAATGTTCTAAGGTGTTTGATAGCATTGGAGATAAAAAATTGATGGTGTTAGTTGGCTGAGAATAAATTCGTTGTGATAAATGGTTCTAAGGTTTCCGTTCAAGAGGGTGGCGTTCTTTGGATTAATGGGATGAAAAACATTCAAAAAATTGAAGAAATTGAAGGGTTAGACAAACTCGTTCACCTTAGAGCCTTGCACATTTACAGCGACAGACTTAAATCAATGGATGGGCTAGAAAAGCTTACAAACTTGCGGGAATTAAGCATCTGTGGAAGCGAACACCTCACAAAAATAGAAGGACTTGAGAGTCTAATCGACTTGGAGACTTTGCAATTAGGTGGCAATCGGATTGAACGCATCACTGGATTGGAAAATTTAAAAAACTTAAAGCGTTTATATTTTCAGAATCCCAAAAGTGACGATCCGGGAAATCCTATGCGCAAGATTGAGGGATTGGAAAATTTAACAAATTTAGAGCTTTTGGACTTTTTTGAATGCGATCTTACTGGAATTGAGGGCCTTGAAAATCTCATAAATTTAAAAGATCTAAATCTTGGTTTGAACAATATAACAGAAATAGAGGGATTAGACACTCTTGTTAACCTCGAACAGCTTTATTTACATTGTAATGAAATTACACAAATTAAAGGTCTCGAAAATCTCGGGAACTTAAAAAAGTTATTTCTTGACGCCAACAAAATCCGTGTACTCGAAGGTCTTGATAAACTTGTTAATTTAGAGGTTTTAAGTTTTACAAACAATCCACTTCAAGTGCCGGGAAAGTATTATGTCGATCGAGAGATACTAACACCGTATTTCAAAGACTTAATTAATTTAAAGGAGGTTAACCTTAATCCTTACCCCGAATCTGGAAGGTATAGGTTAATCTGAATATTTTTCTTCACTACTCCGTAGATTAAATTCACCTTCTTAATTTTAGAGCATAATTAAGCAATAGAAAATTGAAAATTAATAAGTAATAAATTTTAACCTATTTTCACTATTTGTAATAATAATTTTTTTGATTTTTGACATAAAACAAATTGTTCATGATTTATTGAGTTGACATCAAGTGTCTTCAAGGGAGAAAAAGTCTGAAATAATAAAGAAGGAAAAGAGAGATTTATTTATAATAACAGCTCTCTCTGTTTTTGAAGAAAAAGGATTTCATAATACCCGTATAAAGGATATCACAAAACGGGCTAATACGAGTGTAGGAAACTTCTACAACTACTTTAATTCAAAGGAGGATGTAATTGAAGAATTAGTAAGTGGGTTAGCTGAACTTATGATAAGCAAATTTCGAGAATTATTTAAATATTTCGAGCACGACAGAATCCCACCAATCTCCGCCGTTAAGGATCTTTTTCGAGGATATGCTAAAATGTTTAGGGAAAAAAAGGAGTCATTTCTAATTTTTTTTGAGCAAATGGGTGGAATGGACCAGAAATACCGAAACAAAAGAAATGAGATTCTTGACAATTTTACAAATGAGGTAGAAAAAATCATCACGAGACTCGTAGAATCTGGAGCTCGTGATCAAAATCCTAAAGTAACAGCGAGAGTTTGGACATCTACGGTACTTGGAGTCTTTATTTGGTGGATTCGGAGTGATTTTGAACTTGCAGAGGAAGAACTTATTGAAAATTTAACAGATGTTCTTGTTAAGGGGACAATGTCAAATTAAGTTAATGAACAATTTATTACAACAGTCATAAATATAAGCAATCAATTTAAATTTTACTTGGAGAATTTACATTTTAAAAATATCGGGCTTGAAATTAAATGAATAAAGAAATTGATGATAAGACTTATTTGAAATATTTGCTCCAATCTTTAAATGCAGACGATTTAAAGCAGTTATGTCGAGATTTTGAGATAAAAGGCTTTTCAAAATTTAAAAAATCAGAATTAGTAGAGTTTATTCTTGACTCTTTAGCAGAAGAAGAACTGAAAGATTTATTAGAACAGAAGGAAGGAGACATCATTTCGAGCGAAATTAATACAGCAATTCGCAAAATTAATGGTGAAGATCGAGAATCAATAACTGAAATTAAGGTCGTAAACGACAAGAACCATGAAATAGAGTTAAAATTCAAGGGTTTTAATTGGGATTCGGAATCGTATTTATCAATAACGCCAAAAAACATCAACGATCCTGAACGAGACTGTGATTGTAGAGTAGGCTCAAATATGGGGTTTTGTAATCATTTTTGGGTTGGATTTATTTATTCTTTAAAGAAAAATTATTTCAAATTATCAGATTGGAAAACTACAACTTTACCTAAAGATTTTGAGAAAAAGGTAAAAGATATTATTATCAAAGATGGCAACTTAATTAATGAGGGTGCTTCCAGTTCTCTACTCGCAAGACACAAACGAATAACGGTCTATGAAGCTGAAATAACAGATATAGAAGAGAAAGAAGATGATTTTCAAGGGAATATAACAACCTTTTATCTAATTACATTAAAGGATATTGAATTCGGACCTCAACTGAAAAAGAAAAGCGACTTTAAGAAAGAAGACATAGAAGAATTAGAACAATTAAAAATAAGACTGAGCGAAAAACTATATTCGAGCAATAAATTTAAATTAGGAGACAAAATTACTTGCAACGGTGGAGTTAATAAGGACAGGATGTTGGGATTTATGCTCAAAAGGGTCACAAATTTTAAAAAAAAATAAAAGATAACAACAATGACAAGTCCAAAATCGGGATTCATTAACGAACATAATTTAATCTTGAGTACTGATTTTTACGAACTGACAATGGGAGCAGCGTATTATCAGTACAATCTCGATAATAATATTAAGGAAGAGGATGATATAGCTGTTTTTGAACTCTTCATAAGAAAGTTCCCTAAAAATCGTAATTATTTAATTTTTGCGGGTTTAGAACAAGTAATTCATTATTTACAGAATGCAAAATTTACCGATAAAACAATAGAGTTTCTGAGAAAAAAAGAGGTTTTCAAAAACATTGATTCGAGTTTTTTTGACGATTATTTACCTAAATTTAAATTCAAATTAGATGTGTGGGCAATGAAAGAAGGTAATTTCTTCTTTCCTAACGAGCCAATTATGAAGATTCAAGGTCCAATGTTCCACGCTCAATTGGCAGAGACTTACATTTTAAATGTCATAAATTACCAGACCATAGTAGCATCAAAAGCGTCTAGAATCAAGAACATAGCGCAAGACAAGATTCTGTTAGAGTTCGGTACGAGAAGATCTCACAGCCCTCTTGCTGGAGTTTACGCTGCGAGAGCAAGCTATATTGCAGGTTTTAACGGTACCAGCAATGTAATTGCTGATATTGAACTAGGTATTGCTTCAAGCGGAACGATGGCACATAGCTTTATACAGAAATTTGATAATGAAATGGAGAGTTTCGATGTTTATAACCGGATCTACGGAGATAATTCCATCCTCTTAATCGATACTTACGATACAGAACAAGCAGCTAAAAATATTTCTAAGTTTAAAAATTCAATTAGGGCTGTAAGAATAGACTCAGGTAATCTCATTGAACATTCAAGAAAAGTAAGAAAAATACTAGATGAAAATGGATGTGAAAAAGTGCTGATCGTTGCTAGTTCAGACTTAAATGAATATAAAATAAAAGAAATTCTTGAGAAAAACGCACCAATTGATGCTTTTGGAGTTGGAACTGAACTAGCTACCTCTCGTGACGATCCTACTATAGCAGGCGTATATAAATTAATAGAATATAACAGAAAACCTAAAATTAAAATAAGCGGAGATAAGTTAACCTATCCTGGTAATAAACAAGTCTATAGATTTTATAATGAGCGAGGAGAATTTAAAGAAGATGTATTGATGTTAGAGAGTGAACCAGCACCTTCAAATTCTGAAGCACTTCTTATACCTGTGATGAAAGAAGGAATTTTGATAACAGATTTACCCGATCTGAACATTATCCAGCAATACCATAACAAAAATATGGAAAGGTTACCAGTTAAATTTAAAGAATTAGAAGAAAATCACATCTTTCAGGTGAGAATTTCTAAAAAATTGAACGCCCTTAAAACCTCATTATCAGAGAAATTTACCTAACCTTTATTTTTAATTTTAAATGACTATTAGATAATAGAGAAAAATAAAGTTTTTGTGTTATGACTGTAAATCCGTACGAGAAATTAAGAGCGTTCCTTGATAATTTTCCAGTAGGATTCCGTAAGACGCAATCGGGAGTTGAGATTGAAATTTTAAAACATCTCTTTACTGACGAAGAAGCTGAGTTAGCTACATTCTTAACTGCAAGACCAGAAAGAGCCCGTAGTATCGCAAGAAGAGCAGGACAGAATCCAGCTGAAATAGAAGCGAAACTTGAATCAATGGCAAAGAAAGGACTTATTTTTCGATCTCGACGAGATGATAAAACGCTATACAACTCGGCTCCTTTTATGATTGGATTGTATGAATACTCTGTCAATATAATTGACAAAGAATTAGCTCAACTTTTTAAAGATTATTACTATGAAGCAGGTTTAGAAGAGATAGGGGCAAGCAATGTTCCTGGGTTTAAAGTTATTCCTTTAGAAGAGACTATTCAAACTGAAACTACGCTTTTTCCATATCAAAAGCTTGAAGAGTCAATAAGAAACGCGCGAGTCATTTCTGTAGCTGAATGCGTTTGCCGAAAAGAAGCTAAGTTATTAGGTGAAGGTTGCAATCATCCTATAGAAACATGTTTAAGCTTTGGAATTGCGGCTGAATACTATATTGAAAATGGTATGGGAAGAAAAATTACCGCTGAGGAAGCTATTCAAATCATTAAAGAAACGGACGAATCGGGGTTAGTTCACGCCGGAGCAAATTCAAAACATCTTTCTAATATATGCAATTGTTGTCCGTGTTGCTGCATATCCATGAAGGGAATTACTCAACTAGGACAAGACAAGCATAAATTCATGAACGCAGTGTTCGAGTCAATAATTGACGAAGAAGCATGCATTGCGTGCGAAAATTGCGTTGATAGATGTCCAGTAAAGGCTATAACCATGGAAGATGTTGCGATAGTTGATCGGGATTTATGCCTTGGATGCGGTTTATGTGCTAGCGTCTGCTCAGAAAATGCTATTAGCTTGAAACCAAGAGAAGATGGTGAAGAGCCATTTAGTAGGGTGCTTGAGATGGGAGCAGCAATTGTTGAAGCGAAAAAAAGAATGGTAAAATAATAATTCTATTTTTGATTTATAAATATATTTAATAGAATAGCCGAAGGAGCTGTGAACTTAGCTTTTAAAACGTATTACTAACTTTAATAATATTAGTAATAATAATAGTAATCTGATTTTATTTAAATAGCTTAAATCCTATTTTTGGTTAATTAGTAAATTTTTGGAGAAAATGTAAAATGTATCATTTAGACGGAACAGATGTTTTAAACGAGAAATACTATAGAAAAACCGTATCGGTTTGCCCAGAATGTCTCAAAAGGATAGATGCAGCAGTTCAAGAAGAAGACGGAAAAATTTTCATGGTTAAAAATTGCCCAGAACACGGAGATTTTAAGGATATCATTAGCTCAAACGCAAAGTATTACAAGTGGACTCATTTTCAAATGAAAAATAAGGACGGAACTATTGCCTGGCAGTTTGAAAAAGACGGTGAAGCGAATCCAGCCGACTGTGCTTCAGACGATCCAAGAGGATGCCCCTATAATTGTGGACTTTGTAATGAACACTTATCAACTTGTACTTTAGCACTAATAGACTTAACAAACCGTTGTAATTTCAATTGCAATTTCTGTTATGCGAATATAGAAAAATCTGGATATTTAATCGAACCAACATTAGAAGAAATAGACAGGATTATGACGCACTTCAGAAGCAAACCAATTCCTGCTGTTGCTATTATGTTTACGGGCGGTGAACCAACCGTTAGAAAGGATTTTCCTGAAATCTGTAAAATGGCAAAAGATCATGGATTTAAAGAAGTAATTGTTGCTACAAACGGGTATGGCTTCCAGAAAAAAAATGGAGGACTTGAGTGGACTAAAAAAGTATACGAGATGGGTTTGGATACCCTATACCTCCAGTTTGATGGGATAAATAACACAACTTACGAGAAGACACGAAGCATTAAGAATTTAATGCCATATAAGATGCGCGTTGTAGAAAATTGCAGAAAAGCAGGATTATCATCTATCAATTTAGTTGCTACGATTGTCAAAGGGATTACAGATATTGAAGTTGGGAACATAATTCAGTTTGCTCTTGATAATATTGATGTTATTAGAGGGATAACATTCCAACCTGTGTCCTTATGTGGGCGCATTACAGCAGAAGAGATGGACGAACTAAGAATTACGAACGCTGATGTGATACAAGAAATCGAAAATCAAACTGGCGGCAAAATTAGAATGGATGAAGCCTGGTATCCACTAACAACAATAGTTGAATTCGGGAGAATTATAGCTTATCTTGCTGATGTAGAGCCAATTGAATTTACTTGCTCACCTGATTGTGGCTTCGCAACCTATTTAGTTGTAGATCCCGACACGAAAGAAATGGTTCCTATTATGGATTACTTCGATCCTCTCAAAATCATTGATTTTGCCAACCGATTTTGGGAAAAAATAAAAAATAAAGAAAAACAACCAATTGAATTCTTTGAAGGAATATTAGGCGACATAGGTAAAACTTTAGATAGTGGTCTTAATTTGTTAGATAAAACACAACTTCGAGCCCGATTCCTATTAGGGATGCTTCAATATACCAAGAAACCAGGAAAGCTCATGGAAATGTTCACTAGACTTTTATTGAATGGCGATTGGGAAAGTATTAGTTCCTTTACGCATGGTACTCTTCTTCTTTCAAGCATGCACTTCCAAGACGCATATAACATGGATATAGAGCGTGTCAAAAGGTGTATCGTTCATTTTGGTGTAGCAATGCCTGACGGTTCAGTTAATGAAATCAGTTTTTGCACAATGAACACGTTACATCGTGATAGAATTGAAAAACAAGTCGCTAAAAAGATTACAGCGAAAGTCGCGGAAGAATTCGACACTACTACAGGACAAACTAGAGAAGAGATCCGACAAGAAGTAGCCCAGAATGGGGGAATAAGAAAGGAGGAATAAATAACAGGTGATTATAAAATGGTTGACGAAGTAATCGAAAGTAAAGACGGTTTGAAGTTACGGAAGCTTGTAGAACTCAAAACATCTACAGCAGAAGAATACCAAGAGGCAATGTTGGATCGGGTTGAGTATTTCAAAAAGCAAAACGAAAGTAAGTCCATATTTAATAGCACAATTCAAAATACAGTAGTCCAGAGTTTGAGCACAGTTTTGGATTTAAAACTCCAAATAGAGAAAGCTCTAGGCGAAGAAAGTATGAAAAAAGTTCACGATTTCTTAGACGAATTCTTATTATTTGGTCTATAAATCCTTTTTTTAAATTTTTTAATCTTATTATTTTATTATTTTCCTTTAATTTTTTATAAAACAAATATTTTTATCTTATTTTACTTGGTGATGTATAGGTGTGTATAAGGGATGCCTATTTTAGTAAAGTTGTATGGGAATTTAAGAGAAAAAGTTAAGGAATTTGACTTAGAGGAAGGACTTCCGGTGTCTTTTAATATCGAATCTTCTAAAGTTCATTTTGTCTATGATATTCTTGAAAAGCTTGTAATAAACGAAAATGAACTGAGTCACATATTTGTGAATGGTAAATATTGTGGAGCTAGTAAGGAGGTTAGAGATGGTGATAGAGTAGGATTGTTTCCTAAAAATATGGCATTATTGTTTGTTGAGATCTTGCCACAATTTCGATGAATAATTCATTGTTAGAGTTTCATATTTCACAAATTATTTTTTAGATTGAGATTTAATTAGAATATGGTTTTCAATTTAATTACATTACCTATTACTTTATTATTTATTTCAATAGGTTTTGGTCAGTTATATTATGCGATTAGATTGAAAAGGATATTCCCGAAAGAACATGTTTTTATTAATTCTTTTATAAATTTTGTTTTATGGATTATTACTGGAATTCTTTATCCATTCTTTTACCCACGCGTTACTGAAGATGTAAAATTTCATCAGGCCTTCTCCATGAACATCATATGTATTTTTGCACCCTTGTTAGTATTCCTAATTCTGCTGTATCAATCTAAAATTGTCTTAAAAGATAAACCTGAACTTAGGGAAAATCGTACAATTACGCAGTTTCTTGAAAAATACGATATAATGAATAAGAATCAAATCAACAACAAATCTTACTCTCTAAGAACTGACTTTCATAGGAAAATCTTTCATTTGCTTCCTGGTTTGTTTATTATTATCCTACGAATTTTTGCAGTTGAAGTATGGGAAGGTTTATGGGGGGCAGATCAAATATATGGAGTTTCGGGGTATGAATACGCAATGTTTTTAATTCTAACTATAGGCTATACGGGAGTTATTTTATTCGCAGCATTGGATTTCGTACGCTTAGCTTTTATATTTGAAAAATCGAACGTTTATAGTCTTCTGCCTGATTGCCTTTCGAACTTGCTAATTAAAACTCTTAAAAGAAACGAAAACTACGAATTAACAAAAAATACAGTTTTAGTTCTCTCTTTAATTCCATTACTTTTTTTACCCTTTGGTGTTTTTACTGCAGCTACCTTAATTACGAGTATCGGTGATGGAGTCGCTTCTATTATGGGAGTTAGTTTTGGAAGACACCATTTTCCAAAAAATAGCAGCAAAACGATAATTGGATATATTTCCGGGTTTCTTGCTTCATTAGGAGTAAGCTTTTTTGCATTATGGTTGTTTGAGTCTCACTTAGGGCTCTCCAAGATGATTATAATATCGGTAAGCGGAGCACTTGTATTTTTAATAATTGATTTACTAAGTCTTAAAATTGATGATAATATTTTAAATCCTATTTTTAGCGGCCTAATTATGGTTCTCTTATATGTAGTTCTTTAATATTGTTTAATAGAATCTGTTAATCCTAAATATTTATAAAGATTAAAGTTTAACATCTATTTCATACTCATAACGAATTATATTTGGAACCATTTGCATAAACAATTAAAGATGAATAAAAATGGCAGAAATTATTAATAATGATCAATCAACAAGATCAAAATCTTACTTTAGGTATCTTATCTTCGTATTAATGCTCGTCCAGATTCTGGATACTTACAGTACTCTTTATCCCGGCTCAATGCCTTCAGTAATAGTTAAGGAATTTTTTCCTACAGCAGACGAGAATATTACCAGCGCTATTGTAACATTAGCGGGAAGTATAATCTCAATTGGGATGTATTTTTTGTTTTTTAACCAATATTTAGTAGATAAAGTAGGACGCAAGCGAATGTTGGCAATCACAATCCTTGGAATGAGCATTGCTTCGTTAGGAATGTTTTTATCCGTTAGTTATGTAATGTACGTCGCTTTTCAATTTATCTTGTATTTTTTCTTTATGAGCGATATTTGGTTAATTTACGCAAATGAAGAATCAAAACAAAGTAAAAGAGCTTTGAATACAAACATTATATTAATGGCGGGGTTATTAGGAGCTATAATAATGGTAATCTTTCGATTAATTTTTGTAACAGATTTAAATCCAAATTGGAGAGCGATGACATTGTTCCCTATTATATTTGGAATTCCTTTAAGCATCGTGATATATTTTACACTCAAAGAAACTACCGAATTTCAATCAATGAAAGAAGCCCCGAAGAGAGATTCTCGCTCCTTTTTAGGAGATATTAAATCAGTTTTTCAAACAGAGAATAAGAAACCATTTATTTACATATTAGTAATATCGTTTTTGTTCGGGTTTTCGAATCTATTTATAGGTTTATTTGAGAAATATATAGCAGATGTAGGTTCTATTCCTCAACCCCAAGTGAGTTTAATTTTTTTAATGACAATTTTTACCGTTATGATTGCGTATGCAACTAATGGATTTCTGGCAGATCGAATTGGAAGGAAGCCACTACTATATTTATGGTCATTTTTCTTACCTATTTCTGTGATTATATGGGTTTTAGGGGCATATAATGCTTCAAATGCGTTTCTAATAGTATTAATTGGTTATGCAATAAGTCACGTCTCTTATTGGGGACTATGGGGGATTATTAGAATAATTACATTAGAATTAATACCTACTGATAGAAGAGGAACAGGAATTGGAATTAGAAGCTTAATCGGAGCTGTAGGTATTACTACTGGACTGCTAATGAGTAGTTTTATCGTTCTAGATCTCGGATTAGGGTTCACTTTTATAATTTTTGTCTTTGGAAATCTTTTGATAATTCCCCTAGGTTTTCTATTTGTAAAGGAAACTAAAGGGATCGATTTAGCAGAAATAAAATAAGTGTAAAAATTTACTTTTTTATTTTAAAAAAAAGCGTCCATTTTTTTAATTCCCTTTATTTCTTCGAACGATATATCAAGCGCGTCTAATACTTGCTCTAAAGCTGATTTTAAAAGCTCGCGATATTTTTGTGAATCAATATCCTCTAGTCTTGCCATTTCAATAACTTTAGCTCCAAGAGTTCCTTTACTCTTTATGAATCTTATTGAATCACCTTTTTGAAATTTTTTTTTTATCGCTAGAATTTCAGCTTCGCTAGCGTTATTAGCTTGTGCTTTGCGGGTTTCTGTCTCTATGAATGTATTAGCGGCTCTGACATGCTGTGGAATGGTTTTTACATAGTCTTTGAGTTTTTTTTGCAAACCGATATTTA
>JABXKC010000051.1 GCA_013375495.1 Promethearchaeota archaeon
GGTATCGCGTTTTAATTTATTTAAAATGGAAAAAATCAAAAGTATACTAATGGATCTATCTCAAGATATTTCAAAACGGTTATTTAATAATATGTAATTTATATATAAGTTTTATAAGAGGAAATCGAAATGATGGATTCAAAAAATTTACATCATAATTCAAAAGAAATTAGAGACAAACTACGTTTATTAACTTATCAATTAAGAAATGGCTTTAGAAATCTTAACAAAAAATAGGATTAAGGTTAATAAATTATAAATTAATCAAACTATCGATTTAAAATGTGAGGTGATAAAAATGTCTGTTATTAAATGGAGTAAATTTGCTGAAAAAACAATTAAAGAATTGGCAAGAGTTAAGGAAGGGGAAAATCTTTTAATATTAGCTGATATTAATACAAATACGGATATAGCAGAAGCTTGCTTAGCTGCAGGGCTTGAAAATACTTCCAATGCTCAGCTTTTAATAATTCGGAAGATATTAGATAATGAAAAAGGTGGATTGAACCCAGTTATTCATAATGCAGTAGTGAATTCTGATATTGTAATAGGTTTATTTAAAGGATCAAAATTTTTTTCAACTAACACACGCAAAGAAGCAGTTAAAAGAGGAACTCGTATTATTTCAACGCAACCAGGAGGTATTGAGGAATATATAATTCAAGCTGTAGTTGAAGCAGATTTCCAAAAGATGCGTAATAATGCTGAATTATTAGCTGATTTGTGGAAAAAATCGAAAAAGTGCCATATAACTTCTTCTGTTGGTACAGATATTAGCTTTGAATTTCAAGGAAGACCGATACATATTGGGGACGGAGCGGCAAAAGAACCGGGAGAGGTTCAATTTTTCCCTGGGGTGCAAGTACTAGTTGCTCCCATCGAAGAAACAATAAATGGAAAGATTGTAGTAGATGGCGTTATAGTTCCAGGAGGTCTTGTGTCTTCGCCAGTGACTATAAAAATGGAAAGAGGCGTAATGGTAAATATTGAAGGTAAAGCAGACGCAAATTCATGGAAAAGTTGGCTCAGTTCTTTGAATGACCCTACTATATATAATTTATCACATTTCAATGTAGGATTAAATCCTAAAGCCAAGATGAATAATAATGAAACTGAAGCTGAACGTGCAATTGGAGCTGTTACCTTTGGTTTTGGACATCAGCCGGAATTTCTTAAAGGCAATGTAACTAAAGGTAAACATCATACAGAAGTAGTTTTAGCATCTCCAACTATTTGTATTGATGATAAAGTTGTGTCAAAAAATAATAAACTTAATGAGGAGCTAGGATTTATTAAAATGCTTTAATTTGGTAAATAAAAAATTATCTAGTTAAGCATGAATATTGTTTCACAAAATAAGGAGATGGGATATTATACAGACCATAAATAAGAGTATGTGAACAGAAATAACCAGCCCAAAGTAGAAACATATTTAAGTAGAAAACTGAATCCTGTAGTAATAATTCCCTTAGGATCAATTTAACAACATGGAATGCAATTCCCCTTAAGGACCGATTCTTTGTCAGCTATCAAATATGTAAAGCAATAGCCAAAAGAACCGATTCATTAGCATTACCAATAACTTGGGTAGGATATTCAGAATACCATATGGGTTTTAAAGGAACTATTACTTTCAGTCAAGATACATTATTCGGATTATAACGGATACAATCAGGAGCCTTTCTTACCATGGATTAAAAAGAATTTTAATTGTAAACTTTCATGGAGGAAATACAGATATTTTAAATTTTACTGTAAAAAAATTAGTAGAAAATATAAATATAATAACCAATAATTTAGAGAACCAAGATCCGTTTACTACTCTAAAAAATTTTGATATACATGCAGGGAAAGAAGAAACATTGTTTATGCTAAATTTGTTTCCAGAACTTGTAGATAAAGATAAAATGATTGAGTGGAAGCCAACGACTAATTTCCCAAAAACAATAGCATAAGCTAGGAAGCTTTGTTTAGGAGGGAATAATAATTGTCAACAATTTTAAAAATTGCCATGTTATATATGCCTGATACTCACGAATTAACTTCATCGGGAGTATATGGAATAGGAGATATAATGGGTGCTACTAAAGAAGAAGGGAAGAAATTATTTTTTGATAAGGTGGTTAATAAATTAGTAAATTTAATAAGGCTATGAGATAAAGTAGTTTAATAATTTTTTACAAGATAGTTTTATGGTAACGAGTTGAAAAGATAGTATTATTAATTAATAAACATTTCAAGAAAATATAGTAATGGGAGGTTAATTAAGATGTATTTTTATCAATATGAATTAGGAAAAGCTGCAAATATTCTTACTGAAGAGTCATTTAAGTTAAAAACCGGGGAGACTTTCGTTATTACAGCAGATACTGAAACTGATCCTTTGGTTGTTGATGCCGTTGCAACTGCAGCATTTACAATTGGTGCAAAGCCTATGGTTATTTGGTTAGCATCTCCTCTGATAGAAGGAAAATTAGCAGATTCAATATTACCAATAGAATCTTTGACGGGAGCCTTGAGGGGAGCAGATGCTTGGCTACAACTAAATAATAAACCAATATTATATTCAACTCCCGGTCAAGTTGCACTGAAGGAAAATAAAAATCTTCGATATTTGGGGCTTAATGGTGCAACGATTAGTATGATGGTTCGATGTATTGGTCGAGTTGATTATCCAAATTTAAAGAAATTTCTTCAGGAGGTAGGAAATCTTACTAACAAAACAAAACATATTCGTATGACTAGTCCAGCAGGAACAGATGTTGAATTTGATAATGTCCCTGCTGTTAATGTTAGCATTGAAAATGGCTATGCTGATAAGCCTGGAATACATTGGATGGCAGGTCAAATCGGATGGTTACCAGATCGTAAATCACTCAACGGAATTATTGTTTTTGATGGTTCACTTGTACCACCATGTGGAGTGCTCAGCGAGCCAATTTGTTTGACAATGAAAGAAGGAGTCATTGTTAAAATTGAAGGTGGAGCTCAAGCACGAGAATTTGAGCAATGGTTAAACAGGCTTAATCATTCTCAGATGAGGAAAGTAGCTCATGCAACATACGGATTCCTTCCTGGCGCTAAACTTTCAGGGAACATCGCAGAGGATGAAAGAATCTGGGGTTGTACTGTGTGGGGTTTTGGTTCTACAAATAGGGAGTCAGCACCTTCACATACAGATGGAATTTGTTTGGACACTTCTGTGTGGTTAGATGGAAAGCAATTAACAAATAAAGGAAAAGTAGTAGAGGAAAATTTAATAGAATTAGCAAAGAAGCTTGAGGAAATTTAATTTTATATTAAGGATAATAAAACATGATTCAGATAAATAAAATCTAGACTTGCTTGTAGCGGTATAAACTAGGTTTGCGAAAAAAAATAAATTGAGGGGGGGGATATGAATATTATATAAGAAGCACATGAAGAAATTCTGTTAAATTCAAAATTTTTAAGGAGGTTTATTTAATTATGTTAAGCGGGAAAAATAAAATATTATTGATTGCTTTGTGCATGATAGGAATATTGATTAGTGTATCAGGTATAGGTGTTACTTCTAGCATAGTACGATATAGCTCTGATTGGCCAGTTATAATTGATCCATCTGTTGGTTCAGACTGTCAAGGCGTAACAGCAATAGTTAATCTTTTTGATCCGTTAGTCTCTGCAGATACCAAAGGAAATGTTATACCCCATATTGCAGAAAGTTGGGATGTATCATCTGATGGCTTGACTTATACCTTCTACTTACGTCCAGGAATTAAATTTCATGATGGGAGTGAGCTAACGGCTGAAGATGTTAAGTTCAGCATGGATCGTATGTTAACAATAGGAGAAGGGATATCATATCTTTGGTTGGAGAATATACAAGAAACAGAAGTTATTGATAAATATACTGTAGCATTTCATATGAAAACTATTTTTGGGCCATTTCTTGTTACTTTACCTTCTTTCTATATTGTAAATAAAGAATTAATTATGGCAAATATTAAAAAACCAGGGATATATGATGATATGGGTGACTATGGTAGAGGATATGTTATTGATCACGATGCCGGTTCTGGCCCCTATGTACTTAAAGACTTCACTGGCGAGTATATACTTATGGAAAAGAATCCCAATTATTTCTTAGATATTAATTCTGCCCCGGATGAATTTAAAATGATTGGGTCAACTGAACCAATATTATTGAAAACATTGATGGCTCGTCGAGAGTTAGAGATGACCAATAGGTGGATGGGCTCTGAAACACTTAAGTCTTTGGCAGAAATTGAAGATGTAGAGATTGCTCAATGGCGTGGTGGCGGTATGGAATATATCACTATGAATACTCGTAAACCGCCACTTGACGATATTCACGTCCGAAAAGCATTAGCTTGGGCTTTTGATTATGAAATGGCTGTAAAACTAGTTCCCGGATCTGTTCAAGCAAGAGGGCCAGTACCATTGCTTATTCCTGGAAGTGATCCTAATAGTTTTCAATATCATCTTGACATAGAGAAAGCAAAGTTGGAGTTAAAACAGTCGAAATACTATGGTCATTTTGACGAATATCCTATAGAGATCGAGTGGAATACCAATAAATATATGGAGAAACAAGCTATGCTGCTTATGGCAAATGCTAGTGATATTGGCTTAACTCTTAACGTTGTAGAAACAACTTGGGCATTGTTCTGTTCAGATAGCGCGTCAATAGAGGCAACTCCTCACCTTCATGTTTTATCTGCCAACTCTTACTATCCAGAAGCAGCTTCTTTACTTCAAGCACGCTATCATTCTTCGACAGCTGGTACCTGGTTACAAGGAGAATGGTTGCTTGATCCTGTGTTAGATGAAATGATTGAAAATGCAATTGCCACTAAGGATAAGGATGAAAGATATGCTAAATACATAGAAATTACAAGATATGTAATAGATCTTTGTCCGACTATTTTTACAATAGAAACTCCAGAACGTCGTGCATATCAGTCAGCTTATATGGATTGGCCTGCAGCTAAAGGGGAGGCAGTTCCAGTCTATAAATATGATAATTCTATGCGGTATATTAAAGTATATCCTGAAAAAAGAGAAAAATTATTGAAAAAATAATCAAAAGAAAAATGAAAAGGAGAATAATTATTTGTTAAGAAGGAGACCTTTTTAGGTTTCCTTCTTAACAAAAGAAGACCATGAAAAGAAGCATGATATCTATAAAAAGAACATTCTATTCTATATTTGTTTTATGGGGTCTTTCTGTGTTTATTTTTGTTATTTCACGGATTGTACCAGGTGATCCAGCAAGGATGGCCTTAGGAGCGAGAGCTAGCGAAGCAGTACTACAACGTTTTAGAATTGCAATGCATTATGATAAGAATATCGTCATTCAATATTATTACTGGTTTAAAGATGTTCTCCATGGTGACTTCGGAATATCTCTCGTTACAAAACATCCTGTTTTGGAAGATATCAGTCGAGTTCTTCCAGCGAGCTTGGAGCTTGCTATATTTGCTTTTATCTTTATAATAACTGTAGGAATTACTATTGGAGTTATTTCAGCTCGATATCATAATACTTGGGTAGATAACTTAGGGCGACTTGCTGCATATTTTGGAATTGTAACACCTTCATTTGTATTTGCAATTATGGGTATGTTAATTTTTTGTTATATACTTGAGGTTCTTCCTACTATGGGAAGACTTAGTCCAGAATTAGTATATCCACCAAAGATAACGGGTTTATTGACAATTGATGCATTAATTCAAGGTAATTTTATAGTTTTTATTGATTCTTTTAAACATTTAATATTACCGGCTGTTAGTTTAGGTCTATTAGGAATGGCAGAAGATGCAAGAATCACTCGATCTTCCGTTTATAATAATCTAAGAAAAGATTATATTGTAGCTGCCCAATCCTATGGTATTCCTGATAGAGTTATTATGTTCCGCGACCTATTGAAGCCTTCTCTTATCCCAGTTGTATCTATCCTTGCTTTACAATTTGGCTCTATTTTGTCACAAGCTTTTCTTGTTGAGTTGATTTTTAATTGGCCTGGATTTGCTCGTTATGGGATGACTGCTATAATACAAAAAGACCTTAATGCGATATCTGGGGTAGTCCTAATGCTGGGTATATTTCGTATAAGTGGTAATATTATTGTAGATTTTATTGTCAATTTACTTGATCCCCGAATTCAATTAATAAGGGAAAGGAGCGAATAGATAAGATGAAAAAGACTATTTTTAGCCAAGTATTAACCTCAAAAAAATGGGAGAATGTACAAAGAAGTTGGTATAAATTTTCTCGAAATCGTCTATCTATTATAGGATTGATCGTAGTTTTTATTATTATATTTCTTGCAATATTTGCTCCTTTTATTACGGTTCATCCCGAATCTGTTAGTAGATATGTGAATTTTTCTGAGTCAAAGCAGCCGCCTTCTTTAAGTTATCCCTTTGGGACTGATATATATGGCCGGGATATATTCACACGTACTATATATGCTTTCAGGATTTCTTTGTTAATGTCTTTTGTGGTTCTTTCAATATCGGTACCTATGGGAGTAACTCTAGGACTTATTGCGGGATATTTTAAAGATTCATGGATCGATATTTTAATTATGCGAATTACAGATATTTTTCTTTCCATTCCTGCATTAATTCTTGCACTATCAATTTGTGCTATTCTTCCTCGTAATCTAACTACTACCATGATAGCTATATCTTTTGTATGGTGGACATGGTATTGCAGAATGACATACGGAATCGTTACCTCAGTGCGAGGTGAATTTTTTATTCAAGCTGTTGAATTAATTGGTGCAGGAAAATTACATATTCTTTTTAAAGAAATTCTTCCTAATTGTCTTTCAGAAATTGTTACTAAAATGACATTAGATGTAGGATCTGTTATTTTAATAGGATCGAGTCTTAGTTTTGTAGGACTTGGTGCCCAACCTCCTACTGCTGACTTGGGAAGTATGATTGCTGGTGGAGCTAAATACTTACCTGACCTATGGTGGATGTCAATGTTTCCTAGTATTGCCCTAGTAATGATTGTGTTAGGATTTAACCTTCTAGGAGATGGGATTCATGATATATTTACAGTTGGGGAGGGTTAATTTGTGAAAGGAAACATACTTGAAGTAAAAGATTTAAGTCTATTTTTTAAGGTCTTCGGTGGCACGCTTAGGGTGTTAGATGGAGTAAATTTTACGGTGGGACATAAAGAGAAGGTTGGATTAATTGGTGAGACGGGTAGTGGGAAGACCACTACAATGAAAGCAATAATGAAAATTCTTGGTATGACCACGGCAAGAATCTCTAAAGGTGAAATTTTATTTAAGGGAAGAGATATTCTAAAAATGAATAAGGCAGAGGTTCAAAAAATTAGAAGAAAAGAAATCTCTATGATTTTTCAAGATCCTACTGCTGCTCTTAATCCTTACTTTTCAATAGGTTCTCAAATTAAAAATATTATAAAATATTCGGGGGGGATGGGAAAAAAATTAACAAAAATGGAGATCAAAGCTCGTGGGATAGAAGCATTTAGGAAAGTTATGCTCCCGGATCCGGAAAGAACACTGGAATTTTATCCTATTCAGCTTTCTGGTGGTATGCGCCAAAGGGTTTGCATTGCAATGGCTTTCCTGAGTAACCTTAATTTACTTATCGCTGATGAGCCTGGAACATCACTTGATGTAACAATTAAAGATCAAGTTCTCCGCTTGTTGGAGGATTTAGTAGATGAAAAACATATATCAGTAATCTTAATTAGTCATGCTTTGGGAATGGTTAAGAATATCACCGATAGAACCTATGTAATGTATGCTGGTTCTATGGTAGAAGTAGCGAAGACTGCAGAATTATTTATTAACCCCTTACATCCATATAGCCAGGCTTTGATAGCCGTTGTTCCTAAACTTACCGGAAGAGGAATGTCACAGGGAATTCCAGGATATATTCCTGAATACCTAAATCCACCATCAGGGTGCCGGTTTCATCCGAGGTGTAATTATGTAATGCCAATATGCAAAGTAAAAAAACCAACTTTTTTTAAAGTTAAGGAGACTCATCAAGTTGCGTGTTGGCTATTTAAAAACGGAAGGAGCCAAATTGATCAATAACAATATATTAAACGTAAAAAATCTCAAGAAATATTTTGTTACTAAACAGGGAATTGTTAAAGCAGTAAACGATATTGATTTCTCAATTAAAGAAGGAGAGATATTTGGTCTGGTGGGTGAGTCTGGTTCAGGAAAAAGCACAGTGGCCTACACTATAGTTGGATTATTTAAACCTACTGAAGGAGAAATTTCTTATCGTAATCAAGATATTAGCAATGAAAGTAAAAAACGTTCCAAGGAATTAAAAAAGGAGATACAAATTGTTTTTCAAGATCCAGGTACTTCAATAAACCCCACGAGAAGCGTTTATCAGATACTTGAATTACCACTTAGAGTGCATACTATTGTTAATAATCACAAAGATAGAACCGACAAGGTTAAAGAACTTTTAAAAATGGTCGAGTTACCAGAAAATTATATATATAAATATCCTCAGATGATTGGAGGAGGAGAAAGACAAATGATTTCAATTGCACGAGCTTTAGCAACAAATCCCTCCTTGGTCTTATTAGATGAACCTACGTCAGCCTTAGATGTGTCGATTCAAGCAAAAATTATTAGCATGTTAATTAAACTTCAAAAGGATTTTAATTTATCATATCTCTTTATTACTCATGATTTAAGCTTAATGCGGAATGTAGCGACATCAATTGCTATTATGTATCTTGGAAAAATTTGCGAAAGTACATCAAGTTCCGAATTTTTTAGAAATCCAATGCATCCCTATACACAAATGCTATTATCATCTATACCTGTTCTAACTGATGAGGAAGAAAAGCTTAAACCTAAAAAAGTGAAATCTAGAGGTGAGATTCCTAGTCCAGTAAATATTCCTCTTGGTTGTAGTTTTCATTCGAGGTGTCCTTATAAAATGAACATTTGCCTTAGCGAGGATCCAATTATGGTAGAAGTTAGTAAAGGGCATTTTGTCAGGTGTCACCTTCATAAATGAATATACAAGTTTTTTTACATTTTTTCTTTGTACTTAAAATGGATTATCATAACTTTTATGTAGATAATCAGCTAGTAATCGATAAAGGGGCCATAGTACCTTCAGCACTAAAATAGAAATGTAGGTCAACGTATGTTTCGT
Organism: Promethearchaeota archaeon; assembly: GCA_013375495.1. The sequence goes on from JABXKC010000051.1 coordinate 9,189, forward strand.
ATGTAAAATAGGGTGCATTTGAATATGAAGCAATAAACATGTTGAGCACCAAGAAAGTTCTATATTTCTTGCAGGATTAAATTTCCTATTAGGCAAGGAATTAATAAATTATAATTAAGTGAAATTAATTGCCTAATTTCCCATAAGAATCTATAGCTATTGATCTATTAAAAAATAAAATTATAGGAGGTTTTAGATCTATAAATAGATTTCCATCTTCACACCTATTTACAGCGGAACTCGTTCCACTATTTAAGAGACAGCTTGAATTGTAAGGGTTAAAGAAGAAACAATATTACTATTTAACGACACCGAGTTTAATGAATAGTATTCAGCCGCATGTCTTGCTGTAGTAAAGGAGTTGAATGCTGAAATATATTTGATGACTTTCCCTACGGGTAGGAAAACACTTAGATTTAAAGTAATATTGATGCCTGGAGATCGGTTGACATGATTATAGGTATACTACATCTGTTGCATGGTTTTATTCTAACGCTAACAGTGAAGCTTTAGCAGCAGGAGCCTGGACATTAATTATAGAAGATCCACTAGAAGTATTACGCAGGATGTTCCCTTTGCGGAGAAGCTAAACAAAGGATTATTAATGGATCCGATTTATTAAATGAGGGAAAAACTTTAAAGATAATATCTGATGTGGAGACTGACTTAACAATGAACAAAGAGGATAGACCTGGAATATCACAGTATGGTATATCTAACATAAAAGGCAGATGAGATCATTGGCCATCGGGGCTTGTTGTATGTGCACCTGTAGAGGACACTGCTGAAGGTACTATGATAATAGCTACAGGGGATATAATATTAATTAGCAGATATGTACAATCACCAATAAAACTTACTGTCAGAAGGGCAATATTGTAAAATTTAAGGAAGGATTAAATGCAAAATTATTGCATGATTATTGTGAAGCTTTAAAAGAAAAGAATGCCTATCAGGTATCCCATATTAGGATGGGGGATGGACCACAGGACACAATGTAATTCTACATGACCTAAATTTTGGGAATGGGATGGATTAATGGATACCGGATCATACTATTGCAATATACAGATAGTTTTAGGCAGTAACTTAACTTCTTGCTTGAGGGGCAAAAATGTATGAAAATTCCATATAGATATTCCTTGCAGAAATCATAGTCTTTGTTTAGATAATCATCTAGTAGTTGATAAAGAGATCATAATACCACTAGTATTAAAATAAAAAATAGAAGTTAAATTATGATTCATATGTAAAATACATTGAATTTGCATATAAAACTATGAATATATTGGCGATAATAGAGAATGAGAAAGTGTAATTATACTTGTGGATAAAAGTACCAATGTGGATTCGACACAAGCTTGTCTAATTGCTGGCTTAAATGTTACAAAAAAACTGTCAGCCTCTGGCAATAAGAAAATGCAACATCTCGAAAAATAGGAATTTAATCAAAGCATACATAAGGATTTGGTAAATGTAGATGAAATAATTAGCTTACGTGATACCATGTTTACGCAGACCAATACATGTAGGGAGGCCTCTGAAAGAGGAACGAGAATATTATCTACAGTTGCTATAGAAATTGAGGAATATATTATTAAAATGGTGTTGTAGTAAGCGTAGATTATAAAGTAATGGCCAAAATGGTAATGTAATCTACAATTTATGGAGAAAAATAAAAATTTGCAGAACAACATCAACAATCATGACCGATATATTTTTTTGTTTTAGGGATAGGCTTATTATACGGGGGATTGTATATTCACGTAACCTGGTAAAATTGATTTTTTCCCTGGTGTACAAGTCAGCATAGCACCTTTGGGAGAGACAATAAACGGCAGAATTGTTGTAGATGGAAGTATATTTCCAAGAGGTATTGTTTTATCTACAGTAAAACTATCATTAGAGAAAGGAGTAATTATGCAAATAGAGGATGGCTCTAATATCAATGCGTGGGGTAATTGACCAGAATGATTATCTGGTCCCATCATATATCATTTGTGTCATTTTAGCACTTGATCAGATCTTAGAGCTAAAATGAGTGGAAACATGTTTGAAGATAAAAGAATTGTAGCAAGTGTTATATTTGGATTTGGTAATCAGGATAAATCATTTAAGGGAAAAATTTGAACTTCTAGACATCATGTTGGTGTTGTACTTACATTGCCTTGAATTTATCTTGATGCTACGCTCATTGTGGGGGATAATAAATTAAGTGAAAAACTTGGGTTAAAACAATTAATGTAAATATTATGAATAAAATATTGGAGGCATAACCATGAATGAAAAGGAATTTTATTTCGAAAAGATAGATATTATTAATTATTTGAACACAATAAAAGAATATGAATTGATAAAGCAACTTGATAAAGTTGCAGATATTGCTATTAAGAGATGTGCAAAAGTAAAATCTGGTGAGAAAGTATTGATACTTGGAGATACAGGAAGCGATGAAAGAGTAATGGATCTCTTCCAATATAAATGCAGAAAAGTTGGTGCCGAAGCGTTAAAAATGAGTTTTCATTTTGTAGAGTCAGTCCTGCAAATACCTGAAAGAGTATCTCATGCTATGTGGGAATGTGATGTTTTATTTCCTTTTACAAAAAGCCAGATATTGTATTCTGATGCCATAGCAGGGACATTAAAAAAGGGGAGAATACTTTATATGGCAGATTTGGAAACCCATAATATGTTAAGACCGGTGGTACTAGAAGCAGATTTTGAAGAAATGAGTCAGATTGGCCCAGTAATTAAATTAATTATACAAAATGCCAAAAAATTGCAAGTTAAAACAAAAGCGGGGACTGATGCACTTATGTATATGGATTCAAACAGACCGGTAAGATATACAGACAGTGTTACTGATAAAGTAGGAGAACTTGATTATCTTCCTGGTGGTGCTTGGGCTGCAGCTCCAATTGAAGAATCTGTTAATGGTACTTTTGTAGTCGATGCTTCTTTATATCCCGTTGGTTTATTGGATGAGCCTGTAACATTTACATATGAAAATGGATGGATTAAGAATATAGAAGGTGGAAAACAAGCAAAAAAAATGAAGGATTGGCTTAAATATAGGCAAGAAATTAATAATGGTGATAAGATGCATTATTTCTTCTCTCACATAGGTGGTGGATTAAATAAAAAGGCTTCTGCTACTGGAAATCTGATGGAAGACGAAAGAATATGGAATGCATTTTGTATTTCAGGTGGAGATAATCAGATGACATTTAAAGGGAAAAATAATGCACATTCTCACTGGGATGGTATGTGTCTGGATTGCACGTTAATTGTTGATGGTGTTCAAGTAATTGAGGATGGCAAATTTGTGCACCCGCAATTAGCTAAATTTGAAAAATAACTGAGATAATGATGTGTACAATTTCGATAAATAGTAAATTATTTACCAAAATTGTACACATTATGAAACTAGTATTATTTTTATAAGAAGGGTTAGAAGGAAGATTTAGGAAGGTTACTTATGGATTTTCGTAAGAGGATAGATGATTATAGGAATGAAATAATACAAGCCATACAAGATTTTGTAAAAATAAAAAGTGTTCAAGAAGCTTCTGAAGAGGGTAAGCCTTTTGGGAAAGGACCTTATGACGCTCTTATGTATGCTTTGAATATAGGAAGAAAGTTAGGGTTTAAAGCTGAGAATTTTGATGGTTATGCAGGGCATGTTGAATATGGTGAAGGTAATAAAATAATTGGTATATTGGTACATGTAGACGTTGTACCAGAAGGGGATGGATGGACATTTCCTCCCTTTGGTGGAGAAATTCATAATGCAAAAATATACGGTAGAGGTTCCTATGATGATAAGGGAGCATGTATTGCAGCTCTTTATGCACTCAAAGCCATTAAAGATTCAGGATTAACTTTGGATAAGAAAGTAAGAATAATATTTGGAGCCAATGAAGAGACCGGTATGACAGATATACCCTATTATTTAAGTAAAAACAGAGAGCCTGATATGGCATTTTCACCGGATTCTCCTTTTCCAGTTGTATATGGCGAGAAAGGTATATTGGATTTGATTTTAAGTAAAAAAATTAATAATAACTATGGAAAATTTTCTGTAAAGAGCATACTGGGCGGGGATATGCCTAAGAAGGTTCCTGATTTTTGCAATGTCATAATGAACTTGCCTAAAGAGGACAAACATGATTTAAAGAGTATAGCTACTCGATATATTGAGAAAAAAAGAGCAAAGGTAGAGTTAATAGAAAAAGGAAATAAGATATTTATAAAATATACGGGCAAATCAGCTTCGGCAATTTCACCGGAAAATAGTGATAATGCCATATCAGGCATGATGGAGTTTTTAGAGTGTTTATGTCTGCCTGATAGCGATTTTAAAGATTTTATACAATTTTATAATGAAAGGATAGGGTATACAATCTATGGTGAAAGAATGGGATGTGCCTTTCAGGATGACATATCAACTCCATTGTCCTTTTGCCCTACAATCATCAATTATGACGGAGAAACAGTGAAAATGCATGTTCACATTAGGTATCCCATAAAAACAAAATTTGAGGAATTAATGGCAAAAATTAAAAATACCCTTTTTGCTTATTCTATAGAAATAAAGGTTGAAAGGCATTCAAAACCTCACTATGTATCTAAGCATAGCTTTCTGACAAGCACTCTCATGAATATATACAGGGAAGAGACCGGTGATTATAATAGTAAGGAGATAACAATGGCCGGGGGTACATATGCCAGAATATTAAAAAATGCAGTAGCGTTTGGTCCTCTTTTCCCTAATGAAAAACAGGTTGCCCATGAGGTCGATGAATACTTATGTATTGACAGCATAATTAAGGCTACTAAAATATACGCAAGAGCCATATATGAATTGGCAAAGTGAGTTCAATTCTTAAAAAAGAAGGTAATATTTAAATAACGCAAATAAAGATATATTTGTTATTGAATAACATTGGGGTAAACTTAAAAATGTAAGATGTTCTCCAGGTTGTTATGGATGGGCGTCTCGATTTATAAAAAAATATACAGGCAAGGGTAAGAATCTTACTCTTGAGGAGGGAATAGCTAAAATTACCGGTTTTCCTTCTAGAAGGTTGGGATTAAAAAGAAGAGGTTTAATTAAAAATGGGTTTAAAGCAGATAATTGTTTTTTCACTTGAAGGTCTAAACGATAAATCTAACTTTCTTGAGCCGGGAATTTACTCAGATGGATTGACGTATGTATTAGTAAATGGAGAAATTATAATAAATAATTTTAAGGGTACTAAAAAATTCCTCAAAGTCAAACAAAGAATCTTGTTTTCTTGATACCTAAAACTTTCTATAAATCTTTTTTTCTACCTCTTTTTTTAAATATCGGGTCATTAGATCTTTGATCTAAAAATCAATGAACTTTTTATGTAATTGTTTCATAGTATAGGACATTACTTTTCGATCCTATATTATTGCAATTTTAAGTTATTTTTAGGAGTTCACTTTTAAAATGTAAATCATTAAAAAAACGGTTCACTTTTAATTTGTTAGTAACAAAATTTTGAAAAATGTTGATTTTTTTTATTAAATGTTGTATTGTAAATATATAAATGATGGAAAGGATATTCCGTATTATGGAAAAGATATTATTGAAAAAAGAAAAAATAAAGTCTATAGAAAAGGCTTTAGATCTATTGGAACTACTTTCGGATAATAAAAAAGAAATGGGTATAACTGAAATAGGTAAAGAATTACATATGGGATTTAGTACAATACATCGAATAGTAACTACTCTTAAATATCGTGGTTATATTGTTCAAAACCAACAAACATCCAAGTATATGCTTGGGACTAAATTATTTATTCTTGGCTGTAAAGTTCAAAACACAACAAATTTAATAAAGGTGGTAACACCATTTCTTCAAAGATTATCACAAAACACTAATGAAACTATTAATTTTGCAATTTTAGAAGGCAGAGAAGCTATATATCTATATAAAATTGAAAGCAAAGAAATGTTAAAAGCTGGTATTGAAGTAGGTACAAAAGTAGCAGCTCATTGCGCTTCGTTAGGTAAAGTTTTGTTAGCTTTCCTTCCTGAACAGGAATTTATGATGCTTTATCCTAATGAGAATGAAAAATTACCAACTTTTACTCCTAAATCAATCTCTTCAGTAGAAGAATTAAAGAAATATTTGAAAAAAATTAAAAAACAGGGGTATGCAATTGATGAAGAAGAATTTAAAACTGGCGTTAATTGTATAGGGGTACCTATAATAAATAATGAAGGTAAAGCAATTGCTGCTATTAGTATTTCAGGTCCGGTATCGCGTTTTAATTTATTTAAAATGGAAAAAATCAAAAGTATACTAATGGATCTATCTCAAGATATTTCAAAAC
>JABXKC010000052.1 GCA_013375495.1 Promethearchaeota archaeon
GTTACTGGATCTGGTAGTTTATTACCAACTACTTCGATCATGTCAAGGAACTTACTAAAAAGTCCTTTTTTCTTTGTAGATGTGTTTACACCCATTTCTTCACTCTCCTTAAAATTTTTTGGCAACGAATAAAATTTTTCAATAAAAAAATTTTATTAATAAGAACATGAGCGAAGAAAAATTAAAAATAGATAAAATAAAGAAAGGAACTGTTATTGACCATATAGATAGCGGATATGCTTTAACAATCCTTAATTTGACTGGACTTGGTGAATCTCCAAATCTTATGACAATTGGCGTTAATGTTTCCTCAAAGAAATATAGTAAAAAAGACATAATAAAAATTGAGGGTGAGTTTCTTGACAAAATTCAAATGCAGCAGATTTCAATACTTTCCCCGAACGCTCAGATCTCTTTGATAGAAGACTATAAAGTTATCGAAAAAAAAAAAGTAAAACTCCCCGATATTATTAAACAACTGATTTTGTGCCAAAATAAAACCTGTATTTCCAATTCAGAAGAACCAATCGACACTGAGTTCAATGTACTCGAAGAAAAGCCATTAAAAATTCAATGCGTATATTGTAATAGAATTTATAAATTGGATGAAATCGTATTTAGCTCTAAAGAGAAGATAGAGAAAAGAATTAAACAAACCATTCAATTGTAGTTCGTTAAATAAACGCTAAAAAGGTATGTGTAATTATTGATACAATCATAAATAGAAGGAAAAATATACCTATCCCTGGCTTTATGATATTCTTCCAGTTCCATTCTTCTTTATCATATTTATATCTTAAAACAAAAAAACTAACACCAAAAGGAGTAATAAACCAGAAACACAACATCCAAATAAATAACCAAAAACCAAAAACCATTTTGGTATTTGGGATACCAAATAGTAATCTTCCTAATAAACCACTTATCACTGCTGTAATCGCTCTTATCCAGTATAGTTTTGTTTCTTTTTCAAGTCGAATGTCGATCTTTTTAGTAGATTTTTTATCAATTTGAAAATCTTGATCGGGATGGAGTTTTTTCTTCTCTTTTATAAGTTTTTGCCGTTCTTTTTTAATATTAACCTTTTTCGGTCTCCGTTTATCTTTTTTAACCATAGTTAGTATTATAAATAGTATTTTTTTTATTAAAATTTTGTAATTTAGACTTTCCCTTATTATTTAAATATCTCCTAAAAAAGGAAAAATAGAAAATTATAGATACATATCTAATAATAAAACTGGAATTCTATTGAATGGCTAAACTACAATGAAAAAAAAAATTAAATTTTCAAATTTTGATGTATTTGCTATTACAAAAGAATTAGATACAATTTTAGCTCAAGGAAAAATAACTAATGTCTATGATATTGATGGGGATTTGTTAATCCTAAAGATCAAAACCAAATTAAATGAGAAAAAAATATTAATCGTTAAAAACGATTCACGTATCAATTTTACGAATTATAGTTATCCAATCCCGAAATACCCTAGCCAATATATAATATCATTAAGAAAACTCCTGAAAAATAGAAAAATCCTATCAGTAAATCAGTACAACTTTGATAGAATTGTTCTAATCGAACTAAGTAATGCAGAGGGAAAACCTTGGAAATTCATTATTGAACTATTCAATAAGGGAAACTACATTGTATTGGATGAGAATAATATTGTAAAAGTCGCAAAAAGTTATAGTAAATATAAAGACAGGGACATCCTAGCAAATAGAGAGTACACCTTTCCTAAATCTCGGGGGAAAGACTTTCTGATTATTACACAAGAAGATTTTCACGAAATTATCAGTAATTTTGAAGGTGAATTAGTTAGAATATTAGCAAGAAATATTAATATCTCTGGAGAAATTTCTGAAGAGATATGTCTTAAAGCGGGAGTTGAAAAAAGTCGATTGGGTGGAGATTTAAATCAAAAAGAAACAGAATCATTGTTTAACGCCTTCAAAAAATTAAGAAATCAACTACTTTTTGGTAAAATGAATGCAAGTATTGTATTTAATGAGAAAGGAGAAGAAATTTCAGTCGTACCGTTTGAATTAGAGCTTTTTAAGAACAATCAAAAAAGAAATTTCAACTCTTTTAATGAAGCTGTAGACGAATACTTCTCTAAAATAGATTCTACTAAAATAATTACTCCTCAAGACCATATTGTAAATCAAAAAATAAAATCTCAGGAAAAAATATTAGAGAATCAACGAGAATATCTCGAAGACCTTAAAATAAGAAAAGATATGTATTACGAACAGGGAGCTTTTATTTATGCTAATTTTAATGCTTTTCAAAAACTATTTAATGTAATTTTGGACGCTAAAGAAAAAGGTCATAATTTAGTGGAAATAGATACTAAATTACAAATTGCAAAAAAAGAAAATTTTAAAGATTTGACATTTTTTGTTAGAATTATCCCCGCAACTCGCCAAGTTGTAGTTTTGATTAACAACAACGAAGTATATTTAGATTTAAATAAAACTGTTGGCGAAAATGCAAATATAATTTACAATAAAGGTAAAAAAGCTGAGAAAAAACTAAAAGGAACCCTTCCGGCAATTGAAAAGACAGAAGAGAAGATTAAAAAATTAACGATTGAGAAAGAGTCAATTGACTTAGAAGTTGACTTTCTGGTAAAGAGACCAACAAAAAAGTGGTATGAAAAATTCAGATGGTTTAAATCTTCGGATGGATTTTTAGTAATTGGCGGAAGAGATGCAAGCTCGAACGAAACAATATTTAAAAAATATATTACACCTAACGATTTAATCTTTCACGCAAACTTTCCCGGATCACCATTAGCAGTTATAAAAAATCCTGAAAATAAAGAAATCCCAAAAGATTCAATTAAAGAAACAGCTGACTTCGTAGCTAGTTATTCAATAGCTTGGAAAGAAAATTGGGGTGTTGTCGACATATTTTATGTTCAGCCTGATCAAGTCTCTAAAACACCACCTACTGGTGAATTTTTACCAAAAGGAAGCTTTATGATTACAGGGAAAAAGAATCTTATTAAAGATGCAAAAACAGAACTGGCTCTTACCTTGAAGTTCTTAGAAACCAGAAATGAATCTAAATCTCAATTATTCTATCCACAAATTTTATGCGGACCAACTAATGCGTTTAAAAATAAGACAAATTTAGTAATAATAAATCCTTCCAAATCTGGAGATACAAAAGGAAAATTAGCAAAAGAAATTAAATCAATTTTTCTGAAAGGTTTAGAAACTGAAAAAAAGAAGTGGGCGAAAATCTTACCCTTAGATGATATTATACTTGTGCTCCCTACTGGAACATCTAAAATTAAGAAATTTGATTGATTGTTGTTAACCAGTGTTTTATCAATGTTATATTTTTATAATTATCGAATAAAATACCATCAATTCCCATTTCGATTAAACCTTTTATAACTTCAAATGGATTCTCATATCTAATAAAATCCCAGCTTAATACTAATATTTCGTTTTTATGGCAGATTTCTATAAATTTTTGTGTGATCATTTTTGAATGTAAACTAATAAGATCTGGTATAAAACGTAAACTTCTATCCTTACCTTGCTTCATAAAATCCTTAAAATTCAAATCTTTTCCTTTAGTAATATTGTAGCATACACTGATTTCACGATAACTTTGTTTAATGATTTCCAAGTTATACAATTTGCGTCCACTAATGACACAATCTTTTAATAAGTTGTGGTTATTTATTGTTTTTATCACCCATTCTCCGATATTTTCGCTTTTTAGTTCAATAAAAAATTTAATTCTACTCCTAAACATTTTTAATACTTCATTCAAGGTAGGAATGTGCGAATTGGTTAATTTAAAGCGTATACGAGCAATTTCGGGATATGTAAAATTTTCTAATAATCCCTTTGAATTAGTAATCCGATCAACTTTAGAATCATGGAAAATAACTAATTCGTTATCTATAGTTTTTCTAACATCAAATTCAATGTAATTAGCTCCAGATTTTAAAGCAATTTCAAAGGACTCTAATGTATTTTCATCAAAATCTATTCTTGTTCCTCTATGACCAATAAAAAAAGAAATATTCTTCAACATTGAAACTGGAATATAAAATGGTTAATATTATTTAGCTTTCTTGTGCTACATACAAGTAAACTACTATTACTAATAAACCTATAAGAGTAAAAGAGAAAACTGTTGAGTCCCTAAATGATTGTATTAATGAAAGGAAAAAAATGAGTAGTATCATCTTAAAATCTATTGGTTTACCCGTCAACTCTTTATAATTTCCGATACTAATCATCATAAAGAAGTAGAAAAATAAAATTGTGAGTACTTTGAGAAGGATATCTATACTTACCCAGAGTAATTCATCACTTGTAAATATAATAACAAATTCTCCATTTAACATAATTGATAATACCAAAAACACACCTCCAAGTATGCCTGAAAGTATAACTGAACGGTAAGCAGCTTTCTCTATAAATTTCGGCTTTCTTTTAACCGATTCCGATTTAGCAGTATCTTTTCTTATTTTTGACATTTTAACTCCTTATTCTTTCAATTTCTTTCTTAAGTTGAGTAATTCGATAAATATAAAATACATAAAGAGCCCCTATTGTGGTAAAAACGATAATTGTTGAGATCAACATTATTAGTTCACCAAAAGGTATATATGGAGCCCCAGGTGGAAATTCTAAGTGTATTGACATAATATTTGAAATAATAATACCATCAGGATAAGCTGCTTCTTTGCCGTATACGATTTTAAAATCAAATGTAAGATCATGTTCTAAATCTACATCCTCAATCCCAACTTCGAATTTTTCAACGGGTATTGAAAATTCATAGATAATTTCATTACCATCTAAATTAGCAGTGCCCTCCCCGTCAGAGATAGTGTCTTCATAGTATACCGTATCATTAATATAATAATCTAAATAGTCCAAAGTATTTTCACTAATATTTGAAAATTGAACAATTTTAGCGTCAGTGAAATTTAAACTTTCATCCCAATCTGCTATTAATATTCCTATAAATTCGCTATCATGTTCGCTTGAACTATGATCCTCTAAATCGAATCGGATCATAAAATTCAAACTATAAATATCCGGACTTGGCTCTGCTTGTAAAACCCACAAATCAATATTTAATCCCGCGGTTTCATTTTCTGGATCTCGAAATAAACTAATATTTACTTGCTCCGCAGAGTTCCATTCGTTCGTTGTTACATCTATAACACCATCTATAACAGGTGCGGTTCCAAATCCCACTTCTTCTTCGATCGGGATTCCATTACTATTTCTTATTAAACATACTGAACTAAGGAGTACTTGAGTAATGAATATAAGAGTTACGATTCTTATTATGATTTTTTTCACAGTTCTTTAGCCACTTTTTTTCAATTAAGCATTTGTTCAATTTTGCATTTAAATTAAGAAACTTTATAAAATTGATAATTAAAATTGAATTTAATATTTTTTCTTTGTCTTATCATTTTTTTAGGATTTCAAATCAAATATCTATATTTCTTTTTTTCTTAAAAAAAGGAACTCAAATCTATCATTTCGAGATTTAATTACGAATTACGAGAGATAATTAGGAAGTAGGACACTACAATTAAACTTATTTAAATAAGCTACTATATAATTTATCAATCGTTTTATATCTCGTTTAGCTTCAAGCATATTACTATTATTATATTCTGCAAATGATTTTGGCCCTATTGCGATTAATAAGCCTGAAAGATCCCTTTCTCTTTTTATGAGAACCCAAAATGGATTTTTTTTTTCATTATCTTTGATTAAAAGTAGCATCCAAGAGTTCCCCGTCCATTCCTTTGCATCGGGTCCAATTACTCTCTCTATTGCATGTCCCGTAGTGTATTTTTTTGTCATTTTGATGGCTTTAACCAATCGTATAAAGTAAGTTCTTTTTAACGTTAAATATCCATTAAAATACGCTTTGGCATCGTACATTTCTAATTCATTGATTGTTCCATCAGAGAATTTTAAATTAATTTTCCATATTTCCATTAAGGTTCACTTTACTTTTAGATAAACTTATTTTTTCTATTTTTATATCTTTGAATTTACTTTTATTCTTATCCAGAAGTATTTTTAAATCTTTATATTTTTCGTCATCTAAAGACAGATCAAGATAACATTCAAAATATATCTTTCCGTTTATTAAAACTAATCCTGAAGAATGAATAATATTATATTTTTGGAGCTTTCTGGAAAAAATCTCAAAATGTTCATCGATTTGAGCTAAGTCTATAAGTATTATTTTAAGTACATTTTCTCGATTTATAGGATATACAGTAAATTTTGCAAATCTGGTAGTTTCCGATTTGATTATTAACAAATTTTTATATTTTTCAATTTCTTTGATGTGCGATAACGATGTGGTAATATCAAGATCGGAAGATTTACCTATTTTTTTAATTTGAGAAAATGTTAGGTTAGGATTCTTCATTAGTTCTTCTTTAAATTATATATAAATATGACTTATTCTTTAATTAACATCAATTCCTTTATTGCTTTAATGCTGCGAATGGTTCCGGAAGTTTTAATCGGTGAAAAAACAACTCTATTTCCAGAGATTTCAGTAATTAGAGTTAGTGCAGTCATTACTATTTCTTTTGTCTGATGAGAACACCGAACAATACCAAAACTGTCTTCAAAATTAATATCGAGCAACCATAATCCTACTTTACTTGCCTCTTTTAACCCAAAATATTTCCAAATCGATGTCCACACTGAATTTACAATCTCTCTCTGGTCCAAAACGAAGTCGCCTTCTTTTATTACTTTGAATAGTATGTACCTATGTCTCTCTTTTTTGACTATTACATGTCACCTCTATTAATTAGTTTAACACCTGTCTCAATGTAGTTTTTATTTTGACGCATTTTAGCACGATTGATAAGCGTTATCACGTTTTTGGAAAAAGCCATCTTGGCTTTCAATAAAGATACATCCAATAATGTATGAGAAATACTAACTAAAGCTCTGGGATGTCTCAAATTAAACATATTATCAAAATTTCCACTAATTATGTAGTTAGCATTTAATAGCGTAGCTAATTGTAAAGCTCGATACAAACTTCTAAGAAACCTAGATTGACTCGCTTTATTTTTTACCATTATTGGCCCTAAGGAAAATTCTATAAACGAATTATTCTGTTTTGTAAGCGAAATTACGCCCGGAGTTATTGTCTTAATTATATGTTCATCCGAAAATGAAATTAAATCTACTCGAGAATCTTTAGCTGCTTGGATTTGAACTTTTCTATCGGATGACTCAACTGAAGTAATATCAGAAATATTCTTGGTTTGTTTAAGCTTTTTTTTTAAGTCATCCAGATTTTTTGGCTTAATTGTTGTGCGATAATATATTTTAGATGCTGAAAATTTACTTATTTTTTTCTTCAATTCCGGTGTTATCTTATTATCACCATTTTCGAACTCTAAAATTAAGTTAACGATTCCTAAATCTCTACAAAAATTTAATTTCTGTTCAATATCTTCGAAATTACTAGGATTTAGTCTTAATCTCGATTCAAAATATGACATTAACAAAATAACCTCTTCTTTCAAAGTTGGATTTTAAAATAGCTTTTTCGGTGTTTTTAATAGTTTTAAATAAAAAAAAATTTATTAGAATAAATATTTTACATGTTATTCAGTTTTATATTATAAGTGGTTCTTATGCCTAATAAACGAAAGCTTTCTGAAATAAGGAAAAAAATTAGTAGTGGTACTGCAAATGTTATTACCGTTCAAGAATTCGTCACACGAATAAGTGATGGTGAACACATCAAGTTTGAAGATGTTGATGTAATAACTACAGCCACCAAAGGTTTAATGAGTGGAATTATGGGAGTATTTTCTTTCAGATTGAGCCCACCAAAAACGCTACGGAAATTTACTGAGATAAGTATGAATGGTATTCCAGCATTTCCGGGTCCGTGTCCCAATGAATACCTAGGAATTGCTGATCTCATAGTTTATGGAACAACTCAAAGTCAGACTAGAGAAAATTACTGTGGAGGGATTTTATTCAGAGAACTCGTTGAAGGTAAATCAGTAGGGATTCTCGCTAAAAGTAGTGAAGGAGAAAAAGTTGAAAAAGAATTAACTTTAGAAGATATGCAATATGCGAAACTAATGGGAACGAGACAGGCTATTAAAAATTACAACGCAATGCTTAACTGTGAATCTTACCAAGTAGATACAATATTTTCCTGTCTTCCCTTTGAACCTAATAAATCAGAACTTACCTTTTCTGGTTGTGGTGCTCTAAACCCTTTTCAAAACGATCCTGAGCTTCAATCTTTTGGCGTAGGTACCCCACTTTTAGTGAACGGTGCAATTGGTTATCTTATAGGACCAGGCACACGAAATTACAAAGAAAAACCAAATATGATGACAATAGCTCCGATGGCCCAAATGAGCCCTGAATATATGGGTGCGTTTAAAACTTCTTACGGACTTGAGCCCATTTGTTCGATAGCGGTTCCTATTCCAATTCTCAGCGAACGCGTGTTCAATAACATTGTTAAGTCTGACAATGATGTAAAATTAAAAATACTAAGCCTCGTTGGAAGAGAAAAGGTGGGAGAAATCACTTACGGAGATGTCTGGGAAAATAATTTTGTAATGAAATTTAATCCTGGAGCGTGCAAAAAAGGATACGTTTGTAATGTTATTGGTAAATGCCCCACAGACGCTTTTATAATAAGAGATGAACTTATCGTGGCAATTGATAGATCTCGATGTTTTAATTGTGGTAACTGCGTACGATTGTGCCCAGACGCTTTTAGTTTAGACCTCAAGTCAATTAAGTTTGAAGGAAGCGATATACCCGTCGTATTAAGACAATCTGATAGAGCCGGGGCAATTCTTTTAGCTGAACAATTAAAACAAATGATCTTAAACGAAGAATTTCAGTTGAAAAAACCAACCGGAATACTTGACTTTGCTGAGAGTATTAAATAGTTTATTAAAAAATTCAGCATCTTATCACCTTTTTTCTTATTAAAAAAGTTTATTTTTTATTTACAATAATTCTATTTATGTCTAAGCAAATATCTAATGGTGGAGATCTACTCGTTAAATGCCTTTTAAATGAAGGAATCACCAAAATGTTTGGAATTATTGGTGGTGAATTAACGAGAATATATGATGCTGTCGAAAGATTTGGTCGTGAGGAAGGTATAGACACAGTTATGGTTCGTCATGAACAAGCTGGAGGTCATATGGCTGATGCTTGGGCACGAGTTACTGGAGAAATAGGCGTTTGTCTTGGTACTGCAGGACCTGGTGTGGCTCATCTCGTGCCGGCAATTGCGGCTGCTCAAGCAGATTCTATACCCTTATTGGTTATAGGAGCTCAAATTGCTAGAATGTTTGATGAAACGGGAATTTTGCAAGGTGGATTGAATCAAATGGAATTAATGAAACCAATAACAAAGTTACAAATTTCTGTCGAAGAACCGTATGAAATTCCTTTCGCGGTACAAAGATGTATTAAAGCAGCTTTAACAGGAAGACCTAGTCCTGTTTTTTTAGAACTTAGGGAAACCGCATTAGTCCGGGAAGTAACTGAAAAAGACATAAAAAAGATAATCCCTCCAGAAAAATACCGTCCTTTTTACCGACCTAGTGGAAATCCTGAAATGATAAGAGCAGCAGTTGATATTTTTAAGAAAGCAGCAAAACCGATTATTATCGCAGGAGGTGGAACTCTTGCATCTAATGCTTCAAATGAATTAAAAAAATTATCAAGAACTTATCAAATCCCCACACTTACAACAGTAAAAGGAATAGGAGCAATTTCGGTTGATGAGAAAACATATGCCGGTTCTTATCCATTGTCTAGCACCTTTCGCAAAGCCGCTTCTGAAGCTGATGTTGTTTTATCTCTTGGATGTAGGTGGGATTATACAACCTTTTATGGTACTGATCCAATTTGGAATCAAGATCAAAAAATCATACAAGTGGATATTGATCCAAAAGAAATTGGAAAAAATCGACCTGCAGAGGTTGCGGTTGTTGGTGATATTAAAACTGTGCTTAATCAATTACTAGTATCAATGGAAGATAATCTTCCGAAAAATATGATTAGTATTTGGTCTCAATGGAATGACTATCTTCAAGAGGCTAGTGAAATCGATAGGAATATTATAAATAAGATTTTAAAATCTGACAAATTTCCTATGAAACCAGAACGAATGATTGTTGAAATCCTAGATTTTGTTCCTCCAGATACTCTAATAACTATAGATGGAGGAGACATAGCATTATTTACTTATGGATTAATTTCTAATTTCCATCGAAATCCACGCAGCACTTTTTGCTCTGTAGGAATGGGACATCTTGGTGTAGGATCAAGTTTCGCAATTGCCGCAAAAATAGCAAAACCTGATAAACCAGTTGTGTGTATTAACGGAGATGGATCATTCCTGTTTAATGTTCAGGAACTTGAAACTGCTGTTAGGTTAAAACTTCCTATAATAATCTGCGTAGGAAATAATTGTGCTTGGGGAATGCTAAAGACATACCAGAAAAATAGCATGAAGAGACGATATTGTGATGTTGACCTTCCCAATATAGATTATTCTCAAATTGCGAAAAGTTTTGGATGTTACGGAGAAAATATAGAGAAACCTGAGGATATTAAACCTGCTTTACAACGAGCATTCGATTCTGGGCTCCCAAGTGTTCTTAATATAGCGATCGCTTTTGAATCACCGCCAGCTGGGAAGTTTTTAGGGACCTACAAATCGAAAAAGGGATTATTTGGAGCAGGTTACTAGTTTTAATATATCTTATATTTTTTGAATAAAATGGAAGTGAAATAAATTTTGGATGAAAATAAATTTTTAGATGGTAAAGTAGCTCTTATAACTGGAGCTGGTGGAGGTGGGTTTGGAAGAGAAATGGCAAAAGCTTTTGCTAGCAAAGGAGCAGATCTAGTTATAAATGATATTAATGAAGAAGGTTTAGAACAAACACGTGAAATCATTCTTAAAGATTATGATGTTGAGATCCTTATTGCAAAAGCCGATATTTCGGATTCTGGACAAGTTATAAAAATGGCTAAGAGTGTACTTGAGAAAATCGACAACCTTTTTTTATTAGTTAATAATGCTGGAATTGATGGTGGATTATATCCCACTTTAAAAGCAAAAGAAGCGAATTATGATAAAATTATGGCGATTAATTTAAAAGGTGCTTGGAATGTTACAAAAGCATTTTATAAACAAATGAGGAGACAAAAGCATTTTACACCAATAGCTGGAAAAATAATTAATATTGCTTCTTGTGCAGGAACAGAAAATGGTGCTAATCCGTTAGTAGGGATTTATAGTGTAAGTAAAGCTGGTTTATTGACATTTACTAGATTATGGGCTCTTGAATTAGGCTCAAACAACATTACAGTTAACGCTATTTCTCCAGGAGTATTCTTAACACCCATTTATAATAATGATCCTAACCTTATAAGAGATTTTTTAAAAACTAGAGGAGTAAAAATCCCTATTGATAAAATTGGTGAACCAAAATGGGTTGCAGATGTTGCTTTGTTTTTAGCTTCTCCAGCGGCGAATTACATTACAGGTCAAAATATAATCCTCGATGGCGGAATGACAATTAGCGTAAATAAATTATAAATTAATCCAAAATTTTAAAAAGAGATAATAAGTCAATTAAAATTTATTTACCACGACCCTTCTTTGCTCCCAAACTCGGTCGAGTTTTTTCAGATCCCCATCCTTTCTTGTGTAAACCTCTAGCTCTATGCCCTGTAGAAGTTAAACCACGAGTAACTCTTCTAGTGTGTTGAGGTTCGCAAATCCAATTAATTTTCGGATCAGATTTAATAACGGGATGATTCGGATCGACCATTATTACTTCGTAATACCAACTCCTTCCGTCGGCATATATTTTATAACTGTTCAATACCTCTAGATTTGGGTATTTCCTTTGAACGCGTTCTTCAGCGACCCATTGTAAATTTTTACCGGTTGTATACTTAGAGACACCCATTGCTCTGGGTTTCCTTCCTCTTTTAGGTCGAACTTTGTGCATCCCACCTTTTCTGATTCTGGCCCGAACGACGACGTATCCTTGTTTAGCTTTGTATCCAAGGGTTCGTGCTCTATGCAATTTAGTTGGTCTTTCGACGCGTTCAATCGATTTTCCTTTTCGATATTCAATTCCTCTTTCCCAGTGAGTTGTTTTATACCCAGTTTCGTGTTTTTCGAATGTGTCCTTCACATGGCTATATCCAGACTTCATGATTTAGGCAATCTCTAATTTTGTAATAAATATTGAAATCAAGTAAAATTAATTAATTTTATTATTTTATCGCCTTTTTGGATCGTGAATAATTTTATAATTTCACTCTGATTTTTATAAGTAACACTTCCTCAAATAATTTAACTCTGGAAAACATGGAAAAAGAAGAAAAAAAGGACACTGAAAAAAAGAAGAATTTAGATATTACCGATGAAGATGGTTTGAAAATAGCCTACGACACGGAGGAATTTGAGAACCAGTTTCCTCAATTAATGCGTGAATTATCTGAAAAGAAGAAATCTCTAAAGATCGAGAGTGTAGATTACGAAATTGAACAAACTAAAGATAAACCCGAAATTAGTCCGGACATCAATTATTGCGAAGACTTACTTAATCCCGGTGTGATTGATTTTATCAGGAGGTGCAAAAAAAAAGAAGATGCTATAGAAATTTTAGATTATCTTCTAAAAAGAAATGAATTAGACCTCCAAGAT
Source organism: Promethearchaeota archaeon (assembly GCA_013375495.1). Next base: position 12,764 of record JABXKC010000052.1, read on the forward strand.
TATAACGCGTTAATGAAACGGATAAAAGAAGAGGGTGAGTTAGAGAAGTTATTAGCTGAGTGTGGTGGTTTAAAAACTTCAGGTTATTACGAAAGGAAGTTTCCAAGGAAGGTTAACATATTAAATAGTGATCAAAGTAAGAATGAGAATTTAGATTGATGATGAACTTATGACAATTGCAAGAGCTATTGCTCATAGCGATGACGTCGTCGCCCCAAACTGAAATCTTAATTCGTTCTAAGAATTAGATTCGAATTTTTCCTTAAAATTCAAACCTTTATTAGTCAAAAAATAGCCCTCATTAGTTTCTTCAATGAGTTTTAACTCCAGAAGGACTGGTACCCTTCCTTTAACGCATGCCATGGGAAGCCCCGAGAAAATTTTCATGGTTTCAAAATCTTTTGCTCCCTTATCAATAGCAAAAAAAATATCCATACCCATGTTTCCAAGTAAACACTTTAAATCTTGAACTGATTCGTCTTCTTTGCTCATATCTTCTTAATCGCCTTTAGGTTTATATTTTTTTGCTATAACCGGTTTTGATTCTTTAGGCAATGATTTTCTTAAATATTCAGGAAACGCAGTACTTATCTGAATATTGGTTTTTAAAAAGATATAACGCTCGTTTTTATACTTTAATTCTTCAATAACATCATGTTTTTTTAGGAAAGAAAGCGAGGAATTTAAATGATCTAGAGCTCGTTTCGAGACCAATTTTGGTAATTTGTCTTTGGAGATTAATCCACTTCTTAATTCTGAAAGGAGATTGTATTTTTTGGGGTCTGATACGATTTGAAATAAAGTGAATGAATCTTCCTCTAACTCTTCCTTACTGTTATTTTCATAGATACTAAAATATTCTTGAACTTTGGGAAGTAATAGCTCTATTAATTCGAGCTCGATTAAATCGGGATTTTCATCAATATATTCAATTACGCTATCGGGAGGAATTCTTTCAGCATTCACTTCTTTTAATAGTAACACATATTTTTCTACAATTCCGATTTGATTGATAAAAATAAATTGTTTTGAAACCAGTGTATCAATTAGCTCTTTAAAATCTAACTTTGGAAATGTATCATTATACCATTCTCTTAATCCATCTATTGCAATTGGACCTTTTGACAATTTTTTTAGGGTTAAGAATATAAATTTTTTATTCAATAAAGTCGCAATTTTCTCTTCTTCGCTTTTTTCCCTCGTGTCTTCAAGTGCTGCCCAGTACAATTCTTTAACCCACAATTTTATCAGCGAGTTGTTTTTATAGATAAGGTCTTTGTCGGGTTCATCAAAGTTATTGATATCGTTGATGTAAAATGCTGTAAAAATCTCTTCATTAGATAAGAGTTTTTCTAAAAATTCTGTACATAATATATTTACACTTTGTTCAATTTCAGAATTAATTTGTTGGTCAAAAATTATGGAAACCATTAACATTTCTTTGTTTCCACGAGCCCAATCTGAATGGATTTCGAAGTAATAATTATTTGAGTTGTTTTTTTCAAAAGAATGAGTAAAGAATCCTTCACTAACCGTTTGATCCATTATGTTTGCTATTCTGGCTGAAAGTTGTTCGTCTAGCATGTTCTCCGGATAGGAATAGAACACTAATGGGCCTATTTTTCGATGGAAATACGATAAAGCTACAATTGGTTTCAAGTAATGAATCTCCACTCAATTTTCTATTGTGGTTTTCTTAATATTTTTAATAGTTTTACCTAGAATAAATTAATATTAAAGGTTATATATTCATAAAAATAAATAAATTTATTTTAATTAAATGAAATTAGAAGGTTTTCCCTAGAAAGACTATGAGCCCTATAAAACTTGTAGGATTTGACCTTGACGACTGCCTTTATAATTCAACAGCTCTTTCTCAAATAGCAAGAATTAAGGGTATTGATGCGATGATAAGT
>JABXKC010000053.1 GCA_013375495.1 Promethearchaeota archaeon
ATTCATTTTTAATATTAAAATTAAAAAATTAAGAGCTTGAAATTGCCAAGGTAAAATTCTCTTACTTTTTATAAATTTTCTCGAACTTATTGATAAAATCTAAAAATTGAATAAATGAGTTTCTTTTCTGAGAATTTTTGGCTTAGCATTATAATCTCGGTTACTCTTATTAGTTTAATTTCCGTGTATTATTGGATTACCGATAAGAAAGAAGGGATTAATTCTTTAATGAAGTATTTCGGAGTATCTATTCTTATGCTTTTTATTTTTAAAGTATATGAAGATTTAATCCTTCTAAAACTTTTGAGCCCATTCATCATCATCATTATTGAAATAGAATTTATTGTAATCCTAATTGCTCTCTGCGTCAATTTATTTCTAATTCGAAAAAACTTCCGATCTAATCTAATATTATACTTTCACTCGATAATGGTTTTATTAGCGTTTCATATTTTCGTTGTCGGACTTCCAGACATGTTTATTACCGGAACGCTCATCATTACGATTACTAGCGTAGTTATTTCAATAATCGTTATTCCATTTGACGAAGAATATAAACTTATAGCTTTCTTTATTGGTTTATCCCTTTTTTTCTATACTTCTATAATAATAGATGTCTTAGCTTTAGCGAGTCTGATACTATGTTTAGTATCTCTTACAATCGCTATTTCAAACGAATCGTTTAGAAACAGATTAGTCTCGTCTTATCAAACTATTGCTTTAAAATTAAGTAATTCTAAAAGTCATCGAGTTAAAGAAGTAGAGCCTAAAAAAATGAAGAAAAATAATAAGATTCTTTTCTGGCAAGCTAGAGTTAAAATTTCTCAAGGAGTTCTTAGTAAAAATATCGAATATGGAAACGAGAAAAAAGAAAGCGAAATCACGTGGTTAAAGGATTTTTTCTCGGATAAACACCGGTATGGTCTAGAATTGAAATCAGATAAAGAGTTTCGATGGAACTTTTTTTTAAAAGCTCGAGACGAGAAAACAGCAAGAATCTTGGGGGAAGCCCTTCTCAGCCGAATCACGAGCATTTATCCTGGTTTAGATGGGAGTATGGAACTAAAACCCATTACCAAACAAAAAATTTATAAAAATAACCAATTTTGGGAAATTCAATTACCTAAACCGCCCTACATGGAAAAATTTACAATAATTAACGATTTTATTAATCTCTTTCATCGGAGCGATAAAAAAGTTAAACTAATTATTATGTGGAAAAGAGCTGATAATAAAAAAGTAAAGAAATTTAGAGAAAAAGTTGGTAATCTAAAATTCAAAGACGAAGACGAGAAAAAAAGACTGTTAGCAATGTGGCAAGACGAGATTTTCAGAGTGCGGATTTATATACACTACCAAATAAACCAAACCGATCCCTTGTTAAAGGAACAAGAACTTCAAACACTCGAGGGAAAATTAAAGAGCCTTACGCTTTCCTGCCGTAACAACAAAAAAGCTGCTCAACTCAAAAGAGTGCCATTAGGAACGCAAGGGAACATCCAACGGGTTAATCTCATATCAGGAAGCTATCTTACATCTAAATGCGTTGATTTCAATGTTCCAGAGAACATTCCGTTAACTAAACCATTTAAATTAGAAAATGAGAATATCAAACATATTCCTATTAGCGAAAGCGATCCAAATCACATTTTAATAGGGAATTATGTTAATAACGGGAGAAGCACTAAGCGAAAGATATTATTACATAAAAATTCCTTCGCCCAGAGCCTTTTAATAGCAGGACAACAAGGAACGGGAAAAACCTATCTGTTAGCTCAAGTCGTAAACGAGTTTTATACTAAAAAACCCGACGTCGGAATTCTAATATTAAACCTTGGAAAGGGAAATCAGGAAATTTTCTATAAAGTTGATAAGGTTATTAAGTTCGGATCTTCCGAATTCAGAGTGCCTTATTTTCACAAAGGACAATATCTTGACAGGAGTTTACAAGAAACTGCCAATTATCTCATCGCCTCTCTTGGATTAAAGAACATCGTAGAAAAAAATATGGTCAACGTGATGAATTCGTTTCTCAATAAGAAAGGAAAATTACCCAATTCTTTAAAAACTCTATTTCAGAACTTATTAAAATATTTCGAGCAATACCCCTACCATGTAAAGTTTCAGACTAACATCGTAAGAGCCATAAAAAATCGGGTACTCTCACTTTTATCCAACAAGATCTTAACCGATACACTCCGCTTAAAACCTGATACTGCCGTCCCTACTTGGTTTACTGATTGGCAAAACGGGAAAAAAATCTTTCTCGATTTTTCGATGTGCACCATTTACGAAAAAAGACTTCTAACAAGCGCGATTTTCCAGCTAATCCGCGTCCTGATTCCAGATAGAGAAGCAGGTAAATTAAAAAACATTATTTTGATTGACGAAGCACACCAAATCTTAGAAAAACCAATCACCAATAATTACGACGATGATGACTTCATCTCGAGGGAACAGCTGGAAAAAATTTTCAACGAACTGCTACGAGAATTCCGCTCGAAAGGACTCTCATTCATTCTATCTGACCAGACTCCATCGAGACTTTTCGATTGCGTAACCACCCTACCAAGTTTGAAAATTATCTTTCGCGTCGGATATCCGTGCAATACAACTATGCTGGGAAACCCAGTAGAACAAGAATTCCTTATGTGCCAGAAAAACCGACAGGCGTTAATCTTGAACGGGATCAATGGAGAAAAGTTCATTATCGAGACGCTGGATTTAAAAGTTGATAAGCCAGAGGTCAAGGAAGAAATGATCGAGTCACATGACAAAATACTATGCCCATACTGCGGTAAGCCCGCTAAGGATACCGATTTAATGTGTTCAAATTGTTCAGAACCATTGGTCTCTGAGTTACTCGATTCTCAGAATAGATTCAATCTCGAATTTTTAGAAAATAGAAAAAAAAGTGAGGTAAAATGAGCGAAGAATATGATGAAATAGAAGATTCGGAAAATGATGAAGAAATTGAGGATGAATGGTCCGATATCGATGACGAGTTCGAACCAAGCGAGTTTGATGAAGAAGTATACGAAGACTTAGGCGCAGAGTTCGAACCTCTCGACGAAAATGACATTAACTATGATCTTGATCAGAGCGATTTTGAACCATTCGATCCTAACGATAAACCCATTTCGGAAGATGATAAGAATGATATAACTGACGACCGTGATACTAAAGCAACTGATACTAAAGAATTGGATGTGAAACCTCCCGATAAAGTTCCACCCAATGAGCCTCCAAAACCGATTGTTGTAGTACCTCAACAACAACAACAGCCAAAAAACAATATGCCACCTCGAAAGCCTTCAAAATCAACTGGAAACTTCTGGAATAAAGTAGATAAAGGACTGGCTGAGTTTATCAAGGGTTTCCGAAAATTTTTCAAAAAAACCGACGAAGAAATTAACAAAGAACTCCAGAAAAAACAATACAAGAAATCAGTTTACGAGAAGTAAAATACAATAGGTGCTCAAATGCGAGAATTCACTGAAAAAGAAAAGGAAAATAAGAATAAAAGTGTAAAAATTAAAGAAAAAATCAGTGAAAATGTCAGTACGAGCTTCGAAAATGAGTTTCAACCCGATTCCAGATTTGAAGAAATAAATGAATTAGAAAACGATTTTATACCTTTTGATGAAAACTCGAACACCTCTGATGCAGTTGAAAACAATTTTGAACCGATAGATGATGTTGAATCAAAACAAAATCCAAGCCTTAATATCCATCCGGATGAATACCGAAGAATTAGAGATGAGAAGCAAGCTGAAGATGTTGACAAAAAATACATCAAAGAAAAATATATCAAAAATGGAAAACCAATCGAAATTCCTAAATTAACTTCAAAAGAAAATACAAATATCGTAAGAAAAGCACCCCAAGAGACAAAAAAAGTCAGACAAAAGAAGACTTATGTAGTTTTGGAAGAGAATAGCGAATTAGCTGAAATGGTAAGTATAATTCTTGGAGATGGAAGTATCCCCAAAACTAAAAATCGTGTGAGAATAACACTAAATAAAACTGAAGAACCCCAATATCGAAAATTTGTATATGGGTTTATGGAAAAATTGTTCAAGAAAAAACCTAGTATATATAAACCTAGAGACGCGAATGCTGTTAAAATGTCAATTAATAGCAAAGAGGTTGTAAGAGCCCTAATCAATAAAGGATTAAAGCCAGGAGATAAGAAAAAGCATCAAGTTGAAGTACCTCAGTGGATTAAAAAAGAGGAAGAAAATCGAAGAGGCAGTTTAAGAGGGTTAATAGATACTGATGGATCTATCCATATTCATAAATATAATAAAAGCATACGAATTACTTTTAAGAACGCTTCTCTTCGTCTTATAAATGATTATAGAGAAATGTGTGATACGTTTAATATTTCAACTCAAAAAATTTTTTATGATAAAATAAAAGATAATTTTGATACGCAAATTGAAACTAAAAAGGATATCGTCAATTTTATAGAAAAAATTAAACCTAGAAAATGGGAATACCGAGCAAAAACCTTAGGGTTAGTGTTAAAGAGTATTAGCGATCCAAAAAAAAGAAAATTGATTGAAAATGAATTGATTAAACCTTATCCTGATAAAAAAGTTCATTATTCAAATAAATATTATAGTCATCTAAAAAGATTGTGCGAGAAATATGGATATGATGCAAGTGATGATTCGATTTTCAATGAATTAGAGAATGCATTGACCTATAGTGACAATTGGACAAGGCTAAAAAGAGCACAAAGAGATTATTTAAATGAAAAAGCTAAAAATGTAATTAAAGATTTAAAAAAGAAATTCAAGTGAAATCTAAAATGCCAAGAAGGGGAATTTCATATTGTTGCGAATCGCAAAACACACTTTGAACCCCTGATACCTAGATCTTCAGTCTAGTGCGTTCCCGGGTTTCGCAGAACCTTGATATAAGGTCTCTACTACGCCACCTTGGCAAGTTAGTGATTCTCTTAACTTGGAAGTAAAAATACTCTTTAAAACCTAATTAAGATAGAAATAAAAGTATGGAATGTCATAAAAATCTTTTTAGTTTTCGATCAAGTGAGGCACTATATTCTAAATTTTTTCACAGACTTGATTGAGCCTTCCCTTGACTCCGATAAAAAATGTCGTGATAAAAGCGAGCTGAGTCATCTTCTCAACTTCTTCGATCATGGTGGTATAGGCGATATTGACTCTCTCGCACAGATCTTCAATAAATTCTTCCGGTGTTTTAATTATTTCTCCATGAAAAGTTTCTTCTTCTATTATTTTCAGACAGATCACATCCTTTTTTACTTATATATGTTGATCTAATGATTAAATTATTCTTCCTCGTGATAAGAAAAATATCTGATTTACTAAAAGAATTGTAAAATCCAATAAAAATATAAGAGTAAAAATAAGAAATACCCTTAACAGAACACTCCATTCTATTAAAAGAGTAAAAGATGCTGGTTCTTCAGTTCATATCTAGATATAGAAATAAGAAATAGCTTACTCCGAAGGTAATAAATTTTTAAATTTATTGATAACATCTTGCTTTCTTCCTTTCTTACACCAATCACATACATTCAAATCAATTGGTTCAATATAATCAACTCCGATTTGAAAATTTAAAGTTATTCCAATTCTTAGACGAAATCGGTCAAATTTTTTAACAGAATATTTAGCTTTACAAATATCACATACTTTCATTTCTATCGGAATTATTTATTCACTCCCTTTAATTATCACTTTTTTTTTGACAAAAAAGTTAAATATTAATTAATATTAATAATTAATCAAAATTAATTTTAAAACTAAGATTCTAAAACAAAGAACTAATGAATCTTAAAAAGAGATCTCTGCTAATAAGTATTTTTTGTGTTTTCTTCATTTCAATTAGCTCTAATTTAATCTTCTATGGAAGAGATAATAATTTGAAATTAGAAGAATTTCATCAAGTTAAATTAAAGAGCAGTGGTTATTGGAATCTTACGGGAACTTCAATTCATATAGATAATGATGACCCTTCTCGCAATTGGGCAATTACAACAGCAACGAATGAATGGTGTAGTGGTTCTGGAACTTGGAGCGATCCTTTCGTTATAGAAAATATTACGATTAATGGGCAAAATACAGGTCATGATAGTATTCTAATTGTTAATTCTGATGTATTCTTTAGTATAAGAAATTGTAGCTTAATAGGAGGAGCGGGGAGAGCTATATATTTAAAAAACACGGATAATGGAATATTAATCAATAATAATTGTTCAGGCGATCAGAGAGGTATTTTTTTAGAAAATTCAAACAATAACACTTTACAGAATAATATAATAAACGATAACATGTACGACGGAATAGAGATTCAAAGTTATACGGACAAAAACTCCAATAATAATATTATTTTTAATAATACAATTAAGAGGAATGAGTATAATGGTATCTATTTGACGACTGATTATTATCATTGTGATCATACTACTATATCGTACAATAGAATTGAGGGTAATCAGAGAAATGGAATCTTCTTTGAAACAACACATTCACACTTTGATGATAATACTATTTTTAATAATTCAATCGCTCACAACAGAGATCATGGTATCTATTTAAGGCAGACTATTAATTCTAATATTGGAAATAATAATGTATTCAATAACACTGATGACGGAATATATTTATTAGGTTCTAGCATTAATTTATTAAATAATTCCATTATAATGAACGAAATCGGTATTGAATTATTTCATTCTACGATTTATGCTCAATGTAATAATTTGATTAATAACACTTTATATGGCATCTACATTGACGAAATTTCAGATGATTCCATCATTTTTAATAACACATTTATTGAAAATACAATAAACGGATATGATATTGGCATAAATAATCTGTGGAATTTTGGAACACTGGGAAATTATTGGGATGATTATATTGGTACTGATTCAAATGATGATGGAATTGGAGATAATCCTTACGATGTTTCCCCTGTGGGAGGTAGCTTAGATAATTATCCTATTTGGGAGGATGGTGATGATTTAGCTCCAGATATCATTATTAATTCCCCTACAATAAATCAAGTATTTGGATTTGACGCTCCTTATTTTGATATTGATGTTTACGACTATTACTCGATAAACAAGACATGGTATACGATTGATGAGGGAGATACAAATTACACTATATCTGCATTCACAGGCACTATTAATCAAACAACATGGGATAATAAGGGGCATAGCAATATAACTCTTATATTTTATGCAAATGATAGTTTAGGACATTTAGGATCTAATGAAGTTATAATTTCGAAGGATATTTTAAAACCGATTATCAGTATTAATGCTCCCAAGTCAAATCAGCTGTATGGAATTATGTCTCCTTTGTTTTCTCTTACTATTGATGAACCTAATCTTCACAGAAAGTGGTATTCCCTCAATGGGGGTCAAAATATCACATTTACATCAGAAATACGAATTAATCAAGCTGAATGGGACAAGTGTGGAAACGGTACGGTAGAGATCAAATTTTATGCAAATGATACAGCGGGGAATACGAATAACATTCATACAATTGTAAGAAAAGATGCTAATGAACCCAGTATTATTATAAATATTCCCTTCCCTAATCAAACATTTGGAACAAGCAGTCCAAAATTTAACATATCTATTATTGAAGAGAATTTAGTTATTTGTTGGTATACCATAGAAGGAGTACTGGGAGAATTTAGCTTTAATGGGTTAAATGGTATAATTAACCAAACTATATGGGATAACATACCTGAAGGTTTAGTAAGGATCACATTTTTTGCGGAAGATGAAGCAGGAAATGTAGGATCTAAAGTAATTTTCATTGTAAAAAAAATTCCAGTAGAACCAGAAGATGCAATCCCGGGATATGATATAATGATTATGATAATTATTTTACTGTCTCTTCTTTTAATAAATCTAAGAAAAGCAGAGAAATGAGTTTACCTTAGAAATTGTTCAATTATACTTTGTACAAGTCATCTTTTAATCTTAAAAGTCTATTTAGTTTTCGATCATGAATCGAAGCAATTTCTATATTTTTTCACAAACTCGATTTAGCCTTCCTTTGAAAGCTATGAGAAACGATGTGATAAACGCGAGTTGAGTCATTTTATCCTCCACTTCTATCAAGGTGCTGTAGGTGATGTTAACTCTCTCGCACAAATCTTCGATGAATTCTTCTGGTGTTTCAATAATTTCTCCATGAAAGCTTTCTTCCTCTACTAGTTTCAAACCGATCACTTCTTTTTTATAAATATATTTAGATATAACGATTTAAAACTAAATAATTTCGAAAGTATTTAAACAAAAAAGAGTCATTTTTAAATTGGTTTAAAGGGGAATTTACATTGTTTACATATTATCAGTGTAATAGTGGGTAAAATGCAATAATAGTCTATTTCACTGCAATCAGGACATTGTATTATTTTTCCATATGACATATACAAATTCTCAATTCTCCGCTTTAACATAATTGCAAGAGCTAATGCATCAAATCCCTTATCCAGTACTATGAGAACGTGATAATAATCATTTAATTGAGCAATATTTTTAATAACATCATATGTGAACTCATTTTTATTATTATAATCTCTAATTCTTATTGACCCATTTTCTAATACTATCATATTTTTATGAGCACAAGAATTTCTAACATGAATTAATACTTTTAATGCCTCTCTAGGATAATCTGGAGGAGTTCTATCGTTATTATTATATAATTGAAATATATCTCTAATTGAGGTTAAGGGATAAGGTCTATCCTCCCAACTATAAATCTGTTTTTCTATATATACGCATTTTCTTTTAAAATATTCATAAAATGCTATAAAGTAAGCTTGGAAAATGCGTAAGCGTTCTACAATAGGGATATTTTTATCAGTGAGAACTTCAAAGTAGTTATATTTCTCAGCTAAATCCGCATTTTCTAACATTAAAGAATTTGCGGCCTTAATGTCAGGGACAGGTATAATAGCGTTTGTATAAAGTTTAGTCAAGAAATCACTAGACAAATGATTTTGATTTGGTATTATCCTGTTTGAAAGATATAAAAACCAACCTATAAAAATATCATGTGATTCTTGTAGGATTCTACCCTCATCTAAAAGAATTTGAGTACTACATAGTCGTAAAATAAAAACAGAAAAAGTATCATACCACCCCAAGGGATTAAAAGTCTTTTTCTCATCTACTAACGCCCAAAAAGTGTCGAGCACTCTTTTTAAAGAGAGTATTTCGAATTTCCCAAAAAATTCTCTAAAAAATTTTTCCAATACTTGATTTATTTGGCTCTCATATTTTCTAAGATCAGTATAATTTTTTATGATTGGAAAAGGATTTCTCAAGTATGGCATAGTTAGGATATCTTAATTTATGATGAATTTCAATTTGAAAATCGAATAGATTCTGTCCAATAGTCCTCAGTATGGGACTCACTACGTCGAGAAAAAGGCATTATTACAAACCATTTATATTTTTCCTTAGACAATTCTATTTTTTCCTCTTTTTCAGTACTTTTAATTATGTGAAGTGTATTTTTACTCTTCTAACAATTTTACGAGCTTTAACACTCTATTCTTTATAAATTTAATTCAATTTTGCTCTAAACATATTAAAGCCACAAATTAAATGTTCACGCAATATTTGCTATTGGAGAGTGAGGAAAAACATATATTTCTGTAGTGTTTATAATAAATTAAGTTAAAAATTTACATAGGAAAACCTTTAATGTCTCAGAATATCAAGGATCAAATCCCACTGGAAAATGTGAAAAAATTTATCAAATGTTATCTCTACCAATTAAAGAAAGAGGGTTTTACACTTTCTCAAGAGAATCCTACAGTAGAGGTTTTTCCTAAAAGACAAACTCTTATTGGATTATCGTTAATAAATGAGAAAAACACAGAAATAAAATGTATGTTTGTAGATAATCCTCGTAGAGGAAATGACTATTTATTTGTTTCAGTTGAAGAAATAAAACGAGAAGATATGCTTGAAGAGTTAGGAAAAATCTATGCTTTTAGGAAAATAAATCTAACGAGAGCTTATAATGCTTATTCTATTAATTTACAAAGAGTAGAGAGTCTACTAGAAGATGGACATTATGCTGTAGCTTTAGTTTTTTTAGTATCTGCCTTTGAGAATATTACTAAAGATTTGTTTTTTCTTAATAATGAATTATGGTTTCCTCAAGATGTTGAAGACTTTGGTGATGATATTTATGAAAAGATTGGTGTTTTAATTGATCCTGATATAAACAACGACTTTATAGATATTTTCTATTCAAGTGTTAAGGAAATAAATGGCAGAAAATTTGGAATTGACTCTACAAATTTAGATATGGCAAAAAAATGGAAAAATTTAAGATATTGGGAAAAGATCTATAAAATTTGCAAGGATTTAGGGATTTATAACATGTATTCATTGAAAAAACAAGGAAATAATGGGGAGGAAATAGGAAGATTTGAAATATTAAAAGAAGTCTTAGAAAAACAAGCTAAAGGAATGAGAATTCTTAATTTCCAAAAGGTTTCTGGGAAATGGGGTATAAAGAAATTGTTTGAAACATTCTTCAATATCGATCTTAAAGGATTTGATGAAACTTTTACTAATATTGATAAATATATTCAAAAAAGACATAAAATTATTCATGGAACTCTAAAAGATGAAGAAATCAATTTATATATGGTTGATGATTTTAAATCTATGATTTTAAAGGTTGTCTCTTATTTTAGGGATGAAATTTCTATTAGAATCAGGGAGGATTTCTTTTTTTTTACTTAATAAAATAGAACTAGAAGTATAGAATGTCATAAAAATCTTTTTAGTTTTCGATCGTGAACCATATTAATTTCTATAAATTTTCGCAGACTCGATTCAACCTTCCTTTGAGTGCCATTAGAAAACCTATCTGGTTAATTTATAACCACAATTTCCGCAGAAATCAGAATCCGGGTTTAATTTTTCACCACAGTCGGTACAAAACTTCATCTTTGATTCTTCAATCCCAGTTTTGGTTTTATCAATAACATCAAGCAATCCATATCTTTCGTTTAAAATACTTTTTGCCCAATCATCAAAATAGACCCAATCTGATGAATCTGGAGATTTTATCATAAGAACTCGCTTTCCAGCTCTAAATCCAAACATTGTTCTACTATTAATATTATCTTTATGCTTTTTATGACGGCTCGCATTAATAGGATAAACTAAAATACCTAATAGAATTAAACCAATTAAGCTTAATCGAAGAGGATTTAAAAGGTCTGTTCCAAACGTTCCTATAAAATTCAGTATAATTACAAATACAAAAATGCCAATTGTGAATATTGAATTTATTAATATGATTTTAAGGTTCTTACTATCTAAATCAGAATCTCTTCTAGAACAGTCCCTACAAACGGGAACCTTACTTGATGCAGTCCAGGTGGTGGTAGTTGTTGTTTTGACTACACCCATAAAGCTCTCTTGTTTTGATTGATACACTTTCGAGATAGGGTGATTAATTAGATCTTCTTCCGAACCACATTTAATGCATTTAAGATCAGTTATTTTAAGTGCCATTTTTTATATTCATGAATTGTAGTTTAAAATCTATCCTAAATCAAAAACCTGACCACATTTTGTGCAAAATTTCAGATCAATATTCATCGCACTACCGCATTTCAGGCAATATTTTACATTATCAGATTTAACTTCTTTAACATTGTATTTTTTCTCGTATTTCCTCGATTTTCTTCTATTTAAATAGGAAGGTAACCAGCAACAATCTAGAATTAGAAGACCTATTAGTGTTATACCAGCAAAGACAGTTCCAAGAGTATCTAATCCCAGAAGAAAAAATATTCCATATACTCCTGCTGCAATAAAAATTATAATTGCATACAGTACAATATCTTGAAAGCGAGCATGACCCATTTAAATCACAATTTTTAAGTTAAATCTATTTGTATATAATACTTTCGTTTTTTTAATTTAGAATTGTTATTGAAATTTTAGAAATGTTTAACAGTGAACCCGGATAGATTAAACTTCTTTTGGAAGCTCTTAATATTGAGTTTTTAAAGTGCCACTTAATTTATCGAAAAAAATTTCTAATAATTCCCTTCTCTTCTTTTTCTTACTAAATTAAGAATTACTGCTAACGAGATAAACCCACCGATAAATCCAGTAATCATTATAAGTAAAATTTGAATCCCATTAACATCTTGAGGGTCATCATTATCAGTCATGAACCACCCATGGGTGTAAATTTGCATAGTTGGGGCAAATGGGGTTAGTTGCCAGAAGATTGTATATTCTCCGGGAGGTAATATTACAGCGTGGTGATCGGAATCCCAACTAGCAATATCGATTGTAGCATCAATATAGATTTGAAACGATTGGTTTTGTCCCGTCGCTTTACTCATGATAGTAATATTGCCAGTAACTACTCCCTGAAACCCACTGAAGTAGTTCCCAACTATTAACTTGTATTTATTTCCTAATAAAGGTCTGGGGGTTTCAATATTGAAATCTTCCTGACCTTCGTCAAGATCACCCCAATTATTAATATACATAACCCTTCTCGATAATGTGAGAGCAAACAAGGTAGCAGGGGTCAATGCGATTATAATAATTGCTATAGTTTTTATTAAGTTTTTATCCATAATCTTTCAATTTGCCTTTTTAGATATAAGGAGTTATCCTCTAAACTGAATTATTGATTTTCGTTTAGTGCTTCAAGTAAATTTTTCTTAATTTCTTCCATTCTTACTTTATCTCCTTTTATCTTATCAATAGAAACTTGTACATCGAGTCTAGCACCATAAGTCTTACCTTGAACCTCGTAATCGATACCTAGTATATACTGAACCCCAGATCCCTTTTTCTTAATATGATAAGCGTTATGAATTGGATAAACAAATCCATAGGACATTATACCTGCCTCTAGAGCGGGCTTACACAGAGATTCTCTAATAGCACCACCAGTCATCATATGGTTAAAATTTTTCGCATATCCGTACTTGGTTGGCATAACAACTCCAGGTATGGCCTGTACTATGCTGGTTAACACTTGTAATCCGCATGCGATTATTCTCTGGTTCGTTAAAAAAATCTGACCTTTTTTGACATGTTGATAAGTCTCTTGTATGGAACCGTAAAAAGAATCTAATATTGTCTCACCCTCAAATAAACAATATTTTTCAATGAGATACTTATCTAGTTCGTAAAATTTTTCCTGGACTGGTTGAGATCGTTTTCTTAGCATTAATTGAAGACCGATAATCATGTTATTTGCAGAATATTTAGGATCGTTTCGAGCAAAATCAGCAAATATTTCTCCAAACTGTGGAATATCTTTTATCTCTATTGATCTGATAAGGTCAATTAAAAGTTTTACAGCTTTTTTAGCGTTTTTCATGTCTTTTTTGCTTAAAAAATCCAAAATTTGTTTTTTTATTTTTTCAATATTTATGACCATTAATATCACTTAGAGTAAGTTAAAATGTTGTTTTGAAAAGATAGTGAAATAATCACACTCTCGATTATAAGTTTTTGTAAATTGTATAGAATATCATAAAAATCTTTTTAGTTTTCGATCAAGAGAGGTATTAATTTCTAAATATTTTCACAGACACGATTAAGTCTTCCTTTGAAAGCGATTAGAAAAGTGGTGATAAACGCGAGCTGATTCATTTTATCTTCCTCTTCTATCATGGTGCTGTATGCGATATTGACTCTCTCGCACAGATCTTCGATGAAATCTTCTGGGGTTTCAAATATTTTTCTCCATGAAAGCTTTCTTCTTCTATTAGTTTCAAACCGATCACTTCCTTTTTTACTTATATATTTTGTTCAACTGATTTAAAACTAGATAATTTCGGGAGTATTTAAATAAAAAATTATATATCAAATATTACAAACTTACTTTTTTTAGGAGGGGGCACCACGGGGGAGGGGGATGAGGAGGAGGAAATTAATCTTTTAAATATTCATAATATTCTACCTTCTACTAAAATTTAACCTTCTTTTTCTATAGAAGCTGAAACTAATTAAGCCTAAAGTCGCGACTGAGCAAATTCCAATGATGATAAATACCACAAATTTCGGATTTGTGCTGGTAATTTTATAGATTAAGTTGCTATTATTATCTTTAACAATAATAGTATCTAATGACCCTCGGGAATTATAAGTAAATTCCACATTGTAAGCTTTTTCTCCAAATCTCATAAATGTGATTTTATTTTCGTGAACGCTAACATTTTCGCATTCAAGCATGTTAATAACTTCAGTAAGATAATTATTGATTGGATTGACCATCACATATCTGTCCAAAATAAAGTGCCATAAAAAATCATCTCCACTTAAGATTGGCACGGAAAAATTTATTGCTTGCAAAGCAGTATCATTATTAACCACAGCAGCAAAATCGTTGTAATCAGATAAAATGCTTTGAAAATCCAACGGCTCTCGAAAAAGAAAAGATTCAATTTCGTGAATTCTACAATTAGAATA
>JABXKC010000054.1 GCA_013375495.1 Promethearchaeota archaeon
AATACTCTGATTGGTGGTACGAGAAAGACCAGATAAAAAACGAGAAAGATCGCGAGGAACGAAAGAAATATTTAGACGATTTTCGCGATAAAATTAAGAATTACGACGGAACGAAGGTAGTTAAAGTTCCCTTTTATAGTATTAATCAAGTTGCCGACAAGAAGAGAGAAAGAGGGGATACAACTCCAATTTGGCGTCAAAATATCGATTACTCAATGTAAATTTGAGATAGAATTTGAAATCATTAATCTCAATTTATTGAAAATACACACTTTTTTTGAATTATTTATTTTCAGAGATAATCAAGCGTAAGCGTAATCCATAAAAGAAGACCGAGAGTTATCAAACTTAACATTTTCAACTACAAGATAGTAGAATATTGAAAAAGTTTTTACTCAATTAGGAGGCGGGAAGCTATACATATTATCTGACGGTAGAACAGCGTTAGAATGGTGGAAAGACGGCAGTGTGACTGGAGGAAAAGTTAAATCGAAGAGAATCTTTAAAGATCGGTTAGCTATGTTCAACAAACGAATTAAATTTTTAGTTGATTCTGGTCAAGATTACGAACAATGGATTAACCACTTTTATCCTGCCAACGGTCCTAACTGGATTGATTTGGGAAAAGTGCAAATGGTTTCATATCAATGGATGGTTGAAAATATAAACCATTTACATTTCTACGTTCATTTAGAAGATGTTGATTTCATAAGAAACACATGGAGTATATGGACATAAATATATAACATTCTTTTCTTTTATATGGAACATGAAAAAAGAAAAAACGATTATTATTAGAAGTCCTCGGCTTAGGAAGATTAGAAACGAATTTAGAGTCTTGCTCAATTTATGGGTATCTGATGTTATGACTTCTTTTCTTGAAAAAGATCATTTTGAGAAAGAGTTATCCAGGTTAGATTTGGCACACGGTCTGTCAATTTGTTGTTGTCTTCATTGTGGTAATGGCGATAAAGACATGATATATCGACCAGTTATGAAACAATGGCTGTGTCTTGAGTGTAACTCTAAAATTGTTTATTTCGAGAAGTTGAGAACAGAGCTTCAGTTGGATATGTGTATGGGCGTTTTAATCGAGTTTTTCCAAAGATTGGAAGGAAAGGAAGGTCTTGATATAAAGAATATCCCTCGGTTCCGTTTCAAATGTGGCGGGCAAACTTATCCGCTTTCAAAAAAAATCTTGAGTCGTATGGGTATTTCACAAGAAGTTCAGAAAAAATTTTTAGAGCTATGTTTTTTTTATGATGGTCATTGTGATTGCGAGATTTATCTTAACGCTAAGGAAGCCATCTTGGGATTATAACCAAATTTTTTTATATGTAAATTATAATAAAAGCAAATCTTAAAATTAATATAAGTAAAATATTCAATATTTAATCACAAATTAATTTTACGATTTAATTTTTGCGAATATTATACATAATTATAAAATTGTATTTTTTAAATTTATAATATTTATTATGTAAGTCAAAGTTTCCGTTAAAAGATGAAATCAAATGGGTAAATTGAAAAAATCTGTTATTTTAGAAAAGAATAATATCATTAGTGAGATTGAAAAAATTGATTTAGACAAAAATCAAATTTCAACTAATTCAAAAAATGTCAATAAAGTTATAGGGGGTGGATTTCAATCGAGAAAAACATATGTGGTTTTTGGAGCAAATAAAACAGGAAAAACCCAATTGTGTCATCAATTATCAATGCAAGCTTTTCGTAAATCTCAAAAAGTGATTTATTTAGACACAGAAAACACATTTCGTCCCGAAAGGATAAGAGAGTTGGCAGTTACAAATAATCTTGATGGTGAAAAAGCGTTAAAGAACATTATAGTTTCAAAAATTATGAGTAATACTGCCTTTCTATTAAAATTGAATGAGGTTGAATATATAATCGAACGTAATAATATTAAAATGCTAATTGTTGACTCTATCAATAATTATTATAGACTCGAGCGTGGCGATAAAAAAATATCATTTTTTAAGGCCAGAACAACATTTCTAAAGATTTTAGAAAAAATTAACGATCTAACTCAGAAATATAATTTAATCAACATTTTAACGGCTCAAGTTGCTCCTAATTTCAACGAAAACGCAATCATAAAGGAGATTCCTGTAGGAATGCAGTATTTGAATCATTTCTTTTCTGAGTTTCTACATTTAAGTTATAAAGAAAATGACATGAGTTATATTCATTCAGTAAACTCTCATTTATTACCAGAAAAAAAATTACTTTATAAGATTACAAAAAAAGGATTGGAAGACTATAAAATTTAGACTTTAGCTTTTTAAATATTTATTCTTAAACATTTCTAAAGTTAAACATTTCAAGTTAACCATGTCGATTTTTGAATTGACGAAATAAACGGGATTATTAATTTTGGGCAATAACCATTCAATAAGCTTCAATCCATATTGTAATTTCTTTAACTTAATAGGATCTGCTACATGATTCCTTTCCATTTCAAGTTTGCTATACTTGCCAACAATATTATTGAAATCCATGCCTATAAGATATACTTCATGTGTAGGAATTAATAAAGAAGAAATAAAAAATAAAATCCTATCACCGTCAGTAAAACCGCCTGAATTAACAAGATTTTCAACTGGTTTTACTTGGGTCGTTCCTATAATGTTTGGAAAGCTTAAGATTTCGTTCTTAAAATATTTCAACTGGGGGATATTATCTCCATGGGCATGAACAATGATAAAATCGGGCTTATCAAAATTGGTTTTAGTGATCCCATCTAAATCCGTAAAAATCGCGTCTATAGGAATTCTCCTTTCTTTCAATAATCGAGCTGCACCATCAGCAACTAAATTCACTGCATTTTGATAATTATTTTTTTCTTGAATTTTTAGTATATAATGGACAGTTTCTTCAAGCGAAGGACCACATCCATATATAAAAACATGTTTTTTCCCTTGAATTAATTGTTTAAAAGAAAGTAATATTTCTTCAAGACGCCATTCTTCACTTTTTTCTCTCAAAATACTAGATAAAAAATCTCTTGCCTCTAGATCTTTTTGATAATCGAAATTTAAATCATTTATTATCTTAAAATACCAATCTTCAAAATCAATATGAGAATCTATTTGTTTTTTAATAGAATGCTTCATTATTTAGCTATTTTGTTTTAAAAAATATTTTCAATAAAAAAATTTTAAATCTATGATATAATTAATTTTATCATACAATTAAATTCAATATTATATAAATTTCTAAAATTGTTAACAAAGAGTTGTAAAAAGAATGACATATTGGTATACAAAAACCCACCAATGGTATAATGACGAAAATGGTGAAGTAGGACTTACACCCTATGCAGCTGAGCAATTAGGGGAGATATCCTTTGTGGATGTTGATGCTCTTGAAGGCGCTGAACTTTCTCAAGTTACTATGGATGGAAATGAACCATCTTCAGATCCTATTGACGCTACAGTTGAGTCAAGTAAGGCCGTAGGAGACATCTATTGCCCCGTCTCAGGCACCGTTAAGGAAGTAAATAGTGATTTAATGGATGAACCTGAAAAAATAAACGAAGATGCCATTACTGCTTGGTTATTCAAGGTTGACGCTTCAAATTGGGACGCAGAGAAAGGAAATCTATTAGACGAAGCCTCTTATAAATCTTTCGTTGAATCCCTCAGTTAAATCTAATTTTAATATTTCTTAGAAAATTTTTAATCTTTTCTTTTTTTCTTTAAATTAAATTTCATGTTGAAATAGGCATATTTATACTATTTTATTCAATTAAGAAAATGAAATTTATATTTTGATTTTGAACAGAAATTAGTTAAATGTTAAATAATGTCTCTCCAAGCTTAATCGTAATCATTGCTTGGAGTGTGCCGAAAGCAATCAAAATCAAAATAATTCCTACAACTAAATATCGTATTGCAATATTCTTATTGTATACATATTTAGATGCCTGATATAACAAAATAAAACCGATAGAACAAAGGAAAATAAAAATCGATGCGACGATGCCTTCTATTATGAACGATTCATTAATATCTGGATATAGAAAAAGCGGTTGGCCAGATTGATCAGAACCTAAAGCCGGAACTTCTCTAAATATAAGATAAACAATTCCCGTTTGTAAAAGGAACAAAATGATATAAACAGCTATTACTGCGATTGATTTGCCGGGAAGAGGTATATCCATTTTCGAAGTTTTTAAATCTGGGAATATAATCTTAGGTTTTCGAAGTGTCTTACCAAAAATCCATGGAGTTTTCCCTCTAATCTTTTCGAAAACAGTCTCTGAACCTATTATTTCTTCTTTAGTAAGATTTGATTTGTTTTTTCTTTCCTCTTGCATACCAATCTTCGAATTTTGTTTACATTGATTAATAAATTTTTTTTAAATTAAAATTTTGTTAAAAAAAGAAGTTGTTATTCAAGATATCTAGTCTAAATTCTGTAGTAATGCAATTAAAAATTTCCATATTTTCGCAACGCTTTTTATTTTAAGGCGCTCGTCAGGAGAATGCCCACCAAGTACATCTGGTCCTAATGATATCATCTCCATGTCTGGATAATAATAACTAAAAAAGGCACACTCCAGTCCGGCATGAATCGCTTGAATAGTTACTTCATTATCAAAAAGATTTTTATATACTTGTTTCGATATCTCAGTTAGCTTTGAGTTAAAATCTGGTGGCCAACTTGGATAGAGAGTAACTACTTCAATGTTGATGTCCAACCCAGAGATTTTAAAAATTGTTTTTAGCTTCTCAAACAAAGTATCTTTGTCATATTGTGTTAAACTCCTAGTGCTAACTTTAAATTCAATTAGATTTTCTAATGTGTGCACCACAGCAAAATTCAGTGATGTATGAACTAAGCCCTCGCTTGTAGGGTGTAAAGAAATTGGTCCATTTGGCATTAGATGAAAGAGATCAACTAATCTATTTTGGAAATCCTTTGAAAATGCCGTTTTATCTATAAAATCTTTCATTATATCTAATGAAATTTCCAAGTTTGAATCTGTTCCTTCATAAAGCATTTTAATATTAGGGATTACACCTTTTAAAAATGCTTCAAGTTCATTTTTTTGACTTTGCTCTATAAATAAAATTGCATGTGCTTCCCTGGTAATCGCATTAGTTAAATTCCCTCCCTCTATAGAATTTATAAAAACATCAAATTCCGTATTTGTTTTCCATATTACTTCAGCTAATATTTTTAAAGCATTCCCTCTGTTTTTGTTAATATCTGACCCAGAATGCCCACCCATTAATCCAGAAACGGATATTTTTACCGCTATTAAATTCACATTCCTTATTAGTTCTTTCTCATATTTTATATTGCCTATAAAGACTCTTCCACCAGCACACCCAATGGTAAATCTATCATCTTCTTCAGAATCAAGGTTTAATAAATATTTACCACTTATCAATTTTTTATCCATTTGGCTTGCACCAGAAAGACCTCTCTCCTCATCGACAGTGAATAATAAATCTAGATCAATACCACCAAAATCTAAACTTCCATCGCGAATCTTTTTCATAATAGTCAGCTGATACGCGATCCCAACACCATTATCAGCACCTAATGTAGTGCCCTCTGCGGTTAGCCATTTTTCATTGTCTATCTCAAGAAGCTTAAGTTTAAGAGAATCTTTCGCAAAGTCGTGTTGAGTTCTATCATGTTTTTCACATACCATATCCATATGACTTTGTAATACTACTTTCAATTTTTCAGCTTCCTTATCACTTTTACCAGGAATTCGAACTACTAAGTTTTGAATTTTATCTACCTCAGTCCGGTAACCCATTTTTTCCGCTTCCTTTAAAATATACTCTCGAATTATCTCTTCATGCTGAGAACATCGGGGAATTTTTGTAATTTCGTAAAAGTATTGCCAAAATTCTAACGGCTCGCCAAAATCTTTTAAATCTTCCATAATTGTCGCTTCCAATGAAAATATATATATGAATTATTTTTTACTAGTTATACACAATAATATTTAATTCCTTATAATAATGTATTAGAGGATACAAAATGAGTAGTTATAAAGACATTTATTCAGAGGTTAAAAAGCGTAAAATGGAAGCACTTGATAAAAAAGACGTTGTAAAAGCAGTAGAAAAGCACGGTAAAATACTTGCGATTGAAGGTCGTTACGAACACCCTAGAAAGGTGATAGATCACATGTACGCCGCGAAACACATCACTATTAAACCAAAGGATATCATGAAACACAATTTAAGTGATTACGATGTTGTGTTGATTGGATGCCCCGGAGACAAAATCCCGCATTCTGCATTCCCAAAAATCAGTGAATATGTGTCTTTAAAAGGAGGTTGGTTAATTACAACTGATTGGGCTTTAAGACATATAGTTGAAAACATTTTTCCTGGTTATATTAGATGGAACCAACAAAAAACTGCTGATGCTGTTGTCGCGTGCCAAATTGTTGAACCAAATCACCCCTTCTTAGAGGGTGTACTAAGCGAAATACAACAAGCTAAATGGCAAAAAATGACAGCTAAAGACACAAAGAAAGCTGAATTTAAGTGGTGGCTTGAAAATAGGTCGTTTCCAATACAAGTTCTTAACCCTGCAGTTCGTGTCCTAATCCGGTCTTATCAAATTCAAAAAAAATGGGGTGAAGATCCAGTTCTTTGTTACTTTGACCATGGAAACGCTGGAGGACGTGTTATTCATTTAATTTCTCACACGCATCTACAAAAAGGAGGAGCAAAAGGAAAATACGCTTCAGCTCTAATTTTAACCAATATATTGGATGAAAAAGTATCTACAAAGATGGGAATTTCGAAAGCACCCACAAAAGGGTACGTATCTGATTGGGAACAACCTGAACATTATACTCAACCACAACAAGCATCCCCCTCTGTATCAAATGAACAATACTTAAACCCTTCCACTCAAAATATGGGGTTAACAGGAACGGCGCAAATAGTCGAAGTGAATGCTAATGACGCCAATTTTTCATATGCAGATAAATGTAGTTACTGCGGATATGATTATGGCGAATACACAGGAAAAATTTATAAGTGCCAATCATGTGGTACGACTTACCACGAAAATTGTCTCAATATGCAAATTAATGAAGGAACATGTAAAAACTGTGGAAAGATTTTACTTTGGTAGTATAAATAAAAAAGTTATATTTATTTCTTAATCTATTTTTATTCAGAACACTACAATATATCTCTACATATGTGGGTTGTGAGTATAAATCTTCGTGAAAGGCGGGTTTCACGAACTAATTCTTTAAGAAAGCTTCAAACATTGAAAAAACAATAAAAAAATAATTAAAAAAAAAATATATTCAAAAATATCTATGAGATTTTTATTCTTCAATAATCTCTATTACTTCTTCGGGACACTGGGTTTCACATGCTCTGCAACCGACGCAATCATCTCTATTGTCTTCGAGAACATTTACCTTTCCGCCTTCTGGTTCCCCGAAACATTCACTTGGGCAGACTTCGTAACAAGTTCCACAACCAGTGCAACCATCTAAATCTAGCTTAATTTGAAAGCTCATTTTTGACTCCTCATCTATTTTTTTTCGGTATTAAGTAATTATCGAATTGATAAAATAACTATCTTTGTTTATCAGAATTATGTAAAAGATTTAAATTTCTTTCTTATTTTATGAAATGATCAGCATAGGAATTCGTATTTTCATAAATAAAAAAAAGTAAAAAAGTGTATTTTTCCCTTATAATTCAAGATTTTTGAGACCAAGGAAATATAATACTGTTGCGAATGCGCTCCCAATTATTCCACCATAAAATCCTGCGTCAAACCACCACCAGACATCTTCTATCTCCATATCTACAGCAAAAATTATGCCACCAATTAAGCTCAGAGTAAATACGAGTGCTGCAGCGTAAAAACCGAGCTGTACCATTTTCTTATCAGGAATTTTTTCAGGAAACCAAAGTACCAGTACTGATACAGCAGCACAGTATAAGAGTAAAAATCCGGAGATTGCAATTGGAATGCCATAAATACTGTTCCACGCATCTATACCTCCCCATATATAAACTCCAAGGTAATAATTTGATCCGTTCCATCCTCCGAAATCAAAAACTAAGAGTAGTATACCACCAACAGCACTAAAGATTAAAGCCCCCATAAAATATATTGTTTGCTGGGAAATTTCATTTCTTTCACTCGACATCTTTTATCACTTTTTATTTTAAGGTTAGATGATTAAATAAAAATTATTTCTATTTTTATTTATAATTATATTTTATTAAAAATAAATTCTGTTTCAAATAATTTCCTATTAACAAATTTATGAAAGTATAGTAGGTGTAGGATGGTCAATATTAAAGAAAAATGGAACTTCCATTCCAGTGAATCGATTCTTGGGATTGAAATAGGAGATCTCAATAATAATAGTCAAAATGAAATTTTAGGATTCTCCAAATCCGGGAAACTTCTTGTTATTTCACTAAGTGGTAAAAAAATAACCGAATTAGACATCTTAGAAAATTCACCAATTTGGCAAGCAAAAATATGTGATATTGATCGTGACAATAAAAACGAAGTAATTTTAGGGGGTTTAGATGGTCTCTTAAGAACATTCAAATCTAGCACCTCTTATGAATTACAACCTTTATGGGCACATCAATTTGGTGCCTCTATAAGTGGATTCTTTCTTGCAGATGTTAATGATGATTGTTATGAAGAAATCATAGCTTATTCAATTGATAAGAGTATACGATGTTTAAATTCCATGGATGGATCTTTATTATGGGGACAATTGTTTGAAGATGGAATTGGTGATGCCATTATATGGAAAGATACTATAAAACCTTCTAGAAAAGAGATAATAGCGTGCGGGAATGACGGAACTATCCGCAGTTTTAAAGGAGAAAATGGTGAACTCAGTTGGTTCAAGCGGTTTAATGATAAAATTCGTTGTGTTTCAATCCTACTATCAAATGAAAAAGATATGATTGTCTGCGGAGGAGATGAAAAACAACTTCATATCCTTGATAGAAATACACAAGAAGATATATTATCGCTTCAATTCGATGACTTCGTTTGGAAGTGTTTGTCGTTTCCACCTGAAGAGAAATCAAATTTATTGGTAAGCACCTACTCCTTTAGCTTTTTTGACGATTCTCTTAAAATCGAGGATATCAAATTTAGTTCAAAAATAATGTGTTTAAATTCTGATTTAAAGAAAAAATGGGAGATTTTGAATATAAACGTAGAATGCATACTGCTTACTAAAATGTTTTCGAATAACTATATCATTATTGGAACTACTAAAGGGAATCTTTTAATCTTGGAAGCTATATCTGGTAAAGTTGTTGCTGAAATTAATAAAGACTCCTGTGTTAATGACATGAAATATGATTCAGAGTTAAATACTCTTATTAGCTCTCATGATAACGGTTCTATATTCGCTTACTTTTTAGGTAAGTCTTAATTTTATTATTTGGCTAAAATTATTCTAATTGATTATTCATGTGTCGTATGTTCTTTAAGTGCTCTCTTGAACCTTTTTATTTGGATTACAATATTTTAAAAAAATATATAAAATCCTGCCACTGGCGCTATTTAAGGAAGTATGACCTCCTTGGACACCATGGATTAGGTTGGGGCTTCGCTTACCTCTCTGAAAGTGACAATAAACTCGTAATAAAGCGTGACATAAGTCCCATTTACCACGCAGACTGGAAAGGTCTTACTAAAATTAAAACTCGATTCATATTAGTCCACGCAAGAAAAATTCTTCCTTGGAAAAAGAACTTAGGAAATGTTCACCCTATTAGTATTAAAGAGAAATATCTTTTAACTCACAATGGAATTATTAAAAACTTTCCAAGTAAAAAATTAAAAAACCCAAGATTGGATAACATTTATAATGAGACTGACTTAGATACTCGAAAATATCTTTGTTCAATTATTAACGAATTACAAGAGGGCAAAGATTTGAAGATTGGCTTAGAAAGCATCTTTAAAAGCATTGAAATAGGCGCTGGAGCTAACGCTTTTCTTTTTAATTCAAAAAGTTGCAATGTTATCACTAACCATAAAAATAATTTTAATGGGAGACACCATACACTATTTTTAAGTAAAAATAAAGACGGCATCCTCGTAAGCACAACACCATTAACTGAAAATGCTAAAGAAATTCCAAACCATTCCTTGATGCAAATTGATTTAATTGACCTAAATGTGAATATTGTGAAGTTAGAATTTTAGAAACCTTTTATTTGTATCTTACATAATTTTTTATATCTAAATAGAATAATAAAAGGTGAATAATATCAAAACGTACAAATCTATTTTGTTGACATTCACAATAGTCCTCTTATTTACTCTTTCCGTAGCTACGCAAAATATAAAAGGTCAAACAAGCACTGGATCATGGAGATTTTCTATACAAACAAATACAGTGTATAGTACATATGAAACGATCGCTTTTTCCGCAGATGATACCTATCTTGCATCTGGATATCTTGATAAAGTTTATTTGTTTAATAAAAGTAGCTCTATACCTCTCTGGACTGGTACTGTAGACGGCCGTGTGAATACTGTTGCAATTTCTGGAAATGGTAGTTATGTAGTAGTAGGAGTAGATTTACAGAAAATTTACCTGTTTAACAATACTGGTTCAGAGATTTGGCAATATGAAATCACTACTGGAGGTTTCCACTCTGTTTCAATATCCTTTGACGGGAAATACATCGTTGGTGGATGTGGGGATAATAAAGTTTATCTATTTAACAACACAAGTCCTACACCACTATGGAATTATACTACGGGGGGGTATATTAATTCTGCAAAAATTTCTGCAGATGGTAATTATATTGCCGTAGGGTCAGAAGACCATTCTCTCTATCTGTTTAATCGTTCAAGTTTGAGTCTTATGTGGAGCTATCCTACAGGAGGTCATATTTATGACGTAGCAATCACTCCTGTTGGGAGCTATATTGTTGCAGGAAGTTTAGACAACACTATTTATTTCTTTAATTTAACTAGCTCAACCCCATTATGGACGAATATAACTAATGGCTATGTTCAGAAGGTAGATATTTCAGATGATGGAACATATATTGTCGCAAACGGAGGTTCTAAACTATATCTCTTAAATAAATCAAGCGCAATGCCTTTATGGACCTACGAGACTGAAAACGATGTTGAAGACGTTGCAATTTCTGCTGATGGAAAGTTTATCGTTTTAGGAATGCAGGATGGTACTTTAGACAATACGGTATTAATTTTTAACGATACATCTCCCTTATCTAGCCCGAACCCTATAGTATCACTCTCTCAAAGTGCACAAATTGATTGTGTTGATATAACAAGTAATGGTGATTACTTTACTGTTCAATTACCCCGCAGCATTACATTATATGATCGTTATGACCTTACGCTCCCAAGCCCACCATCGCCTCAATTAATCAGTTTCTATATTATTCCAGGATTTATGTTTTCATTATTTATTATTGCATACATATATACCAAAATCATGAAACAAAATCATAATTCTTAATTCTTTTTTTTTATTTGTTTTAAATCAGACCAAAAAAAGGTTTTGGAGCTAATTTTGAATCTCAATAATTAGAATTTGGGAAATATTTGATTAAAAATAAAATAAAAAAATAAAAAAGATTAATAATACTCTGCCTATTCTCCGGATTCCTCTTCAGCAGCTAATTCCTCTTCCAATTCTTCGAGTGGAACTGGTGCGGGGGTCGTAAGCATGCTATAACCAATCCAAATAGCAATTATAGCAATTAATAGTACCATAATCCAGAGTGGTAGAACGGTAAATAGTCTGTAATCGAGCCAATCGACCTCAAAAAGCCGGAAAATATTATCCCAATTTGGGTTACCCCCCAGCGTATTAAAATATAAATCCACAACACTTCCCATGGTGTAGATAATAGCGATTAGGATGCCGAGGATCATAACGATTGCTCCAATTATTTTGTCTTTAGCCATATTAAACACCTTTATGAGTTTCAGACATTCTTTTTTTCTTGTAATTTCGAGCAAGTTTACTTTGCTCAATATTATTTTTAAAATTATATTAAATTAAAACCATTCGTTAAGAATTACTTGGTTTTAATTGTGATGAACCATAAATTGATAATATAAAAGCAAGATTGTTATATAAATTGGTTTTATTAATGAGAATAATATGCTAAATCACGACCAGTACGTTCTAATCATTGGTTCAAGTAACATGGATTTGAATATCTACTCACAACGGTTCCCTAAGCCAGGTGAAACCGTTACAGGGGGTATTTTTAAACAATTCTTGGGGGGAAAAGGCGCGAACCAAGCGGTAGCTTCTGTGAGGTCTGGATCCAAAACAAAATTTATTGGTAAGGTTGGCCTAGACACATTTGGAAACGATATGATATCTCAATTAAGCAAAGAAGGAGTAAATATAGAGCATATAATAAGGGATCCACACGAATCAAGTGGTGTTGCCTTTATATTGATAGATGAAACTGGAGAAAATATGATTAGTGTAGCGCCTGGAGCCAATTTTAAATTAACTCCAGAAGAAGTTCAAGTTAATTCAGATGTTATTAAAAATGCTAAATGTTTGATTGTTCAAATGGAGATTCCCATCGAGACAATAGAAGAAATTTATAAAATTGCAGCCAAAGGGGAAGTCGTAAAAATTCTCAATCCAGCTCCTTTAAAGCCAATTGGTTTATCAATTTTAAGTAATATTGATATTATCATTCCTAACGAGGGAGAGCTGTTACAATTACATTCGCTTTTGAAGTTTAAAGAATCGATTGGCAATAGGAAAGATAAAATTATTCGTGCTTCAAAAGAAATATCAAGTTTAGGAATAAAAACGATAATAACTACTCTAGGTAAAAAAGGCTGTATTATTTATGTTGCAGAAGAGGATAAAATAATAGAAGTTCCAGCTTTTAAAGTTCAAGCTATTGATACTGTAGGTGCGGGAGATTGCTTTAATGGGGTTGTAGCTAGTAAATTATGCCAAGGAGAAAATATACATACTTCGGTAAAATACGCTACAGCAGCAGCCTCCATCGCTATAACAAGACAAGGAGCACAAGCATCAATGCCGTATCTTAACGAAATAGAGGATCGTTTCAAGCATTATATTAATTTACATAAAATATAGGAAAATAAAAATGAGGGAAGAGACGCTTCAACCCAACAAGGGTACAAACCTTAGAAAAAATGGAAACGAGGAACTTAAATTATCGATTGATTCTAAATCTCTAAATAAAATTTTTCTTGTAAACGGAACATCTTTTTTTGCGGGACAATTAAAAGAGGCTAACTTAAAGATAAAACCAAACGATTATTACATGATAATTAACAAATGGGATAAGGATGTAAAAGTAAATTATAGTACTAATATAGCAAGTCATAAAATAATATATCAACCGTATAAATTCGAATTTATGAAAAAAGAAAAATTTGACCCGGTGGAATTTAGTAAGAAACATAATGTACCAAGCGGATATATTGATGTATTGAATAAATGGTACAGCATTAAATTCACTTATAGTGATTATAGTCTAATATTTATCAAACCAGAGATTGGTATTTCAATACAAATTCACCAACATAGAAGTGAACATTGGAAAATTCTGGAAGGCAACCCAATTATAATAAATGCTAACAAAGTTCATTATTTTGTGGAAAAGGGAACAGAATTTTTAAACGCAAAAATGACCTATCACTCAGTGCTGAATCCTAATAAAAATCCTGAACAATTCGTAATAATAGAAGAAAAGTGGAGCGGGAAATTCGACGAAGAAGACATAACTAGAGTATTCAACCCTAATAATTATTATTAGTTCGTTTTTACGAAACTTGAAATTCTCCACTTGATACCTTCGATAAAATTTAGGATTTTAAGATATTTTGTTTTTCCTCGAAGGTCGTATGGCACCCTTTAAAGTTTTTGGTTTTTAGTTCTCTCGTTTTAATAAAATTAAAATTTGATAGATAACTAAATTCATTACACGTGTCAATATAAGCGTAAAAAATAAACAAAATATAGTGAATGGAACAAATAGATTGGTGGGAATATGTCTCCGAATGAAGAACAAGATAATGAAGAACAAAAAGAAATGACAACTGAGAAAGCAACAGAAGAATCTTCAGAAGAACTTGAAGAAGAAATAGATGATAAAGAATTAGATTTAGCAAAAGAGAGAGATCGTCTCAAATTTCATTATCGCGGCCATAC
>JABXKC010000055.1 GCA_013375495.1 Promethearchaeota archaeon
GTTCATCCGATTATCTGGGCTACAGGGGGTGACTTCAATTATTACCGTCTCGGGGAACGAATTATAACTGAGGAAGAGGAATAATTTTTTTTTTTAAATTCCTTCTCTAGAAATATAATCTCGATGATAGATTTTTTAATCTAAAAAATCGGTTATTTCACGAAATTTTCGTTGTTCTTAAAACTAGTCCTCTAATCCCCTGGAAATGAACTCAAGAAAAATAAAAAAAAAAAAAGAATAGTTTAAATTTGAAAAAACAATAATTTTAAAATTGCATAAACGCAATAAAATCCGATTAATAGACTTCCTTCCCATTTTTTAAGTGTTTTTTCAGTCCATAATAAATACAGAACTAAAAATAATGCCAAGAATAGAACTGGTATATCAAATACCAGAATTATCAAGGGAACATTAAAATTAATTAATATTGCTCCTGATCCTGTAGCTAATAAAATATCGCATATATTGGAACCTAATATATCGCCTACCGCGAGTCCGAATGATCCTCTCCTAATCGCGGTTAAGTCAGCAATAAGTTCCGGTAAACTTGTGCCAAACCCGACTATTAATATTCCAATAACATTTTCAGGAATATGAAATTCTTTTGATAAATCATGCGCTGAAAGTAATGTGGTCTCTGCTGCGATTACTAATATAATAAGCCCAAAAAGAAAAATACCTATATCTCTTGGTGTTGATGATTTTTTACGAGGACTCTTAACTGGTTCAAAACTTACAGTATCTAAACGTTCTTTTTCAATATATTTTAACTCTATTTTAATTTTCTGTAAATGTTTCTCACTCCAAATTACAAAAATTAGATAAATAAGATATATTATTATCATTAAGAGTGCTTCGAACTGAGTAAGAATTCCATCCAAGGAGAAAAAAAGAAAAATCAATACAGAAATAAAAAGCATAGGTCCTTCTCTTCTCAATTCCCATTTACTAACAAAGATTGGTTTGCTTACCGCTAAAATTCCAATAATTAAAGTGATTTGAGTCAAAAAAGAACCAATTTTGTTACCTATGACTATTCCATCAATGTAAGGATCAATACCCAGAATCTTATCAATACCCCCCATTATACTTACTGCAATTTCAGGTAAGCTAGTACCAATCGATAAAATTGTTAGCCCTACCATAATGTGACTTATATTTAAGCGATCTGCAATATTTTCAAGGCTAATTATGACAAACTTAGCACCAAAATACAACCCAAAAAATCCTAATATTAGAAATAGAATTGAAAACAAAAGCATAACTTGTTATTTAAAAAAGTATTGTATATAAACTTTAATTGTTATTGAAAAGGCAATTTCGCTGATAAAATAAAAGAGATTTGATAAAACATTTATTTCTTTTCTATTTTTAATAAACTTCCAAAGGGCGGAGAATTTTGGAATATTGTTCGGTTATTTCACGAATTGTAATTTCGAGTATTTCAATATTAAATAAAAAGCAGAAATAAATATTAAAAAACACTCTGTTTATTTATAATAAATATTGAATTAAAGAGATGGAAAGAGACAAAAAACTTACTGAGGAGATAATTGAACTTTCAGGTAGAATTGGCATTGATATCATAGGTTTTGCAGATCCTGAATGGTATATTAGATATAAAGAAGAGCATCGACCAAATTATTATTTAAAAAATGGTCAAACCGTAATTATAATTGGGATATATTTATACGACATTATACTTGATGCTTGGAGCCGGGACCAAACGACAGGTAAAAATTTTCATTATTTAGACTCAATTTTAGAAAGCAGAGCACACAATATAAAGGATTTTTTAATTAAAAAAGGATACAATTCTAAAATTATATCTTATAGTCCTGGTCTCTTTTTAAAAGATTCGGCAGCACTAGCTGGGCTTGGTCCGATTGGCAAGAATAATCTGTTTATAAGTAAAAAATTTGGTTCTCAAGTTCGGTTAAGAGCTATAGTTACAGAAGCTCCTCTATTAAATGGAATTCCAATTGAAACTAGTGAATACTGTAAGGATTGCAATATTTGTTTGTCAAGATGTCCAGCTGGAGCATTAACCCCTGAGGGTTATAATAGGCAAGCATGCGAATCCTATTGTTTATCCAATTTGAGAAAGCTTTCTGATTACACCTCAATCTGGTGTAATATTTGTATAGAAGTTTGTCCTCATAGTAAGAAAAGTGAACCTAGTAATATTAAGGGTTATTTTGATTGATATTATTTTTCGCTATCTATAGTTTAAAATTATAAAAATTAAATAAAATCGAAAAGATATAAGACTTAAAATAAATTTTTCAGAAGGTGTAGAGTAATTGAGTGATGAAAAAGTAAAACCAGACACAGCAACTCAAAATAAACTAGTAGGACCTGGATTAGGTTTAATTATCATGGGGGCTGCGTATCTCGTGTGGTGGTTAATATTTATAGAATATGCCATAATGGATCCCAGGTGGGTGCATAATATTGCGTATGCGATTATTATTTTAAATGTAGGTTTAGCGTGGTATCATAAATCTCCATTATCAAGGACTATTGTAATGGTTCAATCCATTATGTTGCCCATAATTGGGAGTGGTTCGTTTAACGCTTTAATCTGTACAATTATCTCTTTGGTAATTCTTATTGTCTGGATTATTGTCGTATTTCGAGAGAGAGCCAATGGAAAGAATATGTTTGAAGAAAAATTGAGTAAAAGAGGATTGATCTGGTCAAATATGCACACATTAATTATCGCTTGGCTTTTAGTAGGACACATGGGTTTGATGTTCTTTATTGTCAGATTACCCTTAGAATCTCAATTATATGGTTATGGTGAATTCGCAGGGTATCTTTTGAATTTACCGCCTGAGAGTTTAGAGATTGCTACTTGGGCCTACGATATTGGATTATTTATTCTCGTGGCGGTAATATTAGTAGAACAATACAAAATGGGATATAATACACAGAACAATCGATGGCCTAGAAGAAGTTTCTGGGTCGTCATTATTGTAATGGCTGCGTCATTATTAGCTTTAGCGGTCCAAAGCCTTACTGTGGGGATGGACTGGGTAGAAATTGTCTATGGGTAATGTCTATATGTAAATCTCTTTTTTTTATAATCTTTAAATTTAATAAAACAATATAATTTACTTCTAACAAGTAGGAAGATATGTGAATTCTATATGAAAAAAGAAGACGTACCGTTAAGCCATGCTGGGATGGCGTCTGAATTTGAGCTTCAAAAAAAATATTATGAAGATGGTAAGATATTTATTCTCCAAATTGAATCAACATTAAGATGTCCCCAGTTATGCAATTATTGTTATGCGGGAAGCAGACCTGATAGCTCTCATGGGATGAGTTCTGATAAAATTAAAGAATTGTTAGAGTCCGCTTCTAACCTTGGAATTCGGATGATTGATTGGTTGGGAGGAGATCCTCTCGTAAGAAAGGATTGGTACGAGTTATGTAAATATGCATCAAATTTAGGGTTAATTAACAATATTTGGACTAGTGGTATCCCATTAGCAAATCCAGAAGTAGCGAAAAAAGCCTTTGAAGTAACTAAATCAGGATTTATCTCAACGCATCTGGATACAATTAATCCAGATTTATATAGTATTTTACATGGTGGTGAAGGTTTTAATAGCGACCCTGCAAATATAGAACTCATTTTAAAGGGAATTAAAAACGTCTTGAATGCTGGAAAAGATCCTGGTGCGATGGTCAATTGTATTACTTATACAACCCCTCTAGCAGAGGGCGATGCGAAAAGTATGATCTCTTATATGCAAAAAGAATTTGGAATTAAAACTTGCCTAACTTTATTTAATCCCGTTATTCATCGTAATGCTAATGCTTCATGGGAACCATCAATTGCTCAAATTGAAGATGCATTTACCTACAGGGATTTGGTTAATTATCCTGAAGATCCATCTTGTGGTCCTATGGATGTATCAAAATTCTATTGTGGAACTGTAGTTTGTGTTACTAGTGATGGTTGGTTAACTCCATGTTCAGTTATTCGAACACACGAATTTGGTAATGTAAATGATGAGAAACTTGAAGTTTTAGTTGAGAAACGCAAAAGAAGGCTTCTATTTTTAGACTTTAGAGACCCAGCTAAACTACCAGGCAATTGTGGGGACTGTAGAAATAATTCATTCTGTTTTGGATGTAGAAGTAGTGCCTACTATTACGAAGGAGATATAATGGCTGTTGATCCAAAATGCTATCAATATGTTCCTACTCTTATTAAGGAAGATGAATAATTCAATTGATTTATATTATCTTAATCATTTATAAGGTTCAAATTTAAATCTGTTATATGGCGAGAGATCTAAAAAAATATAAGTGTATTAAATGAATATAAAGAAGTACAATTTTTCAGTCTGGGATGTAACTGAAGTCTATGCTGGTCCTGGAGGTAAACTTTGGGAGCTACTCATGGGTGAACAAATACATGTAGGGGGTGCAGAGCAAACCGATATTTTGGCAAAGAAGGTTGGACTTGATAAAAAAAATGATATCTATCTTTTGGATATTTGTTCAGCATTAGGAGGTCCAGCAAGACAATTAGCTGAAACGTATGGAACTAAAGTTGTTGGATTAGATATTACCCCAGAAATGATGGATGAGGCTATTAAGCGAACAAAAGGGAAGCCCTATGAGGATAAGATTGAATACAGGCTTGGTTCAGCATTAGATATACCTGCTAAGGCAAACACTTTTGATGTAGTATGGGGTCAAGACGCGTGGTGTTATATAAGGGATAAACCTAGACTTATAGAGGATGTGAATAGAGTCTTGAAATCTGGAGGGGTTTTGGGATTTACAGATTGGATCTGGGGGTCTGTTGAAGCTCCTAGTTCTATTGCGGATTATTTGATGGAATTTATGGTATTTCCAGATCTGCAAACTCTTAATGGGTATGAAATGCTTATCAAAAAAGTAGGTATGAAACTTACAGAAAAAAATGACTTAGGTGTTGATTTTGCTAATCATATGGATGTTTATATCTCAATTCTTCAAAAAAATAAGGAGAATATTATCTCTGGATTTGGAGAAGAATTATATGTTGAAGCAGAAAAAGGAGTATTGGCTTGGCAGAAAGCAGCTCATAATAAATGGGTAAGTAGAGGCTTATGGATTGCTAAGAAACCTTAGTTTAATTTATTAATATAATTAATTGTTGAGTTTATCATATGAATTCTGCAGTAGTCATCTTTACAAAGATACCGATTCCAGGATTAGTGAAAACCCGCTTGACCCGGGAAACTTGTTTATCAGAATTAGATTCTGCTTTGCTTGCTGAAGCAATGCTTAAAGATACGATTAGCTTATCATCGATGACTGTCGCAGATAGAATTCAAATTGGTTACTTTCCTCAAGATAATGTAACCAAACTTAATGAAATAATCAATACCCTAAGAATTGAAGGGCATTTGAATCAACCTATAGATTTAATTCTTCAGCACGGCTCAAACTTTAACCAACGGTTTGGATCTATAGTAAAGGAATCGTTTAAGAGGAATATCGAGTATATAGTTATTTTAGGGGCAGATTTGCCGTTTTTGGATCCTAAAGTAGTTAACAAAGCTCTAATTTATCTAGCCGAAAAATTCGATGAGAAACCAGTGATAATTGGTCCATCTAGTGGGGGTGGTATCTACCTTGTTGGTATTACTAAGAGTTTTAATTTTAATTGGTTTTCGGATTATAATTTATTCAGAGACGGATCTGAATTATCAAAATTTGCTAAATTCTGCAAAGAAAATGAATTTCCCTTGATCTCTCTCCCACCGTATGGAGACATCGATATTGAAGAAGATTTAGTATCATTAATTTCATATATTGATATTTTAAAAAATTCGGAAATGACAACAGGATTCTATTATCCCTATTATACTGCCAAAATCCTAGAAGAATTAAAACTTCATATCGTAAAACAGCTTGACCAGACCCGCCAACGAAAGATCGCTAAAAAATCTGATAAATAAATACTATGATTGTAAGTATAATTATAATCACATTAAATGAAATAGAAAATATTGAAGAGACAATTAATAAAGTTCGTTTAGCGGCACGATTTCCTTCCGGAAAAGTACTTCCTATTGAAATTATCGTAAGTGATGGCGGATCTACGGATGGTACCATTGAACTCGCGAAAAATCTTGTAGATAAAGTGATAATTGGACCGAAAGGACGCTATCTCCAGTTAAATACTGGAGCTAAACAGGCAAAAGGAGATATTTTATTATTTTTGCATGCAGATACAATTTTACCTAAAGGAGCTATTATAAGAATCATTTATAGGTTAAAAAATCCCAATATTATTGGAGGAGGTTTTAAAAAGAATTGGAATTGGAATCCTATGATTAAACGATCTTCTTTCCTTAAATTTGCAGCTTTCTGGTGGCAAGGTTTAGGCAATTGGCTTGTGAGATTGTTAAGGACCTTTCCCGGAGATAATGCTATTTTTGTTCGTAAATCGATTTATGAAGAACTTAAAGGTTTTCGACCTTTATGGATTTGTGAAGATTTTGATTTTTCTCGCCGATTAAAGAAATATAATAAGGACAGATTTATATGTATACATTCAGCGGTGCTCACATCAACTAGACGATATGAAACATATGGATTCTTTTACGTTATTTTCTTCTGGTTTTGGATATATTGGTTTTGGCGATTAGGAATGTCTCAGAAACAGCTTGAAGTTAAATTTAAAAATGTATTTTAGTTATATCGTATTTAACCCAAAAACCTGTAAATCAGACATCCTAGCAATATAAGGAATGTTGCGAGTACCACAAATCCCAATTTCTTGTTTTTTTCGAAAGTCGCGTTTAATGTTTTAATGTTTGTTCTAGTTGCTCCTCCAGTGAATAATTTTTTAGTAGAGACGCTTTTTTGGTGGTACCCTCAAGAATTTAATTTCCAAAATGTAATCGCGGATCCTGTAGTATTGGCTGGGTATCAAGGTGTTCAATTCGGTTTAATTCTCTATATTATAATAGTGGCTATATCAGCACCGATCGTAGAGGAATTATATTTCCGTGGTTATCTCCTCCCAAGAATGGAAGGTTAGGCTAAAAAATGGGCTCCGATTATTAATGCAGTTCTTTTTTCGCTATATCATTACTTTTCACCATGGGAAAATCCTATTCGAATAATAGGCTTGATACCGTTGGTGTACATTGTTTGGAAAAAGAATTTTATCGTCACTTTTAAATTGCTCGAAGTCCATTCCCTTTATGAAATTGTTGATACTATCAATAGCCTTGTTTATATCCTTTTAATTAATTAAAAAATCTTCACTCATATATGACACTTTCAAGGATATTCTTCTTTAACTCTTCTTTTAAGCTTGGTTTTGATTTTACATCTACTTTTGTATTAAAAAGTTCTTCTAAATAGCGCGAAAGCCCAATAAAATGAAGTAAATCTGCGTCGTTTTCGAATTCTACTAAAAAATCGATGTCACTCATAGCGGTCTGAGTATCGCTTATGTAGGAGCCAAAAATCCCTATGGTTTTAACTCTATAATCTACATTTAGCTTGTTTTTTACATTTTTTATTGTTTCAAGAATTTCTTCTTTATTTTTTACCATTCTACTGACCTTTTTTATATAAAACAATATTCAAGAGATTATTTTTTAACCTTATAATTTCGAACTCTTTAAGGAATTATTATCAATAAAAATTAATAAACGAGATGGAGATTGATATATTTTTTTCTTAATTATTTAATTTTTGCGTTTATTTCACGATTTTTAAAAAGCTTCTATTAAAAGATAAGATTATATACAAATTAAATACCATTTATTGGCTTCTAATTTCAATACAGATATTATTTTTAAGAGAAAGTTTTTATACTAAAGTGTGAGTTTGTTATTTACAACATTGTCAAAAAAAGAGTTAATATTTTAGTATAAACTCTTTTAAAATCTTAAAGAGGTGATAAGAATTACACTTGAGGATACCTTTGATGGAGCGAAAAATGCTTTTATTATCTTAGATGCTTTTATAAATACAGTGATAAAAGAAGTTGGAGAGAATAAAGCGTATGATATGATGGGAGAAACATGTCAGAACATAGGAGCGGTACGAGGTAAGATGGCAAAGAGTCAAGCAAGACGGGAAAAGATTAAAGACATGAATCCTAGTAACGCAGCATTATTAGCTTCTGATGCTATTAAAGGATTTGGTATCGCATCAGAGATCTTGAAAGAGAGCGACGATAAAGTTAACTTGGGAGTAAAGAAATGTCCTGTCTATGAAGCTGCTAAAATGATGGGTTTAGACCCAGAACCATTTTGTCGAAGTAGTTCTCTGCCATTTATGAATAGTCTTGTTAAAGAACTAAATCCTAATTTACAATACGAGCTCGAAAAATTCAGAATAGGACAAGATGATTTCTGCGAGGAGTCAATTTCATTGATAAAATAAAAAAGTTTTAACAAAGGTTTGATTGAAAGGCATATTAAATTTTATTTCTTTTTTTTTTTCTATTTCTATTTTCCTTCTAAAGGATTCAAAATTATTGGAAGAATATTCGGTTATTTCACGACTAAATTATTAACCTATTTTTTTTTATTTTTTTTTAAGGTGTTAAATATTTTTAACATTTCATAAAAACTTATTAAAAGCCGTAAAATCTTTGTTTTTTGAACAATTCAAAACCTTTAAATATCCATGTTAAATATAGTAACACAATGAATGATCATTTTTTAAATCGATCGGTAGAAAGGTAATACCACTCGATAAAAATGATTATTAGAATTTAACATTTAAAAAATTGGTGAAAAAAAGATGAGTAATGAAAAAAATTCATATGAAGATAGTATTTCTAACTCTTATAAAAACAAAGAATTGCTTAAAAACACGATTTTACTGGGTATTATTGCTACCGCAGGAGCGTTTTTCGCTTGGTGGATCTTACTTATGATATTTACTGATGAGCTTAGCGAAAGTGCCGTGGTCCCTATTGAACTTACATATTTAACCTTCATTATCTCTTATGTCGTATTTATAACGATAATAACTCTCAACTTTCTCTATAACACGGCTTATGTCAAGAATTTTCACTACAAAATATCAGAGGATCACATTGTCATTAAGCACGGAGTTTTTACCAGAACAGTCGCTACTATTCCCTACAGTAGAATTCAGAATATTAATATTGTTAATGGGGTGTTTGACAGGTTATTTAAGATTTTCACGGTGAAGATTGAGACTGCGGGTTCAAGCGGAGTAGCAGCAAGTGCTCAAAAGGGTCGCGTTAGGCCTGAAGGTTATATTCCTGGCTTAAAGAATCCAGAAATCATCGAGAAGAAGATTAAGGAGATGATGACGAAGTATTCAGCAGTTCCAAGTGGTCTGGAAGATAAAATCTTTAAACCTGAAGAATTAGCATTTGATAATTTTATTAGCTATATCCTCTCAAAGATGCGGGAAGGGGAGAAATTAAAGACCAATATAGCGGAATTACGGGAAAAAGCTAACCTCTCTGCTGCTGATTTGGCCGAGAAGGTTGGAGTTCCACTTCAGACGATTAATTACTTAGCTGAAGGTCGTTATAACCCAAGCTTAGCATTAGCCTATAAGATAGCTGAAGTACTACGGTGTAAAATAGAAGATTTGTTTGAATTAGTCTAAGAATTCAATTTTTTTTATCTATTATTACAATCATTAAAACTGCAGAAGGAGTCACGGATTGGTGAGACCGTATTAAATTTAAAAAAAAAATCGTTTCAAGAATAAAGCAATTGAGGGAGGAGTTAGAACTGCCCCAATTAGAATTAGCAAAACTTGTAGGGGTTTCTCGCCAGACAATTTATTATTTAGAACGGGGTTCATACAATCCATCCTTGACGATATCATTTAAAATATCGGAAATCTTGAAAAAACCGATCAATGAGATATTCTATCAAGAATCAGTTATTAAGGATATACTAGAGGGTAAATCATTAGCAGAATTAAGGGAGATTGCCGAAATAGCGGGTATCAACCTTGAAATGCTTGCTTCCTTAAGTGAGATAGATGACGAACAGCTAACCAAAGATTTTAAGGAGGACATGTTAATTAAAATAGCGTTAGAACTGGGAATAGACTTCGAAGATCTATTTGAAAAAGAAGCTGAAAATTAGTCATTTATAATTAATCCTCATGTAACTTTTGAGAAATAACGATAAGATTTATTTAAGGACAAAAGAATTAGTCCCTTAATTCAACTAAAAACTGAAATAATAAAAAAAAATGGAGATTGATTGATAATGGGAAAAGGTGGTAGCATATTAGGGATAATCGGGATACTTCTAGGTGCAGGAGGATTAGGGTTTGGATTCATAGCGTGGAATAATCAGAATACTATGCAAGCAAACTTGACTGTACAAAATATTTGGTATCAATACGATGGAGATCTTTTTGATGCGAATCCAGCATATACTTATTTACATATTCCGAACATGTCTATAGTTTTTGACTTAACTACTACTGCTTCAATTCATATTTTGTTCACTTGTAGTGTGGGGGTTACTGCTGATCCTACAGATTTTGAAGGTCTTTCTTTCTACTTTAGTATTGATGGGATTCGGTTAACACAACCTAGGGTGGATGTTGGGCCTTATGAAGGAAGTTCTACTGTCGATTATTATTCAGTAGCGCTCCAACATTTCATTCCAAGTTTTTCCTCAGGTACTCATAATATAAGTTCAATGGTCTTTTCTGAAGATGATACTCATTTCCTCAGGTTTTGTTCTCTAACCATCCAAAGTTTTACTGTTTAAATCAAGGGGAAATTATATATCTTCTAACGCTATCGGCTATTTTAGGGAAAGGTTTATACAATTACATTAAATTTGAGATTTTATTACTCTTTTCATTGTAATTAAAAAAGTCTAAAAGTAGAGAAATTTTTAAAAATATATGGAAACAGCAATCTATTATTTTACTGGGACAGGAAATTCATTGAAGGCAGCAAAAGATCTCTGCGAAAAACTAACTAGCTGCGAACTAATCCCTATTGCAAAGTACTTGGGAATGGAAAATATTGTATCAACCAGAGAAAAGATTGGTTTTTTCTTCCCATTGTACTATTCTGGTTTACCGAAAATTGTTCTTGATTTTCTGAAAGAATTAGACGTGATTAAATCTAAATACTTTTTTGCGTGTGTAACGAGTGCTGAAGATCTTAACGAATATCCCTTACAACAAATAGAAAAGATTCTGAGAGCGAAAGGAAAAAGGCTTAACGCGGGAATTCTTATTAACATGCCCAATAATTATATTATTGGATATGATATTACACCAGAAAAGGAGCAAATAGATTTTTTCGAAAAAGCTAAAAAAAAAATTGACAATTTCTCCGAAATTGTGAATACTGGGAAAGATAATTTAGAAAGTAGTGTATTTAAGAAAGATGTAGGAAGGAGTGAAAAAGTAAACGAATGGTTTCAAACGGAAGTGAATAATCTTGATAAATCCTTCCATGTTGATGATACTTGCACTAGTTGCGGAGTATGCGAAAAAGTATGTCCAGTCAAAAACATCGTATTAAGAGATGGAATCCCTCACTGGCAACATAAATGCCAGCATTGCCTAGCTTGCATCAATTTCTGTCCTGAAAAATCTATTCAATTTGAGGAAAAAACATTAAAAACGGGTAGATATCATCATCCTGAGATAATACTCAAGGAAATAATCAATCAGAAAAAATAATTTCTAATCTCGGTTATTTCACGATATTTGAAAATTCTATACTTTCTTAGGAAATGTCCTCAATCTTAAAATAGTTTCATCCTCCTTAGCCCAGTTCTTCAAATTAGCCAATTTTAAATTAATAAAATTCTTGCAATAATTATTCTCAACCAATTTCTCTTAAAGATTATTTTTGATTTTCCTCAAAGTCAACATTTATTATGTTCAAGAAAATCTTTTCTATAATCCAGATTTGGAAGGTTATCAATGGTATAAGGTAAGGTAGCATCATCAGGGATTGGATTGATATAAATCTCTCTAAATTTTTCATTCTGCATTCTACAAAATGAAGAACGATGTTTATAAGCTTGGTGATGAATCATTTTTTTCCAGATTTTTTTTAAAGGAGTGTCTCGAATGTTACCAAAAGAAATTGGGGTAAAATCGCACGGAGTAACGTCTCCATATGCTGATACATAGTATTGAATATATGCTGCCAAGCATCCAATACCTCCAAGATATGATTCAATGGAATTTTGCCAAGATTGTGCGGAAAGTGGAGGAATTATTTTATTTTGCCTTATATACTCTGAATACTGTCGAATTTCTTCACGTTGTTCCATTTTAAGTAATTCACTTGTATCTTTAAGCATGTTCCCTGTGGGAACACCATCAAAAAGCATTACGTTATGTAAACCCAATTCTCTTGCTAAATTATGTATTTCTTTATACTTTCCTTCTTTTGCTGACGATTGAGTTGCATAAGAAGATAATCCAACAAACATCCCTTTTTCTTTCGCAATTCTAACTCCCTTTAAGGCAGTATCAAATAGGCCAGGCATTCCTCGTAATTTATCATGTTCATCTGGATTTGGACTATCTATACTCACATTTAAACAGAACAGTCCTGCATCGACCAATTTGTTAACATTCTCTTCAGTTAAAAATTGTCCGTTAGTAAATATAAGGGGAACAGTCTTTTTTTTATCAACATGTTTAATCAAATCAAAAATATCTTCTCTAAGTAATGGTTCTCCTCCAGTAAACGCCAATACTGATATGCCCAACTTTTGACTATCGTCAATTACTTTTTTAGCCTCTTCCATAGTTAATTCTGGGATATCTGTTCTATGATGTTTCCCCGCACTGCATTGAACGCAGTTACATTGACAATTATATGTAACCGCAAAAGTCATCGCTATTGGACGAGCATGACGCAATATGCGACCTCTTAAGACGTTCTTCATAGCGCGGAACATAGTTCTACTACCTACAGGAGGAGCATAAGTATTAGCGACTCGTTTTCCACGCCATCGGCCTAAATCATAATTTTTGTAAAATTTAGCTTGAGCAATAAACATCGTGATTAATCGAAATCTGTCCACCAATGGATTTAAAAACCCGCTTCCCACAACCGTTCCATCATCAAGTTTCTGATAGCTGATGAGTTTTTTGCCAAAAACTTTCCAAATTACTTTTTCTCGAATCATAATAAAATTAACAGCTAATTGATTAATTTGAGGCCTAGAGTTATAAATTTTATCCTTATTCTAATTAATTAATTATAATACCCTTAAATAAGATATAAAGAAAATAAGAGAAGAACTTTATGAAAATCCTAGATTGTTCTTTTTCTCGCATATCTAATTTTTTTCTTAAGTTCCCTTTCTTTTCTTTTAGATCTTACCTTTAAATTTTGACACTTTCAAGGATATTCTTCTTTAACTCTTCTTTTAAGCTTGGTTTTGATATTACATCTACTTTGGTTGCAGAGAGTGACAAAACAATCAATTATTAATATAAGGAAAAAAAATAAAGAGTAAAATGAGATTTTTATCTTTTCATGTAAATAAATAATGAAGATCTTTTAAAGCAACTAATTTAGCTAAAGCAGGTAAAAATATCCTATTAATGAGTAAGCTTGTCGCTTTTACTTTTGCTTATAATGCAAGCGGTCAGCCAGCAATGTCAGTTCCATTATATTGGACTGCAGATAATATACCAATAGCTATTCAATTCGCGGCTCCTTTTGGTGATGAAGCTACCCTTTTCCGTTTAGCAACACAATTAGAACAAGAAAGACCATGGATCGACAGAAAACCTCCGATTTACAGCTATTAATTTTTACTTAATTACATATTTTTTTTACATCTAGCTAAAAAAAAGAATAGCATCTTATTTACTTAATAATAAGTACTCGCTTCTGTAATAATAATTAATTTCAGTTAAATAGGAAGAAAATTTTTACTTATTTATGAATGAAATTCAGCAAAGTTCTGAGGATGTAACAGAATTTCGATTATCGAAGAAGAAGTTCCTTTTGAATTTAATAA
>JABXKC010000056.1 GCA_013375495.1 Promethearchaeota archaeon
AAAGATATTTATGTTCCAGGTCCAGATGTTGGAACTAAAGATGCTGATATGAAATTAGTTGCTATAGAAAATGGATTGGATAGCGCTGTATCTAAACCCGCTGATATGGGTGGTAATCGAATAGATGAATTAGGGGGTGCAGCGGGAGGGGTTGTGATTGCATTGCAAACTTTGTTGAAAATTCTACCACGATTGAGAGTTCTACCTCAATTTGCTAATTTAGAAATACCCGAAGAGAATGATCTTACGGTAATCATCCAAGGCTTTGGAGCTGTTGGAGCTCATG
Source organism: Promethearchaeota archaeon (assembly GCA_013375495.1). Next base: position 287 of record JABXKC010000056.1, read on the forward strand.
CTTCACGTATAATAAAAGAGCGTATTTCTGAGGCTAAAGTAATAGGTATAAGTGATTTGGAAGGTTATTTATATAATGAAAATGGACTTCCAGTTGAAGATCTTTTCGGTTTATGGCAAAAATTAGGCTTAGTTACTAATACTTTTTTTAAAGATAAGATCGCACCCGAGGGGTTTAAACATCCAACTAAATTTTCTACAAACGCTAATAACTTACTTCTTGAGAACGCCTTCTGTATGGTACCTGCTGCCCCAATATTCAATTATTTAGGCGTACGTTCTTCTGATAAAGCATCGATGTTAGTTGATCGAATGGGAAAATGGTCTGTAATTATTGAAGGGGCAAATACGTACTCTCCAGACCCCAATAGAAAGGCATCTAGAACCCGCATGGAACAAATAGTGTATGGAGAAAAAGGCGTAATGATAGCTAACGATTATTTAGTTAATTCGGGTGGTGTAATATTTGCTGCCCAAGAACATATTATCAAAACACCTGAAAACCTTCAAATCCCAGATAATATGTTGGGAAATCGTGAAGAAGTAGAAAAATGGCTTAAGGATCACGAATATGACTTTGCTGAACTATCGAAACAACGCTTAATAGCGGGAGAGGAATATAGAGAAAATGTAATACACCATAATATGATTGAATTAGTTGATTTATTAGCAGCTCACCCTGACATGCTACCTTGTACAGCTGCTCAGCGTGTAAGCATCCAACGCCTTTCTGCAAAAGAAAGCCAACGAACTGCTAAGGATATAATGGTGTCTATTCCAACTATTGATATTAATAATAGTATACAAAATGCTGCAAAGTTAATGATAGATAAAAATAGTGGTATCGTAGCTGTTCTTTCTGAAGATATACTTGTAGGAGTTGCAACTGATTGGGATATAACAGCAGCAGTTGCCTCTAATAGTTGTGATGTTAAACTTGATAAAATTATGACTAAGGATGTTATTACAACATCTCCTGATTATACTATGTTAGACATCGTACGTGAATTAGAACAATATCAAATTTCTGCTATGCCAGTTGTTAAGGATGGAAAGGTTTTAGGAAAAGTAAGTTCAGATTTAATTACACAACGTTATGTCTTAAGTCTTTTACAAGATCACAGAATTTAGTAAAAATTTAAGTTGTTATATAATGTATCTCTCTGTTCTGGGAATTTTGCCACAGCTTTAATAATTTCAATTATTTCTTCTGGAGATAGGTATTCTCAAAAGTCTCCACCTACTTTTTGATATTCCATTGTGTAATCTCACCTTTTTCTCCCAAGAAGTGTTTCTTTTTTAGTTCTAAATCGTCGCCAATCAGGCCGTAATTACTTTGGATGGCAGTTTTAAACATATCACACACCAAAATATTTATTCTATTGATTTAAAAAATCTAATATTTAATGATTAGGAATACTTTTAGATCTTTAAAAGTTCTAATGCTTCTGATCTTGTGGTAGGGTTAGTTTTGAATATTCCTTTTATAGCAGAGGTTATTATTATTGGGTTAGATTGCTTTACACCTCTCATTATCTCGCATAAATGAGTTCCCTTGACTACAACCATCACTCCTCTTGGTTTTAAGGAACAACCCATTAAATAGTTAGCAATATCATCAGTCATCTTTTCTTGTACATTTAGCCTATGAGAAAAGTAATTAACCACTCTCGCGAATTTTGAAATTCCTAATAGATATTCTTCAGGCATATATATGATATCAACTGTCCCATAAAAAGGTAATATATGGTGTTCACACATACTATAAAATTTAATTCCTTTCGATACAATAATCTCGCTATATTGAGCTTTAAAGATTTTTATTTCTTTATCCAAATCTAGTCGATACCCATTAAAAATTTCATTATAGGCGTTAGCTACTCGTCTTGGAGTCTCACTAGTCGCTGGGCGTAAATGATCATTACCCTCAATTTCATTAATAAGTTGTGTTATAAGTTCTTGTACTCTCTCTTTATTCATTTTTCTTTCGTGTACTCTTTTTTAATTAATATATATTGGAATTTAGGAAAATATAATAAATATTAGAAAAGGAAAAAAAGAGTTTTCAAAGAATTAAAAAAGCCATAGGCGCTTAAAATCATTACTTTCAAGATTGATCAGATGAATATCATTTTTTCTTCAGAAATTGTTTATAGATTATTACATAATTTTTTACGCTTACTACTCGTGGATTACGTCTATAATTTGATGGAATCGGAGCACTACAACGTGAACATAGGTTTGAAGTTCGCATCCAATCTTTAAATTCATCAGCATGGGAAGGATACCTACAATTTGGGCATATAACAATTCCGCGTCCTCTATCTTCAGGATGTTTTGGTAATTTAAAACAAAAGATACATTTAAAATCTTCTAATGACAAATATGATGCCCTTGGTTTATAATTATTAAGATTTCGAACTTTTGAAGTCGGTTTAACTTTTGTAGTACGTTTAATATTTGATGTTTTAGTTCTTGTAGTTTGCCTACGTGATGTGGGTGTAACCCTTGACGATTGAGTTCTTGACCTTGATGTGTGCGTATTTGTTCGAGTAGATGGAGTTGGGTTACTTACCCTCGTTGTCCGCACACGCTGTCTCTGTGTTGTAGGTGTAGCTAAATTATTAATCGTTCTAGTACGATTTGCAATATAATCACGAGTTAATCTTGGCAGTGACGGGCTAGTACGCGTAAAACCGAATACTATAACTATTAAAATTGTTCCTATTAATAGTAGTAAGAGATTTAAATCCAATGTAAAACTCTCAATAACACTATAAAAACTTATCCAATAGGTTAAAATAAAAATCAGAACTGAGAATGATAGAATAAATCCCAATTTTCGCGCTTTTACTGCTTTTGTTCCAAAATATATTACATTGTATTTTTTGAAACAGCGATATAAAGAGTAAGAACCATATAATATAAATGGAAAGGCAAAAATTAGACTCCATAGACTAAAATATACTCCTCCAAGTAGGTTTTCTCCTAAGATTCCGGTATAAAAACCCCAAATTGAATAAAATATACCAATACCTAATGGAATAATGACAAAAAATGCGGTATTGTGAGGTGAATTAAACTCCCGATGTCGTTTTATGTTTTCAAACAATTTGATGGTAAAAATTAACCACAATCCAATTAAACACCAAGTTACAAAATTTATAGAAGAAAAGGAGATTAAACCATGAATTAGACCAATAATCAGAAAAATGGAAAATATTATTGTCAGGTTTTTATTTTTAACCATAGTTTAATTATCACAATATTGGCTTTTTTTCTTTATTCATCATATTCTAAATATGCTGGTTTTCCTTCTATAATTGGATTCATGAATTCAATAATTTCTGGTAGCATTCGAATATCTAAATGTCCCTTAATGTCAAAAGGTATCGAATACCATTTTTTAGTTTTAAAGTTCGCGCGATAAATTTCAAATCCAACCGATTTCCCGTTAATTAGAAATGGATCGATGACGAGCGCTACAGCTTTGTTCCACAACCTCTGATATCTTGCCTGAGTTCCTAAATCTTCTCTTGACATGAAACAAGAATAACTGGGGTGGCTATGATACCAACCTACAATAAAAAGATTCTTTTTTTTAATGTCTTTGAAGGCTCTAACATAATTCTTATAGTCCTTAATCTCAGCATATACCGCCGTACCATGCCCCATTGGATAGGCATCTTCAATATGTAGAATTCCATTGGCGTTATCAAATTTTCCAGCGAGTAAGCCTATTACTTCCACCCATTGTTCTCTAGGTATTTTAGAATGTGCATATTTTAGAGAATGGCTGGTGATCTTAAGAATTGCTTTAATAGTGATAGCTATTTCAGCTTCAATTTTGTCATTTCTAGCTATAGTTTTTACTGGGTCCATCGGGATAGGTTCAAGGTTCGCTTTGATTATTTTTGAATGATTTATAGGCTTTGCTTCAATAATTTCTGCTGTAATTTCTTCTTGTAATTCTTCTAATTGTAACTCTGTGTATACTTCTTCAAGTAATTCTTTTTTAATTTTCTCTTTAATTTTTTGCTTTATTGCATCTCTGAGAGAATTGCCATTATTTTCATCGATATTCATTTTAAGATCACCATTTATCCTTGGCATACTTCTTTACTAAACTTCTAACTTTTTTCTCAAATAATTTTTGATTTTTCATCATTTCTACAGCTGCTTTTTTGTTAAAAACATCAGTTGGATTAACAAATTTTCCTCGAGTGTTTAACATAGCAATTATTGCTTGAACAACTGTAACCGCTGTTTTCGAAGGACTCCATCCACCCTTTTTGCCAACTAGTGATGGATCTACTAATGCTAAACAAATATTTCGTTGTCCTTTATATTCACTAGGTTTTGGCCAAAAATTTGGATGCCATATTGGAGTATGCAATCTCACAAAAGGAGGTTGTTTAGGATATTGAACAGGAAACCTCATTTCTAATTTAAACAACCCTCCTGCATAAACAGTCCCTTTTGGGCCTTTAATCGTTAGAGCTAAGTGATCGATACTCTTTTTTTTTGGATTAAATGGCTTCAATTGGATAATCGTACCCTGTTTTAGCAATTTTTTTAGTCCCGCAAAATCTCGGGAAACTCGACTACTTCTTATACTCATATTCTTAACCCCGTTTTTTGTTTTTTTTTAATTATTTTATTTTAAAATTATGTTTTGGATTAAATTTTATTTATATTTTAAGGTTACGTAAATTTCTCCTCCTTCACACCCCGCAACCGTGAGAAATTCGTAATTCCTCAAACCGTTTTGAATTGGACTTTGCTCTAAATCTAGAACAATTATATCATTAAAATCCAATAGAGTTATTACTGGCTCAAATTCAGATTCTAATTTATATCCATTTTTTTCTAGTATTTTAATTATATTCATACAAGGCGAACTATCCCTCATTTTAATAACTACTCGTCTTACACTTTTACCACATTGAGAACATTCTGGATTCCTCTTTTTATCAATGTGGTATAATTTCATTGTCACAGCATTAAATATCATGTAACTTGTTATGGGCTTACCCAATCCTTTGTGACCCCTTTTCCAATGAAGGATTTTAATCGCTTCATGAGATTGTAATGCCGAAATAGTTGCGTTAATCGTAATGATCCCAGGGTCGTGGCGATCAATAATTTTAACAACATCATCTTCGGTATATTCGGGTAAGAAATTATGTTTTGCAACAAGTTCATTTGCAACTTTTTGAATAAATCTAATATCTTCTACGTTTTTAGGATTTGGATCTCTGTCAAATTTATCTTTAAAGGCCATATCTCCTTTAAAAATACAATGAATTCTTTTTCGAGGGATACCCACCACAGTGCAAGCTGCCATTTCATCACTTTTTGGATCTGGTAATGGGTTACATTCATAACATGCATTTCGATATGGAAAAATTGTATATATGTGACCATAATAACCAGAAACCCCTCCATCTACTAAGGGCTTTCTAAATCTAATGCATTGAGCGTTTAAGTTTAGCCTTGCATTCATTGAATCAAGACCTCCAATAACAACATCTGCATTATAATATAGTGAGGGATCTAACCTTTCTAACGATGAATGATACCCTTTAACGATAATATTCGGATTAATCTCAACTAATTTTTTTGCGGCTGCAATTGCTTTCGGTTCTCCTAACCTTGCGCCTACAAATAGAATTTGGCGGTTTAGGTTCGAATGTTCAATAGTATCTAAATCAACAAGATCTATATGGCCTACCCCTAACATTGCTAAATTCTTAGCAATTTCACATCCCAAACCACCTACGCCAGCAATCAATACTCTCGACTTTTTTACTAATTTTTGGGACCATCCTTCTAAACGAAATTGACGATCGTATAAGTCTCTCTCTTCTTCTGACAATCCCTTTGCAAAAAAATCTGAATCCTTACCCAATATTATCACCATTAATATTAATCAAAAAAATAAAAAAATTGAAGGGCTTAATGCCCTTTTATTATATTTTATGAAAAGAATTATAAGATATAAGTTTATCCCGCTGTGCTAGCAGGAATCAAGAGTATGTCATCGCCATCGTTTACGTTATAGTCTCTTAAGGTTGAATTTTCATCCAAAGTAACTCCACCAGATGAAAGATGAAATTCGTCTGGATCAAGTCCGAATAGATTTCCTAATGTTTGTTTGATATCACTTACGTGATTGGCATCATTGACGGTCAGCTTTTCCTTCTTTTCACCAGGACCAATAGTTGACATAAAATATAAAGTCAACTTTTTGCCTGTTGAGGGTGTTTTACTTGATGGGGTTTTAGATTTAACAGGCTCTAATTCCTCATCAAAATCTTCGTCGAAACTCATTCAAATCGCTTCCTTTTTTTTTTTTTTAAGTTTTTTTTATTAACTATACTAGCTATAAAAAAATGATCTTAAGAAAGTGATTGGAATGACTTTGAACATTTTTAAGTTTTGTTTAGAATGCAAGCAACTATATTAAAAATCCTAATATAATATATTTATAAATTAAATGAATGTCTATCAATATATATAAATTAGAAAATATCGTTATAGAGAGAAGATTTGATTATAAAAATCAGATAATTCAACACATCAAAGTTAAGAGCTTATGAGCACTCCGGATAACCTTCAATCTATTGTTTGTAATCTAATAAAGGAATATCTAAAAAAGAAACCTTTCTTTTCAATAGAAGATATTGTAGTGTTCATCAGTAATAGAGTAAGAGCTAACCCTAACTTGAATAAAAATAGTATTGAAATCATTATTAAAAATCTCGTTAAAAAAAGAGTTCTAATCCCTGGAACCAAATTAATGAAAAACAACATCATTGAGCATCCTATAAGAAATGAAATCTATAACTATATCAGGAAGAACCCATCAAATATTAATGATATAATGAAAGCAATCAAAATTGGAAGTAATCAAGCTTTATGGCATTTATCATGCTTAGAAAAATTTAGATTTACGAGATCAAAAAAAATCGAGAATCAAAGAATTATATTTGATTATGATTCAAACACAGATTTAGATGAGTTGTATTATTATTTAAAGCAAGACATTGTAAGAGATATAATCACCCTTTTAAAAGATGAAAATACCTCCTTTAAAATTACAGAAATAGCTACCAATTTAAAGAGAAACTATAACACTGTTAAAAAATACCTTGAAATATTAAAAAATCTAAACCTAATAACAGTTGAAAAGGACAAAAAAAGAAATCTATTTAGATTAGACTTAGAGAAATATGAGAAAATTACAAAATCAATTATTGATGGTGAAATATAAAATTTATAAATTTATTCCAATGGAATTTATATTTTGAATTATACATTAGAAAGTTAGATAATAATTTAATCAAAAAATCATGAAGAAAAGTTATAGAGTTTTAAGTATCATAACTCTTTATGTTGCATTCGCTTTACTCTATTTGATTTTTTTCTTATTACGAATAGAAAGTTTACCTTTATTTCTCTTTCTAACTATTGGGAGTGTTGCTGTATTATCCCCTAGCACGATCTATACCATTGTTACTTCTAAAAGTAGTCCCGCAAAGAGGATAAAAAAAGATAAATATTATCAGAAGTCTAAAACAATTAAGAGAATACCAAGTGATTTAATTGAAGATTATTTCGAAGCCATGCCATTAATAGATCAATACGCTGATACTGATGAATCTTTTGAAAATATTGAAACTATTGATGATTATATTTTTACTTTTTTCAATCAGGAAGAACTAGATAAAATAAATTTGTTAGGGTTTTCTAAAATGGATAAAATCTTTTTTATCAGAGAAATGTTATATTTTGAATCAAGTGAGAGAAAACAGTTAATTGAAGATATTTTGAAAAATAAAAACATAACCGATGAACTGATAAAGTACAACCCTCCACTCCACACAATTGGAATGGATGATAAATTACGCGTTTACATAAGATCGTTAGTCGAACCAGGTGAAAAAACTAAAATAATCATCATCGAAGCCTCCGAATTAATAAGTACTATCAAAGAACAAGTTGGAATTCTGTTTGATTACGGTTTAGAAGATTTTCTCCTTTCTACGGGTGGAATATTATTAGACGAAACTATGCAAATTAGGGACTATTATATTGATGATGATGACGAAATAGCTCTGATCCCATCGAGAAATAAATAGAATGAAAAAATAAATTCTTAATTTTATATACTTCCAATCCATTCAACCAGCAACGCTAGCTGGAATTAGTAAAATGTCATCTCCATCAACCAGATTGTAATCACTTAAGTAAGAAGTTTCTTCCATAGTAACTCCCCCTGATGATAAATGAAAATCAGAGGGATCTAAAGCAAATAAATTTGCGACGGTATCTTTGATATCGCCTACTTTATTTCCTGTGAATACAAGCAATTTCTGTTTTTTCTCTCCCGGACCTATAGTAGATAGGAAAAAAACTGAGATTTTTTTTCCTTCAGAGGAGCTTTTGAGTTCTGGAGTTTTAGCTCTAACATCATTCGTAGGGGATTTTGAAGTTGGATCGTCAATATCTTCATCCAAACTTTCATCAAAATCCTCATCCAAGTTTTCATCAAAATCCTCATCAAACTCCTCGTCAAACTCCTCTTCATTTTCATCGTCAAAATCCATTAAATTAACACCATATGTTAAGATTTGTTATTTTTAATCCTTATAAAAATTAATGGAAATTATGTTATATAAATAAACTCAACTTGACCAAATAAATTCTCAAATTGAAATTACAAACACTTTAGAATTCGAATCAATATAATAATATTAATCATTTACACGAGTTTAAGAATTATTATGAAGGAAAAAACTATTCCCAAGTATCAAATTCGAGAAAAAACTCCCGAAGAGGAGCTAGACGAGATTCCTGACGCGAAATTACTCAAGAAAATTAAAGAAGAAAGAATTAAGTTAAATAAAGAGAAAACTGAATGGGAGAATGTTATCAATAAAGCTGAAGGGTATCAAGAAAATATTCAAGATTTAGAAAAAAAAAGAAAAGAAAAAGAGCTCCAAGTCAGAAAACTTCAAAATCAAAGCGAACATCTAAAAAAAGAACTGGACAATATGAGAAACGAAATAAAGGAAAGTAAAAATAATCTCGATGCTAAAGAAAGGGAGTTAGATCAGAAAAATGCTGACTTAGAACGATATCAAGAAAGATTAGACGGATTAAGAGACGAATTAGAAAGTGAGAAGAAATATATAGCAAGCGAAAAAGAAAATGCTAAAGAAAGAATAAAAGAAATTAAAACCAAATTGCCCGGGATGGAACGAAGAGAGAGTGCCTTAGAGAGGACTATTGAAAAATTGGAAAACAATCTAATGGATTTAAGAAATGAAGTTAAGAGTTTGACGCGAGAAAGAGATAATTTGAATAAAGAAATTACTAGTTTGAGGAGAGATATACTAGACGAAAAAAATCGAATTGAAGATGAGAAAAGAAGATTAAAAGATGAAAAGGAGAAGGTTCGTTATAAGAAAAAAGACTTAACCCTTCAAGCTCGTGATATTGAAAAGAAAAAGGAGAAATTGGGAAAATTTAAAGAGAATGTGGATCACGATGTTAGAGATTTAGAAAAAAAGAAAAAAGGGCAAGAAACAAGATTAAAAGAATTAAACAGGAAAGTACCTAAAGCTGAGGATAGTTATTATACATTAGAACATAAAATTCGTAATTCAGAGAATAAACTCAAAAGCTTAAAAGATGAAATTAAAAAATTGGAAAAGGAAAAATCAAAAATAGAGGACGACAAATTTTCAATTAGAAAAGAGAGGCAAAGATTAGAGAGTGATAAAGAGAGATTCCTTAAAGAAAAAAAAGATTTTGAAAGAGAATTAAAGAAAGCAAAAGAAATACCAAAATATAAAATCAAATCAAAAACGCCTTCCAGATATTAATTAATAAAGTTAGGGGACTTATGAAAATTCCAAAAGGAAAAGGAATTGAAGGGGACTACCTTGAAACAAAAGAGAACAACCTTTTTTTCGATATTAAAGGTTATCACCATCCCCAAGACAGGAAAATTTGTTTTTTAAGATTTTATCCAGATCAAAATGGGGAAAGAATAAAGGAAGGCAAAAAATATAAAAAAATCTATTCCTTGGACGAAAGGTATTCGAAATTAAGAGAGGAATACCCACAATTTCTTTTTTTTTCAAAGGAACTTGATTTAGAGCTTCAGGGCGTAGAAATTAAAGATATAAAGAAAATTTATACTCCCCGAGAATATTACAGTGCGTTAAAAATGAGGGAACATTTGTCAGAAATCGAAAAACATTCCAAAAATTTATGTGAATTATTAATTACAGACGCTTCCGTACCAGAAGATGCAATTGGTATTTCTGGTTCCCCCATGATCGGATTAAGTAAAGATGATTCTGACATAGATATAATAATATATGGAACTCGTGTTAGTTTAGAATTTCAAGATAAAATAAAATCAATACTACTTACTTCAAACAATTATAGGGCCTATAACTTACCCGAATATAAAACTCATTATAATTGGAGGGTAGGAGGTTCTGGTACCAATTTTGAGAGTTTTTTAAGAAGTGAAAAAAGAAAGTTACATCAAGGAAAATTCAATGGAGTTGACTTCTTCATTAGATATATTAAAAGTCCTAATGATTGGAATGGAACTTTCTACGATTACAAATATAAGGACTTAGGAAGGATTAAAGTAAAAGCAAAAATAATAGATTCAACTAATTCGATTTTCACTCCTTGTTCTTATAAGATTGAATGTATAAAGATTGTAGAAAGCAACATTAGGGGCAATAACTATGACCTTACTAAACTAAACGAAATAAGTTCTTTTCGGGGAAGGTTTTGTGAACAAGCCATTAAAGGAGAATCTGTATTTGTTGAGGGTAAGTTAGAAGAAGTAAAATTTAAAGGTAGTAAAAATCATTTAAGAATTCTATTAACAAACCAAAAGCATGATAAAATGATAGTTATTGACCCGTAATTAATAGATATTTTTAAAATCCAAAAAAATAATAGTAATAAAACTTTTTTTCTCTTAGCAATATCTGATTTTAAAATGATTGAGAGATATAAGAAGTCAGCAGAATTAGATCCTAATGATGCTGATGCGTGGATCAATTTAGCGGATGCATATTACGACGAAAATGAATATGAAGCTGCAATAGAAGCGTATCAAAAGGCGATAGATATCAATCCTTATTTTCCTGAAGTGTGGAACAATCTTGGACTCTCGTATAGTATGATGCGTCAATTTAAAGAAGCAATTAACTGCTACCAGAAAGCAATTGAAATTGAACCAGACGACGCAATCGCATACTATAACATGGGATTTGCTTATGAAGACTTAGAAGATCACGATAATGCATTGAAGTATTACAAAATCG
>JABXKC010000057.1 GCA_013375495.1 Promethearchaeota archaeon
AATTATCAGATAATGGAGAAGAGTTTTGGGCGTATGGAGGAGATTACGGAGATGAACCAAATGATAACAATTTCTGCATTAATGGGATAGTAATGCCAGATCGCAAACCCAATCCCTCATTATTCGAAGTTAAAAAAGTATATCAGAATATTAAAATTTGCCCTCTAAACCTAACTGAGGGAAAAGTAGTAATCTATAATAAGTTCAATTTTATAACCTTAGAGGATGTTAAGCTTGATTGGGAACTGACTGCAAACGGAAATATCATTCAAAATGGAACTATTGAAAATTTAGAAGTTGAACCAGGAGAGCAACAGGAAATTACCATTCCATTTAAAAAACCGAATCTGGAACCGAATACAGAATATCATTTTAAGATTATTTCATCTCTGCAAAATAGCGTGCTATGGGCAGAAAAAGGTCATATTATTGCATGGGATCAATTCTCAGCTCCGTTCAATGCACTAAAAGAAAGTAATGCAATAGAAGGTTTACCAGAGATAGCATTTGATGATTTAGGAGAGTCTTATGAAATTAAGGGGGATGATTTCAAACTAAGAATTGGTAAAAAAACAGGTGTTTTAGAGGCTTACATTTTTAGGAACATAGAACTATTAAATTCGCCATTAATCCCTAATTTTTGGAGAGCTCCCACAGATAACGATCTAGGCTTATTTGATGAAGCTGACCAATCAGCTCCCAGTTTTGATTTTAGCTGGAAGGACGCTAGTAAAAATCGAACTGTAAAAAATATTACTCTCGAGAGAGTTAATCCTATAACCATCAGAGTTATTGTTTTATTTGTTATTGATAATTCAGAACAAGACATGTCTATCATATATACTATTTATGGTGATGGAAGCATTGTAATCAAAAGTTCGATTAAACCATCGATAAACATGGCACGGTTTGGAATGCAAGTGACGATCCCGAATAAATTTAATCAGTTAACTTGGTTTGGGAGAGGTCCTCATGAAACTATGCTGGATCGCAAAACAAGCGGGGCTATAGGGATATATTCAGGAAATGTAGATAATTTAATTCATAATTATGTAAAACCACAGGAAAACGGTAATAGAACAGACGTAAGATGGGCTTCGTTAACAAATAAAGATAGGGTAGGGCTATTTGTTTCGGATATAGGGGGTACTTGTCTGAATATAAGTGCGTGGCCATATTCTTTAGAAGATTTAGAGTTAGCGGATCATACTTACGATTTACCTAAACGTGAGTTTATCACACTCAACATTGATTATAAGCAACAAGGAGTTGGGGGGGACATTCCAGCAATTGCTATGGTTCACAAGAAATATAAATTAAAGGGAAATGAAGATTACACTTATACATTCAGAATTGTAGGATATTCTAAAGAAAAAGGAGATTTTAATTCTCTTTTTAAAAAGATTCCACCATTAGAATAGAAAAAACTCTCTTTAATTGATATAATTTTTTATTTCCTTTGGTTTTCCTCCATCCCGAGCAGAATGAGCAGCTTGAATCCCTGACATACAGATGTTTGCTGCGACTTTAGCGTGTATTGAAGCTTTTATTCCTTTTTCTATTGCTCGAAACCAGTCATCCATTATACGAGCATCAGCACCGTAATAAAGCCCCTCAACTCGAGGAATTACACTATATAATAACTTTTGATCAATTTTTGTAGTGTTTCCCTTTCTATGTTGGATTTTATTAATTTTATGTCCATCAGCTATAAATAAACGACCGGGTTTACTAACTTGATAACATTCATATGTTCCAGTACGACCTACTATTTGAATCAAAATTCTACTGGGTTCTCGAGCAAAGATGTAAGCATTAGCACATTTAGCGATAGCTGTAGTGTCTGATCGAAATAGCGCGACCTGGAAAGCTTTTGCAGGTTTACATATCGGATCTCCTTGATACCCTCCAATATCGTTAGCAAAACTTGTAACTTCAATGAAAGGCATTGGATTTTCAAGTCCTCCTAGCGCAACTTGAGCGGGACCAATCGAGTGAGCATACATCATTGGATCAAATAATTGATACCAGGAGTCAACACGAGGAGTATCAACATCTCCAAAACCCCGGTTTCTCCATCGATAGGTAACATCATGTAAATATTCTGATTCAGCATAAACAGGTTCACCAATTTTACCCGTCGATACGAGGTGAGCAGCATATAATACTTCAGGTATGAAGCAATAATTTTCTCCAAGTTGATATACTTTCCCTGATGCGTCCTCAGCGTCAATAATCCTATTAATATCTTCCTTGCGAATAGCCATTGGTATCTCTGAAAAAATATGTAGATTAGATTCTAATGCTGTAACAACTTGATCTGCATGATACTGAGGTGGACTAGTTATAATAACTGCGTCAAGTTCTTTAGTATCTAATAAATCCTCAAAAGTTTCTGCTGTATTAACTCCTTGGTTTTTCTTAAGCATTTCAGCAACACTTGGATCTGGATCAAATACGGCAACTAATTTTGTTCGCCCTTTTAGAAGTGGGTGATTATCTATTTCAGCTAGAAGACCAATTGAGTGAAGACCAAATCCTACGATTCCAAGATTTATGAGATTCCCCATAGTTCTAGTTAATTCACAAAATTATTAATAGTTAAGCGTAATTGACAAAATTGTAGAATATAGTTACAAAGAATTTAATTTTTGTGAGAGATTTCACAATTTATGGATAAAAAAATTGTGTTAATCGGTGCTGGTAGTGCCGCATTTGGACCGCCGACATTCATTGATTTGAACTTAAGTAAAATATTAGGGGGTTCCACTATTATACTTGTCGACATAGATAAAGAAAAGCTACAAATGGTATATGAAGTATTATCTGAAGATAATAAAAAAATAGGTAATAAATTCAATATAGAATGTACGCCAAATAAAGAAAAAGCTCTAAAAGGAGCAGATTTTGTTATAAATTCTACTGAACATGGAGATCGATTCGAATTACGTTGGCAAGATAACACAATCCCTAGAAAACATGGTTCAACAGAAAGGATGGGTGAGAATGGGGGACCAGGAGGTTTTTTCCATAGTGCTCGTCAGATTCCAGAGATAGTTAAAATTGCTAAAGATGTGGAAAGAATTTGTCCCGACGCATTTTTCATCAATTATTCAAATCCTATGTCTCGCATATGTTTAGCTTTGAAAAGAGAAGTTCCAAAATTGAAGATGCTTGGTCTCTGTCACCAAATTGGGCTTTTAACTTTCCATCACTTGCCAGCAATGATGAAAAGAGATTTAAATACTATGAAGCTAACCACAGGAGGACTTAACCATTTTGCTTTTTTACTAGGATTGAATGATTTAAAATCTGGAGCTGATTTAATGCCTGAATTCAATTCAAAATGTATTGAGTACTTCAAGGATAAATGGGATAGATTTCATTATGCGAATCTAACCTTTGAGATTTATAAAAGGTTTGGATGGTTTCCCTATGTTGGAGATAACCACATTTGCGAATATTTACAATTTGGTTCCCATTATACCACAGCACAAGATTTAACAGATTGGATAACTAGAATGGAACAAGGGAATAAAGGTGGAAATGCTCAATTAAAGAGATATTACAATCGATTTAAAAAAGGAAAATATCCTAAGAAGGGTATGCTAATGAGAGAGCAATCTGGAGAAAGAGCTATCCCTATTATTGAAGCTATTGTCCAAGATAGCAATTCATATGAAACAGTCGTAAATATTCCCAATGTTGGGATTATTGATAACTTACCCCAAGATTTAGTTATTGAATGCTCTGGAACTGTTAACAAAGATGGTATTCAAGGAGTTAAAATAGGATCCATTCCTAGGAATATTGCAGCAATATTACGTATAGAAGCTTCCATTCAAGATTTATGTGTTGAAGCCATACTTAAGGAATCAAAACAACTAGCAATTGACTGTATAGCCATGGATGTGAATTGTGGTAGTTTTGAAATGGCTGAAGCTATATTTAATGAGATGATGGAATTACAAAGAAAATATTTACCTAATTTTAAATAATTTTTATATTAAGCCATCTTTAAAGTAATTCAAGGTGGATCATATTTTGAAACGATTCATAGGGTTTGATATTGGAGCTAGTTCAGGTAGAGCTATTGTAGGGACTCTAAATAATAATAAACTTTCTCTAGATGAAATCTATCGTTTTCCTAATGGCGGAATTAGAAAAGATGACTCCTTTCTTTGGGACATATCAGGGATCTATAATGAAATTATAAGTGGGCTTAAAAAGTATGTAAACAAATATGGGAACCATGTCAATGGCATAGGTATTGATACTTGGGGTGTAGATTTTATCCTATTAGATAAATATAATGAGCCTGTCGGACCAAGCCATCATTATAGAGATACAAGAACTAAAGGAATGCTTAAATATTTGTATGAAAAAGTGTCAAAAGAAGAGATTTTTAATGAGACAGGTATACAATTTATGGAGCTTAATAGCTCTACACAGTTATTTTCTCTTATACATAACCATTCTCCTCAATTAACCGTATCAAATACATTTCTATTGGTACCTGATTATTTAAATTTTTTATTATGCGGTAAAAAATGTTCAGAGCACTCAATTGCTACAACAACTCAATTATTCAATCCAAATACATTAGATTGGTCTCAAAAAATAATTGAAAAGTTAGGCTTAGAACGTAAATTATTTCAAATGATCATCCCATCAGGAACGGTATTAGGAAAACTAAAAAAGAATATTATACAAGAAGTTGGGCTATTAGAAGATACAACCCTTATTGCTCCTGCTTGCCATGACACATGTTCAGCAATAACAGCAATTCCTGTTGACATGAGATTATATAAGAGAGGTGAATGGGCATATCTTAGTTCTGGGACATGGAGTCTTTTAGGTGTTGAATTAAATAAACCTATAATAAACGCTAAATCACTTGAATTCAACTTTACGAACGAGGGTGGAGTTGAAAATACCATTAGATTTTTAAAAAATGTAACTGGATTATGGATTATTCAAGAATGTAAAAAAGAATGGGAGAATCAAGGCTTAGATCATAATTGGGAGCATATTACATCAAGTGCAGAGGGAGCTAAACCGTTTCAAAGTTTCATAAATCCTGATGATTCTCTCTTTGTTAATCCTCCAGATATGATCAAAGCAATAAAAATTTATTGCGAAAAGAGTAATCAGATTCCACCTAAGACGATAGGAGATATTTCAAGAGTAATTTTTGAAAGTCTTGCGTTTAGATACAAGCAAGTAATTGAATTAATGGAAAAAATTACAGCTAAAAAAGTTAAAATATTATATATAATTGGTGGAGGATCTTCGAATCAATTATTAAATCAATTTACAGCTAATTCTCTGAATATTCCAATTAAAGCAGGACCAGTCGAGGCTACAGCAATTGGAAATATTTTAATGCAAGCAAAAGCAGTTGGATTAGTAAACCACCTTGATGAACTAAGAAATATTGTGATACAATCTTTTCCCATATCAGATTATTATCCTGAAGACGAAAAAAATTGGAAGAATGCGTACAAAAAATATCTAAAATTTACTAATTAATTTTGAAATAAAAAAAAAGAAAATAGTTATTTTAATCAATTTGTCCTCGTTTTTGCTCATGAAGTACTTGGAGTTTTTCTCTCATATCATCTAGCTTCTCCCCATGGTTCGGATAAAAGAACATAAAAATTAGACCTATAGTACTTACTATTGAGGGAATCAAAAACATTAATATCTTAATACCTAATAATGCAGAAGCCGATTGTGGTAAAGGAGAATTTTGTACATAACCAAAAAATCCAAGGATAAATGTTGCAACAATCGGGCCAATACTTTGAGAAGGTTTGTGGATTAACGCATCTATACCTAAGAACATACCCTCTCTCCTTGATCCGTTTCTTAGCTCATCCTCATCTATAGATAGGTACAAAAGGGGGTTATTAAATATAGTATACCCTCCCAGAAATGTTGTTATTGCTAGGCCAATCACCACTAATATAGGGGCGTCTACAAAGACTACGATCGTAAATAAGATGAAAGTAAATATAACTTGCAAGGCTCCAAACCTGAGTAATATCTTCCGCATCCCCCACTTTGGTCTTAATTTCATACAAAGAATGTTCGAGCCGTATCCAATAAAGAAAAAGATCGCAAAATAGTATAGCAGACCACCTTCACCTAAAACCAATAAATAAACAAAAAGATAACTTAAACCAATCGAACCGTTAAAGGCATTGCAGAAAATATAGCCCATATAAGTTAAAAACGACTTTAACCTTAGAGTTTCTTTTACTGCTTTAATTAATGGAAGACCCTCATCTTTTTGAAATTCTGGTTTTTCTTTGCATAGAAAGGAAGTGATGATCAATAAGATTGTAGAAACGATAGCAACAATAAGCATCAAGAATACAAATCCCGATGAAGTTGGATCCATTTCTCCAACAATAATGAACATTGGAATTACAAAAATAGCACCAATTATAGTAGCAATAAAGTTTGCTTTATTCCGTTCGTCTAAATCAGAAGTCATTTCAGGCATTAATGCCAACCATACCAGAACTACCAATGTAAAAAAAGTATCAAACAAACAAACGCTTATAATAAAATGAATAAATATTATTATTTGGTTGTCGAAACTCCAAGGAAACCAGACGAGCATAAATGTTAACGCCCAAATAGGTGCTCCGTATCTTATGTAAATAGTCCTTCTACTCCCCCATTTTTTTGGATTTGTTCGATCAGACATTTGACCGAGTAACGGATCATTTACCGCATTCACCACTAAGTAAATTACTTGCCCAATGACGAAAAGAGTAAGATCTAATTGCAATTTGTCAAAAAAGAGTTCAATATATTTTAATCCAAATATAAACACTAGTAATCCATTAGGAATGGCTCCTAAAGCATAACCCCATAGATTTCTTGAACTAAGTTGTTTTTTATTATTCTCCATTAAATCACATGCGAAATTATTTAAATTGAATATATATCAACTTTTTAATTTATAAACCTTTTTCCTTCTCTCCTGTAAAGTTAATGTAATTTCCGCGTTTTTAGCTTTAGTTAATGGGTAAAAGAATAATATTATAAGTCCCTCGACAAGGTTTTCTAGATCTCTAGATTAAACTCATAATACCCAGAACCCAATTTAAATAGTAGATAATCCTCTTCTACTCCTAAAAATTCAATAAGATCATTACTAATCTGTTTCTCCTGTTCCCAAATTACAATTTCACCTTCTTTTAAAGATGTTCCCTTATTATTCTTCGGAAACCATAATTCTACAGTAGATCCTAATGGAATTTTGCATACAAGTTTAAACCTATCTGACAATTTTTCCCAGGATACATGTAAGGGTCCTCTTATAGTATTCAATGATGCGCTCACATAGTCCATATCTTCAGGAATAAAAGGTTTAATCATTATTGACTTCCAACTTGGCTTAAGTGCGTTCATTCCAGCTAATGATTTAAAGAACCAAGGATCTACCGATCCGAGCATGATATGATTGTGAGAATTCATACCTGCACCCTCTAATTTTTCCCACCTCTCCCATAGTGTAGTAGCCCCTTCTGCGATCATATATCCATATCCTGGGAAGCTAGTTTGATTTACCATCCTATATATTATTTCCGGATAACCATTATCGGTTAATACATCAAATAAATATCGTGTTCCTACAATTCCAGTATTGAAATGATAATCAAATTCATTTTTAATGCTATCAATTAGCGTTTTTAGAACGGTTTTACGCTTTTTTTCTGGAACCATGTTTAGATAGAGAGGGAGGGTATTTGATGTTTGGCTGACTGTGGAATCAGTTGGAGCTAACTTTTGAACATCATATACCACTTTTAGAAACTTATTATTAAATGCTTCTTTAATAGACTTCAATTTAGTTTCATAATATTTAACATCTTCATCTTTTTCTAAGATTTTAGCTATTTTTGTTAGGAGAAGAGTATCATGATAATAATACCATGATGATGTCAATTCAATCGGGGTTCTTCGAGAGACAATACTACAAGGAGGACACCAATCTCCATACTTTCCCGTTAAAATCAAGTTATCTTTCGCGATAGATGCTAAAAAATCTACATATTTCTTTATTGAATCGTAATGTTCCTTTAATATTTCGACATCATTGTAGTAATAATAAAGATACCAAGCAAAAGTGATATAAGCAGTACCCCATGCGGGATCTGCTGGATAAATCCTCCAATACGGAGGAACAACATCAGATAGGCTCCCATCATCCTCTTGGGCCAATTTTATATCTCTCAAATATTTAATACAAAATCTTGCCATATCAAAATTAAAAATTGCTTCTTCAATAGTAAGCTGAGCATCTCCCATCCAACCATGTCTTTCATCTCGTTGTGGGCAATCAGTAGGAATACTCATTAAATTACTCAACTGACCCCAAATAATATTGGTGTGAATTCGGTTTAATAATTGATTAGAGCAATTAAAATCACTTGCTCTTGTAACATTACTATGAAAGAACAAACCTGTGAGAGTTTCCTCAGATGGAACACCTGGAAATCCTGTCAATTCTACGTATCGAAATCCATGATAAGTAAAATGAGGGATATAAATCTCTTCACCATCTCCTTTAAGCATATAAACATCTGTAGCTACCGCTTCGCCAGTTGTTGCTCGATTTAGCGTTCCATCTTCATAAACAAGCTCAGAAAATCTCATTTGCACTCTTGTACCTCTTGGTCCTCGAACCTTTAACTTACATACTCCTGTAAAATTTTGGGCGAAATCAAAAATATACACTCCAGGTTGAGGGTTATTTATTTGATGTGGTTTTAAAGTTTTTGTGATTTGAATGGGTTCCATCATTTGTGATGCTAAGTTATGACCAGAAACAACTGCGGCATTTATCCAATTAGTACCATCAAATTTAGGTTTGTCCCATCCAATTTCTTCTTCTCGGGCGTCATATAGTTCCCCATAATAAATACCATTTTCTTTTATTGGTCCAGCTGAGACTTTCCAACTCTCATCAGATAATATTTTTTCACTAGAACCATCTTCATAATGAATATGAATTTGAAGAATTAGTTTAGGGTAATCATATTTAAAGAGATTCACACACCTTCCATTACCTAGAATCACACCAATTGCATTATTTTCTCCTAGAGTTTCTTTAATATCATATGTAGAATAAAGAGCGATTTTATGATAATCAGTTTGGGCAGGTTCTAAGATTCTATTACCGATCTTATCTCCGTTAATTCGTAGTTCATAATAACCGATTCCACATATGTACACTTTAGCAGATTTAATTGGCTTAAATAACTGAAACTCTTTTCTAAGATAAACTCCATGAACTTCTTTAATTCTTCCAAACGGAGCCCTTGGTCCCGATTTATATTTAAACTTTCTTAGAGATGCTTTATCTAAGAATTCAGGTCTACTTATCCACTTTGCTGTCCAATCACTTTCTTCGAATAATGCTGTTCCAAAAGACACAATTTCGCTATATTTGCTTTCCTTTGAATTCTTATCCCACCATCTTACTTTCCAATAATAAGTCTTATCGCTTTCAAGAGATTCGCCTTTATAAATAATATTGAAATGATTTTCAGAGTCGATTTTACCACTATCCCATAAATCTACATTGTTAGTATTCAAGAGATACTTGTCCGAAGCGACGAGAATTTGATAAACAGATTGTTTTTGATTTCTTTCCTCATGATCTATCATCCAAGAAAAACGGGGTGATTTTGTATCATTCCCTATTGGATTAGATAAATACTCACATTTTAAATTATAAGGTGCCTTTAACATATTTATAGTATAATACATTTTGATATAAAAAGTTATAACTAGACATAAATGTATTTCACAGAATTGGTACAACGGTGATGTAAATAAAATGGAATATGTAGAAAAAGAGCTTCCAGTAGAGCAAATGGAAGAACCAGAGGATCCTTTAAATTTAGAAGTAATAGCTAAATTACCCGTATCTCACATAGAACATTTTCTTAAGGAAAATATCGAAAAAATCAGAGCAGGAATGGGCGGTGATAGTAAAGATATTACAACTCGATCGATTACTTCCGAAGATAAAATTATTTCTGGATATGAAAATGATTTACGGATAAGAATCTATAAACCAGAGATTTCGAATAAGAGACCTTTAATGGTGTTTTTCCACGGAGGTGGTTGGTTTGGGGGAAGCTTAGAAGCTGTAGAAAATTATTGTAAAGGTGTTTGTGATCAAGCAGACTGTGTGGTCATATCTGTAGATTACCACCTTACTCCAGAACATCCTTATCCAGAAGGTGTGGAAGACAGTTATTTGGCAGTAAAATGGGCTATAAAAAATAAATCAGAATTAAATATAGACGAAAATAAAATTGTTGTTTCAGGGGATAGTGCAGGTGGGAATTTTTCAGCAGTCTTGACCTTGATGGCTAAAGATAGAAAAGAATATAACATTGCTAAACAGATTCTTATCTATCCCGCAACTAACTTAGAGGTTCATAGCAATCCAAATGAAACTTCACCGGGTTCAGACGGTGTGGATAAATTTCTCCAAGCAATAATTAATCTCTATCTGCAAGGTCATGTGGACTCATCAGATCCTTATGTATCACCTGCTTTAGCTAAAGACTTTAATAATTTACCTGAAGCTTTAATTGCTGTAGGAGAACAAGACCCGTTATACAAAAGTTGTTTGGAATACGCCAAAATTCTTGATAAAGCAGGGAAATATGTTAAGTTTATTCTCTATAAGAATACTGATCATGCTTTCATCGATAGGACTGGTAATTCAGACCAAGCTGATGATTTAGTAAAAGAAGCTGCGGAGTTTATACGGAATTAATTCTTGCCCTAAAAAATCTTAATTCCAATCTTTATAAAATTTAAGTAGCAATTAGTAACAATGAGTGACGATTCTCTTAGTTTTAAAAAAAGTCTAAAAAATTACATTGATATTATTTTTACATTATTTAATTTTTTAATCATTCTATTTCCCTTGATTAGTAAAAATGAAGTATTGGTAATTTCTATAATAGGAATTTTAATCTCAAGTACTCT
>JABXKC010000058.1 GCA_013375495.1 Promethearchaeota archaeon
TCCCACTCATTGAACCAGAACGCCCAACCATTGCTACATTAATGAAAAAGAGAGGGTATCATACAGCGGCTATTGGAAAATGGCATCTAGGTCTTCAATGGCCAACCCAAAATTATGAACCTCTTAAAAACCCTAATGAAAAATATCCCAATATTGAGTTTTTAAAACCCATAAAGGGAGGTCCTAGAGCTCTCGGTTTTGATTATTTTTTTGGGATTTCTGGCTCTCTTGATATGTCACCCTATTGTTTTATTGAGAATGAACATACCGTAGGCATACCATCTGTTCCAAAAGATCCTTTGTATCAACAACAAGGAGAGGGATTTATGGTTCCAGGGTGGCGTGATGATAATGTAGATGTTAAATTCACCGAAAAAACAATTCAATTTATCCAAGATCATACAGAATATAATAAAGATCAACCATTTTTTATATATCTAGCTACAGCGGCTCCACATCGTCCGTGTGATGTACAGCCAGATTTTGTAAAAGGCAAGAGCAAAGCGGGTGATAGAGGAGATATGGTGGTCTTATTTGATTGGGTTGTTGGACTAATTAATGATGAATTAGAACGTTTAGGGTTAAATGAAAGCACTCTTATCATAGTAACAAGTGATAATGGAGCTAGAGCTACGTGTTTTAACGGTGAAGATTATGGGCATAAATCAAATGGTCCATGGAGGGGACAAAAAGGAGATATTTGGGAAGGAGGTCATCGTGAACCATTAATCGTTAACTGGCCGAAATTTATCAAACCAAACTTAATATCCAAGGAAACTTTATGTTTAGCTGATTTTTTTGCCACTTTTGCTGCTTTGTTAAGCTTACCCTGTCCTACTGAGTTCGCTGAGGACAGTTTCAACATGTTACCTATTATATTGGGAGAAATACAGAAGAATACAATTCGCAATTCAATAATTCACCATTCTTCAAATGGTAAGTTTTCGATTCGCCAAAAAAATTGGAAATTAGTCAAGGGACTAGGATCAGGAGGTTTTACATTACCTGCTAGAATTATTCCTAAGAAAGGAGATCCTAAGGGTCAACTTTATGACTTGGAATTAGATCCATATGAAAAATATAATTTATGGAAGAAAGAACCTGAAATAGTTAATCGTTTAGAAAGAGCATTAAAAATGGCCAAAAGAAAAGAGATTTCTTGAGGAACATGCTAAAACTTTTAAAAATATTAATATTTTAATAAGGATTCGATGGATTTTGATGAAAGATAAAGTAAAAGTTATTAAATCTCATCATTCAGAGGTATTAATTCCTTTTCAAGCTGAAAAGGGCGAAATTGTAAGTGGCAAAGAAAGACCTACTCAATGGGAAGGATGGCTTTATTGTAAAAATAAGGTTGGAATATATGGTTGGGTTCCTAAAACTTATGTTAATCCAATAAAGGATTCGCTAGAAAAATACCAATTCATCCGTCCTTATAATTCTTATGAGATCACCATATCAAAAGGAGAATTAGTTAAAATTAAGGAAATAGAAAGCGGTTGGGCAGTGATTGAAAATGAAAGCAGAAAAATCGGATGGATTCCTTTAGATAATCTTGATATTGATGAATAATAAATTTCAGTAGTAGCTAATGAATAACTATTTATATCACATCTGATCTATCAAGTACTAACCTTAATTTTACACAAAGGAGAATATGAAATGGGAAATATTTTAGATGATTTGAAAAAAGCAGTTCTTGAGGGAGATGATGATTTAGCTGCGGAGCTAGCAGAAAAGGGTTTAACTGAGGGATTAGATCCTAGTAAGATTATGAATGATGGCATAATTCCCGGAGTTGTAGAGGCAGGTGAACTTTGGAAAACGAATGAGTATTTTCATACAGATATAATTCTGTGCTCAGAAGCCTTTCGTCTCGCTATGGAGGTTATTGAACCTAAATTATCAAGTGAAGATGTAGGATCGTCAGGAAAAGTAATAATTGGGACTGTAGCAGGAGATATGCATAATTTAGGGAAAATAATGGTAAAAGCAACCTTAAGGAGTGGAGGATTTGAAGTTATTGATCTCGGAGAAGATGTTCCAAATGATACATTTATTGAAAAAGTTAAGGAAGTGAAACCTAAAATTCTTGGGTTAGGATGCTATATGACGACTACCATGCTTGAAATGAAGAAAATTATTAATACTCTAAAGAATGAAGGATTAAGAGATAACATTAAGGTCATGGTTGGTGGAGTACCGACTACTCAAGAGTTTGCCGATGAAGTTGGAGCTGACGCTTGGGGAAAAGACGCCTTTGACACGGTAGAAAAAGCAAAGCAGATTTTGGGGGTGGATTAAGATGGCTCAGACGGGAGAAGTAAAAAAGGGTCTTGGTTCCGTATTTGAAGTGGGGACGAAAAATTGGATACAAATGGCAGCTCAATGTCATGATCACACTATGACATTAGCGGGATTACCAGCTAGCAAGTATTTCTTTGATCCTAAGTTGAATTGTGAGGCAGGTGTTCAAGTTTCGAGTTATTATGGATTGGATAGTGTTTCTATTGGTTTTGATGCATATGATATAGAAATTGAAGCATTGGGTGGAAAGATGATATACGGTGAAAATTCAATGCCTACAATAGATTTTAGAGACCCATTAATAAAGAAACCTGAAGATTTGGATAAGCTAAAAAAAAAAGAAGTTGATTGGTATAATGATGGTAGATTTCCATTTATTCTGGATTCTTTAGATTTAAACTTGGAATATGGATTTGGTACAAGTGTATTTTGCTCACCATTTAGTTTGGCTGTCGGAATGCGATCATTTCCCAAATTAATCAGAGACATGAGAAAGAACCCAAAGTTTGCACATGAATTGTATGAATTTATCGTTGACGATGTTCTATTACCATGGGTAAAAGTTCAAAATGAATCTTCAGGGAATATAATGGCGATTGGAGCGGATGCATGGGCATGCATACCTAATCTTTCAGTAAAAGAGATGATGGACTGGGTTGTTCCTTATAATCTTCGGTTAATGAATCGCGCAAAGAAAAAAGGAGTCCTTATTATGAATGTAAGCGGGGATTATTGTGAAGAAAGGATGGAAAGATATAGCAAAGAAGTACTTCACGGTAGTTTTGATGTTGAAATTGCTAGTTCTGGGGCGCCTTCCTTGTTTTTAGCAATGGGACGATGGTTTGAATATCCTTTAGAGGATGTCAGAGATTATACGGCTAAATATAGGAATGACAACAAGAATGTTACATTGACTGCAGGAATCAATGCTCGTTTACTTCGTGATGGTCCTGTTGAAAAAATCGTAGACAATGTCAAAAGATTTATCGATGCATTTAGTAGAGACCACGATTTATCACTCTTTTTATCCAATATTCCTGCTGATGCCCCTTCTGATCATATTCATGCAGCAGTAGCAGCAGCTCATACTTATGGTCAATTACCAATAGCAGATAACCTTGATGACATTAAGTTTGAATTACCTAAAAGGGAATCATTCAAAGAATGGCAAAAAAAGAATAATTTAACATTGAATTGGTGAGAGTTAAAAAAATGTCATTTCCAAAAGTAGAAGTCCGAAGGGGGCTTGCTGGATTGTTATGGAAACAAATGGAACCGGTAAATAATGTGGATAAATTTAAAGAGTTATACAAAGATAAATCTTTATCAATTTTATACAAGCTGACAGATCAACCATATGCTGCTTTAATTAAAGTAGAAAATGGGAAATTAGATATAAAACATCTTAAGAATGAAGAGGAAGCTTTTAATAACCTTCAAGTTGACGCCTCTATGGCGTGCCCAACGGAATTGTTTTTTGATTTTAGTAGCGGAAGTTTATCTAAATTTGGAGCATTAACTAAAATGCTTACAGGTAAACTCAAAATAAAAGGAATGGATAAAATGAAAGAGTTAGGAGAAATAATGGCTCTTCTATAAAAGGAGTTCTTTATTTCTCATTTTTTTTTAATTATTTTTTTTTGTTTAGATCACATTGTTCAGTAAGCTTTTAGTTCAGATCGCACTTATCCTTGCAAAAATTAATGCGATTACCACATAAAAGGGAAAAGAATCCTATATAAATCATGTAGGTAAAATTTTTATTAAAGATGAGCTTATCCTTAATATAAATCTTTGACATAAGATTAAAAAAAATATAGGAAAGAGAAAAAATTGGCTCAAAAAAATATTTATGAGTACGATGCTAAAAAGCTTATAGCAAGTGAATTACCAAAATATTTTCCGGATTTTAATTATCATAATAAATTAGTGGTAATTGACTGCGAGACTGATTTAGATAAAGCAATAACGGATAATCCATGGGTAAATACAGAAAAAGTAGCTGTCAAACCGGATCAACTCTTTGGAAAACGAGGGAAGGCAAATTTACTCTTACTAGATGCTAATTGCGACGAAATGAAAGATTTCTGTTATAGTAATTTAGATAGAGTTTGCGAAATTGGAAATGTGAGGGGCGCGTTGAAACGCTTACTTGTAGAACCATTTATTCCTCACGAGAAAGAATATTACGTTTCTATAACAACCCAAAGAGACGGTGATGTTATCCATTTCAGTTTTGAAGGGGGTATTTTCGTGGAAGAAAATTGGGATAAAGTTATTCACATACCCATACCCATAGGAACAGAGATTATTTCATTCGATTTAGAGGGCAGGTTACCAGATTTAGGAGATTATAAAAACATTTTAATTCCCTTTATTAAGGGACTTTACCAAGTATTTGTCGATCAGGATTTTGCTTTTCTTGAAATCAATCCGTTCGCAATCACTAAAGACAACAAGGTTGTTCCTTTAGATGTTAAAGCTAGATTAGACGATACTGCCATGTTTCTTCACGCAGATACATGGGGAAATCCTAGAAATCCCATCGAATTTCCAGCTGCTTTCGGACAAGTTATGTCTGAAAAAGAAGCATACATAAGGGAATTAGACGAGAAAACGGGCGCTTCCTTAAAATTAAAAGTTTTGAATCCAGTTGGTCGAGTTTGGACAATGGTAGCTGGAGGAGGTGCTTCAGTGATTTATACTGATACGATTGTTGACTTAGGATATGGAAACGAATTAGGGAATTATGGAGAATATTCTGGAAACCCATCAAGAGAACACACCGAAATCTATGCTCAAACGATAATTGACCTTATGACAGAAATGCCCGATCCCGCTGGGAGATCAAAGTATCTCATAATTGGCGGAGGAATTGCAAATTTTACAGATGTAAAAGCGACTTTTACTGGAATCGTTAGTGCCATCAAGAATTCGGTTGAAAAACTAAAAAAAGCCAAAGTTAAAATTTATGTGCGAAGAGGAGGACCTAACGAAAAACAAGGACTTGAGCTCATGAAACAAGTAGGGAAAGAAACCGGAATTCCTTTAGAAGTATACGATCGATATACTCATATGACGAGGGTTGTCGATTTAATAAAACAAGCAGAAGAATCCGGAGGGGCTTAAAATGGAAGATTACGAACTATTTAATAGAAATACTCAAGCAATTATTTACGGATTTCAGAGAAATCCTATTCAAAGAATGCTTGACTTTGATTTTGTGAGTAAGAGAAAGAAGCAATCGGTAGCAGCAATAATTAGACCTACTCAAACTGCAGCTATCAGTTATCACAAAGTTTTTTACGGGAGTACAGAAATTGTAATACCAATTTATAAAACGCTTGATCTAGCAATGAAAAAACATCCTAATACGGATGTGATGATAAACTTTGCTTCCTTTAGATCTTCGTACGAGACTAGTAAAGAAGCTCTTGAATCTAACACAATTAGAACAGTAGTTATAATAGCCGAAGGTATTCCAGAGAGACAGAGTCGAGAATTAATCAAAATCGCAAACGATAGAAATAAAAATATTATTGGTCCAGCTACCGTGGGGGGAATTGTAGCTGGGGCATTTAAAATAGGCAATACAGCGGGAACTTTGGAAAATATTAGACTTTCCAAATTATATCGTCCAGGATCAGTGGGGTTCGTCTCAAAATCAGGTGGTTTAAGCAACGAAATGAATTTTATGATAAGCCAAACAACAGATGGTGTGTACGAGGGTATTGCTATTGGTGGCGATCGCTTTCCTGGTTCGAAATTAATCGATCATCTCATGCGATACGAAGCAAATCCTAAAATTAAAATGTTAGTAGCGTTAGGTGAGATCGGCGGAACTGACGAATATGCGATAGTAGACGCTTTAAAAAACGGAAAAATAACAAAACCGATAGTTGTGTGGGTAACTGGGACAGCAGCAAAGATTCTTCCTAAAGGATTACAATTTGGTCACGCAGGAGCTATGGCAGACAGCTCTAAAGAAACTGCTGACGCAAAAAATCGCGCGTTAAGAGAGGCTGGTGCAATCGTTCCAGAATCATACGAAGATTTAGACAAAGAAATTAGAAAAACATTCGACAAACTAAAACAGGAAGGTAAAATACAACCCATCGAGGATTTCGAACCTCCAACAGTTCCGTTAGATTACAATGCAGCCGTAAGGCAAGGAAAGGTGAGAAGACCTACTGATGTTATAGTAACCATTTCTGACGATAGAGGTGATGTACCTACTTTTGCCGGCGTCGGATTAGACACTATTATTAAAGATAATAAATCAATTGGTTATGTAATAGGTTTATTGTGGTTTAAGAGAGAACTACCAAAGTTTGCTCAAGATTTTATTGAAATAGTCATAAAATTGACAGCTGACCATGGGCCAGCAGTTTCGGGGGCTCACAATGCAATAATTACAGCCCGCGCAGGAAAAGATTTGATGTCTTCTCTTGCGTCAGGAATTCTTACAATTGGTCCTAGGTTCGGTGGAGCAATTTCAAACACAGCAAAATACTTTAGAGAAGCCCTACAAAAAGGAATGAACCCGTTAGAATTTATGGGATATATGAAAAATGTGATTCAAATTAATATCCCGGGTATTGGACATAGAATAAAGTCCGTTCAAAATCCTGATGTTCGAGTCCAACTGCTAAAAGAATTCGTATTTAAGCACTTTGAAAAGCATCCTCATCTCGATTACGCTTTAGAAGTTGAAAAACTTACTACATCCAAGAGAAATAATCTTATCCTCAATGTTGACGGTTGCATCGGCATCTGCTTTCTTGATTTATTGGAAAACTTGGATTTCACTAAAGAAGAAATTGAAGATGTAATCCATAGTGAAGCATTGAACGGCTTATTTGTGCTCGGACGGTCGATTGGAATGATGGGGCATGTATTCGATCAGAAGCGTCAGAGAGCTGGATTATTCAGGCAACCTTGGGACGAGATCCTGTTTACAGAATAGAGATTTGTTTTTTCATTTTTTTCTTATTTAATTTTAGCTTCTTATACTTTGACTCTAATTATCCTTTTTTTCTTCGTATCCTGAACCATATGGCAAACCAAATATCCCTGGTTTGACCATAGGAGCGTGAAAGTTACCTTCAGCCCATGGAGAAGGAAATTTTTGTGCAATCGCAGATGAGAGTAATGCTATTATGAAAATTAGTATAAAAATGGTGTAATTACCCCAAATAGTGAGAAAACCCAAACTAATTGTTGCATTGGGCAGGTGACAGACAAAGGTTTTAATGAGAATTGATTTAGGTGTGTCATGCTCTGGACTAACATAGATATCCCAGAAATAAGCTTGTATTAAAAATTGCCACACTCCAATGCAACCAAAGCTTAAAATATAAGTAGCCCAGGGAGGGATACCTGTCAGACTCCAAAGGTGATAAAATGAAAGCAGAAGCCCACCAGTACTAAAACCCCAAATAATACCAAATACGATTTCCGAACCAATATAATATTTTCGGTTGAATGTAAGAGTACTGCGGGACCAAATAATCGCATATGCTATAACAACATATATTAAGCAGAAAATTGCATACGATATCCAATAAGGGTTTGATATCTGTTCCATAGTGAAAAATGGTCTTGTAAATATCTGTTCTAACGTACCAGAAGCAACGATAAATATGTTACAAAAGGAAAAATAGATTAATGCTCGAGTCCATGCGGCTCCCGGTTTCCAAACATCAATAGGGAGCCTTCTATATTTAACTATATAAAGTATAACCATTATTACACCAAATATGGAAATACCGGTAATGAAAATGGGTATCAACATCTTATGTTCTCCTAAAAAAAAGTATCTTAATTTAATCTGAGATGCTTCTATTTACTAAGTTAAAATAAGTATTCCTCAATTTTAAACCCCAGGGATATATGTGGGAGAAGTCGAATCAAATGTTAATATATACAAATTTTTTAAGAGATTCGAAATTCAAATTATTAGAATACAAAATTTTAATACAATCAGAAAACGGGAAACATAAAAATGGATAATAGAGTTGAAGAAGCAAAAACCCATTTTGAGAATCTAGTAAAAGAACAACTAGAACGAGTCGAGCGAATGAAAAGTGCTGGAGATTGGACCAATTATAGCAGTCTAAAACCAATTATTATTGGTCTAGTAGGAGGCGACGGAATTGGACCGTTTATCACTAAACATGCTCAAGCAATTTTAGAATTTTTGCTAAAAGAAGAAGTAGAGGCAGGTAAAGTTGAACTCCGAGTAATTGAGGGTCTTACAATCGAGAATAGAGCGAAAGTAATGAAAGCTATACCCGACGATGTGCTAGTAGAAGTGAAGAAGTGCCACGTTCTACTGAAAGGGCCTACAACCACCCCTCGTAAAGGAGATAAATGGCCAAACATCGAAAGCGCTAACGTTACCATGCGCCGGGAATTAGACCTTTTTGCTAATGTCCGTCCTGTAAAAGTTCCAGAAAAGAATATAGATTGGATTTTTTTCAGAGAAAACACGGAAGGGGCTTATATGCTTGGATCGAAAGGAATCAACATTTCTGAAGACCTCTCCATTGATTTCAAGGTTATTACAAAACAAGGGGCAGATCGGATAATTCGATTGGCATTCGATTACGCTAAAAAAAACAATATCAATAGAGTTACAGTTGTTACGAAAGCTAATGTCGTAAAAGCAACTGACGGAAGGTTCCTTTCGATGGCGGAAGAAATTGCAAAAGAATATCCTGAAGTTGAGTGGGACGATTGGTATATTGATATAATGACCGCAAAATTGGTTGATCCCGCAAGACAGAGCCAATTTAGAGTGTTTGTCGCTCCAAATCTTTATGGAGATATTATCACAGACGAAGCAGCTCAGATTCAAGGCGGAGTCGGTACTGCCGGTTCTGCGAACATCGGAAAACAATATTCTATGTTTGAAGCAATTCATGGTTCAGCCCCTAGAATGGTGGAAGAGGGAAGAGCAAAATACGCAGATCCTTCAAGTATCATTAAAGCTGCAGCTTTGCTATTAAATCATATTGGATACATTGAAAAAGCAAAAAGCTTAGAGATGGCTTTGGATATCTGTGCCCAGTACGAGAAGAAAGTGGTACTGACTGGAAGAGATACAGGTGCTATGGGAGAAGAATACGCGAAATATATTATGGACACAATTCAAGATCCAAATCTTGAGCAAAAGTGGAAGGGTTATCAATAGATAAATAGTTTTTCCATCTAAGAAGCAATTCGTATTTTTTTTTGTTTTTTAATTTATTTTTTGCTAAGCTTAAGTGTTGTTCAGGTAATTAACAGATTCAGGTTTCTTGTTTAGATAGGAAAGTCTCGACATCCCTGAGAAATTTCAAGGTTCCTTGCTCGATTTGTTTTGTTAACATGTCTAACTCGCGAAAATCAGGGTTGTCAATTAAAATGTGATCTAAAATCGAATCAACGCCTTTGGTCATTGATGCAAGGTGGTATTTGTTCCAATTGCTTTTGGTAAACAAGTTCAAGTATTTTAATTGCACTTTTTTATTATTTCCTGCTAGCCAGACTTCAAATCGAAATGTTTCATGAATAAAAAGGATCACAATTTTCAATTTTCGAGGTTTTAATGATTTTGGGAAGAAGTGAAAATATGTTAAATCCATATATCCAGAATAAATGTTGCTTGATACGCGAAAATCAGGATATTTATTGCTAAAATGTGATCTCAATTCCTAATTATATTGTATTAATCCCTAAT
>JABXKC010000059.1 GCA_013375495.1 Promethearchaeota archaeon
AATAATAAGAGGTATAAAAAGAGGTTATTTTACTCATTATGAATTAATTAATGAACAATTAAAGAAATATGTAAAGAATTTTGAACGACATTTTGAATTATTTAATTTGATATAGTAATTATATCTAAAAAAAACAGTATGAAATTAATTTAACTCTTAATTATTAAAAAACAATTTTATTAATTCAATATGGATCTAAAGAACAAAAAAGAAATTGAAAGTTTATTCAAATGTTGTGGAATAGATAGAGACATCAATGATTATCTTGAAGATTTAGAAAGATTTAGAGATGAAATATTATCTAAAGAAGATTTTAATGAAACCGTTAATTATTTTAATGCCTTAGGAAATGATGTAAGATATTTAATTTATAACTTAATAGGAAAAAAAGAAATGTGCGTCTGTGAGTTGACAGCAACTCTAAATTTATCTCAATCCACAATTTCTCATCATATTCATAAATTAAAACAAGCTGGATTAATTTACGGTGTCCAGAAAGGAAAATTCACCTATTATCAAATAGATAAAAACATAGAGAAAAAATACATGATTTGAGAAATAATTTTATACTTTTAGAATTTTTTATTTTTATTCTCTAGATTAAAAAAAAGAAATATTGAATTTCTTTTTCTGAAAATTTTCCATGTGTATTCATTAAAACTTAACTATAAAAAAATACTTCAAATAAAAGTTTATAGATTTGAATAAGTTTTTATCAATATATCAATATTGTCATTTCATTCATTTTTTTCTCTATATATTATAAAAACATAAATTTAAGTTCTCTTTAAAAAATTTCTCTAACAACCTCAGGGAAATATTTCTCATATAAAATTGGGGAAAGTCAGTGGACAAATTAAAAAAAAAAATGAATTGAATTTATTTACTTGAGTTTCTTGATCCTATTATCTATAGGGCACGCGGCTAAGCAGCCTGCTCCGCATATACATGTAACGGGAGTTGCTTCTGATAGCATAAATACAGTCTTCTGAAGATTTTCAATGACGGCTGTATCTCCCGCTTCCGTTGCTTTAGCAAATGTGCGACCTTCAACAGCATTCATAAGCCAACATTTTATAGGATCAAAGA
This sequence comes from Promethearchaeota archaeon, assembly GCA_013375495.1. The sequence goes on from JABXKC010000059.1 coordinate 1,090, forward strand.
TCGGCTTTCCTGCCTCTCCGTCTACAGAAATTGCATCTCCTGGACAATCTCCAATGCAATCATCACATTCAGTGCAGAGTTCATAATCCATCATTGGATCAGGTTCAATCTCTGCCGTTGTGATAAGCCCTCCAAGAATTATATTAGGACCATACTTCGGAACAAGCAAGTTTCCACTTTTTCCAAGTGTACCAATGCCAGCAGCGACACCTGCCATGTTAAGTGCAATTCCACCTGGTTTATAGAACTCGAAATCATCATATGGGACTCCTCCTAAAGCTTTTGAGAATGTATAGTATGTAACCTTGGGTATTGACAAACCCCCAATTGGACAGGATTTATAACCCTCTTCTTCAAGTTAGTAGGCTAGTTCAGTCGATATTTCATCAACTTTTCCCCCCATTAGATGTCCATGTTCTCTAGACCAAAGATGACCAGGTATTGTCTCAACCATACCTCTTGGGATAGGTACTCCAAACACAATCACACTTTTAGCTCCTGGTAAAACTAATTCTGGTTGAACACCCTCGGGAGCTTCTTTCCATCTATCAACAGAGGCGACTCCAACAACTTTTGCCGTCAGCGCTCTCGATTTTTCTTTAACACTTTGATTTGTAATTACCATTTTTACTTAACCTCGGTTGGTTTTTTTTTTCGAAATATTATTATTTTTAATATTTTATTTTAAGGTTATATTGAATAAGAATACGCACATCATATAAAAGTTTGTTGATTTGAATAAGTATTTTTAACTATGATACGTTAATATAATTGAAAATAAAAATATTATAACATAATGGCGATAGATCTGAATATTCAGCGTGAGAAGGAAATCAAAGCAACTTTAAGTAAATGCGAAGATGTGTCTGATGTTGACTCGTATTTTAGCCAATTAAGCGTTCTAAGAAAAGAATTAAAAGAAGAAAAATTTTTTGATGATTTCACTGAATTCTTTAGTGCTTTGGCAAATAAAAAACGTGTAATGATCTTAAATATATTAAAGAAAAAAGACAGGTGCGTTTGTGAAATAGAGGCAGTATTGGATGAGTCACAACCAGCGATATCTCATCATTTAAGAATTCTTGAAAAAGCAGGATTAATTAAGGGTTGGAAGAAAGGAAAGTTCACACATTATGATGTTGTCGAAGAAAAACTCAAACTGTGTGTAAATTTGCTGATTAACAAACTAATCTAACCAAAAACCAGAGATCATAAATTAAAACACCAGCAAACAAACCATACTCTTTTAAAAGGGTTTTAATCACGATTTCCTTTCTAACATATCTTTAGATAAGAACGGGTATATTTTGAGAATAGAAGGTTTATACGCAAATTTTCCATCTATCGTTGCATTTATAAAAGAAGGTATCCATATAATGTTCGGTATATAATGTTCGGCGATATTTCATCGAGGAGAAAAAGCCATAGTAAAAAATTTGCCGTAATCATCATAACTCTTATCGTTATAATTTCCTTAGTAAGTATTCCTATTGTTATTTATGCATATAAAACGGTCAAGAATTTATTATACTATAATCCAGAACTACCCTGTGAAGATCTACCAAATATTGAGACTGTTAGACAAGTTGTTGAAGAACATCAGGATGTTATACAGGAAATTGAAAATATTAGTCCTGGATATGTCTATGTTGAAATTCATGAAAGATGCAATGGAAAAGGAGAGCTCTATATTTATTACGATACGGTTTCTACTCGAGAACAAATTTTAGAGATTATCGGAGGAGATACTTTTTTTGGGATACCTTATAGATTATTCAATGTGTGAATAAAGAAACCAAAGGAACCACTTATCTAACATATTTTTAGATAAGAAATGGGATATTTTGAGAATGTTAAAATTGCGTTTTTTCATTTCAAGAAAATATTTTTTTTCTCAAATATAAAAAAAAAGAGTTATTAATAATTTAAATATCCTCACTAAGCTAAAAGTTCAAAAATCTCTTTTAAAGCCATCATTTTCATTAAACCCTTTATTTTGATTTTTCGAGTGATCATTTTTATTAATAAAGGTCCAGCAGATAAACCGTCGCTAAATAAATTTAGGAACATTTCCGCCGGTGCTTCAAATAATGAATCGTATTCTAGGGTTTTTAACGTTTCTTTGTCATTTTTAGAACTAACTGCATCGATCGTACCATTTTCAATTTTTAGCATGGCAGCCCATTTTTGATCTTTAGGATTTAACAAAATGTTTAAATGTGTATCTCCAAACTTTTCTTTAAATTCCTGGTTGAAATTTAGAGGTTCAATAAATTGCCACAACAACGCAGCAAGACCTCTCTTTACCTTTTGCTTTACAATTGGCATTCAAAATCACATGTTTTATTTTTTTTTTTAACTCATTTTAAATTGTTCTTTTCTTCTTTTTATTTTATCTACTTTTTATAACATTCTGTGTAATTCAAGGAAATCGTAACGAATGAGAAAATTCACGAGTGAATTGTGGATGAGTCGTTAATTCAACATATCTAACTCCACTGGCAATATTTCCAGCAATGGATCTATGTGTTTTCGATATTAACGCAAGTTTTGCTCCTACGCCCGCAGCATTTCCCACTTGAGTAAAGAGATTTAAGGGAATAGAAGGAAACATACCAATGTTAATTGCACTCTCCACATTAATGCTAGTACCAAAAGCTCCTGCAATCACCACATTTTCTATTTCTTCCTCATTGATGCCATATTCTTTGAGTAAAATATTAATTCCTGTGCGTATGGCAGCTTTAGCTAATTGAATTTCGTTGATGTCATTTTGGGTAACAACTATATCTTTTTCTATTCCTGTTTTTTCCTTTGACGCTAAAATAAATTCTCGACTAGCCTTTATTTTGATAACTAAATCGTGATCCTGTAATCTACCACGCTGATCAATAATTCTTTGTTGACGCAATTGACTAATTGTATCTAAAATACCAGATCCACAAATACCGGTAGGAGGGACGTCCCCAATAACTTTAAAATCAATCTTATTATTTTTGATGTCTACTTTTTCGATAGCACCATTACCTGCTCTCATGCCATGTTTGATTCCGGCACCTTCAAAAGCCGGACCAGAAGCACAAGAAAGGCTAGCTATATCCCCATTTACTGATAAAGCTACTTCTGTGTTAGTACCGATATCAATAGCGATAGTATTTTTGCTAGTTTTATAAATCTCTGTAGCAAGAAGCATTGCCACATGGTCAGCTCCCACAAAACCAGCCACATTAGGTAATAAATGAATATATGCACCTTGAGCAACATTAAGTCCAAGTTCACGAGCTTTGAAATTTAAAGATTGAACAGTAACAGGCAAATATGGAGCCCGTCCTAGTTGTTTTACAGGTAAGCCGATGAAAAGGTGATGCATTGCCGTGTTGCCTACGATAGTCACATCCACCACCTTTTCGGGATTGCCAGTTAGTTCTTGTATTAGTTGGTTTAAAGTGTTTAAAAGACAATTCTTCAATTGATCCCCACCATTTTGTATTGCGTAACTTATGCGAGTCATTACATCCTCACCGTAAGCAATTTGAGGGTTCATAGCTCCTTGAATTATTATAGTTTGTCCCGATTGTAAATCAACTAAATAAACGGCTAACTTAGTAGTACCAATATCAATTGATATCCCATAAAAGTCTTCGTTTGACTTAGTGATTCCAATTACTTCGTCGTCTCGTACAATTGCTGAAATCTCCCAATTTTTATTACGTAAATTGGATGATAGGTTTTGTAACAATGAAATGTCGGGGCGAAGATTCTTAAATCCACATTTATCCTCTAAAAATTCCTGAAGATTCTCCCAATCAGCTAATGGGTTTTCCAAAGAAGATTCCTGCAATTTTACCTCACATCTAGTGATAACAGGGTCTAAACTCATTTGTGGTTCTTTTCCCAACAATTGCAATTGTTGAATAGCTTCTAACGATTCTGGTGGAATTAGGATTCTTAAATCGCTCAATACACGCATTGTACACGCTAAACGATAATTATTTGCTATTTCTTCTTCACTTAAAAGATTTTTCTCGTTCTCAGTAATAGTAGATACATTTCCATTCATAATACGTATTTTACAGCGACCACAAATCGTTTTTCCACCACAATATGAGATTAATGGGATTCCGGCTTTTCCTGCTGCGTCAAAAACAGTATCCCCTTTCATACAAGGAATCCGTAGTCCAATTGGCTCAAAATCAATAATATACGTACTCTTCATCTCTATATTTAGAATAATTTGTAAAGTGGATGGTTATTTGTGGTTGGCCGTAAGCCTTTAATTCGTCCTCCATAAGCAATTAATCCATCGATCGTGGCTATTGCTGGATAAACCCATTTTGCGTGTTTAATTGGACCATAAAAACAAAAATCTGCCCCTAATAACGGTGTTATCGAAAGAACTGAAGATGCTGCTGCATGAAATGCAAGATTCCCTAATTCTTTCATTTTCTCCCAAGTATAGATCGCATTAGCAGGAGCACATCCTGTTGGATACCCGAATCTTTCTTTTATATCGCGAATTGCTAAAGAGACCCAACTTACACTGGCAACATCCATCACTCCTGTATCAACAAAAATGTTTTCAACTCCAGCAGATTTAGCTGCCGGAATCAAAGATTTCTCCAATAATTCTATTTTTCTCTCAGGTTTCATCGCTTTCAGGCTAAAAGCGAGTAAAATTGCGTTTTTCACCCCATATTTTTTAATACAACTTAATTCTTCTTGAGTGTGCTCAACTCCAATACTGTTATATATCAATCGCGGGATTAAATCACTGTTTGAAAAATATTTTATCACTTCCATCCTTACATTTTGAGAGGGTGAATCGACCACGATTGGTGCGGAAGTTTGAGATGCTACGAATTTAATGTACGCAATAAGAGCTTCTGGTGTTTCTCCAATTACATCAATAAATCGTGGGTTACCCGTAATTTTCGATATCTCTTCTTCTTTCTTCAACAAATTCTTAGCTTTGTCTTTGTCAAAAATCCCTTTTAATGGATTCTGAACAATTTTATCTCCAGCAAAAAACATACTACCTATGAGGACAGTAGGACGCTCCCAAGGCTGCCCACCAATCTCTACTCCTGCTATGTTGTAAGTTTTTTGATCGATAGTAAATTTTAGCACTGTAAAACACCATAAAATAATCTATTGTCTTCAAAATTATAAAAATTATAAAAAAAAAAAATTGTGTTTATGCTAGTATTTCTGGAGATACGTTTTTTTTCCATTCCTGAAATGATTCCCGTTTCGGCAACTCGAATTTGATGTCATCAAGGTTATCGGCTATAGGTAGACGACCATATGTATGTGTGGCGACAATTGCAGCGTGTATATGATCAGTCGGGGTATCAGCAGGGATATTTGCACAAAACATTGTCAAGTTATGATCTCTTGCAAAAGCGTCGATGAAACGCTTAACGTTATCCACAATTTTCTCCACTGGTCCATCCCGTAGCATGCGACCATTCAACCCAGCTGTGACTGTGGGTTTATTACCCTCTTCTAGAAACTTTTTTGTATACTCTAACACTGCGTCTAAAGGGTATTCATGCCAGCGTCCCATAGCTAAAAATAAAGAAGGTAAACCTCCTTGACTTGCTATTTCGACGTCAAATGAATCGTGTAGTATTTTTTTATCGAATTTTTCCAATCGTTCCTCGCAGTAATCGCCGCTAACATTCATAGCCATTAAGCCAAATTTTTTTGCCTTTTCTGTTATTCGCTGATTATAAGGTACAACCCACTCCTGCATCTCCTCTGGAGATAAATTAGGGACGCAAGCCCAAGCATCAGCACCTATAGCCATCATAACACCAGCATCTTCGTTCTGAACCTTAAGATAAGGCTCTAATACATCGTCGACAATGAAAGTATATAATTCATGGGCGAATTCTGGTTGCTTTCTCATGAATTTTATTAATCTTGGATATGAACATAGTCCAACAGCTAAACTAAAGGGAGAACAGAAAATTCCTTGGACAGTTCCATACTCCATGTTTAATGCTACGCTTTCTAAAGCGTAGGGAAGCCTTCCATCTTTACGCCAATCAACTTCTTTTTTCCTAAGTTTAGCTAAGTCTTCTGGTTTTTTAATAAGGGTGTCACGAAAATCGATCGTTGGCATAGAGTTTTCACCGTAAACCATTTTACCCCCCAATGCTTCAACTTCATAATTGTAAGCATCAGCAAAACCTAAACATGAATCCATCTCGTAATAATTTGCTACATTAACCGAAGTCTTAATCAGACACTTTGCATCGTAATAAAATTCTTTGGCTGCAACCTTGGCAACAGTCATAGCATGGTCATGCATCTGAGCAGCAATTGGAATCCACTGCTCATCCTCACCCTCCCCAGCAAAAAAACTAGCTAATCCTACTCTTTCCTCAGGCATTTTAAGCCACCTCCAAAGGTTTTTCCATTAGTTTTTTAGCTTTTTCTACTGCATCAAATGCATCTTTTCCCCAAGCGTCAGCTCCGATTTCGTCTGCAAATTCTTGGGTTATAGGCACTCCACCAATTATTACCCTAACTTTGTCGCGAATTCCACTATTTTGTAGCGATGTGATAACCTCTTTCATATCAAGCATAGTCGTTGTCATATAACAGCCTAAACCTAATATATCAGGATTATGTTCTTTTACTTTTTCTACAAATGTTGCTACCGGCGTATCTTCTCCAATATCTATAACCTCAAATCCACCGCTCCTTAACATAGCTTTAACCATTAATTTACCTAAAGTGTGCATGTCTCCTGCTACAGTGCCAATCACAACTTTTCCTGTTGCGCCATAATCCTCAGACGATAATCGGGGTTCAATAACTTCCATTGCCAATCTAAAGGCTTCTGCGCTCATCACAATATCAGGCTGGAAATATTCGTTGCGTTTCCATTTTTCTCCTGCTTCTTGAATTCCGGGAACGATCCCTTCATTCATTATATTGATTGCTGTAGTACCATTATCGAGAGCCTTCTGGGCTAAATCAAGAGCCAAGTCGTCATCTCCTGTTAATACTGCTTCTTTTAAATCGTTTAAAATAGTTGTTTCAGTCATAATAAATCCTCCTTTTTAGTAAAATTTTCTTTAAAAAATATAATGATAACATTTATATTTTTGATAACTTCACTTATATAACTTTTCTATGAAAAAACTTTTTTTAGGTTTAAAATGCAGAAATAGTTATATTATAAGTTTTAATTTTTGAAAAAAAGGATTAGTCTTCTACATTAGAAATCGCCTATGATTTTAAAATCCAATTAATAGTAATGTTTTAAATCGGATCAAGTCATTTAAAAAAAAATACAACTCTCAAATTTTAAATCATCCTGGATAAGATTAAAAAATAATTACGAATTAACTCAACTTTGTATATTTTATAAAACTTTTTAAAAGTTTAAAAATAGTTGATATAAATGTCAGACTCTCTAATTAAAGAACTAAATAGCTTTCTAAAAAGCGCTAATCTTTCTAGCTACGAAACTAGTGCTTATCTTACTTTATTAAAAAGCGATACTTTAACCGCGCGCGATATAAGTAAAAAATCTAATGTACCTGTAGGAAGAATTTACGAAATCCTCCAAGAATTAAAACTTAAAGGAATGATTGAAGTTCAAAATTCACGCCCAAAGTATTATAAATCTTTACCATTTAATCTCGCCCTTCAAAATTTAATTTCCCATATAATTTACATTAACCAGAGGAAAATCTCGTACCTGTACGAAAAAGCAAGAAATCTGGAATCACATATTTATAATTCAGATACTTTTTTTAAACCGGTGTCAGCATCAACTTTTTGGTCTACTGAATTCAATTTGAATTCTATTATATCGTTACTTGTTAAAGAATCCAGAGATTTAAAAGAAGAATTACTTGCAACGAGTATATTAAACGATAATATTATTGATTTAATATCCATTGGAAAACCATATTTTCAAGAACTTCGTAAAGCTTTAAGTCGGGGAGTGGAAATAAAATATATTTGGAGTTCTGAACCAGACAAAGGCAAATCCTCTACCCTGGCTCAAAAAAATAAGCATCAAGCAACTTACGAAGAATTGAAAAGAAGATTAAAGGATGTTTTTAATCTTTCAGATGAAATTGAAGGATTTAAACTAAAATTTCTCCCAAGGCAAATTCCTACTAATTTTAATGTTTTCGATAGCAGAAGAGTTATAATTAAAATGCAAAATCCTTTAAAAACCTCAGAAATCTTGTCGGTAATGAACGTGTTAGATCCAGATTTAGCTACAGAACTTAGAAAAACCTTTTTTAATTTATGGGATTATGAGTCAAATATATTCTAAATCCTTCCAAAGGTCAAAATCTATAAAATTTCATCATTGAATTCAATATTATCTCTTTACTTTTTAAATTACAGAACTTCTATGTCAATTATGATAAATTTAGGATAGAGAAACTAAAGGAACTACTTATCTACCATATCTTTAGTTAAGAAAGGGTATATTAGGGCAATTGGAGGAAGGGATAAAATTAAATACCCTATTAACATCTCCATTAAAATTGTTATTTAGACCTAATGTTATAAACTCCTTTTTTTTACTTTCGTTACACGAAAAATAATTAACTCTTATTTTAGAGCTTATAACTCTATAAGGTTTCGGATTTGAGGTTCCTAAATGATTACCTAAGCCTAAATTGGGTTAGCATATATGAGAAGCGCA
>JABXKC010000005.1 GCA_013375495.1 Promethearchaeota archaeon
AAATATAACAATCAATATTTGGATCATGTTCTTTAACAACAATTGCTTCTTTAGCCGAATTCATACAACATATGGCAGAACAATATTTTTTACATTCAGGATGATGAACATCTCGAGACCCAACACATTGTATAAAAGCAATTGAATGAGGATGTTTTTTATCATCTAATCTTATGATTTGACCACCAGTAGGTCCATTTGCAGATAAAAGACGTTCAAATTGCATACTAGAAAAAACATTCGGGGAAGAGCCAGCAAAAGAATCATATACATCTGGCATTTCTTGGTTATGTCCTGTAGCAATAACAATAGCCCCTACTTTTAAATTTAGTTCTTTTGGTTTTTGTGAAAAATCTATTGCTTCTGCATTACAAGCTTTAGCACAGAGTCCACATATTTTATAATTTAAATATAAACATTTTGATTCATCAATGAGATATATTGGGGGTACTGATGATGGAAACGGAATATATATCGCGCCTCGAGTTTTTAAATGAGTATCAAATTCGCTAGGAATTCCTCTAACCGAACAAATCTCGCCACAATCTCCACATCCTGTACAGAGGTCTTCTTTTATATATCTTGGCTTTTTTATAATTGTTATTGTGTAATCACCAGCAGATCCACTTATATTTTTAACATATGAATAAGAAAATAACTCAATATTTGGATTTCTATATATATCAACCATTTTCGGAGCTAAGATACATAAACTACAATCAAGGGTGGGATATATTTTGTCTAATTGAGCCATAGTACCCCCTATAGTTGGTTTAATTTCGACTAAATATACTTTAAAACCTAACTTAGATAGATCTAAGGATACCTGCATCCCTGAGATTCCTCCTCCAATAACCAAAACGCTACTCTGCAAATTTGACATTTGTCACATTTATTAAAATAATTTATTAACTTTATATCCCAATTTTGTAAGATTAATTTAAACAAGCATTAACAATTTTCCAATAAAACTTGCTAAATCTACTACCTTTATTTTATTTCTCAATTCATTATGCTCTTTATTTAAAGAAAGCTCATTCATATAACAATTGAAGTGTGTTAGACATTTAGGGCAAGGAACAATTAAATAATCGGCTCCAGTATTAGCTGCTTCATTAATTCGATTTTGCCTTAAAACATGTGTGAATTCATTGCAACCGGTAAATGCTGAAACACCACAACAATTTGCATCATCTTTTATATTTTCCATTTCAACTAATTCAACACCAGGGATCTTTTTAATTAAATCTCTTGGAGCATCATATAATTTTCCTCCTATACGCCCTAATCGACAAGCGTCATGATATGTAACCTTGAGATTAAGTCTTTGAGGGAATCTAATATTTTCAAGAATTTTCTCTTTCAAAAAGAATTCTGTGAAATGCAAGACTTCAAAATCAAAATCTTTTATTATTTTTGGATAATCAAATTTCCAAGTTCTATATCCCTCAGCACAGCTTGTTATAATTGTTTTAACTCCAGCATTTTTATATAATTTAACATTATACTCAGCAAGTTTTTTAAAGGTTTCAATGTCTCCTTTACCCCATAAAACATCATGACCACAACATTTTTCATTTAAAACAACTGGTACAATTCCCTTCTCATTAAGTGAACTTATTATTGATTTTGCTATATTTGAATAATTAATACCCAAATTATAGAAAATATCTTCCATTAATGGTAAACATCCAAGAAAATATGCAATTTCACCTGACTTTTTTGTTTTTAAATGAGTTTCATTTAAAAATTCTAATTTATTTGGCTCTAATTGATCTACTGCCATAATTTTTGAAATTAATGGAAAAATTTTATCATGGGTTTCGCATTTAGCAATCTTATCCAATTCTGAATTATTCTTACTAGAAATCTTTCTTAATTCTAAAATTAATTCAGGTATTCTTACGCCTTCATTCTCTTGAGTCATTGGACAATATATTGTACATTGACCACATGTAAGACAATTCCATATATTATTATTATTTAAAACTTCTCCTAATGAAGAAAAAACTAAATCTTCTATCAATAATCGTGGATAAAATACATCTAAATGTGAAAGTGGACACACATTTACACATCGATTGCAAGCATAACAATATTGTGCCATTGAAATTATATTCTTAATATTTTGCTCTGAGTTTTGGAAGTTAGAATTAACAGATTTAATTTCATTATTGATATAAGACGCCTTCAACAATTACTCCTCGAAATAAATTTCATAATATCCACATTTAGAACATACATATGTTTTAACATTAGGTGCTTTACGTCTGTAAATATAGTCAGTATCTTTTAAAGGAGCCTTACACTTTGTACATATTTTTTGTTCTTCAACTAACGTGTATTTATCACCCCTATTTTTATTATAAAACATTCTATTTTCAATAATTAAAGACAAAATTTTGACCAATATTGTGTATTTTTAAAAATTATTTTTTTAAAAAAATCCATTTCTATTATAAAATAGGCATTTAATATTTAAAAATTCTTACTTTTGATTAAGCTTTTCGTTAATTATATTTTTCATGAATGAAATTCATATTATGAATAATCGATAATTATTGTCCAGATAATGAATGAATATGGTGATTAAGTTAAATATATTGATCGAGATAAACAATTATATTATAAATAATAGTCTTTTTGGTACTTAAATTCTAATCATATTTTACTAATATTAACAAATTATGTTGACCTAAATTTGCTCCAAATCTGAATTAAAATGACGCTCTTAAAAAAATCATGGTTGGGAGAGAACAGACCATCTGCAGGAGTTTTCGGACTCGTTTATTTTTATAAATTAAATAAAAATTAGTTTCTAGATTATTAAAGAAGAAGAATAAAAATTTTCCACTTAAAGAGGTTTTAAGCCTTTTTCTCAAGATAATTTGCTATATTTCCAAAGGATCGAAATCTATATTCTTAAATTTACAAATTCATTTTTTAAGCATGGGAAGTAATAAGGATAAGTAATAAGGTTTACTGAATTTTTTTATCTATTAGGGCATATCTACTTAATAATTCAAACCCTTGAGCATCTGGACAGTAGTATATTGGTTTTTTCCGCCAGTTCTTAGGTAGTCCATGGCTTCCTCGATTCCTTCCACCGTCAAGTTATACATAGGGATGATGCTCGATATGATTTTTCGGGTCCATGGTACCCACTCAAGCCGTATTAGCTCGGGATTTAGCCAGACGACATTATTTTTAAAATGATTAGCAATTTCTCTGATGTAGTAAATTCCGGGCATTTCATTTCGATGGTAATAGTAAATTGAGCCGTATCGCTCAGTTAATTCCCATGATGCCATAGCAGCGTCACCTACAACCACAATTTTATACTTACTATCGTATTTCTTGGCAAAGTCTTCGAAATCTATTGCCTCCTCGGGGTTACGTTGCGCGTTAAAATAAAGTTTATCATATACACAATTATGGAAGTAATAAAACTTAAAATCTTTCCAATGCGACATGTTATTAGCTGCGGAAAAAAGAAGATTAACAAGGTGAGCATACGGGCTCATGGAGCCACCCACATCCATTAAGAGCACGAGTTTTACGTTATTTTTGCGGCGTTTTTCAAAGATAATTTCGATATCACCACCGTTCTTCGCAGTTTGGTCGATCGTTTTATCCATATTGAGTTCGTCGAGTTTCCCGATTTCCTCTAGCTTTTTAAGCCGCTTTAGGGCAACTTTAATTTGGCGAGTGTCTAGCACAACATCTTTTCTATAATCAGAAAATATTCTTTTCTGGGCGATTTGAACTGCCATGCGCATCCCCGAAGATCCACCTACCCTCATTCCCATTGGATTTTGTCCCGAATGACCAAACGGAGAGGTTCCTTGAGTTCCTACCCAGTGGTCCCCGCCATTATGTTCCTCGTCTTGTCTTTGCATAAGGTCTTCGAATTGCTTTTGCATTTCTTCGAGGTTAAAAAATTGACTTAACATCTCCTGAAACTTCCCATCTACTTGCGATAAGTCCATATTTTTTTGTAACCAATCCCAAATCTCCTCTTTAATCTTCTCTGGTGCGTTTATTAATAAGTTTCCGTCTAAATCGTGGTTGAGCTTCTGGAGCAAGTCTTCTAGAAATTGCTGGAGGTCTTCAATGTTTAAATATTGCTGGTATTCTCTCAATAGAATTTTCAAACCTTCGATTAACTCAGGAATAGTAATGTCTTGATTCAGCCAATCCCAGATTTCTTGCTTTATATCGTCGGGAAATTTAATAATAGCATTCTTGAAAAAATTAGCAAACGCAATATCATAGATATCAAAATGGTGCTCGTTTTTACAGAGAATCGAGCGAGAAATGTAGTAAAATTCGACCATATTGTGAATAAGCCCTCTATCCAAAGCTTCTATCAGGGCCATATATTCCGTAATACTGACCGGTAATCTTTCCTTTAGATAATAGAAGTAATCAACAAACATTTAGTTAAGTTTCCTTCATTTCAATTCTATTTACTAGAAAATAATTAATATAACAATATTAGCTTTTTGGAGAAGCTTTAAGTTTTTTTGCTATCTAAATTTGATATTAGGTTTTATACGAACATTGAATTGATTGCTCGTTTAAAACCAGTTATTCTGCGATAGGTTATCTATCTTTCTTTCTAGCACTAAATCTTTGAAAAATTTAAAACCACATTGTGGCATCGGCTTCTAACACTAAATCATTCAATGTTGCAGCTCCAACTATTTTCAATCCTGGGATTAAATCAGCTGATTCCCATCCTAACATTCTTTTTGAAGCTTCGCAAACGAAAATTTCGATACCATCTGCAAGCGTTTTATCAATCATTTCTCTAAGCGTTGGGAAATTTCCAGCTTTAATTTCCTCTGCCTTACCCGGTTTTAGGATTCTTAATCCTTGACCTAAGTAGTAAATAAGAGCTTTAAGATCCATTGCTTTAGCGGTTTGAGCCAATACATGTGGTGAATACTGGCGTTCAGGATCATCGCTAGTTTGGACGTATAGAATATAATTTTTATTTTCGCTTATGATTCCTCACCTCTTTTTTTAAATTTTATTAAGGGTAGAAAAAAAAATTTAATACAAAGTTATGCAATTCATAGAGAAAATCTAAAGCTATTAAATCTCCCTTTTATATTTTAAAAAGAAAACGGTACAAATACAAAAAATAAATATGAGAAGCCTTAATGCTTCTTTAGGATATAGTAAGTCGTTATAATTTCAAAAAGAATCTTAAGTTGGAAATTTAATTTTCTCTAACGCAACCTCAAGATCTTTCTCTTTTTTAAGAAGTACGCCCAGAAAAGGTATACCCTGCTTAAGTTCGTCTAGACTTATTCCACTTTTTAGCAAAACGCCGATCCAATCAAGAAGTTCTGATGTCGATGGCATTTTTCTCAGTTTGGTAATAGCTCTCAGTGCATAGAAATGCTTAAGGCATTGCTCTAAAAGATTCTGTTTTAGCTTAGGATAGTGAAGATTGCATATTTCTGCCATAAATTCTTTTGAGGGAAATTCAATCCAGTGAAATACACATCTACGTAAGAACGCGTCAGGAAGTTCTTTTTCATTGTTAGAAGTAATAATCACTATTGGCCGAGTTTTAGCCTTTACAAACTCTTTCGTTTCTTTCACGTAAAATTCCATTACATCTAATTCTTGTAAAAGATCGTTAGGGAATTCGATATCTGCTTTATCGACTTCGTCAATAAGGAGGACAACTTGATCGTCAGAATCAAAAGACTCACCGAGGGGACCTAGAGTAATATAATCTTTTACATTATCAACATTTCGATCTTCGCTCCCAAATCGGCTATCGTTTAATCTTTGGACTGTATCATACATATAACAGCCATCTATTGCTTCTGTGGTGCTCTTTACATTCCATATAATTAATCTTTTTCCCAGAGATTCAGAGATAGCATGAGATAGAAGCGTTTTTCCAGTACCCGGCTCTCCCTTAACCAATAAAGGTCGTGCTAAGGCAATAGAAACGTTTACAATATTTCTCAGTTGAGGATCTGCAATATATTTAATTCTTTCTGTATTTACATCTCCTTTAAACTGATTAAATCCATCATTACTCATACTTAAATGAAATTAATTAGGAATTAAATAATTTTTGACTAAAGAAAAAAGAATTGTTAATAATGATGAAATTTTATTTTTTTTTTACAAAATACTCGTTGTAGAAATCAGCATTTTCTCGAAGTTCTTTTTTTGTACAAAGATTTCCGTGCCCAGGAATGTAAACATCAATATCCTTTTCAGCGTATTCTATTAGGGTATCGCGAAGGTGCTCAGGATTTGCGGGAGTTGGTACCCCTTCAGTAGCGGTAGCCCAACTTGGTTCAGTTTTCTCGAATAATAGGTCTCCCATAAAACAAATTTTTTCCTTTTCGAAAACGGCTATCATATCTCCTTTTGTGTGAGCGGCTCCTATATTAATTATTTGAACTTGGTTTTGAGTGCCTTTAATTGAAAAAGAATCGTTAACAATAACATTTGGTAGTCTTAAATTGAAGTTAGGGTCTTTTATTTCATTCCACGTATTGATATCATTTTTCAACTCTAATATTTTATCTGGATTTTTTTCGGTTAGTAATTCCGTTTTTGTTCTTTTAATTTCAGTGGGAGCTTGTTTCTGAAAATCCTTAAATCGCGTTTGTAAAGTATCTTGAGCCTCCATAAAGGCTTTTTGGCTGCTAATGATAGGTATATTCATAGCAAAGATACGATTTCCAAATAAATGGTCAATGTGATGGTGACTATTTATGAGAAAGGAGGGTTCCTTGTCTGTGAATTGTTTTGACGCTTTAATGAGATCGATAGTCGAGAAAGGGTTCATGAGCGTATCGAAAATGACTAAATAATTGCCAAGATCAAAAAATCCTGCGTTTGAAGAGGGTAATTTATCTGTTGAGATTGCCGCAAATATCCCTGAACTTAATTCGTATAAGTCGAAATAAATGGATTCAAACTCTAATTTTTTAACTGTCATTTTATAACCACATCACTCTAAAATACGTTCTAATTTAAAGCATACCGGACGAATTCCATCAGGACAAGCTGTGTATATCATATCCTCTCCAGTCCAAGCGGTAAAACCTCCACCACATTGTAAAATTGATATATTTTTATATAATCCATACCAAGCATGGTGGCAGAATCCTTCCGGCATATCCCCTGATTCACCAACGGTGAATTCAAGGCCTTCTTTCATTCCACATTTTTCAATTGGAGTTCCATCAGCTCGTATAAACTCTTTTCCTATAACATCTTCAGGAGTAAACTGTTTTACGACGGTAATTTTTACTTTTGACATAATATTATATCACCTTATGTATAAATAGCATTAGGGGTATTTATAGTGTTAATGTTCGAAATTCATTTATAGTTCGAATTAAAGCTGAATCTAATCTAACAGAAGAACAACTAGATTCTATTTTATCTCATAGATTATAAATAAAATATTTAAGTAAAACTTGGGATAATATAATTTAAATCCAAATTTAATCAAAATAGAAATAAATATATAAACGAAATAAAAAGTGAATTTATATGACGAAAGAAGATGAAATGTTAGAAGAATTAAAAAAAATTCGAGAACTACTTACTCCAGTGCCCCCACCACCAGTAGAAAAACCAAAAAATTTAGCGAGGGAATTTTTGGCATTCATAAAAAAATTCAAAATTTTGGGTCTTGCCTCTGCTTTTATACTCGGTCTTGCTGTAAACGCGCTAATCCTTTCCTTAGCTCAAGATATGATAACTCCAATAATCGGAATCTTTATACCTGGATTTGATAATATTGCGGATATCAAACTTGGTGTATTTGGGATCGGAAATTTCATAGCGGCAATAATAAATTTTATAATAATAGCAGTAATAATATTCCTTATCGTAAAATTAGCTTCAAGGATAGGACTTGATTAATCTTTTTAAGAAATTAATCATTTAATTTTTCTTTTTTTTTTTAGTACTTATTCTGTAGAATATTAAAGAAATCCTTTTATACCAAATAATGTGGATCATTTTATTATTTTACAAAGATAATTATATGTTAAAGTTGTTTTTATTGAAAGTAAGGGAAAATGAATAGAAAAAAAAAATGGTAGAAAATAGTCTTTCAATCTATTATTTTGCAAAATTTTCTAGTCGAGAATTGCTCCTAGAAGAATTAGTCTTTATGAAGGGAGGAAATAAGTTATATTTTTTGGAAAGATACGAAAATAATCCATTTAGGTTTAAAGTAAAAGTGGTTTTAACCAAATTATTTTTGGCTATTATTTTCGGTGTGATACCTGTTCTACCCTATTTAACTTATTTGGAAATAGTTAAACTTCTTTTAGATACATCAATACATATTGAAAACATTTTTTTAATGGGAGGGTTGCTATTTTCAATCTATTTCATTCTTCAAAATTTAAATTTCTTCATTATGGGGTTATTAGATGCCACTATGATTATCTCCGGGCAGATATTTGAGTGGTATGAATCTTTACCAATTCCGAGGACACAGTTAAGAAAAATCGTGTATTTTACTCTATTTCGAAGTTATGATTTACAAATTCTAGTTTCTATTCTTGCATTTCCCATTGCTATGCTAATTGGAAGCGGAAATGTGTTTTTTTTCTTTGTGTGCCTTGGAGTCTCTTTCGTTAATGTTATAATTTCATTTAGTATTTTAGTATTGTTAGGAGCGCGCATTAATCGAACTTTAGATATTAATGATAGCAGCTCAAAAAAAGTTTTGATGCTTCGCTTAATTAATCTCTTCTCTTATGTTATTATTCTCTTTGGGAGCTATGGTCTAATTCAATGGTATACTAACTCATTAGATCTTATAGGTGATTTTTTTATTACTTCAGGATATAGTCCTATAATAAATCTTATAATAAGTTTTATTCCTTTTCCGTTTAACTTAAGTTATCTAATTTCATTATCCGTAGCTCCTTTTCAAGCCACTTATCAGCTCTGGACCAGTGTTATTATTGGTTTTGCTTTAATGTGTATCTTGGCATACTTTATTTTTAATAGATCGAATAAGGCAATCGAAAGAGCTACGCTTTCAGAAGGTACTCTGAAAAAAGGAAGAAGAAAACGAGGAACACCTCAAAAGGATATTCAGGTTAAAATTAAATCTAGAAAACCGTTCTACGCATATCTTTATCGTGATCTCGCTGTAATCTCGCGAAATCCTAAATATATAATAACAATCATTCTACCAATATTGGTTTCTTTTATATATGTTATAAATGTTAATATAGAAAATGCCACGGTTGTTAGTTTCTTCCATATACCATTCTCCCTAAATTGGATAGTGCTTTCAATTTTGAATCCAATTCTTTCAGGATTATTAGTTTTTGGCTTAATGGAATTAGAAACTTCTGGTGAGTCAATTAAGGCGGGCTTACCAATTGTTCCGAGAGATCAAGCAATACCTAAATTACTTTTAATGTTTATTATTCTGACTTGCGCAATAGTTTTACCATCTTTGATTTATATTAACTATCCAAATTATATTGTCATTTTAATTAATTTTGCTTCAACCTTACCCTTTGCTTGGTTTGTCTTAATGGTTATTTTTTTATTAAAAATAAAATTTTTTGGTAAAAAGAGAAAAAAAATGTACGTGTTAGAAGATTATAAGCCAAAGAATAGGATTTTTAAATGGGTAATCATCATCTCTGTCCCATACATTATCTTTTTTATATCTATATTCTTTATAGTTTCATTTTCTTATATTTTCCTAGATATTAATACTACGATGGTATTGTTTTGGACGGTTATAATTTTAGGGCATACTTGTTCATATATCTTCTTTAATAGATTACTGCCTAAATTAAAGAGATAATAGGGTATAACTATTATCAAATAAGAAGAACTTTAAAAAAAAAAAAGTTATTATTAAAGTTAAAAATTTATTGTCTGGTATCTATTTCAGGAGTCCTAAAGATATGGATCAGTAAATATAGTGAAAAAGTTATAATTATAACATCGCCTATCACATACAAGGTTAATAGTATACTTGTGAATCCTCCTAATGTTAGCAATATTAAAGTTCTAGTTTCTAGAAGAAGTGCGAATGAAGTCAAAATAATCACAAAAATTGACATTGTTTTGCTTCTTTTGAGAGCTAACCTTATTGAACCGATTATTAAATAAAAGATGAAATTAAGTGTTCCCAAAATAAGCATTCCAATTAAAAACACAAATCCAGCAGCAATACCGGCGATTGCACCGGCGATTGCCTCACCTAGATTACTGGCAGTGACATCTATTGAAAAGTTAAAAATAATGGCCAAAGAATCGGGTTCTAGAAATAATAAGGCAAGTAATGTTGTACTGCTCAAAAGTAACAATACTCCTACAATAATTCTAAACGTTTTAGACAAATCCATAATTATTAATCACCTAAATTTTAATCTAATCTTGGATTTCAAGGATTTTATTAGTTATTTGAGTAGATATTAAGAAAAATTAAGATTCCCAATTATAAATAGATTTCTACAAAAATGTGAGCAAATAACTTTTTTAAAAATATTAAAAACGATAATCATTTCGCAGAATTTTGATAAAATTTAATTTTTTAATAGTTGAACATTAAAATTATTATGGTTAAATTTATCCCCTTAAATTTAGATTTGCATAAATCACATTTTATTCAACTAAACGAAGAATACTTAATTTGGATTGCTGGTGAAATGCAGAGACGATATAATATTGATATGGTTTCGCTTTTAGGGATAAGTGTTCAAAATTATGTAGAAAAGACTCTTAAAGAAATATCATCTTATTTTCCTCCCGAAGGCATTTATTACATTATACAAAAAAATAGCTTTACAATAGGAATGGGGGCACTGAGAACAATAAAAAGTGGTATAGGAGAAATTAAGAGAATGTACATAAGACCGGAATATAGGGGGAATGGTTACGGAAAAGAAATATTAGAAATTTTATTACAAAAAGGAAAAGAATTCGAATTTTCTTCAATTCGCTTGGATACTGGGAAATTTATGGTAGCGGCACAACAAGTGTATCGTTTAGCGGGATTTCAGGAAAGAGGCCAATATCTCGAGAGTGAAGTGCCAAAATTCTTTTTACCCCATTGGTTATTCATGGAGAAAATCATTTAGGGCTTCATTCGGATACTTTGAGTTGGTTACAACTCTCTTTTATGGCGTATTTGATTTATATTATTTCGTACAAATATCGATTCTAATTTTGGGAGAACTTCGCCATTGAGTTTTCTAATTTTTTCCAAATATTTTTTCCTAAGTGCGCTAATCTCGTTATTGATAACTAAAGTTGGGTCAACGGAATTGTATATCCCATTAGTTGAGATCACCCATTCGCGTTGTCTTAGATTTTTTAGAGCCTTATTAACTAAATTATTGTCTACTTTCATAAGTTCGCTTAATAACGATTCACTTGCCCGTCCTAACGACATTAGGATTGTGTATGTTTTAATATCGAATTCAGAAATATCCAATAATCGCATGGTGTTTAATGTTTTTTCATCAATTTGTGTAATTCGTGTTTTCTTTCTAAACGCAGCTTTCTCAATTTTAAGAAGATCGATTTTATCAGAAGTAGTTATTTTGTTAGTTTTAACGGCTCCATTAAATATTTTTACTCCAAGATCTGTACGCAACAAAACACTATTCCACTCATTGTCTAAAGTTCCCTGGCTTCCAATCGATATATCCGCTATTTCAGCACTAAAATCTTTACAATAGTGACAGCTATTCCAAGTATATTGTTTCGTCACTTTTATTGGAACTTGTTTAACCGAATCTTCCTTCAAATACACATAGAACTTTCCTTTTGAAATATCGAATTTCTTTACACTACTTAACGGTATTCCAAGCTCTCCTTGAACAAAGGTTTTCAATAAATTATAAGTATAGTTTGAGAAACAATAAAGTCCTATAATTAATTTGAACTTTCCATATTCGTCTGAGAGGGGGGATGATAATTGCAATTTTCTTACCGCGTTGATTTGGCAAGGAAGACCCACAAATGCTAATTTTTCTATTTTGAAGTCTCTAATTGCATCACTATAAGTAATTAATGTTGGTGAAATCGTATATTTGGAACCAACACACGATAGTATTTCGTCAGAACTCGTCGCAATTACTGGTTTTGGGTACCAGTTATCGTCTTTATCTGTAAGTAAAACTCCATCTATTAATCCCGAATCAAGAGCGTGAATTAGTAATGAAGAAACAACACCTCCATTCTGAGCTCTCCTCAACACAGTTTCGTCGTTACTTTTTGCAGCAACTAATTTTTGATAGCATCCTAATGAATAGCTTCTTTTCGCATCGCCTTTGAACAATTCTTTTTCAAACATTTCGGTAGGAAAGTACGTTCTTGGACAATACCTAAAACATGTGGAACATTCCGGATCATATTCTAATAGCTTTGGTTCCTTTTCGTTCATCCCAATTCGCGGACAGAGTGAAATACAAGAGCCACATAAAACACAATTTTGTTTATTTATTACTAATGCATTCAGATCTTGAAATCCGATATCAATATCGTTAGTTTGTAAGTAATTTTTCACTTGATTTTTCATTTCCATTTTAATCTACTCCATTTCTATTTTTCGTAATTTTCAAACTACCCAAGCCTTAAGCGCAACGAACCCACCAACGACCTTTTCAAAAAATATATTTTTTCAAGCGAACAAAACCGCGAAAAAAACATAAAAAAAGATCAAGCGGAATTGTTTCGCTTATATAATTAATACTGCCACGATAATAATACTTAAGGATATCAATATCCTTGCCAAACTTCTTGTAGCAGTATTACTTGAGATCATTGTTATAAGATTATATCCACTTAGGCTATTTAAACTTTTACATGATTTTTAAAAATCTTAATCAATTTGTAAACAGAACTTTTTCCGATAGACTTATTGGATACATTTCCTATTTTTTAATTCAATAAATTATAAAAGCTTGTTTTCTCTTCTAAACCGTGAACTATGAGTGAAAAAAAGTTAAAAATTGTCGTATTTTCAGACTATATTTGTCCTTTTTGTTACATCGGATTTTATCGTGTAGAGCAGCTTAAAGAAAATTACGATCTTGATGTTGACTGGAAACCCTTTGAAATTCATCCTGAAACGCCAAAAGAGGGGACTGATTTGAATAATTTGCCTTTCCCTAAAGAATATTTAGAACTAATGAAAGAAAATATAAAAAAACTTGCCGATGATGTTGGTATTACATTTAAGCTTACAGACAAACTATCAAACTCTCGAATGGCATTATTCTTCTCGGAATTTGCGAGGAAAAACGGAAAATTTGACGAGTTTCACAAGTTAGTTTTCGATTCTTATTGGAAGGATGGACAAGACATTGGCGATAAAACTTTGTTATTCAGTTTAGCAGAATCGCTCGGATTTAAGAGGAAAGAAATTCTTGAATATATTGATAGCGAAGAACCATTGAAAGAGTTAAAGAAATCGCTCAAAGAATTAAGGAAGTACGGAATTAATGGCGTACCAACCTTTATAATTGGTGAAAAGATAGTAGTTGGAGCTCAACCTTACGAGGTTTTTGAAGAAGTTATAGACAAAGTCCTTGAAGAAGATCTAGTATTATAATATAATAAGGTATTATTAAAAACTAAAAAAATATTCTTATGAATATAAAAAATAAATTAGGTTTTAAAAATGGATAGAAAAAATCTTTGGTTAATTATTGGCGCTTTTAACGGTGCTTTTGCTGTTCTGGCTGGAGCTTATGGCGCGCATTTAATTGATGTAGGTTGGCCTGATTCTCCTCTTCTTATAACCTTTCAAAAAGCTGTGAGGTATCAGATGTATCACGCGTTTGCCTTAGTTATTGTAGCTCTTTTAGCACGCAATATACAGTTAAAGATGGTAGATATTACGGGTTGGCTATTTTTAATTGGTATAATCCTTTTCAGCGGGAGTTTATACATAATTGTGTTCACAGGTATGCAATGGATTGAATTTCTAACTCCAATTGGCGGTTTTGCATTCACCTTTGGTTGGTTAGGTTTGATGTACGTAGGATTTAAGAGCAAATAAACTCAATTACATCTTCAGTAATATAAGACTAATAAAGTAGAAATATTTTATCTACACTTTTTTTATTATTATAAAAGATGAGAGTATTATGGTAGTTCAAAGGGTATATCACTGTAATAATGAGATATTAGAATGGAAATGGTCTTCAGACAATAAATTAATGCCACAGCCCTTTTGGACTTCAATATTTTTAATTGACGGGTTGTTAATTGACGCAGGTGCTCCAGGCGGGGTAGAGGATCTACATAAATTTGTCATATCTCTTGATTCGGAGAATATGATTGAAAAGTGTGTAATTACTCATAACCACGAAGATCATTGTGGCGGGGGTCGAATGCTTCAAGAAGAATTTAACATACCCGTTTTCGCCAGTAAGTTAGCTATTCCACTATTAATGAAAGAAAAAACTTACCCTGATTATCGTCAAATGACTTGGGGCGTAAACTTCCAGCCATTTCAAGCGGAACTAATTAAAGATTCAATTGATTCTAAATCTGGTAAATATTTATTTGACGTAATAAATACGCCTGGACATGCTCCCGAACAAATTAGTTTAATTGAACGAAAACAACAGTGGGCATTTATCACCGACGCAGTAATGCCAAAATATCAGATGATATTTGGTAAAGATACTGACATTCCTGAGGATATCTCCCTTATATATCAATCTATTAAAAAACTATATGAACTCACAATGGAAATGGAGGATTTGCTTCTATTTACCTCCGGGAAAGGAGTTTTTAAAGGGAGATCGTTTTTAAAAGATAGAATGGATGAGATTAATTCACTACATCTGGATGCACATAGATTTCATACTGAAGCTAAACAACAAGGACTTCATGGTAAGCAACTTTTACGATATGTCTTAAAAGAAATGTATACACGAGAAAATTTTATAGGCACACTTACTCGAGGAGGATTATCTCATAAAAATCTAATAATATCTTTACTCGAATGGTCCATAGATTATTAATTATTTTTAAGCCAATTGTATACTACACGGGAAAAGAGCTGCTTTTGGAGAAACTCCGTGAACTTTCTTATTTTTACCGGTAGTATTAATATAAAAAATATCATAAATTACTTGGTTAATACCCATGTATTTTTAATATAGTTCGTTTAAGAACTACAAGTATGACTCTTATTTCTGTGGAACGCAATTGTGCTGACTGTAAAAAAAGCATCTCGTTCGACGAGTTTTTGACGAATCATCCTCAATATACTAAAGAACGAGCTCTCCTTGTCTGGAACGACAAAATATTAACAATTTTATGCCCCCGATGCTTCTTTAATGCTCCAGAGAAACCCTACAAAAAAAATCGATATAGTTACTTTGATTCATACTTTAGACATTGACGGATGAATTGTAGAAGGATTTCAGCTCATTGATTAGAAGCTGATGATTTCGCAAAATCAAGGATAAAAATCTATGGAATCTATTTATAAGATTAGATTTTCTTATTAGTACTTGGGTTTTGTAATCTTTAAAAATGTCTAGTTTTAAGTTAAAAGTTTTACTTACGGGAGCTGCCGCTGTTGGTAAAAGACGGCTAATTCAACGATTCATTAAAAATCGGTTTGCAGCAAACTATAAACTCACCGTCGGAGTAGACATTCTCACCAAGGATGTGGAATTTAAGCCGGGCGAAGTAGCAACTTTGAGCATATGGGATATTGGTGGTCAACAGAGGTTCGAGTTCATCCGATCGACATTTTACAAGGGAGCTGCTGGCGTTCTGTTAGTCTTTGACTTAACAAGGGAGCAATCCTACATTGAAACAAGGAAATGGCTTACAGAAATCCGTCAATTTAGCAATGAGAACATCCCATTTGTATTGATTGGAAATAATGTAGATCTACTCGAAGATACAGGAAAAATTATTGATCGAGAAGAAGCTCGAGCTTTTGCTGAAAAGGAAGGCAGTATTTACATAGAAACTACAGCTAAAACAGGTATCAATGTAGATGATGCCTTTACTGAACTCACTCGAAGAATAATCGAATCAAGAAGTAAAAATTAATTACTCTTTTATATAAACAAATTACTCATTCCTGAAAAAAAAACTGAATAAGATGATTCACCTATTTCAAGGTAATGAGGGATAATCAGTATAACCCTTCTCACCAGGAGTGTAAAAGGTATGCTTATCCCATCGTGCTATATCACCACTGATCTCAAATCTTTTTGGGAGATCTGGATTAGAAATAAAAAGCTTCCCAAACGCCACGAGATCGGCTAGATTCTCCTGCAGAACTCTATTCCCTTTTTCTTGAGTAAATTCGCTATTTATCATTAGAATCCCTTTATATAACGGTCTAAAATGTTTCGCGATATTAGGTTCCGCAAAGGGCACATTAGTTACATCCGTGAATGGTTCGGATAGATGCAAATATGCTAAGTTGTAATTGTTCAGTTTTTCTACTATATATTCGAACGTAGGAATAGTCTCTTCGTCAACTGTAATTCCAAATATATCGTGAAACGAAGGATTTAACCTCGCTCCAATGCGATTCTCTGGCATTATCGTTTTCATCTCATCAATGACCTCGAATAGAAATCTGGTCCGATTTTCAATAGAGCCTCCATACTCATCCGTTCTATCGTTAGAACATCTCGAGAAAAATTGATGGAATAAATACCCATTTGAGGAATGAATTTCAACGCCGTCAAATCTCGCTTTCATAGCATTACTAGCGGCATTCTTGAAATCTTGAATCGTCTGTTTGATGTCGTCGAGACTCATTGCTCTAGGAGTAACAGTATCCTTAAATCCTTCGTAAGTGAAAGATTTCGATTTAGGATTTATTGCAGATGGAGCCAGTGGCAGTTCGCCGTTGTGAAGATCGGGATGTGACATTCTTCCAACGTGCCACAATTGGATAAAGATTTTTCCTTCCCTTTTATGGATAGCGTCGGTCACTAACTTCCAACCATCGACTTGCGCCTCGGAATAGATACCGGGAGTGTTAATGTAACCAACAGCATCTTTCGAGACCTGAGAACCACAAGTGATTATCAACCCTGCAGACGATCTCTGCCCATAATATTTAGCCTGAAGCTCAGTGGCGCGATTCTCTGGATTATTAGCTCTATTACGAGTCATAGGAGCCATTACCATCCTATTTTTTAGGTGTAAATCCCCCATCTTTAGTTGTTTCAAAAGAGGTTGTACTCTAGACATATTCTTTCGCTTTGAATTAAATGCGTTTTTTTAATATTTTAATTTGTAGATACTATTTAACGCTATTCTGTATAATCTATAATAACGAAAAATTCATAAAACAATCTGTACAAAATTTAATCTTTTAATTTTCTTTCGTAGCATTTACAACAATAAAATAGAATTTCTATGCTCCGAACTTTAAATTTTCCTAAAGTATGAGAACTTATCCAAATCTTAACAAACTCCCTTAATTTTAGATTTAAATGCTTTTTCGCAAATTCAAACGTATTTGAAAAATATACCTTATTACCACAGAACTCGTTATAACATCTATGCGGAAATTTTTCCGTTAACAAAAAATTCAGAAAATCAAATAATTCCCTTTGGTTTGAAATTCGATTATAATCCAACTTTAGCAACAATTCGTCTAACTCCATTAAACCGCTAAAATAAGCTCTGAACAACTCTTCGCAGTACCAATCATCGTATCGTTCTTTCGTTTCTGAAATTTCCGGCATTACTAAACAATTATGAAGTTAGTTATTCAAAAAAATATTTCTATCAAATTTTGATTTAGATCTAAATCTTATTTTTAGTTTTGCTCCATAATGTATAAGAAAACACCAAATTTATGGTGTTTAGTGGAGGGCACTTTCTATTATTTCTTGGAGTTTTTGCGCTCTTTTTTCAATTGCTTCAGGACTCTCTTTCTGGTGATTTTCAATAAAATTTTTCAATAATCTATTCTTTAAACTAATTAATCCAATAATTGTTTTAATATCTTCTGCGATATACACATTAAAAGGAGGATTTTTACTTTTACTAACATTTGGGATGCTAACCATTTGAGCTGTTATTAAATTTCTTATTAATTTATAAAAATTATCGTCGGGATATTTATTAATATACCACTCCTTAAGATTTTCTATAGTTATTGGTCCACGTGATAAATAATTCAAAATCGTCAAGATATTTTCCTTTTCTATAAACGCAGTAATATCTTCTTCCTCAACCCTTTCTTGGACTGCTTCTAAAATTGCATTATAAAACTCTTCTACCCATGATTTGATAATTAATAAATTTTTATCTATAATATTTTGACTTTTTATATCTTGATAATGTGTTGAATTTGTTTCATAGAAACCTGTAAAAATATTTTTTTTTGACTTTAACCAATCGGAAAGTTCAATACAAATAGTTAATATTGCTTTTTCCATCTCCATTGAAACACCTTCATCAAAAATTGCTGAAAGCAACAGAGCTTCTTTATCCGCTCGAGCCCAATCTGAGTCGATTTCAAAATAGTAGTTTAAAGAATAATATTTGTCAAAAGAGAAAGTGACAAATTCTTCAGTTAGAACTTGATCCATTATTCTTGCGATTCTTTCTTTCACGTATTTTTCTAAGTCTTTATTTGGATACGAATAAAATACTAAAGGACCATTTTTTGTATTAAAATATGATAAAGTTGTGAAGAATTCCATTAATCGAATCGCCATTATATTTATATTATAATTACTTAAATTCTTTATTACAAATTAATCACTATCCATTTCTTGGATTATCCGCTCTCTACTGATTAATATTATAAAGATGTATTTAAACTTTCAAAGAAAACTACCGGTAAACTATACAATTTACCTGTAAAGCTCTATAATTTACCATTAAAGCTCGAAAAATATCCCCTTTTAAAACCTTATTAATGAAATTTGGCTACCCTTTAAATGGAATATTTAACTATACTACAGAAATTCAATAAGTTAAAAACATAAAAATGTGATTTTAATTGCCAAAATGCCCATATTGTAAAGAGGAGCTTGAAATAAAACTCGAAATTAACCCAGGACCTATCGATGACAAGTTTAAAAGTGATCTATTAAAAACTTACGAGAATTTCATAGAAATTCAAGCTGAGGTCGTCCCATTTGGGGGAAAGATGATGAAACGAATGGCACAATATAGTTTAAAATTTGTTAAACGGTATTTAGATAAAATTGGAGCAGTTCCACTAATATTCCACTCGTGTTCAAAATGCGATTCGGTGATATCATC
The DNA here is from genome assembly GCA_013375495.1 of Promethearchaeota archaeon. The sequence goes on from JABXKC010000005.1 coordinate 19,267, forward strand.
CCAAACCATAGTTGATTTAATGTCTTCAGGCGGTTCAAGTTCGTCATAATCGTTGTATTATTTATTTCTGATAATTTTACGATTCTCTTATTTTTCAGAGAGAATTCCTTTTTTTTAATATATGCTATATATATGTTGAGAAACAAATAAAGTATGAAAAAGAAAAAAAGAATTAAAATTGAATTGAAAATATAATTTCATATCGAAAAAATAGGTATATAATTATGCAAACAAGTGAATCAATTGATCCGTTTTTTACCCAGCCATATGTGGATATCGATGAGTGGCGGGACGAACCTGTACGCCATCGATACGTCCATGGCGGTTTTAAGGACACAGATGCTCGATTCTCGTTATACTTCCCACCTAAGGAACAATACGATGGTCGGTTCTTCCAGTATATCATGCCGATGTCTGGGAATGAGAATCAAGTACAGAATTCAAGTTACCCTGATCCTCCCTACTCATTAGACTTTGCCTTCGAGAGTGGCGGCTATCTTTTGGAATCGAACTTAGGGAGGTTGGACATGTTCCCCGGGGATGATCCCACCATCGCCGGATATCGGACCAGTGTGGCAGTGGCGAAATATTCGCGTGTTTTGGCTTCTGAAATGTATGGTCCCCACCGCTCGTATGGGTATGCTTTTGGCGGTAGCGGTGGAGGATATAAGACAATTAGTTGCATAGAAAACACAGTTGGTGTCTGGGATGGCGTGGTACCGTTTATTCACGCAACACCAATGGCCATGATCAATGTATTCTCGGTACAGGCTCACGCAATGCGCGTGTTGAAAGATAAAATACCTGCCATCATCGATGCGGTAGAACCTGGTGGTAGCGGAGATATATATGCTGATCTAAATGAAGAGGAACGAGAGGCACTTATCGAAGTGACTAAGATGGGTTTTCCGCCACGAGCTTGGTTCAATTACAGAAGAATAGCGTTCGGTTACACCGGAGTCTTAACTACGCTCCTTGACCCAATGATGAAATGGGATCCTAATTACTTTGAGGATTTTTGGAAGGAACCGGGCTACCTCGGTGCAAACCCGCCCCAATCGCTCTTAGACGCCCGGATAAAACACGATACAACCATAAGCAAGCTTATTATGCCCGAAGATATCAGGAAAATGGGAGGGTCATTATCTATATCTGCGGGGCAAGCGGGTAATGTAGTCCCAGCAGGATTTGAATTAGAAAGTGTGCCTGAAGGTGACATACAGGGTGCTTCAATATTCTTGAAGAGCGGTGAAGCAGAGGGTTGCGTTGTTTATGCTGTTGCAGCGTTCGATAACATGCTAATGCTAGCCTATGGTGAGGAAAACTACCGGTTACTGGCAGCTGTTAAGGTTGGTGACAAAGTGCAGATCGACAACTCTAATTATCTCGCAACTCAAACCTATCATCGCCATCAGGTTCCGTCACCTGAATATTATGTCTGGGACCAGTTCCGGGGCGCTGATGGTAAACCGCTGTATCCGCAACGACCCGAGATACTGGGTCCGCGTCATGCGTATCAGGGCGCTGGTTCGGTCCAGACTGGCAAGTTTGAGGGCAAGATGATAGTTGTAGAAATGTTAACGGATGAGGCTGCCTATCCTTGGCAAGCTGACTGGTATCGCTCGAAGGTGAAAGCCGCATTGGGAGAAAAATTCGATGATAATTATCGGCTCTGGTTCATTGACAATGCGATGCATACACCACCTGTGATCTCACCTATAGACTCCCATCCAGCAATAACCACTCGAGTTATCAACTATGGTGGTATATTGCAACAGGCACTGCGCGACGTGAGCGCATGGGTTGAAAAAGGCGTGGCACCTCCTGCGAGCACTATATATAAAGTGGTAGATGGCCAAGTGGAAGTACCACCGACTGCTGCGGAGCGCAAGGGAGTACAACCGGTGGTCAATCTTACAGTAAACGGAGGTATGCGTGCAGACGTCAATGTCGGGAAGAAAGTTAAGTTTTCCGCGGTTATCGAAGCACCGCCAGATACCGGTTTTATTGTTGGTGTGGAATGGGATTTCGAGGGTAATGGCGATTATCCAATTACCGAGCAACTAAAAGACACCAAGAGCAATCGTGTGAAGGTGAAGACCACTTATACCTTTTCCGAAAGTGGCACATACTTTCCAGCAGTTCTTGTAACCTCGCAAAGGCAAGGTGACTCTCAAACTCCCAATGCACGAATCCGGAACATCGGTCGCGTGAGGGTTGTAGTAAGTGGTGGAGGAAAACAAGAACCTGAAGCTAAACAATTAATAGTTGAACTAAATGAGATACCAGCCGATTTTGAAAAAATAATAAACAAATGCTTTGATGCAATTGGTCAACATATCACAAAAATTCAAGGAAGAGAAATAAAAACACTTGAGGTTGGACAAAGAACTGAACGCTCTACAAGATTCGAGGTTACTCCTTTTGCTGGTGAAGCGTTTTATACCCTAAGTTTTGAAGATACAGAGTCAGGTATTGGAGTTTTTGTTGAAATAGATATCACGGTCTCTGGATCCTATAAAATGCTGGCAAAAACCATAAAAAAAGCGACTTCAAAAAGGATTATAGAAAATGCCATAGAAACTCTCAATAAAATTTTAAACGAAAATAAGTGATTTCTTTTTTTTTTAATTCTTATCTGCTCTAAAACAAATTGTAACAATTAGTACGACAATTCATATCTGTCTAATCAAAATTTTTGTAAGAGTTGCAAAAGTTTTCTCTACATTTTGTCCAGTTTTGGAGGATAATTCAACCCATGCTGCCAGATTATACTTTTTCGCTATTAAAACGACTTCTTCTTTAGAAACCACTCGAGATTTTTCTAAATCAAGTTTGTTACCTACTAACAAAATGGGAATGTCTCCGGCATGTTCTCGAATAATTTGAGTCCATTCGGGTATATTGTCTAACGATTTTAAATTAGTGATATCGTACATAATGATAGCTCCATTAGCACCTTTACAATATTGATGTATGAGGAATCTGAATCGTGGTTCTCCTCCAAAATTCCAAATTTGCAATTTGACAATCTTTCCTTCAAATTTTTGATCCTTGGTATAAAAATCAACACCAACTGGTAAATTAAGATCTTCTTGGAAGATTCTGGATATATAACGATTAACAAAATCCTCTTTACCCGTTGAAGGATCACCTAACAATAGAACCTTTAAATTATAATCATAACTCATCGTAATTCTCCATTTTATCGGATTAAAAAATCTGACTAATATTAACATAAAAGTCTAGGTATAAAAATATTATATTTTTTCAAATTTTTATGATTTTGTACTATGCTCCTAACCTTAATTTTACTTAATTTTAGGATTCACTTTAATCATCAAGAAAAAACTAAATAAAAAAAAGAAAAATTATTAATCTCTTAGACCTAATATGGTTGTTGCACAAACACTGAACGCGCCACCGAGGTTATGACACAACCCGATCTTAGCATCAGGCACTTGTCTTCCTTCGGCACGCCCTTGAACTTGTTTGCTAATCTCCGTAAGCATCCTGCAACCGGTACTTCCAATCGGGTGACCAAAACTTTTTAGCCCTCCAGATGGATTTACGGCAGTTTCTCCATCCCAATTGAATGTACCGTTTTTGAGTTCTTCAGCTGCTTGACCTCTATCGCAGAATTGTAAGTCTTGACAGTTTATGAGTTCTGTGATTGTAAAACAGTCGTGAACTTCTGCGGCGTCAATTTGTTTGCGTGGATCGGTGATTCCAGCTTCTTTATAAGCATACTTCGCTGCTTTTACGGTAGATGGGAACGCAGTAAAGTCAGCTCCAGGACCTCCAGGTGGCACGTACCATGGAAAATTGGTGTGAGCTGAAATCGCATTGGCCTTTACAACAACATAATCATCGGCATGAGCATAACTCTCTGCGAGTTCTGGTCTTGTAAGAATCAGTGCGGCAGCGCCATCAGACATCGCGCAACAGTCGAAGCGGCCAAGAGGGTCTGCAATCATAGGAGCTTTCATTGCAGCATCGATTGAAATAGGTCTTCGAAAGTGTGCTTTTGGATGATGTGAGCCGTTATCATGATTCTTTACGGCAACTCGAGCAAGGTCTTCTTTTGTCCAGCCAAATTCATGGAAACATCTAGTAGCCGCCATCGAAAACATTGCTGGTGCGGAAGGCGTTGGATATAGTGGATGTCCAAATTGAGTAAAACCAGGTAATCCACTGCCTCCTTCGTCCATTAGTTTCTCTACTCCACAAGCGAGGGCAATATCATATGCTCCAGAGGCAACAGCGAAAGAAGCGTTACGGAACGCATCCATACCAGAAGCACAGTAATTTTCCACTCGAGTGGCAGGTTTACCATCCAATCTTAGAATATCTTCTACCATTGCACCTGATAATCCAGTAAAATAGTAAAATATTCCAATCCAGCTCGCATCAACCTCGTCCTTGGTGATACCGGCGTCTTTAATTGCGCTTTGGAACGCTTCGAAAAGTAGGTCGTGTTGCGACTTGTCCCACAGTTCTCCATATTTTGTCATATCGCAACCGATAATTGCGACTCTGTCTTTAATACCATGTCTTACCATATTTATTACCTCCTTTAAGGTCTCCCCCTCACGGGTCGACATTTCCAATAATAATTTTTAAATTCAGCACCTTCATGTTCTTTTCTGAAGGTTAGCTCGACTTTCATCCCAATTTTGACGTTTTCTTCGGGGTTTTCAATTTCAGTCATATTAACGAGCACTCTACCACCGCCATCGAGGTCAATTACGCATCGTGGGACCGGCGTATTGAGATATGTTCCACCCACCAAGTGATCAAGAGTGTATGTAAAAAGTTCTCCTTTCTTTGCGAGTTTCACGCGTTCAAATTGATCGTCAGCCCTACAGACGGAACAGGACCTTGACATTTCGGGATATTGCACGGATCCGCAGTTTTTGCATTTTACTCCGTACCACTTATAAACTGAGGAAGTATCACGCCAGATTAAGACAGCTGAGCTCTTACGCGTATATCTGTCCTTCTTGAGTAATTCTTTAGAATCGATGACGCTGTTGTAATTCTTTAAGAGAGCCATCGATTTTTGGTGACCGATAAAACCCATTCTTCCTTTACCAATCGCTTTAACACCATCTTTATCTCGAATTTGCATCAAAATTGCATCAGCACCATCTCCAAAACCAGCCATGATGATCTTGGCATCTGGTTTAGGTCTTCGTAAACTGGCAATGAGGAGCATGAAGGGCATTGGTGTCCCCGTATCACCTACTTGAAAGAATAAGCTGTTTTGAGCGACTCCTTGGCCAAATTTCATTATTTTAGAGATTCTACTGTGCATTCGGGGATTATTGTAGTAATACGCTGCAATTGCTATATCTTCAGTAGGATTCAAATTATTACGTTTCAAGATTTCAGACATTACTTTGGTAATACTTTCCACATAAAACTTCGCGTCCATTTTGACTTCAAAAGTTCTGATAAAGTCGTCCTTATCTGCTCTTTTCCACGGTCCAGTCACATTCGCTGAGACTGAATAATAATCATCAATTGAAATTGGAATATTTTCTTCATCCGCAACCAGTATCGCTGCAGCACCATCTGCAAACCCAAATTCCCACATAGTTGAGGGTTCCGGTTTTCTAGTATCAGCTGCCACTACCAAGATACTATTGATATCTTTGTTAGCCTTGATTGAATCAACAGCTCTAGTTAACGCTGTTGTCCCTGCTTTAGTAGAATCCGTGAAATCTGCGGTAATGATGTCCTCTCTCATATCGAGTATGGTAGCAATTAATGACGCTGAATCTTTTTCGGTATACACTTGCGTTGTTGAAGCAAAGAATATTCCATCAACCGTTTTTGGGTCAATTCCCGCCAAGCAATCGAGTCCTGCTTCTACGGACATTGTCAAGCTGTCCTCATCTACCATTGCTACTGCTTTAGTCCCAGGAACTGAGGGAAAATCCCATGCTTTCGCAATGAGTTCTCTGGGTAGCATATATTTAGGTAGATAAGCACCATAACTTTTAATACCAATTGGCATTTTAATTTTTTACCTCTTATGTCTTATATTTTTGTTGTTTGAATAGAATTAATTAGTTATATGATTCTCAATTGTTGAAATTAAATATATTTTGGTTTTTAATTTCAAGTTTTCTTCAATTTAGTAACTACTTTCATTGAAGAAAAAGGATAAATTACCCCACCAAAATAAGCAAAAATGTTTAAAAAAGATTAATCTATTTCAAATTTTTTTTCTAATACAGTTATAATTGGCTTAAATCCAACTTTGCCAAACACATCGATTAATTTTTTATCTCCCAGGTAAGCCATATTAATTCTTACGGCTTCGCATCCCCACGATTTTAATATTTGTATTGCTCGATCTGCGAGAATTTTGCCTACGCCTTTACCGATGAATTCTTTTTCGGTAGCCCAATTATTTAAATAACCAATATATTGACCTAGGTTGTTCTTTACGGCTTCCAACATTCCCATCGACACAACTTGACCAGTTTTTTTAAGCTCTGCGATTAAGGTAATTCGTTTCAAATTGGGTTTAAATTGTCTTAATCCTGAAGTTTCTCTCCATTTTGATTCGACGAATCCAATATTATATTGGCTTTGGAGTTCTTTTAAAATTTTTAGCGTTGCTTGATAATCAGATGTTCTATAATTTCTAATAATTATATCTTCTTCTTTTAATATCCCGTGAGTCATTTATCATACACCATTCCCTTAATAAATATGATTATTTAAGAAGTTTTAAATCAATCCTTTTTGATAACAACTTTTCATTAGTTACCTCATCAATAATAAAGAAGATATATTCGTCTATGTATGGAATAATTGGCGAAACGAACACTAATTCTTCTTGTGCGTCCCAGAAATCAATTGTTTCGATCATCAATTCTTTTTCAAAATACTCTTTCAGGTGATTAATTCTTACAATTGTCCCTTTAATTGCTTGAAGCGAGTTATTCTGAACTAATATTTCTAATTCTTGGCTATCTTCTATAATATTAATTTTAAGTATTATGAAGGGTTTTTTATCTGCAAAATTTACTTCTCCTTTTTTGCTAGGGTCAAATAATTGAATGCCGGAGAAGGAACCGTTATTATCTTTACCATCTATATGCGATACATCTATACCTTTAAATGCTAAATACGCTATAGCCTTTTGCATTCTTATTGAAGTGGTATCAGAATTTTTTATCACATGAGAAAAAAATTTATTAGTCGAACTTTGGATTACACTCCTAAGTTCTTTCTTAATCGATTCTCCCTTTTCTATCCGTTTCTTAATTTTAGGAGATTTAATTACTTCTTCTTTTAATATCTCGGAATCGATTATTTCAAACAACTTGTCTTCATATTTGTCTCTTACTTCTTGGGTTAAAATTCTTATCAGTTCATCCCCAAAAAGTTCAATCTTATCTGGCAAAGAAACTATAATCACTATCGTTTCAGGAGTTTCCTCTTCGAGTCCAGCTCTTCTTTTCTCTCTCTTAGATTTAGTTAAAAATTTCTTACCAAAGAAAGTAAAACCTTTAAATTCAAGGTCTATGTGATCTAATGCGTCTGATTCATCTAAGCTTAAAAACCAAATAGGATGATATTTAATCGGACGCATAAATGCTTTGTCGTTTTTGTATTTTTCTACGGGGTAAATCAGTAATGGCATATGACCTTTAGCTTCGTCAAAATATAACACATAGACTACAGCTAATTCTTCAAAAGGATTTTTTATCGATGACGAATCAAATAAATCAGCCAAAAACTTACCCTTCCAACCTATTTTTTCTGAAATTTACAATAGAATTAAATAATTCTTAGTCTAAAAGTTTAATTAAAAATTATATATTATAATTTATATCATTATTGAAGTGAGTTTTCATGCAAATTACAGACATTAAAACATATGTTTTAAAAATGGATTTTAAAGTTAAAATTGGAAGTATGCCGAGACTCCAAGCAAGTGGGCTTTACACGAATCTCAAAACAGATGAAGGAATTGATGGATGGGCGTTAACTCATTGGAATTTGAGTAACCTCGCTCAAAAACAATTCATCGACGAAGCCTTGAGAAGGCTAGTTTTGAATAAAGATCCATTTTTCGTTGAGGAGATCTTTCACGAAGTATATCAAAACACCAATAGAATTATGTTTGGAATACCTCAAGCCACATCAGCCATACAGATCGCATGTTGGGACATAATTGGAAAAGTAACTAAACAACCGATATATAAACTGCTCGGTGGTAGAAAGAGAGAAGTAAACTGTTACGCTTCTATTCTACGGGCGTATAAACCAAAACCAGCTGTTAAAACCGTTGAAAACGTTGTTAATCCCGAATTAGGGGGATTTAAAGCTGTAAAATTACGTATAGGGATGGGAGTTAAACAAGACGCAGAAATTTTGAAAGAGGTGAGAGATAACTTTCCAGATATCGGGATTATGGTTGACGCAAATTCAGCCTATCAGTCTGTTAACGATGCTCTTAAACTTGCAGATATATGCGATAAATATAACGTTACTTGGCTAGAAGAACCGATACCAACAGATAACCTGAATGGATTAGCTAAGATAAAGGCAAAATCCCCGGTACAAATAGCCGGAGGTGAAAATGATATGGGTATTTTTCGATTTGAAGATATTCTCTCGCGAGATTGTTTTGATATAGTACAACCAGATGTTACCCGATGTGGCGGATTTTTACAATTGAAAAAGATTGATGCTATGGCGGAAGTGAAAGGAGTTCAATGCATACCTCACATTTTTGGATTTGGGCATATTTTACTTGCAAATCTCCATTTCATTATGGCTTCCCGATGCGAGTGGTGTGAATTCCCATTTTACCCAGAGGAATTCCAAATGCTTGAAGATCCTATTAGATGTATAAAAGGAAAAGTGAAAGCAATCGATAAACCGGGTCTAGGAATAGAAATCGATAAAGAAATGTTTGAGAAAAATGTTCTTAGCTAAGAATTTGATTGACTTTTTATTATGTTTTATTTAATATTTGCAATACTAAAAAAAAGATAGACATTAAGATTTGGAGCTCTATTGATACATGAAATTTGGTAACAAACTAGAATTAATTTTTATACCCTCCTCATATTGGAATGAACCTCTAAGTGGATTCAAAGTAAGTTCCAAAGGACCAGATCTACCAGCCAATTCCAACTTTTTCGTTTTATGGATTCCTTCAAACGATTCAGAAGAGTTCCTTTCGGAGCAAATAACAGAAATTTTTCCAAGTATACCTGTTAAGAAACTTCTTAGCTGTAAAATAAACTTAGTAGTTCCTCCCTTGGTAACCGTACATGGTTCTCAACGAGGGATTTCGGCAGTTTATCATGAAGTATCACCTTGCCTTGGAAAGATCATACCTATTGGCCCTGCCGTAAAGTTACTTTTCCAAATGGAAATTATAGATAATCTCGATCGTGGGATAAAACACTATAGCAATTCAATTAAAACTTGGTCTTTTCTAACAAAATTAGTGTTCGAATTATTAAACAAAGGGCAGTTCATTCCTAGCTTGGAAACCAATAAAAATAAAGGGTATTATGGTAGGTGGAAATTATTATTAAAATCTCAAAATGATAAAGATCGCCTTCAAACTATATTAAAAAGAGCTTCTTGGTCCGCTTTTTGTATTCCAATCAATCTCATTCAATTTAATGGCATTTATAAAACTAATGGATTATGGCACCCATCCTATTTATTTTCATTCTTTATTGATACCATTGGAGATTATCTTATACGATCAACGCTAGATAAAGTGAAGTTCCGTACTTTTAACGAATTTTACAGTAAAGAATTAAAAAAAGAAAGTAGTCCGGATTTTAGGCCAGGTTGGGATTATAAATTTCTTAAATCCCTTATTACGAAGGATTCGAATTTTAATATACAATCATTTCATGAAACTATTTTACCAATTTTGATTAAAAATTGGACTCAATCAGCAAGAGGATTTACGTTAAAACATGGTTTTGCGTTTAATTTAGAGTTGAGATATCCAAAAACTCCAGAGAGCGATTGGCCGTTAGAACTTTATGTTTCATTTCAAGAGGGAGCACAACATATTCCTTTACGCGAGCTTTGGGATGAAAAAAGCCAAAAGAAATTAGAAAATTTGAAAATTATTGATAATAAAGGGGAATTTTTAGAGATAATTTTAAGAGCTTTTGGAACAGCTTCAAAAATATTCCCCCCGATAAAAAGAGCTTTATTAGAAAACCTTCAAGATGAAATTACGCTCATCTCTTCTGAAGTCATTGATTTTCTAAAATACCCAAAAGATTTGTTAATACAAAGTGGATTTAACGTCATTCTCCCAGAGGTTTTTAGAAGAGACGGAGAACAACGGTTATCAGCTAAACTAATCATACGTACAAGCAGTAGTTTTAAGACAAAAGAAGGCGGTTTCCAAAGTTTGCCTTCAATGTTCGACGTCCATTCAATGCTTGACTTTAAATGGGAAGCAACAATCGAAGGAAAAAAGATTTCGGATGAAGAGTTTAATAACTTAATCAATTCTGAAGAGTCCTTGATTAATATGAATGGTAAATGGATCTTAGTAGATCTACAATCAATAGCTGATTTTAAGCAATCAAAAATGCCTGATTTTGAAAACTACATGGATGTACTTAAAGCTGGTTTACTCGGGAAGATTCAATTACAAGAAAACGGTACCGAATACGACGTAATTATCGAAGGAGATTTCAATAATATAATAAATAGACTACAATCAGTAAAATCGTTTGAAGATATTCCATGTCCGTCGTCGTTTAATGGCACTTTAAGAAATTATCAACAAGAAGCTCTGACATGGATGGGCAACATGACAAAGTTCAATTTTGGATTATGCTTAGCGGATGATATGGGTCTTGGCAAAACAATTCAGGTGATTGCACTTCTATGCTATCTTAAGAAATTTTACCCTGAAAAACCAGGAAGCATAATTATTGTATGTCCGACATCAATTTTGTTTAACTGGCATCGAGAAATAAAGAAATTTGCCCCTGATTTAGAAGTAATGCTCCATTACGGACCTACTCGGATTAAAGACGCATCAGAGATTCCAGAGATTGTTAAACCACACAAAATTATCCTTACATCATATGGAACGCTGAGAAACGATATTGATTTATTAGAATCCATTAATTTTAGCGGAATTATCGTTGACGAAAGTCAAAATATAAAAAACTATGCTTCACAACAGACTAAAGCTATAAATAAGCTCAGAGGACAATTTAGAATCTGTTTGAGCGGTACTCCAATTGAGAATCGATTACTCGAATTATGGTCACTTTTTAATTTCCTAAATATAGGTCTTTTAGGGAAGAGAAACGAGTTCCAAAACAAATATATTATTCCAATAGAACGCTTTCAAAATCAAGATGTTATCGAGAAATTGAGATTAATCATTGCTCCTTTCATCTTACGGCGCGTAAAATCGGATAAAACCGTTATTAAAGATCTACCTGATAAAAATGAAATGAAAATTATCGTCGATTTAACCGAAACGCAAGCTACATTATACAAAGAACTTGTGGAGAATACTCTGAAAGAAATTAATGCTATATCTTTAGATAAGAGAAAGAAAAGAGGGGTAATTTTAGCTTTATTAGTAAAACTAAAACAGATTTGTAATCATCCTTCTCAATATCTGAAACTTGATTTGGAGGCATTAGAGCTAGATAATAATTTACAAGAATTCGTGTCTCAATCACAAAAGCTAGAAAGATTAATTGAAATGACCGATGAAATCCTTTTGAATGGAGAAAAAATCCTAATTTTTACCCAATTCACGCAAATGGGAGACATTGTAAAAAAATGTCTTGAACAGAAATATAACTTTGAAATACTCTACTTCCACGGAGGGGTACAAGAGAAAAAAAGGAGGGAAATTGTTGATCTATTTCAATCAAGCGATTTAGATAGTCCTCCAATTTTGGTTTTATCGTTAAGAGCCGGAGGAACAGGGCTAAACCTTACACAAGGAACAACTGTTATCCATTTTGACAGATGGTGGAATCCAGCGGTAGAAGACCAAGCAACAGATAGAGCCTATCGAATAGGTCAAAAATCGGTTGTAAATGTATATAAATTCATTACAAAAGGGACAATCGAAGAAAAAATCGACGATCTTTTGGAAGAAAAGCGCGAATTAGCTGAAAAGATCGTAGCATCTACCGGAGAATCTTGGATTTCGGACTTAGATGATGATAAATTAAGGAATTTGTTAAATTTAGGTGATTGAAAAAATGGACGAAAGAAAAAAGTATTTCATGGATAATAGGAGAAACAAGAAAAAGGACATCCCTAAAAGAAAAACAGAATACGAAAAAGAAAGAACACGCGAAGAAGTTGAGCAAATTAAGAAAAACTTGATTAATTTTGCAAAGACACCTTGGGGCCGAGAATGGATCGTCTCAAACCTAAAAATTGGGCGCCCATTCAGAATGCAAAGAGGAATTGAATATGCCAAAGACGAGGAACGCATTGATAATTTCTCAATAAGTAAAGGTCAGATCTTTGCAACCGTACAAGGAACAGCACCTACTCCATATCGCGTGAAAATGAATTTTGAACTTATCCCTGATGCAGAATGGGAAAAAATAATCAAAGATTTATCTACTAAATTGCTCTACATCATAGAATTATTGGAAGGTTCCCTATCTCAAAATGTCATTACGATTTTTGAAAACAATGGACATCCCCTATTCCAAGATGCAACTCAAGGCTTAAATTCAACTTGTTCATGTCCTGATAAAGCAGTTCCATGCAAGCATATTGCTGCGATTATTTTATATCTTGCTCGTGTCTTAGACTATAATCCATTTTTGTTGTTAGAGTTACGAGGAAAATCTAAAGAAGACGTTCTTGAGGATCTTAGTTTATCCCAACCTATAGAACCTAAAGATGAGTCCGAAGAAACTTCCGTAGCAAATAATATTGAATTTAAATTTAATGTCCCAAAAATTAATATCCAAGAATTAACCGAACAAGATTCTGGTACAGATGAAAATTTTATTGGATTTGACATTAAAAAGCCTGGAAAAATTATAGAAACTTTAGAAAATTTAGGAATTCCCCAAAATATAGAAAATAAAGCTTTTGAGATTGTATTTAAGGCAATCTATCGCAAAATTACATCAAAAATACATGAAATGTCTTTAGAACTAAGTTAATGATAGATTTGTTTTAAGGCTTAAAATCCGATCAATGGGTACATAGCCTTAAATTAAAATAAGAAAAGAAAAAAAATTAGAATTTCACGCGTTTTCTTATAAGAAGAACCGATATATCACTAAGTGATCACTTTTTTTAGTATAGAATAAAATTGATATTTAATTATACAATTAATATAAGACAAATGAAGTGAGATCGTGCGACCAATTACAGAAGAAAAATTCGAATCAGTTTTAGAATTTCTAGAAGAAAAGAAAATCGATGTTTTAATGATAACAGATTACGAAAACAGTCGGAACATTAATCTGCAATATCTTTCGGGTCATCCGACTGATGCAACAATATTTATTACTTCAAGTGGAGAATCGATTTTAATACCCTGGGATGTTGCGTTAGCTGAAAAATATTCTGAGGTCGACGAAATTATAAATCCAGCTAATTTTAGTTACAACATATTTTTAGTGTTTAAGGATTTATTTGAGAATCGATGGAATAAATCGTCCCATACGATCGGAGTCCATTCAATGACTTCATATGGCTTCATTGTAAAAATGAAAGCAATCGTTGCTAATATAAAATATTTTGAAGCACCTATAGAAGTAGAAAAATTTTTCCAAAAACTAAGAGCTACCAAGAGTGAATTTGAAATTAAGAAATTAATGAAAGCAGCAGAAATTGGTACAAAAGCGATTACTGACATACAAGATTTTTGCTTGAATACTCCTGATGGTACAGAGAAGGATTTATCATTTCTTGTGAGAAAAAAAATAGCCCAATATGGTGCTGATGATGTCTCCTTTGAACCCCTTGTTGCTAATTCTTCCCGTGCTCACGAAATACATCAATATCCCTATGCTAGCGATCAAAAATTTAATCTACCAGGATTAGCTTTAATTGATTTTGGTGCAAATTTCCAAGGATACTGTAGTGACATTACAGTTCCAATTAGTTTCGGGAAGTTAACGGATGAACACATTAAAATGCGGGAAATAGTTGTCAAAGCGTATGAAGCGGCAATTGAAATGATTGATATAGATGTACCAATGTGGAAAGTTCACGATAGAGCAGAACAAATACTTAAAGAAGGAGGTTTTTCAATGCCTTATTCTTTAGGTCATGGATTAGGATTGAGTGTTCACGATTCTCCTTTAATATCTCGTAAACCCACTGACGAATATTCGAAAAAATACTGGAAAGAAGAAACATTTCAGGAAGGAATGGTGTTTACGATAGAACCAGGGGTCATGAAACAAGGATTGGGAGGCCAGCGAGTTGAAAACGATGTCGTAATTCGTAATGGAAAGGTTGAAATCATTACTGGATCAAAACCTCTAAGTTTTTAATTTTTTTTTTTAAAATCTTTTTGCGTAAAGCATGTACACACCCATTAAAGAAAATCGACTATTTACTTCTTTTTTAACGTTAAATCCTTTATCTTCTAACAATTCCGCTAATTTGTTAAGAAGGTTTTTTCCACCCTCGATGTGTTCATGGACTTCCATAGAAATTTGTTGGATTTTATCCCAATCAGATTGATTAATTCCTTCGAGTACTTGGAATTCATAGTTTTCGGCATCAATTTTCATTAGATTTATAGTATTAACATGATTTTCTTGAATAACATTAGAAATCGTACGCAATTTGCATGGTACTATTTCTGCTTTATACATACGTTTCAATCCCCTTTTGATAACACTTCTTCGCATAAATTTTGGTATAAATTTTGCGGCTGGAATCCAATTGACAACAGTTTTTTTATAGTTACGAAGAAACTGATCCACTTTAAGGTCCCAATCAAATTCTATGATAGCAGAATCGGCGCTTACTTTGGGGTAATAATAAATTTCAGTAATCTCCTCTCTTTCAGCTAATCCAACATTATAATTTTTGACTTCGGCTTGTAGATTCTTGAGGTTTTCCTCTAACACATCAAATATTATAGGCACGGGTTCAAAAGTAAAAATCCGTAAATATTTCGCTTTCGTTGCTATATAACGAGAAAATAAACCGATATTTGCTCCAATATCAAACACAACATCATTATCTTTCACTCGAATATCATGTTGAAGATATTCGTTTTTAACATAGATTTCATCATAAACATCAAGTGCGGTCAATTTGTCTATATAAGAAATGATTTCTCCATTCGGTAATGTAAGCGTTTTCATAGTTTCCAATCTTTTCCAAATTCTAAATACCTTGATGCATGATGAAAATGTGCTTTATTAATAAATTTTAAATTAATTTTCTAATTATTGGATTTATGCCTAAAGATAATGACTGGTATGAAGTTATAAAACAGAAAGAATATTTGTATGTTATTCGGGAGCGCCTTGACGAGATCGATCCTCGTTTTCTTACGACTTATATCAACATTTATCTCATTCTTGGACCTGAAAAAGCCTTATTGATCGACACAGGAAGTGGTCTGTTCCCGATTAAACCTGTTATTGACACAATAATCGAAAATCGAGAGCTTGTAGTGATTAATACTCATTCCCATTTTGACCATAGAGGATCAAACGATGAATATGAAACAGTTTATATTCACGAGAATGAAGTGAGAATTGCCTCATTGCCCTTTGACATATCGATGCTAAAGGATTCGCCTAAAGAGATTGTACATCGATATTCTGAGATAGGATTTGTATATCAACCTTCTACTAATGTAGAACCGTTGAAAGATGGAGATAGATTTGAATTAGGAGACATCTCAGTAGAAGTGATCCACACACCAGGTCATTCAATAGGATGTATATCCCTTTTGACTAGTAAGGGTGAATTATTCACTGGAGATACCGCTCATTATGGTACGATGTATCTTCCAAGAAAAAAAGAATTTCATGTTATTCTAAAAAGTATATCAAGATTAAAGGAATTGTGTGATGCTGACATAATTCAAGAGATATATCCTTCTCACGAACAATTCGCAGTAGGGCGAGAGTTACTTGATGACCTACATGAGGGTATTACCAATATCGAAAACATATGGAATACTAAAAAAAGGTATAAGTTTCTAGGGGCTTGGCTTTTAGAAGATAATAATTTTAAGTATATTATTTAAAAAATTAAATAAGAGTTGTTGATAATTCTCGAAAAGGTTGAAAAAATATCTCTAAATAGTGATTGGATTCTAATAAATAAAAAAAGATCAATTGAAATTCCAGTAGAAGTACCAGGATCGGTTTTTGAAGCACTTCTTGATAACAACATAATTGAAGATCCTTTTTATGGTTTGAGAGAGCACGAAGTCTCGTGGGTTTACGAATCAGAGTGGGACTATAAAACGGAGTTTGAACTGGGACCTAGTTTTTTAGCTCATAAAAACAAAGTACTTCGCTTCTATGGATTAGATACCATATCAGAGATTTTTCTAAACGGGGAGAAGCTTGGAATTACAAATAATATGTTTACTAGATACGATTTTCATGTAAAATCAAAATTAAGTAGTAAAGATAATAGATTAACTGTTAAATTTAAAAGTCCTACTTTAAAAACGCGAGAGGAGTTAGAAACAAAAGACATAAATTTAAACACGGGTGATGCTGCAATACCGGGAGTACCATATCTCCGTAAAGCACAGTATTCCTTTGGTTGGGATTGGGGTCCTAAACTACCTGACATAGGGATATGGCAACCAGTTGAACTAATAGGATATGATGATCTAAAAATCGATTCTGTTTACATAAGTCAAAAATTATATTATAATAAGAATGTTGATAACATAACTGGTGTAGAAGAGATAACAGATCTAGGAGTTATCTCATCAGATTTATCAATTAAAGTAAACTTAGAGTCTGATTTACCTAGCAATGAACTCAATCAATATAGTCTAAATTTGGAACTGAAAGCTCCCGATGGTAAAACTTTTACTACTGAAATCTCTATAGATAATCTGGCTCCTAAAGTTGATTTTAACATTGAATATCCATATCTTTGGTGGACCCATGATCTTGGTGCGCCTAATCTCTATGATCTTACAGTTGAAATCTTTAAAAAAGGTATAATAGATTCCTTCAAGCAGAAAGTAGGAATAAGAGAGATTTACTTAATACGGAATAATGACGAATGGGGAGAATCTTTTTATTTTAGGTTAAACGGTGTTCCCATATTTGCGAAAGGGGCCAATTGGATTCCCGTTGATAGCTTTATTCCCAGAGGGAAAAAAAGAGGACTCTATCAATCAAATTTGATTAATGCGAAACTAGCCAACATGAATATGATTCGCGTTTGGGGGGGAGGAATCTACGAAGATAATTTATTCTACGACTTATGTGATGAGTTAGGTATCTTAATATGGCAAGATTTCCCATTTGCGTGTGCGGTTTATCCATATGATGAAGAATTCGTTGAAAATTTTAAAAAAGAAGCCACTCATAACATAAAGAGATTAAGGAATCATCCGAGCTTAGCGCTATGGTGCGGAAACAACGAAATTGAATGGTTATGGAAATGGGAATTGCTGAATTCTGAGATTAACAAGGATAATCAGATAGATAAATTTAAATCGGGATTCTTAACAATTTTTGAGAATTTAATACCCGAACTAATAAAAAGATACGACTCTAACCACCCATATTGGCCAAGTTCTCCTTCTAATGGTTTTATTGGAGAAAAGCTTGGAACGCAAAATTCCAACTCGCCAGATATTGGTGACTCACACTTTTGGGATGTATGGCATAGAAATAAACCATTTAGAGCTTATCGAAAATTTGATTCGCGTTTTATGTCTGAATTCGGATACGAATCTTTCCCTTCCATTAAAACTATTGAAGACATATGTCCAACTGACCAGTTTGACTTCTTCTCACCTATTATGGAAAATCATCAAAAAAATTCTGCTGGGAATAAGAAAATATTGGACTACATGAAAAAGCGATTTGAAATTCCTCCTAAGTTTGAAAATCAAGTAGTATTATCACAAATAACGCAAGCGGAAGCCATCGAATACGGAGTCGAACACTGGCGCCGAAATCGAAACGATTACCACTGCATGGGATCGTTATATTGGCAACTAAACGATTGTTGGCCAGTAGCTAGTTGGTCGTCATTGGACTATAATAATCGTTGGAAAGCATTGCATTACTATGTAAAAAGGTTTTACCATCCCGTTTTTCCTAGCGTTAAAGAAGATAAAAAATCTGTAGAGTTTTGGGTATCAAACGATCTTCGTACCTCTCAAAAAATACTGTTCGAGTGGAGAATCTACAGGCCAGATGGAAAAGTAGAAAGGAACGGCTCCTATGAATCAGAAATTCTTCCGTGTTCAGGAAAGAAGCTTGGAATGGTCGATATTTCTGATCTAAATCAATCAGATAAGAATTTATCGGATTATGTTATCTTTTTTGTATTAAGGTATCAAACTCTTGAAGGTGACCATGAATTTCATGGATTTAGGTTGTTTTCAGCTCCAAAAAAATTTCAATTAAAGAACCCTAAAGTACATTGGGAACTCAGCGAATATTACTGCGAAGATACTAATGAAAAAGATTACGAACTCAAGATAACGGCAAATCAAATTGCTCTATATGTTCACATAGACTCGAAAAAATTTGACTTCATAGCGTCGGATAATTTCTTCTCCTTGGAGCCAGGTGAATCGAGAATAATTTTGCTGAAAAATTTAGGTTTAGTATATTCATCGGAGCCTGCTTATAAAACCGTTAAAAAAGAAGATTTTTCGGTAAAGTCGCTCTACGACTTATTGGAAATTTCATAAATTTTTTACTTTCTAAATAAATATAATACATAAGTCAATTAGGAAGTCGAGGATTGGCATTTTGACAAAAAAGGAAAAAATTGTAATAATTGGAGCTGGTTCTTTACAATTTGGATTGGGTTCAGCGGGAAGTATAATTAACAGCGATATCCTAAAAGGATCTACAATATGTTTGCACGACATTAATCAAAATAATTTAGATTTAGTGACCCAATCGTGTAGAGAAGCAATTGAGAAAAAGAAGTTAGATTTTGATTTAGAATCTACGAATGATCGGGTAAAAGCCTTAAAGAATGCGACATTTATCATAAATTCCATAGAAGTCGCTCCAAGGTTTGAACTATGGGAACAAGATTACAATATCCCTCGTAAATATGGAAATAAACAAGTCATGGGAGAGAATGGAGGTCCTGGAGGTCTTTTTCACTCCTTAAGAGTTATTCCTCCCATCTTAGAAATTTGTGGTGACATTCAGAAAATCTGTCCAAATGCCTTCTTTATTAACTTTTCAAACCCTATGAGTAGAATTTGTCTATCAATTAAGCGGAAGTTTCCAAATCTTAGATTTGTGGGATTATGTCATGAATATTATGGGTTTCAATTTCACTATAGCAAAATTCTTGACACTCCTCTTAATAAGCTGGATATAATAGCGGGTGGATTAAACCATTTTGGAGTTGTCTTATCTATAAAATATAAAGAATCTGGTAAGGATGCTTATTCTGATCTTAGGAAAAAAGCACCAACCTATCTTAGTCAAATAAAGGGATTCGAATGTGATGTAGATTTAGTTAAATTTATTCTTGAAAAATTCGGTTATATTGCCTATACTCCCGATTCTCATTACGGAGAATATATTTCATGGGCATGGGAAAAAGCAAATATAGAAGGTGTGAGAGCCTTTTATAATGGATATAAAACAATTACAACGAAAGCGGGGGATCGATTAGTTAAAAGAATTAAAAGAGGAAGTGGTTCAAATTTAGTAAAAGCAGATCACGAAAGAGCAATTCCGATTATTGAAGGAATTTTAACAGATTCAGGTCATCAAGAGCCATCGGTTAACTTACCTAATGATGGTGTAATTACGAATATACCCCAAGATTTAGTGGTAGAGTGTCCAGCTATAGTTAATAAGAATGGAATGGAAGCAATTAAACTAGGAGAATATCCTAAGGGGTTAGCTGGATTATTAAGAAGTCAAGCTTCTGTTCAAGATCTAGTTGTCGAGGCTATTCTTAAGAAATCAAAAGAGATCGCATTTCAAGCTTTATTACTGGATCCTACTATAGATAACGCTTCTAAAGCCGAGGAAATGTTTGAAGAAATGATAAAAATAAATGAAGATTATATTGATTTAAATTAAAGTCTATCTTTACTTTTTTTTTATTAACTCTTCTTTTTCTAGATGATTTATCAAGGTTTGTATCTTTTTAGGTTGAACTAATGTCTCGTATTCCAGTGATAGAAAAGCTGTTATTGTTAAAGTGTTATATCCTTTCCCTAGTAAATTAAATAACTCGTTAATAGGACCTAAGAATTCATACTTTAATTCTGCCAGAAAATTTTCGAATTCGTGATATTTGACCAGTTTAAAAAGATCTCTTGCATATAATGGCCCTGGATAGGTGAGTTCGTAGATAGTTTTGAATATCTGCTCTTCTTTTTTTAACTCCTCTTCATCGAAATCATTAATTTCATTCCATCTTGTATTCTGAGAATTTTCTAGTTCTTCTATTTCTTTTTTCGCCAATTCAATTAGTTGGAGAGTTTCTGAAGAACTTTCAATCAGTTTTATTCTTTCTAATAACTCAATTTCATATTGAAAACAGGCTTTTATTAGGTATCTACCTAGTAAGAATAAATCTATTCGAAACTCTGTTTTCTCTGCATTTTCAGAAGAAAGAATCGACAACGACAATTCTTCTAGAAGCTTTACCAAAGTTCCGATCCTTTTAAATAATCCTTGACGAACTATAGGCCAAAACTTGCTTATGAGAACTTTATCAATAGTTGAAAATACATAAGAAATACTTAGAGCAATCGCGATTACTCTCTTTAATTCAGTGGAATCGCAATATTCTACGGTATCCACATTGGAATGCCAATTAGGATCATTATGACTCAGCATTAGGGAGGGGATTCCAAAATACGAATCTACAAAAAGAAAGTGATCACTACCTCCATCGTAACTTCTAAGCCGATAAGACATTGGATTTTTAGTCCCATTAATTGCAATTCCTTTAGGGTGATCAGCAATTTTTTTTATAAAAGTGGACGCTATATCGTTTAGAATTGAAGGCGTAGACCGAGGAGCAAGGTTTACTTCAAAGGGTTGTCCTAACTTTAAGGGATGTTCTCCAATCATATCTAAGTTTATACAAGCTAATACATTTTTAATTCTATCTTCGTGAAATTTCATCCACGGAACAGTACCATTAAATTCTGGAACCCATACAAATCTTAATGTCCGTTTGGGACTATCAATTATTTCGTTTTTAATCAAATATTTGAATGCTCTTGCTAACTCAAGCAAACCCGCAGCACCGCTAGCATTATCGTTTGCGCTCGGGAGGGGATGACATAAGTGTGAGATAATAACTATTTCTTGCTCGGGAAATTCCGTTCCTTTAATACAACTGGATAATACTTCAAAATGGCCTTCCATGAATTCTGCATTGATACTGGCGTGCACCTTAACAAGTCCTTTTTTCAACAATTCCTTTAGATGCATCGCTTGATTATAAGATATGCTAAAACCGAATTTCGCATTATTCATTCTTTCCTTAGTAGTAAAAAAGCCATTGTATATAACTCGATCGAGATTATTTTTCGTTCTATTCAAATCAGGATAATAGATCACACCAATTGCCTTACTCTTTTCAATAAGAGGGCGATTCAAATAGATAGGTCCTGACATCAAAATAATTTTTCCTTCAACGTCATTGTTCTCATAATCTTCCTTATTATCACCTGTACCAATATCAACGATTTCTGCAGAAATATCACACGATTTTGAATGGGTCACGATTGAAACGGGGATATCATTGAAATCACATAGTTTAGTTTTTTCGGGTTCTTCAATCCATAATTTGCCAGCTTTGATTTCCCATTGATATGACGCCGGATATCCCCATATGGTTGTTTCTCCATCGGCTGGAGATTTAAAATGCTCTATATCATCAAATCCTAAAGACAATAGTTCTTCTTTTATCACCTCAAGACTATCGTGATATCCATTAGATGCTTGAACTCGACTATACTGCGAAATTTTAGCAACCCAATCCCATGCTCTCTGCCCATTTATTGCACCTAAAATGTCGTTAAGGAACTTTGCGATGTTCATACTACAATTTTCACCTTTTTATGATTAAAAAAAATTTAATATCAATAATGTCTTTTTTCAAATAAATTTGATACTAAAATTAAAAAAGAAGAACAAAATCATGAAATATTTCTTAGATAGTGCTAAAATAGACGAAATTAAATACGCTTTAGAGAATTGGGGAATTGATGGTGTAACATCCAATCCCAAACATGTAAAGACTTCGGGTAAATCATTCTATAGCGTAGTAAAAGAATTCGCAGAATTGTTTAAAGACATTAACTTCCCGATTTCAGTTGAGATTAATCCACATATAGCTAAAGCAAAAGAGATGGTATCCGCAGCGAAAGATATCGCCAAATTATCTCCTAATTTTGTTATAAAAATCCCGTGTACGGAACAAGGATTAATTGCTACTAAAGAGTTAATAGAAGCTGGTGTAAAGGTAAATGTTACCTTAGTATTTACAACATCTCAAGCCTTACAGGTCGGAAGACTCGGAGCGACGTATTGTTCTCCTTTCATAGCGTGGCAAGAAAGCTCTGGTGTAGATTGTGAGCTTTTAATTTCGGATATCATGCAAATTTATCGAAATTACGATTTTACTACTGAAGTGATAGTCGCTGCTATACGAAATGCTAAGCAGATCGTTGATGCTGCTCGCTTTGGAGCGAATATTGTCAGTGCAGGATTTCAAGTTTATAAAGATAGTTTTGAACATCCCTTTACCGATAAAGGGCTCAAAATTTTTCAAGATGCCTGGGATGATACAGAGCTCGGAACATTATAACAAGAAATAGAGAGGAATTTTATTTTGAAACAAGAAATTTGCGTTGGTGTGGTTTGTTTTGCTCGTAAAACCTTCGATTATAAAGCAGCTGAAGAAATTTACGGAAAAATCAAAAAAGATCTAAAACAAATAGAACAGGTTCAATGGGAAATAATAGAAGAATTAGTCATTGAAGTAGATGACGCTCAAAAAGCCGCTCATAAATTAGCTTCAAATGAAATTGATGCCTTAATTTGCATTAGTGGAACCTTCGCGTTAGGACATTTAATATTAGAATTAAATAAGATTATTAAAAAACCTATATTATTATGGGGCTTGGAAGAATTACCTTACGACGGTGGAAAAATTCGGCTTAATTCAGTTTGTGGAATCAACTTAAATACGAGCAACTTATATAAGGCAGGAGTTAAAAATTACCAAGTAGTAATTGGAAACAAGATCGATGAAGAGTGGTTAAACGCAATTCGAATACTTAAAGCTTTTTCGACCAACCGTATAGGAATTATTGGGTACAGAGCTAAAGGCTTTTTTAACTTGGATGTAGATGAATTGGATTTATACAAACAACTGGGAGTTCTCATTGATCATTTCGAGTTAGACGAGGTTTACAATTTTGAAATCAACGAAGATTTGGTAAATGAAAGAGTACAACAAATTAAATCGCTTTTTGAGGTGTCTAATATCACCGAACAACAAGTGCTGAAAGTTGCTGAACTTACAGTAAAATTAGAAGGTTTTATTAACGAGCACCAGTTAGGGACTCTTGCTGTAAGATGTTGGCCTGAGTTTGCAGGAAGTTTTGGCATTTCACCATGTGCTGCGATGTCTATTTTGCAATCAGAAGGGAAAATTTTAACTTGTGAAGGTGACATATTAGGATCTCTATCGATGTTAGCCCACAAAGCTATAGGTGGCGAAACACCGTTCTTGGCTGACTTTTCGCAAGTGGATCTTAAGGATAACTTCGGATTGTTATGGCATTGTGGAGTGGCTGCTTGTAATTTATGGGATGAAAAGTGCGTTAGATCCTTGGATGATTATTTTGCTGGGGGAAAAGGAGTAACTGCAGACTTTGTGATGAAATCTGGAGAACTTTCTATGTTAAGAATTGATTATGCTCCCGGAGAGTATAGAATCTTTTTACAGAAAGGAAGGGGTATACCTATGGACAAAGATCTTAAGGGAACATATGTCAAAGTGACATTTGAAGATAATATTAGAGATGTGCTTGATAAAGTAATTCAGAACGGTATAGCTCATCACATATCAGTTGTGTATGGAGAATATATAAAACCTCTAGAGATTTTCGCTAAACTGCAAGGATGGAAAGTGATTAAATAACTAATTTTGAGATAAAAATGCTAAATTTTGAACAGTTGGATGACGGTTTTAAGCTAAAATTTAAAGATTATTTGTTTTTAACTCATACTCAAGACGCTCCTTGTTTTAAACTAGGAAAAGGTACAGCAAGGTATAAAGAACACCACGGTCATTTTAAAATTAGGGAGAAAGAACTTGTTGAAATACCTTTAAAGAATTTTAAAGTATTATCTAAGGAGGAAAATAATATAGTTTTTGATTTTTATTCCAATAAAATAAAACTAAAAATCACCTTTTATGTAGAAAATAATCTCTTCAAAATGCGTTTTAGTTGTCCAAACCTAGAAATTAATAGGTTTTGGATTAGACTACAGGCTGATCCAACTGAAGCAATTTACGGGTGTGGAGAACAATTTTCAGAAGTTAATTTTAGGGGCAAAGATGTTCCTTTATGGGTTGAAGAGCAAGGTGTTGGACGCGGGGATCCACCAATAACTGGAGATTGGTACACCACCTATCATCCCCAACCTACTTTTGTCTCGTCTCAAAACTATTTTTGCCACTGTGAAAGCACAAGTTATGCGAGATTCGATTTTAAAGACAAAGACTTTCACGAACTACATATTTGGAGCGTACCTGAGGAAATTACGATTGGAAAATACGGAAATACCCTTGAAACAGTAAGTAACCTTACATTATTGTTAGGAGTGCAACCAGAATTGCCCGATTGGGCGTACGATGGAGTTTGGTTAGGGATTCAGGGTGGAATGGATGTTGTAGAAAAAAAGATACAAACTTGTCTTGAAAAAAAAGTTAAAATTGCTGCTGTATGGTGCCAAGATTGGCAGGGAATTCACATGCAAGGCGCTCAGAAGAGATTGATTTGGAATTGGGAATACGACGAAGACTTATACCCCGATTTACCGACCTATATAAAAAATTTAAATGATAGGGGTATAAAATATCTCGGTTATAACAATTCCATGCTTGCAAAAGGGGAAGAACAATACCAATACGCTCTCGACAAAGGATTAACTGTCAAAGATATAAATGGAAACCAATATAAGATTGTCACTGATAGCGGAGAAAAATCTATGCTTGATCTCACCAACTCCGAAACGATACACTGGTTTAAAGAAATCATAAAAGATAAAATGATAGGGATTGGGTTATCAGGATGGATGGCGGATTATGGTGAATATCTTCCAATTGACTCAGTTTTACATTCTGGTGTAAGCCCCGAAACATTTCATAATGAATTTCCTGTTGTGTTCGCAAAAGCTAATTATGAAGCTCTTAAAGAAACAGATACATTAGGAAAAATAGTATTTTTTACGAGGGCAGGATATTCGCGCGTATCAAAATATACAACATTGATTTGGGCCGGAGATCAACTTATAGATTGGAGTTTAGGCGATGGTTTAGGAACTGTAATTCCCCCTTGTATCTCACTCGGAATCTGTGGAATAGGTTATTACCACTATGACATCGGTGGATTTCATAGTCTTGAAAATTATGTTCGGACTAAGGAAATGTTTATGCGTTGGACAGAAGCTAGTGTTTTTACGTCAGTTATGCGTACTCACGAAAGTATCAAACCTTTCGATAACTTACAGTTTGATTACGACGAAGAAACTCTCGAACATTTCGCTAAAATGGTAGATATACATGTGCAACTTAAACCATACTTATTATCACTCTCTGAGGAATATCAAAAAAGTGGTATCAGTCCGTTCAGGGGATGTTTTTTACATTACGAAAACGATCCTGAGCTCCGTGAGTTAAAATACCAATATATGTTAGGATCTGATTTAGTTATTGCTCCAGTAATAGAACCGAATAAGGATGAATGGAAGGTCTATCTACCCAAGGATGACTGGACACACTTGTGGAGCAATAAGGAGTATAAAGGCGGATGGAGCACTGTAAAGGCACCTTTAGGAAAACCCCCCATATTTTATAGAAAAGATTCGAAGTTTAAGGATTTATTTGAGAGAATAGCTAAAATTTAAAGAGAGAGTAGATGAAATGAAGCCCCCAATTTGTTGTATTTGCAATAAAGATTTAGAGTATCCCAACGATGGCGGTCTAATCTATTTTAAAAAAAGGCCCTCTGATAAAAAATGGGATAAGTTGATGGAAGAAAATGGAATGGTTGGACACCCTCCTTATGCAGAATGGTTTTGCAAAGATCATTTTGAAAAAGCTAACGAGTTAAAAGAGTTGCCCATCGATAGAGCCATGAAATTGTTAGAAACTTAATTCTGAGATTATGTCCGTAGGTTCGTTATTTAAAGTGGCTTGAGCTGATCTCGGGCTTCCTCCTCCTTTTCCACCATACTTCTTAATTAATTCATTGATAATTTCGTTAGCGTTAAAAACATCATTATTAGAAAGTATTTGTAATTTGTTATTGCCGGATTGCATTATTAAGAGATAATCGGGAGGGAAGTTCTTAAAAGCTTTTGAAAGTAACTTATAATCTACTTCAAAGTTTACCACTCCAATTTTAATGCCCTTTAGAGTAGCATTAGGAGATATAGCAATCAGTTCTAAGGCTTTTGCTATCAATTTTTCGTTTTCTTCTCGGAGTTTAAATATTTGAGTCTTTAATGTATTAAACAGGACTTTTACAGATATATTTAATGCTCCAGCTAAACCAACTGATTCAATATTTTGTTTAGAAAGCATTTTAATCGCTTTATTTCCAACAAAATACTTAAACTCTTTTCCTTTTTTGATCTCGTAAAAGAACACAGGTCCAACCTCCGAAGAATTTGCAAGATGGGTCCCTCCACAGCAGTTAATATCATAATCTTCTATTTCAATTATCCTAAGGTCAGTATCAGTAGTCATTCCACCTCTTATCCTATCATTCAATTCTTTCATTGCATTCTGAGGTACAATCTTACTGTGAAATTGTAGGTTTTGAATGGTACAGATGTTAAAAAATTGCGTTACGATATTTATCAAGTCTGTTTCGCTTACGCTTCTACTTATGTGGATTGATACTTCTTCAAAAGAGATATTTGCTCGAATAGTGTCAATATCTAATTGATTTTTAAAAATTGCAGATAATATATGTTGTGAAGAATGAGCTCGCATGATACCGTAGCGATATTCCCAGTCAATTTCTCCCTCTATTATGTCACCAATTTTCAATTTCTCACGAAAAGGATCAGATAAATGATGAACTATAAGATCCTCCCTCTTTGACACAAATTCAACATTAAATTTATTACTATCCTTAATAATGACACCTTTATCGCTTATCTGATTTCCACCCTCTGGATAAAACAGCGTTTTATCAAGTATTACGCCCTCTGATGTTATTTCAATTACTTCAGCTATGAAAGTTGTCTCATAGGGAGCATCCCAGTATAATTTTTCAGTCATTTTACTATCTCACTTAATATTATTCGTGAAAGAATCCTTTCGCGATCAAATATATATATCTTCATATTATCTTTGAGTGTATTTGATAATATGTTTGTAATTAGAAATCCTAAGTTTCTTAATATTTTTTCGAAGGTTTGAATAAAGAGTACGATAGAAACAAGCTTAAAACCATTGGAAGAACTTAGATCTGTTTTCCATAAGGTTGATACCGATTATTATCGCTTTGATTGGACGTTATAGAAATTATAAATAATATTCATTTATGAATCTGAATAGATTTAGCGAGAGGTAATTGCACTTAAATCCAAATTTAATGTGTATTCCCTTAATTCTTTATCAAAAAAGGATTCAGCTTCCTGAATTACCGTAGATATTAGTTTTTCGTTGATTTTCATAAAAATTTTTCTTGATAAGGTGAACCAATTGTGAATTCCAAGGATGTACACATTCCATAATCCATCATCATTCTTAATGGAGCGCTTTTTTGTTTCTCTACATAGTAACATCCAGAATAATAACAAATTATAAGAAATTTTTACATCTTCCTTAACTGTAGCGCGATGAAATGAGCCAAAAGCTAAAATCATTAGAAAGGCAAGACCGTACTTAATTTGAATTTTACAGGATTGGTTTAATGCGTTTTCTTTCAATTGTTCCCATTCCATTCTTGAAAAGTTGTACTTTTCAAAGGGAATTGAGTCTAAACTTGCCTTAATTGTATTGTAATAAAATTCTTCTGAGAGATATGGTTTCGTTCCTATAAATTGAAAGATTCTCATGGCACCAGCAATCCTCCAGTCAATCCATTCTTGAGAATATTGAAGTGCCTTCTGAATTGCTTTTTCTTTATCGGATACCAAGCGAAATATTTCTTTGAGTTTCTGATTTATTCTCTCGTAATAGATTACATAGTGGTCAAAGATCTGTGAATAAGAATAACCTAAAATATCTATGAAAGTAAATATTTCGAGTAAATCAACGAATAAATCTAAATATTTATGATCCGAGAGTAGTTGGGTTAGAAATGAATCACTTATTAATGAATAACTTCCATAATACGTAGATTCTCCAGTATAAATTGTTGCAAAAAGAATGTGATATTGAATGACCTTCCGAATTAAGAGCTTATCGTTTTCTATTAATTCGAACGGTGAAAGAAGCTTTCTATCGGATATCAAGATGAAGCTTTGGTAAGGGTGATCTCTCTTTCTCACAAACTTGCCAATATCGTGATATATTAAAATTAAAGGAATTATTAGACTATTGTATTCCTGAATATCTTCTATTTTTTTGGATATTTTAGATATGGTTTGACTTGAGAAGCCTTCGTAAGAAAAAGAATTACTCAAGAGACTTAGAAATATTTTGATAGATCTAAATATATGTTTAATAGTTCTCGTAAACTCTTGTTTATCTCTATCTATTCCCAGATTAAATACTTCAGATAGATTTGGAAACAATTTGAGAAAATCTGTATAGAATTTCGTCTGTTCAATTTCTTTTAATGAATCAATGTCAGAGACATCTGAAAAAATTTTTTGAAGTTGTTTTATTATCACTTTAATTTAAGATATAATCTTTTTGTAATTAAAATTGGCAGTTTTACTAGGTCCAGCTATATTAATATTTTCTTGGAGGTTTTTGCCTTTCATCCTTTATTTTCCCTTTTAACAAAGGATCGTCAGTTTTTTCCATCCAACTATGTAGCATTTGTCTTAATTCGAGTAAAACATTATTATAAGCAAGATTATATGCAAGGTTATTAAATTCGAGTGGATCTTCTTTTAAATCATAAAATTCTTCTTCAGGTCTTTTCATTTTTATTTTATCCTTTAGATATTGACCAGAAAGACTTCTCTCAATATCTATAGGTAATTGGTATAGATATTGACTTGGCTCAAAATTGCGAATATATTTGAACTCTTTAGTTCTGACGCTCCTCATAGGATCATACAAATCGTGATAGTTCTTTTCTGTAAAGATTTCACTCCTAAAAGGGAGCGTAGTATCCTTTAGAACGGGTAGAAAGCTTTTCCCCTCAATGTTTTCTGGAATTTCTGCTCCAATAAAATCTAATAGTGTCGGCATAAGATCAATATTGCTTATCATTTGCTCTAAGACTTTTCCACCACTAAAGAAGACATTATTAGGACAGTTCATTATAAGAAGGGTCTTTATACCCGGATCATAAAGCGTGCATTTAGCTCTCGGGAAAGGGCTGCCATGATCAGTAGTATAAATAAAAAGGCTATTCTTTCTTAAACCTGTTTTATTTAAAATTTTAATAATTTTTCCGATGGTTTCGTCTACTGGGTTGATAATTCCATAAAATAAACCCAAATCTTCTCGAATTTTCTCAGACTCAGGCAGAAAAGGAGGAACTTTAACCATTTTGGGATCCACTGGTTCACTCCATATATCAAAAGGACGATGTATCTCAATAACACCTAAATTAGCATAAAATGGTTTTTCATCGTCCTTATGTTTCTCAAAGAATTTTTCATATTCACTTAGCATTATTTTAGTGTCGTATTTATAATCCTTCATCCTTTTGCTAACAGTATCGTATCCTAATGTGTTGACATCGATGCTCTCGTGCTGTAAACCAAGTAAATGGGTTGTATAACCGTTTTCTCTAAGATACATAGGCATCGTTTTGTTATGAGGGGGTAATGTCCATCCCAAATTCACAAGCCCCATTAACCCATTTTGGTGAGGGTATAACGATGTTTGAATACTCCCTCGACTCGGGCTGCACTGAGGAGCTGTACAAAAATAATTCGTAAAACATATTCCGTCTTTAGCAAGTTTATCTAGATTAGGCGTATGTAAAGAATTTGGCGTTTGAGGTGTATCGTAACAGCCTAAAAATTGCCCCTGATCGTGCGTTATGAAAATAATAATATTTGGTTTCTTCAACTTATCTTATATTATTAGAGTTTGTGGATTTAAATTTATTTTTCTTTCTAGTAACACTTATATCGTTTTTTGTAATTAATAAACTCACTAATTAATTTTTATAAGAGGGTTAGAACTTAGTGTCAGAATTGAATTCAAGTTGCTTCGTGATAATGCCGTTTTCGAAATCTAGCGAAGAACACACCGAGGAATACTGGATTAAGCATTTCAACGAGCTTTTAAAACCAGCAATAGAAGAACTTGGGGTGAAAACATACCGTGCAGATATTATGCGTGAGGATATTTTAAAGAATATTATCTTTTCAATTGTTACCTCACCAATAGTGCTAGCAGACCTTACAGATCACAACCCAAATGTTTTTTGGGAGCTTGGAGTGCGACAAAGCTTTAAACATAATACGATCACGATTGCAGAGGAGGGTACCGTTTTACCTTTTGATGTGAGTGCAAAATCCACTATATTTTATAACCTTAATTCCGAAGAAAAAGTTTTACAATTTAAGAATAAATTAAGAGCCGCAATTGACGATTGCATAACTAATCCGGAAAAATCTGACAGTCACGTGTTAGAATCTATTACAGGAAGAGGATCCCTCTATGAAGTTATGAGGATGGACGATGTAAGAAGGCGGATTGAAGCGTTAATAATGGAAGCACAAACCAATCAAAAAAATCATATAATAAGAAAAAAGCTAGTGGATGAATTAAATGATTTCTCTTCAATTCCATTTCCAGTAAGTTTTGGGGTGTGGAGAACTAAGTGCATGGATTTTCTCTTAGTGAATCGATATCTTGATGAGGACGAAAGGTTTTATAAAACTACAGAAGCTCTTTTGCGAATGATTGAAAGTTTGCAATTACATGGACCTTGGTTAAGTATTATGAACGAAACAGATAAGGAGTTAGCTCTAGCATATTATGTAGGAAGATTAGGTAAAACAACTACTCGGGCATTTCAAATATGGTTAGATTTGTTAAATGGAATATATCAGAAGATCATTAATAAAATGCAAACAATGATTAGTGAAACGGGATTTAAGACTTTAAGCGAACTTAGATCTACTTACTATGATATGGATACAGCTTATTACAGCTTCATAAAGAGTTAATAATAAAATTATATATTGTTTAAAAGTTATCTTCACTTCAAATTGCTCTTTCTAACTTAATTTTTAAATTTAGAACCATTAAAAACTAAAAACTATAAAAAGATGGTTATCTAATATTTAAAAATATATAAATTATTTATTAAAAAAAGAGGTAAGAATTATGGTACAAGACGAATTAGATATTAAACATAGTAAGATTGGAATGGTTTCTTATGGTTTTAACTCCTTTTCGAGGGAGCTTCTTAGAATTGCCTTTACAACTTTTGGTTTCTTTTTTTACGAATCTGAACTCGGATTAAATGTTTGGTTGATATTTTTAGCGTATTTTATTTTTGCGATTTATAATATGTTTAACGACCCGCTTGTTGGATACTTAACTAATAAGCCTTTCAAGTTTACTGAAAAATGGGGACGAAGATTTCCCTGGATTCTAGTTGGTGGGCTGCCTTGGGGTTTTACATATATGCTTATATTTACGCCACCAACTTATGATGCCGTAGGAGGCGCGTGGATACTGTTCGCTTGGCTTCTCTTTACTACATGTTTGTTTGATACGTTTCACTCAATCTTATTTGTAAACTTTCAGTCGTTATTCGTTGATAAATATCGATCAGTTCAGGAGCGTAGAACTGCTAGTGGTATCTATATTATGATAGGCGTTGTAGGGGTTGCTTTAGGCTCCATTTTACCGCCTTTAATCTTTGAAACCACAGAAGGTGCAGTTACAAACTTCCCTTCTTTTGCTGTTCAAGGATTAATAGTAGCTATTATTACGTTTGTAGGTTTCATGTTAGCTATACCAGGATCACGCGAAGATCAAGTTACAATTGATCTTTATTTGGCTTCTCAAACGGGAGAACGAGAAAAAACTCCTTTTTTCAAAAGCCTTTGGACAGCATTGAAGCAGACGCCATTCATAGCGTTCATGATATTCTATCTGCTTTATCAGTCTTTAGTAGAAACGATGCAAGCTTCCGTTCAATACACGGTTAAATACTCCCTGAAAATGGACGAATCAGCCTCGACTTTAATATTTGCTGCCTTTCTTGTTGGAGTGTTAATTTCCACCCCCTTTTGGTCTTATTACTCAAAGAAAGTCAAAAATAATAAGAAAGTGATGCTGATTTCTGGATTACTTCTGGCTGCTTTTACAATACCGATAACATTTTATAGAATCTATTTCTTAATAGTTTTTGAAATGCTATTATGGGGGTTAGCTATGGGAGGGTTTTGGATAATGATATTCCCGGTATCGGCAGATGTGATTGATAACGCAGTAGTAGCAACAAAAAAACGCGAAGAGGGTGTTTATACGGGATTTCAACAATTTTTCGGTCGGGTGGGAATTATAATCCAGGCTCTCACATTTGCAATAGTTCACGAGCTCACTGGATTCGACGAAACGTTAGGAACAGCTCAACCAGAATCGGCAATTTGGGGTATCCATTTTCATCAGGCACTTATTCCTGCGATCTTTGTTATTATAGGTGCTCTTGTCTTTTGGAAGTGGTACAAGTTAACTCCAGAAAGAGTGCAAGCAAATCAGGAAAAAATTAAAGAAATGGGGATATAATAGCTTAATTCCAACTATAACTTTTTTTTTATTCTATTATTTTTTAAAACCTTTATTCTTAACAGCATATCTTTCGTCAACTATTTCAACGAATTTAAGTGAAACATCGAGAAAATCGCTCAAAACCTTTTTACTTATGTTTTCTGGAGCGTCGTTAACAGAATGCCAGTTAACTGCTCTATTTTTTATGTGCACCATACCCATTAAAGCTGCTGCTTTGAATCCTTTGTGAATATATCGGCAAGCATCACACGATCCTATTTTAAGGCTTCCCGTTCGTATATTTAATAAGTCAGGATTTTTTCTTTTTACCTCTGTATGAGCTTGTAATAATATGTTATTGATTTCTGAATTATATTCTGCTCGATGCATGTCTTTCTCAATTAAACACATATCTTCTGCTGCACCAGTACACTCTAACACCACGGTATAAGATTTATCAAGGATTCCCATTTCCCCATATTTCTCAACGAAAGCTTTAGCTCCTTTATCGCCTACTTCTTCACTTCCTTGCGAACCGATCCAAACTTCAACATTCTTCGGTTTATTTTCGCTAAGGTGCTTTCCTATTGCAACAGCAACGGCAGAGGCGGATAAATTATCGTTTGCTCCTAAAACAACCGTTTTTCCCAAGAAACCTTTTAGCAATAAGAAGAAAAAGGGATAAATTATAATAAGTGGAATAAAATAAATCAAATCTATGATCGTTATAGAAACAAATCCCCAATTCGCTAATACAATGGACGCTCCCGAAACTAATTGATATATGACTTTCCACAGCGAAAGGATAATTGTGTGAAACAAAAAGTAAAGTCCAGTTATCCCTACTATCTGGCGTGCTCGGGATTTAAAGTTGGCAATATTCATTTCTTTTGCACTGTCGGTGTGTCCTTCAAATATGATACGGAATTTTACTTCCTCTGTTGGTTTTATTATCCCAAACACATTACTAGATTTTTTAACCTTAAAAAGAAACCCAATCCATTCTTTCATGAGAAATAACTCGCTGTAGAGCACTGTAATACCGAGGATTACAAGAATTAAAGATATTATTGGAAACGGAAATATTAATGGCATAAATAATGGAGAAATGCCACCCAAAATTCCAGCAACCTTTATAAAACCTTGAGGATACAGGGCAGGCCGAGTTTCAAACTCATCGATAAATGTTTCGTCACAAAACTCATCAAGTTCTTTTTTTATCCAAATATTTGCGTTCTTTTCAGCTTGGCTACATGAATATCTTGGCCCAAATTTTTTACAAATTGTATCTATAAAATAAAGCATGTAATCAGAATAAGATTCATCTGTTTTCATAACCGATTATCAACATAGAATTAGTAAAAATATATACGAATAAAAAGAAAACATCGATTTTATTTACATCACTTTTTTTTACGATTTTCTCGCTAAAACTTTAATTCATCTGTTAATAAAAATCAAA
The DNA here is from genome assembly GCA_013375495.1 of Promethearchaeota archaeon. Next base: position 54,047 of record JABXKC010000005.1, read on the forward strand.
CTCAGATTTTTATTTAAAAACGCCCTATTTATATTTGATCAGAATCTAATTAAAAAAAAAGAAGTCTTTAAAGGTGTCTACATGTTAAAAATAAGTCGACTTTTAAAAAAGAAAACTGCTTACATCATCATAGGAATAGGTCTAGCATGTCTAGTACTCGGTCCTTTTTTTGGGATTATACTCGATAAAATGACTATTTACGAACGAAAACCTGAAGTTATTCAAGAAGATAGCGACACATACATAAGGGACGCTTTTGCTTACCCGGTAACATTAAGTAAAGATCAAAAACTAATAATCGAAATTTCTGAATTTTATCCAAATTCATCGGTCACAATTAGAATCGTAGCTAAAAGTGCATACGACCTAGCTTATAGTCTGAATAGCAATCCGGGAGGAATACCCCGCGAAGAATTTGTATATTCTGAGTTTGGTTGGGTTGATGAACCAGCTGATAGTACAACTGGTGATAACTCGTTAGATCTTCCTGACGATGGTTTTTATTTCTATATCGAATTCATGGGGGGTAGAGCAGGTTATTCATTGATATCTTGGCCAGGTGATTATTATGTTATCGTTTATGGCTCTAATTCGGGTCCTCCTTCCGATACAAATGTTACTTTCGATATCACGATAAAAGTAGACGGTCCAGGAGAAACTTTAAATAATTTTCTCATATTTATAGGTGCTGCCATTATAATTGTTTATGTAATGTTAGCATTAATATCAGTTTTAAAAGCAAATTACTTAAGGTGATAAAAAATGGGGACAGAAGAGAGAAAAGGAAGTTTGTATGACATGTTACCAATGATGGATAAGCAAAGAGCTACTAAGTTCTTAATATACGGTCTATTAGTGGCTATAATCTTTGGCACGGTACTCATGATAAGTAAATCAATTGCAGATAACGCCTCTACGTGGTTACTCCTTGATAACCAACAAAACGAAATGAATTACATGCAAGGGTTGTACGGTTATAACGATTACATCGTAAAACTTGAACGAGCTAATCTTATATCTTATTGGATGGAATACCAAGTAGTCATAGTAGGAAATATTGCTCGAATTGGGGTTAATATTGGCATGTTTTTTATCGCTATAGCGTTTTTAAGTTTTGCTTTAAACGATAAATTTGACGAAAAAGCTAGGCGCATCTACCTTGTACTTGCGGGGCTAATTCTATTTGTTATAATCGTTACAACGTTCTTCTCGCAGATAGCGGTTTATGTATCGTAATTCTAAATATCTTACTTTTTTTTTATTTTTAATTGGAAGAGAGTTTAATACGGAATCCTTTTTTTATAGTATAATTCTTAAAAATTGATTAATCGAATCACTATGAATACAGAACAAAAGAAAACATCAATACTTGTCGAAATAATTATCTTTATACTTTTTGCATTAGGCCCTCTTACCGGAAATGTGATATTAGTATTGTTTGGTATTCTTTCCTTAGAATTTTCGGTAATACCAGGAGCTATATTAATAGCGATTCCATCATTTATGTTTCCATTTGCTATAGTCCAACTATTCTCTGGTGCCATCTCAGATATTAAAGGACGCTTTCCCGTAATACTTTTAGGTTTATTTATCTTTGGAATAGGAATGATTGTAGCGGTGTTATCATTCTCATTGACGGTCTTTGTTGTCTCAAATGTTTTAGCGGGCATTGGTTTCGGATTCGTCAACCCTGTCTTAATTGCTTTGCTTACAGATATCGTTCCAGGACCTAAGATTTCCAAAAAAATAGGTTTATTAGGTGCGGTTGCTAATTTAGGCGTCGGTTTTGGACCATTATTAGCAGGACAAATAATAAATTTAAGTTGGCGATATTTATACGTAATATTTTTGGGTATAACGGTAATAGGCATCTTAGTTATCGTCTTAGTAAGAAAAAAGCAACCGAACACGAAAAGCGGTGATGGAATCCGAGTCTTTTTCTCTCATTTAGCTCAAGAAATCCGTCGCTTACCAGTATTCTTATTGGTCATATCAGCTTTTTTGCTTTCACATACTTCAATCGCAACTATTATCTGGACTTCTCGATCGTTTACGCATGTAATCCCCGAGGCGACTTCAGGAATAGTTATCGCTTTATTTGGAGTTATGGGTTTTATAGGAGGTATCTTAACAGGATTAATTATTAAGAAAAAGGGTGTTAAGCTTACTTTACTTATTGGATTGATAATTCTGTTTATCGCTGACTTCATTTTAGTGTTTTTCGGCAAGAATAGTTTAGAAGCGATTGTGTTCACTTCTTTAGGGCTTGTCTTTATGGGTTTAGCTGGAGGAATATTGATAACATTGATCATGTTTTTCAGCCAGACCCTATCAGTAGAAAGACGTGGTGCTCTCGCCGGTTTAACTACGGCGTTCCAATTTATCGGAATCGCTTTCGTTCCTACAACACTTGAACCTTTTTATAATTTTGGAGGAATTTCTTTAGTTTATCTGATAATTCTAATAGTTTCAGTATTATTACTGATTGTTTTGTTAATGTTATATAAATTTGGAGAAAAGAAGCCGTAACTAAGCCTTAATGATTAAGCAAGAGAAATTTAAAATAAATAATAGTTCCTAACTTATAAGAGGTCCTAACTCTTTAATTTGGTTTGTGAATTCTGTGATTAAATCGGCGAAACGCTTCCCTTCAGAAGCTGAAACCCATTCCAGCCTAACGCGTTTCTCGTTAACGCCTAATTGTTTGATAATAATATTATGCATTTTTGCGAATCTATCCCTCGCGTATTCATTACCCGAAATATAGTGACAGTCACCGATGTGACATCCACTAATTAGGACTCCATCTGCGCCATCTTTAATGGCTTTTAGTATAAAGGAAGGATCCACTCTTCCCGAACACATCACGCGAATCACTCTAATGTTAGGAGGATATTGAAATCTCGATACTCCTGCTAGGTCAGCACCTGCGTAACTACACCAGTTGCAACAGAAAACTAATATATTTGGTTCAAAATCTTTGACTTTCTTAGCCTTTCCCTTAGATTTAGACATCGTTAAGTGCTTCCTCCGTTTTTTATTTTTTCTAAAAGATAGGAATCTATCATCGCACCAATTTGATCAAAATCGTAGTGTTTGACTCCAATTGCGCCTACAGGGCAAGTTGCTGCACATGTACCGCATCCTTTACATAAAGCTGAATTTATAAACGATTTTTTTAATATAATTGTTACGTCCTCGAATTCTTTTGTAGTTTCTGTTAGCTCTATTGCTTTATATGGGCAAACTTCCTCACAATCTCCACAGCCAATGCATTTACTCTCATTAACTTCAGCAACTAAACCTGATGTGGTTATTTCCCCAGCGCTTAAAAATCTACTTGCCCGACCAGCAGCTCCACTTGCTTGCGATATGGAATCTTGAATATTTTTAGGCCATTGAGCCACACCACAAAGGAATATACCGTCTGTAGCAAAATCTAATGGTCTCAGTTTAACGTGAGCTTCTAAAAAGAAACCGGTTCTGTCTAAAGGCACTTTGAGCATCATTGCTAAGTCCTTTAAATTGTCTGCAGGAATCATCGGAGTTGCTAGCACGATTAAATCGGTTTCAAAATCGATGTTATCCTGTAAATTAGTATCAAATACTTCTACCTTGTATTTTTCAGGCGATTTACCTACCTTAGTTATTTTTGGCATATGATCTAAGTCGTATCGCAAGAACATTGCATCTTTTCTTCGATTACGATAATACTCTTCAAATTCTTTTTTAGCCATTTGAAAATCTCTGTATACAACGACAATCTCGAGATTAGGGTTTAACTCTTTAAGAATATTTATATTTTTAATTGATGTTCCGCAGCACACATTTGAACAATAAGTTATTCCTTCTTTCTGTCTTGCACCAGCACATAAAACGAAGGTAATGCGTTTTAAATTATCAAGCCACGATTTATCAGCTTCCTGTAATTTCTGTTCAACTTCGAGTTGTGTCATAACTTGTTTATTTTTACCATCATACTGAAACAATCCATTTGGTTTGAACTCTTGTCCGCCAGTAGCTACAATAATCGCTCCAGTTTTTAGATCTGTTACTTTGTCTTTAGAGTCACTAATCGAGACTTCGTAATTTCCAATATACCCTTTAACATCTTTAATAGTTGTCTCAAGATGAACTTCAATATTGTTATTACTTTCAACTTTACTAATAATATCCTTCAGAAAGATAGAAGCATCCTCTTGAATGGGAAATAAAATGTTAAGTTTATTTAAATTTCCGCCTAGTTTCGTTTCTTTCTCAATAACGTACGTTTTAAACCCTTGATTAGCTAATTCTAAGGACGCAGTCATTCCTGAAATACCTCCACCTATTACTAAAGCAGTAGGTATAACTGCAATCTTTTCCTCCTTTTGAGGTTTGATTAATTTGGATTTTGACACCGCCATTCTTATTAAATCCATAGATTTATCGGTAGCTGCTTCTTTTTCAGTCATATGAACCCAGGAACATTGGTCTCTAATATTCACCATTTCAAATAAGTATTTATTCATTCCTGCTTCTTGACATGTTTCTTGGAATAAGGGTTCGTGAGTTCTTGGAGTACACGAAGCTACGATAAGTCTATTCAAATTATGTTCTTTAATTTTTTCTTTAATTAGTTCTTGAGAATCAGAACTGCATGAATATAAGTTATCTTCGCACCAAACTACATTGGGTAGCGATTTTGTATAATCTCTGACATTTGGAACATCGACGTACTTGCCAATATTAATCCCACAATGACACACAAGCACTCCTATTCTGGGTTCATCAGTAGGACTTACTTCTTTTTCAGCTACATCAAATACTTTTTCTTTCACTTTTGTAAATTTAGCGGTATTAAGTAACGTAGCTACTTGAGACGCAACGCCACTTGCGTCAGCAACGGTTTCTGGAATATCCATCGGACCTTGACAAAATCCACATAAGAAAATCCCTTCCCTTGATGATAACGATTTATTGAAGTAGGTCTTTTCTTTGAAAAAATCATATTTGTCGAGCTCTACTTCAAGAATCTTAGCTAAATCTCCAATCCCTTTTTTAGGAACCAGCGGAGTTGCTAATACAACTAAATTGGCACGAAAATCGTTGAATTCTCCGGTTTTCAAATCCTCATAGTGAATTATCAAATCGTTCGTTTCTGGATCTTCTTCGATAGTGCTTATTTTTGTCTGGAAATACTTAACGCCATATTCTTCTTGGGCTCTTTGGGTAAATTCGTAAAAGTTCTTACCATAGGCTCTGATGTCGTGTCTAAACACGAAGCATTTAGCTTTTTCTGAGTGTTCGGCAGTTATTATAGCTTCTTTAGCAGTATACATACAGCATACGCTTGAGCAGTAAGGCACATTTTCGTGTAGGTCTCTTGATCCTGCACATTGAATAAAAGCGATTTTTTCAGGCTCTTCTTCGTCGCTAAGTCTTAGAACATGACCCCCAAAAGGACCTGAAGCGCATAATATTCTTTCGTATTCCAACGCGCTCACAACATTTTGAAATCGATATCCCCATCTTGGAGATAATTCCTCTGCAGGCATATCAAAACCGGTAGCAACTACGACTGCACCTACTTTAATATTAATATCTTCTTCTTTTTGCTCGTAATTGATTGCTTTCGCTTCGCATACTTTTTCACAGACGCCACAGACGCCTTTAGTTAGCATTAAACACAATTCTGGGTCAATTAGATATATAGGAGGGACCGCTTGAGGAAAAGGAATATAGACTGACTTCCTTTTCCCAAGATTCATATCAAATAAGTTAGGTACTTGGATTTTTGGGCATTTAGCAGCGCAGTCGCCGCATCCTTTACACTTTTCCTCGTCGATATATCGGGGTTTCTTTAACACAGTTACATCAAAATTACCGGCTTCCCCTGAAATTGCTTTGACTTCGTGATACGTCATTAGTTCGATGTTTGGATTACGATATACCTCAACCATCTTCGGTGCAAGGATACAAAGAGAACAATCGTTAGTAGGAAACGTTTTATCCAATTGAGCCATCCTTCCACCTATTGAAGGAGATTTTTCCACGAGATAAACTTTAAATCCAAGCTCTGTTAAATCTAAAGAGGTCTGGATACCAGCGATACCCGCGCCTATAACTAACACTGCTCCTTCCATTATTTTTCAACCTCACTCTCTTTTTTAGCATCAATTACTTTAATATGATTTACTACAAATTCTGAGAAATCTGATATTTCAACTGAAGAAATGTCCGCGTAATCCTCTTGTAAGCATGAAAGGTGAATTTTACATTTTGGACAAGCAGTAAGCATTATTTCTCCTGCAGATTTAGCTTCAAGCATTCTTTTATACCTTAGGGCTTTTGATTTCTCGTTACAATTCATCCAAGAATTCACGCCGCAGCACAAAGAGTTTGATTTATTATGCTCCATTTCTGTAAATTTATATCCTAAATCTTTAAACGCTTTAAATATTTCGCGTGATTTGTCTGTAATGGTGTTATCTTCGGGTAGAAATCTGCTTAACCTACAAGGATCGTGATAAGTAAACGATTTTCCTTCCTCAGATTCATTCTTTCCAACGAATTCGATTTTGCCTTCTTTCCACATATTGTAAATATATTCGATAATATGTTTTACATCGAATTTTCGGCTAAAATCATCAAATAACTTTGGATAGTCCACTTTAAAAGTTCTATAACATTCGGCACAAGCAGTTACAATAGTGGAGATTCCAGCATTTTCGAACATTTTAATATTTTTCTTAGCTAAATTGATAAATACTTCTAATTTTCCTTGACCCCAGTATACATCGTGACCGCAGCAAGTCTCTTCTTTGAAGACAACGATAGGTTCTTCTTCGATTTCACTTAAAATTTGTAAGGTACTTAAAGCGATAGAGTCTATTTTATCAAATTCGTAATTAAAATAAGGAATACACCCTACATAATATAAAACATTACCTTTATCAGCAATTTTTATACCTTTAGGTACCCAATCGAGAGACCTATCGGGATTAATATAAGGTTGGCTCATAATTTCTGTAATCGTTGTGTAAACTCCTTTATGTGCAATTAACTCATCAACATTCTTTTTCGCTGATTGTCTCATTTTATATCGAGCCATTCTCACTAATTCAGCAAAGTTTATGTTCTCTGGACAGTCTTTAAGACATTGGTTACAGGTTAAACAATCCCAAAAGGTTTCGCTCTCCAGCACTTTATCTTCAAACCCTTCGATGATAAGTTGAATAATCTTGCTAGGCGTATAGGTTTGGACTTTGCTTAGTTGACAAACTCCACTACATCGACCACATTGATAACATCTTCTTAAGATACTTCTTAAATCAGGGTTGTAAATTTTATCTAAATATTCTGAAGTTTCGTCTAAGTTTTTGTCTTTCTTGACAACTTTATTTGATTCTGTTATAATATACTCCTCTTTACTCTATATTCTTCATAAATTCTTCTTTTCTTCTTATCTTTGATTGAGAAAATTGGGAAATCAACTCAATCATAGTTTTCTTCTTATGTGAGTCTATATCTGTACACTTTATTATTCCAGCGTCAAGAACTTGAGAAAATAGCTTCTTTCCTTTTTCAGTCCGTGTGATAACAGTGGTATATTTATCAGGCGACCCTAAACCCCCAAATGAAATATCCGAATAAATATTAGTGAAATCGTTACAAGCGTTACAAGCTGGACGCATATATTTCTTCAGATGATTAAACGGAATATGTATGATTTTTTCCCCAATTCCATCATCTATTAATTTAAAAATAACATCTTCTTTAATATTAATTTTTTTAATATTAGAAAATTTGATGTTAAAATCCTTCTCAAACTTTTCTATCTGAGATTTTTCAAAAAAAAAGTTTTCGTAGCAAAATAATCCTAAACAGATTTCAATATTCTCAGAAGGAGTTACCCCTAAATCCTGCATGCACCTTATTGTATTAAATTGGCATGGAGTAGCAATTACTGCTAATTTATTGAATTTGTAGCGATTTAATTCTGGAATCGAATGGGTGTAAGTAGAAAACTTTTGAATCTCCTCTAATTGAGGTGAGATATCCAATTTTGCTCCAGAACTTTTTAATAATTCGGTTTTATTCTTAGCAAAAGATGCTTCACGTGAAAATGGTGCGTTAGTTTTAGATACAATTGCTCCATCAATCGACTTTTTTTCTATCAAAAAATTGAGTATTGAGTTTACTACACCGCCATCAGTACCATTTTCAAGGAACTCCTTATCAATAGCCTGACACGAATAGATTTCTTCGTAATTGCCAATTGGCATTGAATTAAAATCAGTAAATTTGTATGTTTTGTTAAGTTCATCATCTAATATGTGAGTTTGTGGGCAAATATAGTAACATATTCCACACTCAAGGCATTGATCTTTATGAATGTATTCAGGTGGTGAATATGGATCTTTAAAACCAATAATGTCGTACTCAGCTGAACTGCAGAAGCTTACACACCCTCCACATTCTTGACAAATTCCTTTTTCGTGAACTTCCTTTATTAAATCTTCAAAAGTTTTTGTAGTCATGATAAAGAAACTCTAACTTTAATTTTTTATAGCTCAATTGGTTTACATTTCTTTCTTTTTATACCAGCAATTCTTTCAAGTAATCCCTGACCAGGTTTAACATCCTTTAAACTTTGTGATTCTATTAATCCGGCTTTGATTACTTCTTTATAGAGTTTATCTCCATCTTTAGATCTAGTTATTACCGAAGAAAAGCCTCCTTGCGACCCTATTGAACCAACTGAGATGTCCGCATAATCAGAAGTTAAATCTTCACAGTAATGACAATTGTCTCTGGCATAGGATTGGACTTCTTTCAGATCGACGGCTAGTTCTTCTCCTGATTTTAAATTGATGATAAATTTTCCTTTGTCTATGTTCATTTTGGTTAGCTGGTCGATTTCTTTGTCAAACTTATCCTTTGTTAACTTAATTATTTCAGAATATGGAAAAGATTCCATACAGAATAAACCTATTTTATACTTGATATTGTTGAAAAATGGTAAACCGCTCGGAAATAATACTCCTTTTTCAATTGCTTTCATCATACAGGGAACGCCAACAAAAGCGACATTATCGTATTTCTTTGCGTCACTAATAATAGTTAAAGAAGGAGAATTCGCGTACTTCGTTCCACCTGTTTTATAGAGATCCTTAATATTGTCAACAATAACGGGTTCAGGCCTCCAGATATCTTTGGAATGTTGCACGGCTATAATAGCATCCACAAGTTTATTTTTTAAGAGATACTCCAATATTGATGTTACAATTCCACCATCTTGGCGAACTTTCTTTATTTCATCTTTGGTTGTGGTGGCGGTATAGGCATCTACATAAGCTCCAATTTTATCAGACCAAGTTAAAGACTTATCTAACTTCTTAATACTCTTGTATGCTTGATCTATTGAAAAGGATCGAGGGCATACTGAAAAGCACAGCCCACATTTCATGCACTTATCGTCATCAACTTCTAGAGTATCGGCAGTTACTTCTATGGTATTTACAGGACAAACTGAGGAACACCAGCCACATTGACAGCATACACCTGCGTTAAAAACTACAGAAACTGGTTCAAAAAAGTGTTCAATTGGTAAATCCTTTGTTTGATACCTATAAAAGTATTCCTTAACCTCAACTTCTTTTTCTTCTCCTTTAATTTTTTTAACAACCGTTTTAGTCTTAACTTCCACGTGTTCTTGAACGAAACCTTGTTCTTTTAGGTAGATAACATCTCTGATGACATTTTCTGCGGGAAATTCTTTGATTTCTTTTGCTATTTCTTCTAAAAACAGCGGTTCTTTACCTTTAAGTTTTTCAAAAACTAATTTTCGCTCTGTTTCAGCGTCTATCATCGCATCCAGAATCTCGTAAAATTCCATTTCAGTAAATTTACCCGCTTTCAAAATCTCGTCTTTAGCTTCAAACAATGCTCTAACCTGGAAGTTTCCTGAAGCTAGATATGTAGCTTCCATTAAATCTGCAGGAGAAAATCCTTTAAACGATTTATTATTTGAAATTTGAACCATACTTTATTTCTTACCTACTTTTTATAAAAAATATATTATAATAACAAAAATCTTACTACACTCCCTTTCCTTTGCGAGGAAAGTCATCCTACAACTATAATTTCTTTGTAGGAATCATTCTACGGGAAGTGTTAATTCTTCCGTGAATTTTATCGGATTGGGTCCGGATCTCTTTATTTTTTCGTAAGCATCCTCGACGCTTTTAACTAGTTTATCTGCTTCGGCACCGCTTAACCAGTACATGTTAATTCTTTGATTTCCGTATCCTCTTGAGTCCAGTATTCTATTAGCTAAATCGACGTGTCTTTGAGCTGTAAAATTACCTTGTTTGAATTCACATTCATTTGGGCGTCAGCCAACAACCATAACTCCGTCAGCTCCAGCTTTTATACCATAAAGAATGTGTTTTACGTCGATTCTTCCTGTGCACTTTACTTTTATAATTTTGATCGATGCAGTATATTTCATTCGAGAAACTCCAGCTAAATCCGCAGCAGAATACCCTCACTTCAAACAAGCAAACATTAGAATTTTAAAGTCGTTTTCCATCTTGTTTAACCTCCTTCCAACATTCCGTCAATTTCAGTAAATAACTGATAATTTTTATAATATCTTATATCTATCGCGCTAGTTGGGCAACATGTTGAGCAGATACCGCAGCCATCGCAATTTATTTCGTCAACAACGGCTCCTTCTTCTCCAACAACTGTTATTGCGTTCTTTGGACAGACTTTTTCGCATCTTCCACAATTAATACAAAGATCATTAGAAACTTCTGCGATTATTAGTTCAATGTCAACTTTTCCGGGAGCTGTTAATTCGGCTACCTTACTTGCGGCAGCTCTAGCTTGAGAAACCGAATACGCTATATCTTTTGGACCTTGAGCAAATCCAGCAATGAAAATTCCTTTTGTTTTAGTTTCTTGTGGCATTAATCCAAAATGAGACTCAGTTAAAAAGCCATTTCGATCAGCGTCTAAGTTTAGTATCCTAGAAATTTGTTCCGTACCATTCGAAGGAAGCGCAGCTGTAGACAAAACAACTAAATCTGCCCTGATTTTAATGATTTCGTCAGTTAACGACGAATAAACGCGAATATTTATGTCCTTTGTTTTTGGATCTTCAGAAAACTCGCCAACTTTTCCCCTAATCATTCTGATGTCAGATTGTTTAGCTCTTTGATAATATTCTTCGAAACCTTTCTCGTTAGTTCTCATATCAATATAGCAGATGGTAATATTCGCATCAGGGAATTCTTCTTTGAGTAATTTTCCGTTTTTTAGGGCTAGCATGCAACAAACTCCGCTACAATAAGGTCTTTCTGTGTCCCGACTCCCAACGCATTGAATAAATACAATTTCTTTAGGCTCTTTTGAATCCGAGATTCTATGTACATGGCCTTCTAACGGTCCGTTTGGAGCGAGAATTCTTTCAAGTTGGTTTTGCGTTATGACATTCTCAAATTCTCCATATCCATATTCTCCAAATGGCTCGTAGATGTTCCAACCCGTCGCTATAATGATTGTTCCTACCTTGAAAGTTACTTCTTCGGGCACTTGACTGAAATCTATCGCATCTAGTTCACAAGCGTCAACGCAACTAAAGCATTCTACACATACATCTCGATTAATGTCGTATAAAAAGGGAACAGCTTGTCCAAATGCGATATCAATAGCTCTTCGTGGTCCCAAGTGTTCGTCAAAGTAATTTGAAGTAATAATGGGACAAACTTCCGTACAAGCCCCACATCCATTACAATCATTATTTACGTAACGAGGTTTCTTTTCTACAGTTACATCGTAATTTCCAACGTATCCATCAACTTTTTTCACTTCACTATAGCTTAATATTTCTATATTCTCATTTCGATTTACTTCAAGCATAACAGGCCCGCAAATTCAAATAGAACAATCGTCTGTAGGAAATGTTCTATCTAATTGACTCATTCTTCCACCTATAGTAGTTTTGCTTTCAACAAGAAAAACTTTAATCCCTTGATTTGCTAAATCCAACGCAGCGTTCATTCCGGCAATCCCCCCACCCACGACTAAAGTGGCTTTTTCAACAGGAACCGTTCTCACTGGAACAGCTGTTAACGTTTTTGCTCTATTTATTCCGCTATTAACAAGGATTTTAGCCTTATTTAAGGCTTCCTCGCTATCATCAGTACACCAAGAACAGTGCTCCCTTACATTTACCATTTGAAAATGGTAAGGGTTTAAGTCGGTTTTAGAAATGGAACCTCTATAAATTGGTTCGTGAGTTCTAGGTGTTCAAGCAGAAGCCACTATACTATCAAGCTTTTTCTCGTTAATGTCATCAATTATCTCTTTTTGTCCACTCTCAGTTCATAGAAAAGCGTGAGTTTTAGATATTACGACATCATCTAAACCTTTAGCAAATTCTACCAACTTATCGCAATCCACCTTTCTTTTTATGTTAATTCCTCACTGACATGCATAGTATCCAATCCGATGATTTTCAGATTTTTCCATTTTCTTTCTTACTCCACCTCAATTTTTACAATTCTGTATATAATTACGCTTATAATTACAATTTCGTCCTGTATCATTTTCCGACTTTCTATATAAGGTTGTGTCGAAAAAATTACTTTTGTTAATGTTTTTTTATTTAAATTGTTAATTATTTAAGTTTTTATGTTATATATTATATTATTTTCTATTTAACGATTTAAGTAAAAGCCAATAATCTATTTTATGATATAATAAAAAACATCTGATTCTTCGGATTAAAACACTAGATTGCTTCTAAACAAGAAAGGAGTTAGTTTCACAACATTAAAATAGGATTTTCGTAATAGAATTAATTGAGGTTAGTCGTAAAACAAAATGGATAAAAAGCAGTTAGAATTATTTATATCGATTGTCCTTGACCAACATGCAAAACTTCATTTTTGTGTTCAATAAAGCTAGCTGTTAATTCTTCCAAAACTTCAATTTTTTTTTCTAGAAGTCCTATTCGATTAAAGTTTGCTGCTAAGATTTTTCTTATTAATTTATTTTCTGAAACCGTAAATGCTCCAGCTTTTTTCCTAAAAAACTTATACCTTCGATATCGTTCCGATCTTTTTAGGAGATTTATTCGAATTATCCACCTAACCATGGGCATAAAATATTTTTTTGGGCCAATTCTCCTTTTCACTTCCGTATAATAATCTTCAAGCGTGTGTTTTTGGTATTTTAGGAGGTTTTGAGATTTATTGGTATTCATAAAGCCACAATGAAAGTCTTTTTCAGCAAATCCTTCTTTTGGTAGGAAATTTCTACCTAATCCAAAGATCTCCATCATATCGTTAAGGTAGTCTCTATATGTTATCCTACATAGCTTACCACCAGCTAAATTGAAGGTTTCACCCCATACATCATTGCACTCAATTGCATTGACTAAACCTAATCCAACGTCTTTAGTATCACAAATTTCGATAGAAGTATCTAAAGGCATATGAAACATCAAAGGATCCATGTTAAGTTTATCGGTAGATGTTATATATGTTAATCTAAATATTGCAAATTGTACACCCGATTCTCTGATCAATTTTTCAGCAGTAATTTTAGTTATAGCATAATAGTCTCCTTTGCTGGGAGCAATTGGATCGGTAACTTCTATCATTGGATTGTATCGGCGATCTCCGTAAACCGCTATCGAGGATGTAAATATTAATTTCGGTTTCTGTTCCTGGGTCTTAATCGCATCTAGCATATTTTTAGTGCCTCCAACATTTACAGATTCAGCCAAGTTAGGATTCGTATCTGCCAACGGTGGAATAATCGCAGCCAGATGTATTACTATGTCTTGATTTTGGACAGCAGTATTCACATCTTCCTTATTTCTAAGGTCGCCCCAAATAATATCGATTTTATTTTTGAACTTTTTGGCGATCTTTCTGTTCTTTTTATTATATATTTCAAAAACTCTGATTTCATAATCTTTATTTAGTAATTCATTTAAGGTGCTTAATCCTACATTCCCAAAAGCACCTGTTAATAATACTTTCATACTTTTTTCCTCATTTAATTCACAATACTGTTATTAGTCCCTAATATAATAGAATCAATCCTTACTAAATATTCAAATGGTTGCGATCGCAACATATAATAGATTATAGTTATTTCACAAATTATATATAAAAATTATTATTCCAGCTAAATTCTAATGAAAATTATACGATTACAAATACCGGGCAATTTTTTAGAACATGTAGGGTTTGCGGATTTGTTTCAGTATCTTGAATTTATAGAAATTTTAAACGCGTTCCAATACGATCAAAATCACTTTTTTGCACTTCAGAGGATAAGGTTCAAACCAAACATTATTCAAGAGCTGGATAAATACATTAAAAAAGAATTTAAGCCCCAATCTTTCCAGTTATTAAATCAAACGAAGAACGAAATTATATGCATTATGAATCAGAATAAAACCTCTGGTTTCTTCCCGATTGTCGATTCTGGTCCATGGGCATTCTTATTCCCTATTCATGTTTCTCAAGAAGTTCTTTTAATCAACTTAATCTCACAACATGAATATGTCAGTAAACTTTTTGATGTTATTAATTCGTTTACAGAGAAATATGAAATCATAGGTATGACTGATTTGGATAAAATTAACGAAGTGGATCAAACAATATGGAGATCGGCAATTCCATTTCCAAATTTTACGAAGAGACAGCAAGAAGTAGCTGCATATGCGGCTAAAGAAGGGTTTTTCAAAACTCCAAAGAAGATAAGTGCGGTTCAAATAGCTACACATTTCGGAATATCAGAATCAGCTGTTAATCGACATTTAAAAACTGCCAAAAATTTAGCAATGGAATACTTTTTCGGAACTTTCTTATAGTTTTTAATATAAATTATATCTATTCTTTGATCAATTAATATTAGGAAAAGGGGATTGTATATGGGTAAAATTCTTAAGATAAATTTGAGTAATAAGGATATTTCTCAAGAGGAAGTATCCGCTGAAGATGAGTTGAATTTTATTGGGGGCATAGGAGTATCTACAGCTATATTCACTCGAGAAGTATCGAGCGATGTGGATCCGCTTGGTGAAGAAAATCCTTTGATATTATCAGTAGGTCCATTTTGTGGTACGGCTATTCCATTCTGTGGGCGCTATTTCGTGATGGCAAAATCGCCATTAACCAATATTTTAGGAGAAGGATCTTCTGGAGGATTTTTTGGAAAAGAATTAAAATCTTCTGGTTTTGATTTTGTTATTATCAAGGGAAAAAGCGAAAGCCCCGTACTTTTATCCATCAATGATGGTAAAGCAGAGATTTTAGATGCTACAGATCTTTGGGGTAAAGGTACACAAGATACCGATAAAGCCGTAAAAGAAAAACTTGGAGATCAGAAAGTCAAAGTTGCTTCAATAGGTCCGGCGGGGGAGAATCTAGTCAAATACGCCTGTATCATTAATGATAAACACCATGCTGTTGGACGATGCGGATTAGGAACTGTGATGGGTAGCAAGAAATTAAAAGCAATAGCCGTTCGGGGCACGGGAAATGTTTCTGTTAATGAAAAAGAAAAAGTATTAAATGCAGCCAAAGAACTCAGAGATTTATCAAGTAAATCGGGTCTTGGTATGGTATTTGCCGATTCTGGCACACCAGTTCATTTAGATTCTATGGCAAACGTAGGAGATATTATAGTAAAAAATTGGACAGTCGGAAGATGGCCAGGTGTTAAAAAAATCGGTGCGAAAGCACTACAAGAACGGGGAGAGGTAAAAATGCACGCATGTTTCAATTGTCCAACCGCGTGTCGTGGGTACGTAGAGTACGAGGGTGATTGGGTTTCTCGGCCCGAATATGAAACTCTTGGAATGCTTGGATCGAATTTGTTAGTTGATGATTTAGAAGCACTTATTAAGTTAAATCTGCTCGTGAATGATCTTGGATTAGACAGTATTTCACTTGGAGGCGTTCTTGGTTGTCTTCTAGAGGGTATTGACAGAGAATTATTACCGTCAGAATATAATCAATTAGGTTTTAAGAAGGAACAAGTTTGGGGAGATACAAAATCAATTGAAAAAGTAATTCCGATGATTGCTTATCGAGAAGGAGTTGGAAATAATTTGGCTGAAGGAGTTAGAAAGTTTTGCGAAAGCGAAGGATTACCTGAAGAACTGTCAATACATGGAAAAGGGTTAGAAGTTCCAGCTCATGAACCGCGTGCTAACAATTTATCGGCATTAGATTATGCTACAACTCCGCGTGGAGCATATCATGGCTATGAACCGATGCATTTATCTTCCTACATGAACCAAAAAGAAGAAATTGGGCTAACAGAACGAGTTGATAAGTTTGGAGCAGGTGAAGACATAGTTGAAGCGGTAATCAAAATTCAGGATGCAAGCGAAGCGTATTCTGCCAGCGGGGGATGCATATTTGGATTTTGGTTTATTCATAAACTTCAACCGTGGATTGATGGTCTCAACGGGATCACGGGTCGATCTTACTCCGTAGAATCTTTCATGGAAGTAGGACAAAAAATTGTTAGTATGAAAAGGGAATTCAACGTGAAGTGCGGTATTAGCATAAAAAATGATACTTATGGGTCTCGATTCTTTTCACCACTCGAAAAAGGTGGCACAAGGAAAAATGTTCCTCCTTTAGACGATCTACTTCAGAGTTATTATCGAAAACGAAATTGGAACGAAAAAGGAATACCAAATATATAGAGTTCATCTTTTTTTTATTATTTTCTTAAATTCTTAATGATTTTATCTTGAAACATAAGTTATATTGAAAATATTTTTATTAGCGGATAACCTAATATTTAAGATAATCATAATAATATAATTAGCTTTCAATAGGGAGTTTTTATTAACTTATGTCAGATCCAAAACCTTCACCTCAAGAGATATATGAGAAAAGAGAAGAATATGGATTAGAAAACTCAGTTGAAATGTTAATAGACATTATTGAAACGGAGAAGGATAACAGCAAAAGGAAAGAAGCGGTTAAATTCTTAGGCGGTATAAGTAATTACATCCCTCGATTAAAAAATGAATGCTTTACAATTATAGAAAATGTTTTAATATCTGAGGATAAGATCGATCTAAAATGTGAAGCTGCGAAAGCGTTAGGCAAGCTAAAAAATGACAAGGCCTTGAAACCCTTAAATTGGATATTAGAACAAAAAATTGATAGTGTGGATCTAAAATTAGCTGCTTTAATAGCAATAGCAAAAATTAAGTTCGAGGAGCCTCAGATAAATCTGTTTATTAAGGAATTAGATTCCAGGTTTAATTCTGTCAGGGAATTTGTCAAAAATCATCTTGTTGGAATTGAGCCGGAAATTCTCATAAATTCTTTATTAGTTTATCTAAAAAGCGAAAACATATCAAACGAACACAAGTCGGAAATTATTAAATTAATCGGATACGAACTCTCTAGCATTAACATAGCGTTTCAGGATATGGATTACATAAAAGTCAAGTACCCTGAACTAGTTTCTAAATTATATTCAAATAAGAGCATTCTTTTAGACGAAATAACGAGAACATTAAGACAAGAGGATTCCGAATTACTAGATTCTGCAATTTCAATTTTAAAATTGTTAAGCCCTGAAATTAACAAGGATGTAACCAAATTGTTACTGAGCGACGATTTTATCGTTAGGAAAAATGTTATCACACTTATCGGGAAATTAAAATTAAAGGACGCAGTAGACACTCTAATTATTGGCCTAGATAACATTTATAGCGAAGTAAGCGTAGCTACAATCGAAGCATTGGGAGAAATTGGTGAACTGTCAGCCGTGCCTGAGTTACTTGAAGTATTGAATATAGAGGATATAAGCTTCGAATACACTGATATTGATATGAAATTTTATATCATGGATGCAGTTAAAAAGATTTATTCTGCTAATAAAGACGCTGGCTTTAGTATTTTATTCTCGCATTTAAATTCGGACAGTGACACTTTGAAGGAAAGTCTTGCGTTTATTTTAGGCGAAATTGGAAATGAGGCTTTTATTAAACCTTTAATCGATTTGCTAAAGATTAGAACCTTAGACGTAAAAAAGAATGCGATTATCGCTTTAGGAAAAATAGGTACCGTAGAACCGATTCGTGATCTAATCGAAATATTAGAGGACTCTGAATCCTACTGGCTTATAAAAAAAGTTGCGGTCGATGCTATATACAACATATTTCAAAGAAATTGGTATCGAGTTATAGGAGAAGATGAGGATTTAGAACGCATGTTAAATAAGTATATAGCAACCTTAATAGATTATTTAAAACAGAGCGAAACCGAAAATACAAAAGTTAAGGTAAGTTTGATCAAATTTCTGGAAATTTATGGGGAGGAATCTGCCTTAAGCGCCTTGCTTTCAAGAGTAAACGATTTCCCTAGAATCATAAGGATTCACGCTAGCAATGCAATTAAAAAAATTGAAGATAAGATTGAAGAAAGGTTAGGTCTCGATAATACTGACTAAATGGGAGTAATAACTCTTATAAAATATAAAAATATAACGATTTTTGACTTGAATGTAGAAATACGAAAAAAGGAAAACTCTCCTATTTATTTGTGACCAAAAAGTCGTGAACCCATAGCTTTGTTACTTTTCTAGTAAATTTTAATATTATTAATCCATATCCTTACATAGTTTTCAAATTATCAAATTAGGCTAATATAAACTTTTTAATGATTTACTAACTATGACTGAAAATCCAACCGAACCAGAGTCGGAATCCACTCAATATGACTATTCTTTTGATTACATTCAAAAGAAACTTGAGGGGAAAAAGGATTCCTATGGAATGTTAATGAAGGAGATTATTCGGGCGGGTATTTGTACTGAATGTGGAACTTGTGCTGCAGTATGCCCAGTGCTCGAATGGGATCATTTAGCAGGACAACCTAAATTAATTGGGAAATGCACTGGATGTGGAATTTGTTACAATCAGTGTCCCCGAACTATTACTGATCCTATTCAACTTATGGGCGAATTCAAAACCGGATATGTATCGAAAACTAATATTCCAGAAGTTATTGGAGCCCAAGATGGAGGGACTGTAACTTCATTGCTTAGCTATCTATTCGACGAACATCTAATTGATGCCGCAATTGTATCAATGAAAGATCCTGATAATCCATGGCATCCCGTTGCACAAATTATTACTAATAAAGAGGATTCTATCAAAGCGTCTGGTTCAATTTACTGTCACTCTCAAACAGTAGAAGCCCTAATGGATGCAATACGACAAGATTATCGATCGATAGCGTTTGTTGGGACTCCTTGCAATATCGATGCTGTTGATAAAATGACGAGTTCTCCAGCAGGTATGTTGAAATACTTCATGCGAGCTCACATTCTCAAAATTGGTTTGTTCTGTATGGACTCGTTTGCTCCGGAAGCGCTGTATCCATTTTTTGAAAAAGACGGGATAGATTTATCAAAAGTAGTAAAAATGGATATCAATAAGGGAAAGTTTCATATATTTTACGATCACGATGGAGAACCGGTAAAATCGTATACAATCAAACAATTAGACAAATTCAAGTCGTCCAGTTGTAATTTTTGTACGGATTTAACTGCCGAGAACGCAGACATCTCTATCGGTTCCGTAGGGAGCGGTGCTAAGAAGAATACTGCTTTTGCAAGAACGGGAATTGGAACAGAAATTGTTGAAGACGCTGCCAAAAAGGGATATCTTAAGATTGAACCATATAACGCTATAAATTTAAACGCTGTATTGTTTCTAGCAAAACTGAAAAAAGTGTCTCAATACAACATTCAAAAAAGGAAAGTCTTTATTGTTAGAGAATCAATCGACTTTGAAGAGCCCAAAATTGAATCGAAACCGGAAGAAGAACAAGCGATTGCAAAACCTCTTGGATCTAGAAAATTTTTAAGTGTATCAAAGGATATTGAGGAAGAAGAAAAAATCTTAAAAGTCTCGTTGACCAATTCAGTTGGATATCTATTAGAAGATATTAAGATCAGGATAGTTATTCTTGAAGAACTGTTTGAGAAGAAACCGTGGATAACAACAATAAGAGAGTTGTTTCCGTATGAATCTATAGATATAGGTTATCCTCTAGAAACTGAGAATAATGAAATCATCTATAGTAATGTATTAGTAGAGGCATCGACGGAAAAATACGGTAAAGTGTTCTCAAGAACATTTAAATTAGCTCCAAAAGAAGAAAAATAAGTTTTAATTTTATAAAGAACTAAATTAGATGGAAAATTATAAACAATATTATAAAAAAAGGTGAAGATTACTATTAAAATATCTCTTGTAGGTTTGGGGGGATCTGGCAAAACGAGCTTGTACTCAGTAGCTTTTGCTGAGAAAACTCCAGAAGACACTAAGAAATTAAGTCCAACTATTCTCTATGAAACAAGGAGACATCCTTTTCTTGGACTTCAAGTTGGAATTTTTGATTTTGGTGGTCAGGAGCAATATCGAAAAGAATATATGGAGAAACCAGAAATATTTCGAGGGACGGATATACTAATTTGCATAGTTGATTTACACGATCCTAACACTTTCGATCAAGCGAAAGAATACTTTGAAGGATTATTGGATATCCATCGGAAAAACAACGAAAAACCATCTGTTTTCTTGTTCCTCCATAAATTCGATACAAAGGATTATCCTAAGGAACTTTTAGATACCAACGTTAAGCACGCTAAGGAACTCTTTCTAGAAACCTTTAAAGATTATGATTTCGATTTAAAATTGACGAGTATTTATCAGCAAGACGAGTTAGCCAAAATTTTTCGGGATATATTAATTGCGTCTTATAAAGACTTAAAGAAATCTGTTGAAAAAGCTGAGAATCAACTCGAAGAAATTAAAGCTAAAATCATAATTTCTGATGTTTCTGGAAATGTGTTGGTTCATAACGTTCAAGGTGTAAGTAGTGGTTTAACACTAAGAGGAGATTTAAGGGATTTCATTGACGCGGCAAACACAGTAAGAGAGAATATTTTTATGTCCGATTCATGCCGGTTCATGGGACAGAGCGAAGATGGAAAGGGGATTGAGCTCCACATCTTTAAGTATATCATTTCTGTATTTGTGATGAAATCGCAAGAATTAGATAGAGATTCTCAGGATAAATTGAACGTATTACTTAACGATATGAAACTTTTCGCAGATTTAATCATCTCTGCTCACTCAGATTAAAGCTTTTAACAACTTCATTTTTACTTTTATCTCTTTTTAGTATTCCTAGTGTAAAAAATTTTAATCTCATTTAAATCATACCTCAAAGGCCCATTCTCCGTTCCTCATAATTGGTTCCGATGTTCCATTTTCTAATATTCCGTCAACATCTATTTCTCCCGAACCAATCATAAAATCGATATGAATAAGACTAAAATTTCCCCCTGCAGCTATAAATTCTTCATCAGCCATATTCTCACCATTTTCCAAGCAGAATTTTCTCCCTCGACCAAAAGCAATATGACAAGAAGCATTCTCATCAATTAAAGTGTTATAAAATAGTAAACCAGACTGTGAAATGGGTGAAGAATGCGGAACTAGTGCTATTTCACCAAGATACCGGGCTCCATTATCCGTTTCAAGTGTTTTAAGCAAAAATGTCTTACCCTTTTTTGCCTTTACTTCAATTATTCTTCCTTCAGAGAATTTTAATCTGAAATCTTCAATTGTTTCACCACCATAATAGAGTGGTTTAGTACTTGACACAATCCCTTCAGTTTTATCTTTATGGGGTATAGTGAAAATCTCCTCAGTTGGCATATTAGGTGTAAAATTAATCCCATTTTGAGTAGTATTGATTCCACCTACCCATTTATGGCCTTTAGGTAAACCGATTGTTAAATCTGTTTCAGGAGCAATCAATTTTAATTCATTATATTTTTTACTATTTAGATAGTCTTTTCTTTTACCAAGCTGGCTGATATGATCTCGCCACACGGAAATAGGATCTTTTTCCTTAACCCGACAAATTTCAAAAATAGAATCCCAAAGTTTAGCTTTTCGACTTTTTTTAGGAACTGTCGGGAAGACTTTATTTGCCCATCCATCAGTTGCTCCTGGAGCAGCCAACCAGTTCATTGCATTCTTAGAAATTAAATCATTTAGAGGTTTTACATGCTTGAAAAATGTTTGCTGAAATTTTGTAATTAATTGGGGATCTTGCTCACGAAGTAACTCAGGATTAGAACTGACAATAAGAAGGTCTGCATCCCCAGCTTCACCAATTTCAACTTCTGCATCCATTCTCCATTTCGGAAATTCTTCGAAGGTGTCTCTAGGGGCATGTTGGAATCTGGTTAACCGCAATTGATCATCACTCCACATCACATCAACCAATCTAGCACCAATTTGATAAGCTTCTTTGGCAATCAATCGCACTAACGGAGCAAATTCTAAGGGTGTGCCATCATTACTCAAAGTGAGTCCACCTATAAGTAACCGTTGTCCAGGTTGAAGATTTAATCCTACTTTAACGATAACTTCAGCATACTTTTCTAAATTTTGCTCAAATTCTGAAGACATTGGATTCATCTTAAAGTTTTTCAATTTAGTTAATAAGATTGGATTATATTTATAATATTAAGGTTTTACATTTTTGGATTTTTTTAAAGATAAAGCTAATGAATTTTAAAATGTAGATGTAAGGCTTCTGCGTATTATTCTTTAAACAAACATTTTCGAAAAATTTTTTGACTTTGTAATATTTTTTTAACTGTATAAAATGTCCGAAAAAGTAGAAGATCGAATAAAAGAATTAGAAGAAAGATTAGCGAACACTAAGATAAACAAGGCAACTCAAAAAAGTGTTAACTATACTAAAGCACAACTCGCCAAACTCCGCGAGGATTTGATTCGCATTTCAAGTTCTAAAAAAGGGGGCGGTGGTGGCTTCGGTATTAAAAGAACAGGAGATGCTCAAGTGGCATTCATTGGATTTCCTTCAGTAGGAAAATCTTCCTTATTAAATTTGCTAACAGAAGGTAACACTAATTCTAAAGTTGCAGCATATGATTTTACTACTGTTACAGCCATACCCGGTATGATGGATATCGAAGAGGCGAAAATTCAGCTAATCGATTTACCTGGGATAATATTGGGCGCTGCTGCTGGTAAAGGGCGAGGAAAGGAAGTATTAGCAGCAGTTCGTTCGGCAGAGTTAGTGTTAATTATAATATGCTTTCGTCCTGATGGGACAATTAATCTTTCTGATTTGAAATCTATTAGAACGGAGTTGAATAACGCAGGAATAAGGTTAAATACAAAGCCACCTAACATTTTTATTAAAGAGCGTACCCGTGGAGGGATTCATTTTACTTACAAAGGTCACCAACTAATGGATGCAGACGAAGTTAAATCTCTAATGAATGAACTAAAAGTCCGGAACGCTGGGGTTTATTTCTCTGAGCCAGATATTACGCCAGATGAATTAATAGATTTCGTATTTGGAAATCGAATTTATACAAGAGAATTTGTTGTCATAAATAAATCTGATTTAATGAAAACCCCAATTCCCCCTGAAAAAATTACAGAAGCAATTGGTCACGAACATTGGGTTATGATCTCAGCCAAAAATGAAGAAAATATTAATACTCTTAAACACAATATCTTCAGGGAGTTGAATTTAATACGCGTATTTTTAAAACCACCAAGACAAGAAGCTGATATGGATGAACCAATAATTCTCCACCAAGGCGACACCCTAGAGAATCTCTGTCGTAAAATTCACAAACGATTTATAAGCGATTATCGCTACTCGTTAGTATGGGGTAAATCTGCTAAACACCCCGGTCAAAAATTTGATAACTTAGATCACGTAATTGAGGATGGCGACATAATTTCAATTTATCTGAAGCGCTAGTAGGAATTTTCTTGGTTTGTTTATAGGAAATATTTAAAACTTATCTATCAATTCAATTTACAATAAATCCAAATATTAACTAAACAAATTAGTGATCCAATTGTCATATACACAAGCTCCTCATCTAAATGATAAGGAAAGAGATGATTTTTTGGAAAAAGCTCCGACAGCAATAATATGCAGTATTAATGAAGATGGTACCATACATGGAGTGCCAGTTTGGTTCAAGTACGAAAGAGGACAATTTCTTATTACACTCCAGAAAGGAGTCAAAAAGCTAGAAATATTGCAAAAAATAACAATGTCACTTTAATCATTTATGTAGAAAGTCCAGACATTAGGGGCGTTATAGTCTATGGTAAAGGTGAAGTAGATCTCACAGCATGGGATCCAGAGGCTTATAGCATGCTTGAGAAATACATGTCAAGAGAAGATTCTGAAAAGTGGTGGCAAATTCTTAATGAGCACGCGAAATGGGTGAAAATTACAGTTAAACCAGAGAGGTTAGCATCTTTTGATTACACTAAAGATGAGGTTTGGAAAGAAATGGTAAATAAAATGGAAGGGGAGTGAATTAAAAAAGATCTTCATCTAGATCTTTATTATGATCTGGAAACATTCCTAATTTCAGCTAACAATGACTAAACTTAATATTAATTTATTTTTACTTCTATCTCTTTTTATAAAAAAGAATTTATAAAACCTAATTGTAAAAAATCCTATATAATTCATTGTAAATCTCTGCGAGTTTGGATATTCTATAAGGATCGTTTTCTTGTAATGAATGAAGGAGATAAGAACCTAAACCTTCAGGGTTTTTAATCCAATCTAAAAAAACTTCCACCTCTGCCTTAAGATATGGATCAACTGAAGGTGGCCCTAATCTACTACTTACATCAGCCAATTCGTTGTCATCGGAAAGATCCATTTTCGTTTCATCAAACTGTGATTTTGATCCTTTCCTCATCATTGCTGCAGCTCTTGCTATAGCAGGGTACGCCATATGCTCCCAACCCTTTGCTTTTGGTTTGATGTGAGCTATAAGATACATATCAGTTTCAGGAATGGATGAACCAACTAAGTGTCCCTTTTTCTTTCTGTTAGTAGCTATAAATCTTTCTGGTTCCATTTGAAGAACTGAATATCTTATTCCGTTCATATTCACAAACTGGGCACTACCGCTACACCAACTAGCAAATACTCCTTTAACATCTTTCGATACATTCCAGTTGCTCGTGGAGTGAAGAACTTTTGCCTTATTATTTATCACAACTACTTCCGTTGCATCTGAATAATGTTTTTTCAAATGCTTTACAATTGATTTATAATTGACTATAATCACACACCAATTTAAGACGATTGTATTTTACTTATTAAATTTATCCATTTATCGATTTGTTCTACTAATTCGGATTTCTCTTTAGAGCTTAATCCTACATTCGGTTCTACTCGTTGGTAAAGGTTAACATATCTACTCATTTCCCACAAAACATTTGAATGCAAAATCATGCTTTTAATGTAATCTCGAGCAATTCCGAGCGCTCTTGCTATGGATTTAATATCGTAATCTTGATTTACTACTTCTTTGATAACAAGCAGAATATCGACAGCATTACTCGTTGGAATGACTGGGAGTGGCTTAAGCTTTACCACAGGTCGTTTCATTGTTCTAATCTTGAATTGTTCCTGTTCTTCCATAATTTCCCCAACTCTGATTGTTTCTTTGTCAACTTCTTTAGGCTGATATAATTTAGTTGTGTCTTGAACAATCGTTTTCTCCAACTCATCCTTTGTTCTTCTCCTAAATTTATCCGGCCAATCGATAAAAGAATTCATTCTAGATTTAGCAGAAAGAAAAATCGATTCCTTTGGCATTTTTTCATTTGAACTCTCAACTTTGTGACCGTTTGAAGAATTAATTTCTGATCTTAACCTTAAAGTAGCGTTTACCAATATTGAGAACAAATACATTGGATCGTACTCTATCGTAGAATAAACCCTTTTAAGTTTTAATACTAATTCTTCAAGATATTGTAATTGCTGGTGCGAAAAGTATTGTTCTAAATGCTTTTTAGAGTCAAGTGTGATTCCGTTCAATCCTGCGGTCGTGTTTAAGTAATTAGTTTTCATTTCATATTCCATTTCAGAAGAAAGCAAGATATTATTATAAGAATCCCTATCTGTACTCAGAAGGATTGGTCCTGTTTTATCTACTTGAAAGGATTGTGGATTTCTCAAAGTTTCCATAAACTCTAAGATAATATCCTTATAAGGAATGAATAGATTTCTCATAAAAGTTCCCTGAATAAATGTACGCTTATTTTCAGATTTAGAGGATAAATCTATGGGTAACTTAAAAAGATTCTCGCTTACGATTATATCACGATCGTTTTCCAAAGTTACATTTTTTGAGGTCGAAAGATAATCATAAACGAAGTCTGAAAGTATTAAACCCGTTAATTGCCGATGATCAGTAATATATCTTCCGCTTTGAAGTTCAAATTTAGTGTAATAATATCCTAGACCAAAAAGATAATAGAGAGTCCCCTTTTCTGACTGAACAGAACAATCAACACCACCGAAAAATATAACAAGGTCTTGGGATATTTTCGATACATTATGGTTAGAATAATGACCCAAAGTAGGATATCCGAGTAAATGTCCCCAACTTGGTATGACAAAAAAATTATAATTTTCCAAAATATTAGCTTCCGCTTTAATGGTGACCATACCGAATACAATTACGAGTTTTTTATTATGATCCTATTAAAATAATAATTTTATGAAAATCAAAAGTGTATTGATTTTTTCAAACTAATCTGGATATACTACTTATTATATGATCTCAATACATATATTTAAGTTTCTATTGGAGACTCAATTGATGGACTTAAAATTAATTCATTTTTACATGTATCTCTTTTATTAAAATCGGTTTATAATACTGTCAAATAAAGGTTTCTAGAACTGAGTCTTACTAATGATTATTTAAATGGATTTGGTAACCACTTTCCCACTTTTTTTTTGTATTCTAAAAATAGTCTACCGAACATGTTTTCAAGAATTTTTTCTTCAAAGTTTACCATCCTGTTATAAACTAAAAAGACTGGAATAAGAAAACCAATGCTAATTAACGAGATCGATAGAAAGATAAATGCCACATAAATTAACAAAATTCCAAAATACATTGGATTTCTCGTATATCCAAGAGTTCCGTTCGTAATCAAAGAATTAGGTGGTTGGTGAGATTTAAATAACGCATGATGAGATCGTGAAATAAAAGTTAGAGCTATAGCTAGAACCACGATAGAAAGTATTAAACGAATTACAAATGGTACTAAGTCGTTTAAAAATATTGAAATTCGAAAAACAATTGAATCTAAAAACCAAATTAAGAAAAATCCTACTGGTAATATAGCATGATAAATATGCGCGTTTGGAATTTCTCTTTCATGACCTTCATGTCTTTTTAAACTCATTTTAGACTAACTTTTTTGTGTATTTTTATGTTTCTAATTCTTTTTTTTTTATTTATTAATCTCAATACATATAATTAAGTTTCTTTTGGACTTAAATTAAAATTTCTGAATCACTCAATTAATGGACTCCCATAATGATATAAATTGCCTTTGAAGTGATAATAATAAGTATCTAAATCTTAAAATTTGAAAAGGAAAATGTCAAATATAGATGTTAAAAAAGATTTCCAAGAATTTGGGAAAAACATCCAGATTGTGGCAATTTGTACAGTTTTAACTATAGTAACAGGTATAACTAATCTTATAGCATTAATTTTTATCTTTATTGCTTTAGGGTGTATTAAAAGGGCTAATATACATTTAAATAACTCTTCGTTATATGAATTTCGGTCAAAATATATTAGGGGTTTCATATCAAGAATATGTGGTACGATCATACTGATTACCGGAGTTGTAAACCTTGTGTTATTTTTCTTTATCCCAACCTCGTTCCCCTTCTATATCTCGCTCTCTTTATCTATAATTCTTATGGTATCGGGTTTACTATTCATACTTATAGGTGTGGCAGCTGAAATAAAATCGTGGAAAAATTTGAAAATATTTTTTGAGAATAATCGTAAGATGTTTCCAACTAATATATCTAACGAGGCAATTGAAGGCTGCAGTAAACTAAAAACAGGGACGTTATTAAGTGCCTTTGCGTTTTTAATCATCCCGGGAATTATCGGATTTATCTATCAAATCATAGGGTATTTTAAGCTAGCAAAATTAGACAATTTGTCAATATACGACGCTCCAGAAACAGTAGTACAAAAGAACTTACCTGAGCCTCAGTCAGTAAGCCATTATGAAACAATTATCAATTTTTGCCCAAACTGTGGAGCAAGATTATCTGGATTAGGAAAATTCTGCGCGCTATGTGGTTCAGAAATTAATTAGAGATGATTTTTTTTTTAATTTTTTTAATATTAAAACACTTATTTAGAAAAATATAATTAAAAAAGTATAAACTAATTGATATATATAGAGACTTAACTAAATTAATTTTATCAAAGGTAATATAGATGTCAAATGTAAATGTTAATAACGAATTCTCCGAGTTCGGAAAGAAGATGAAGATTGTTGGCATAATGACTATTTTGGTTATTATTCCTTTTGCAGGTAGTTTTTTAAGCTTCATTGGATTTATTTTTGGACTAATGGCTCTTGGTGATATACGAAACGCAAACAATAAATTAAATCAAGCCTCCTTAGAAAATTATCGCTCAAAATTCATAATAGCAGTTATTTTTAGGATGATTGGTTCTGTTGTTTCCTTAGTTGGATCGTTTTACTCATTTTCCAATATGCTTGATTTCAATTATCTCTACGATTTTCCTGCGTTAATTATGAGTTTTATACCCATGTTTATAGGATTTGTGATAAACCTTATAGCAGGTGCATTAGAAATGGACGCTTGGCGTAGTTTAACAGACTTTTTTAACCAGCATCGCAATTTATTTCCTACTTATGTTGCAAACGAAGCTTCAGAAGGAAGTGAAAAATTAAGAACAGCTGCATTAATGAATATCCTATCGTTTTTAATAATAACAATTCTGATTGGATGGATTTTACAAATCATCGGGTACTTCAAATTAGCAAAATTGGAAGAAACAACGGGTTATACAGCATCTGCGACTACTCCATTGACACCAAGAGTGCAGCCAACCTCACCATCAGCTCCATCGACTTTGGGAGCTAATTTTTGCTCTAACTGTGGGGCTAAACTTACTGGACAGGAAAAGTATTGCCCTGAATGTGGCTCAACACTGAATTAAGAATATTTTTAAAATATATTTCTTTTCTTGCTTTTTATTTTTAAATATCAACATTTTTACTTCTAGTGACCCCTCCCTCCCTCTATATGACAAATTTTTTATAAAAATAAATAAAAAAAAATGTTATAAGATTAGAATTTATAGACCTTTCATCTTAACTCCAAGGAAAAAGAGAAACCACGATAAAAAGATTACTATTGCTGCTGTCATCAACCAGAATTGGAAAGAGCTAACTCCGGGTATTACGTAAGCAGACGGTAATATAGTTCCTGACCAAAGTAATGTAGATTGGTCAAGTACGATAAATACTCCAAATGCCATCAGGAGGAAGGTCAAAAATACCGTAAATTTACTTGGTGGTGTCCATGCCATTTTATTTCACTATAGTTCTAACTATTAGAAATTGTAAGATATATGAAGTAATCTTCGATATAAAAGTTTAATTTATAGATATATTAGAATGGAAAAGAAATTTGTATGATTATGTCTAACTATTTGGTCATAGCATTGAGAATTACTTCTGCAATCTTTTTATATTTAATTTCTTCAATGAAATGACCAACATCGCTAAAAATAATTATGTTATTTTTAAGCTGAGGTAAATGATATAGCCATTGTTTTAATACACCTTGATTAGCTAACGGATCCCATTTTCCGATTACGGCATGAACACCAACCTTATTACTCTTCCCACCCCATGATACTTTTATGTTTTCTTGTATGAAATCATAGAAAGCTTTTGTACTTCTTTTACCGAATTTTAAGAATATGGTACAATTTTGAGTTAAAAATTGTCTTTTAGTTTTAGTTTCAATCACCCCTCTCCCTCTCTAATTAGATTTTTTTATATCTAACCATATTTGCAAATGTTCTACTCTATTGTACAAAAACATGGAATTTAAAAAACTTTAAAACGAATTATTAACATTCTTATCATGAGTTTTAATACTTAACTTGTTGAGCTAACATGGATGGTAAAAACTCCCAGAAGGATGTTTGGTTAACATACTGCGAAGAATGTGTAAAATCGAAAATCGACAAAAATGTCCCTCATGATTTTACAGAAGAACCGGGGGAAACCGAAGATACTAATTTATGAAAAACAACAAATTTTCTCTAATTACAACACATTTCTATCTCTTTTTCGACATCAACACTGACTTATTTTAATTACCAAATATTTCTAAAATAAAAGTAAATTAATTTCTTTTAATCTAGTTGAATGAAGAAGATTAAATTATGAACTCGAGAGAACGTGTGAAATCAGCATTATATTTTAATAATCCAGATAAAGTGCCCATTTTTAATTTAGTAAGTGGCGACATCTTACCACTTCCATTAGTTCATTCTAATAATTGGAAACCAGGATGGAAGGAAGGAGAGGAAGGATTATTCCCTCATGCACAAGGAAGTTATAAATGGGATCGTCCTAGTTGGGCTAGTAGGCCAGAATACCAAGGGAATAAATGGAGAACTACACCTCATGAGGAGATTGATGAATGGGGGTGTATTTGGAACATGAAGGGAAATGATAAGAGTATAGGACATCCTGGAAGGGCTTCCTTACCAGATTGGAAGGATTATGAAAGTTATATAACGAAATATACTCCTGATCCTACGGACAAATCTAGATATAGATTAGCTTTTCAACTAAAAGAAAATAGCGATCCAGAAAAATATCGTATAATTTTGCCTATGTATCATGGTCCATCACAGCTTGCTTCCTATATACGTGGATTTAATAATTATTTAATTGATCATAAAAAAAATCCAACTCAATTAAAAAGATTATTAGAACATATCGCAGATTATCACATTCAATTGATTAAGAATTCAATTAAATTTGGCTTAGAACCTCATGGGATATGGTTTACAGATGATCTAGGGGAGCAGAGCGGTCCTTTCATAAGTCCAAAAATGTTTGCATCGTTTTATGAATCATCTTATGGGAGATTATTCGAAGTAGCTCATGATTTAGGTTTAGATGTGCATCAGCATTGTTGTGGAAAAGTTGATCCATTATTACCAATTTTAATTAAATGGGGATTAAATTCAATTGAATTTGACAGCCCGAGAATGAGTGGATACAACGACTTGAAGCAATATAGAGGTAAAATTATGTTTTGGGGTTGTGTGAATATTCAATCCATTTACTGGAAGGGAACTCCGGAAGAAGTAGAACGAGAAGTTTGGCATATGGTGCGTAATTTAGGGACTAAAAAGGGAGGATATGGAGCATGCTTTTATGATGATGCTAAAATAATTAAAGTACCACGAAAGAATGTTAGAGCATTTTCAAAAGGACTTGAAAAATATGGTGATTACTCAAAAATTCCCGATCATTGGTGGGATTATCCAACTGTAAAAAACTGGAATGATTTTGAAGTTCCTCCTTTACCACCCTTAGATCCTAACTAAAAGTAAAAGAGATCCTTAATATTTATTTAATATTAAAATAAATTAATTTCTTTTTTTGATGTGTATCTATATGAAATATGACTTAATCCTCCAATTGCAACATTACTTATGAAATTGACGCATGAAGAACACCTATAGATAAACTATAAAATCCCAAGACCCGGAGATATTTTGCATAGTTATGCCGACATTAGTAAAGCAAATCGATTATTGAAATTCGACCCTAAATATTCCCAAGAAAAAGGTTTGACTTAGTGGATGATCCGATTGCGGAAAGATTTTAGTTTTCTCATTCATTAATTTCTTTTAGAAGGCCTATATTAGAACCTAAAAATCCATTTATACTTATTATTAATGATTATAATATAAGATTATCTATTTTTATATTGCCTCTCATAAAATTTTAAATACTCTTTAGTTATTACATTTTCTAACCATTTTGTATTAGAAATATACCATTCAACAGTCATTTTTAATCCCTTTTCAAAATCTACTTCAGGTTTCCAATGTAACTCTTTTGTTATTTTATCGTGATTCATTGCGTATCTTAAATCATGACCTGGTCTATCTTTTACAAATTTTATTAATGATTGGGGTTTATCTAAAATTTTTAATAACTTTTCAACCAATTTAATATTAGCAATCTCTGAATCTCCTCCTATATTGTAAATCTCTCCAATTCTTCCTTCTATTAATACTTTTAGAATAGCTTTGCAATGATCTTCTACGTAAAGCCAATCTCTCACATTAATTCCTTTACCATAAACGGGTAAACTTTTGTTGTTCAAAGCATTGTTAACCATTAGAGGTATCAATTTTTCTGGGAATTGGAAAGGTCCATAGTTATTTGAACAACGAGTAATATTTACAGGAAGGTTAAAAGTCTTGTAATATGACCTCACTAAAAGATCGGCAGAAGCTTTACTTGCAGAATAGGGGCTATTCGGTGCTAATTGATGATTCTCGTCAAAAGGAGCATCAGTAAAGTTTAAAGATCCATAAACCTCGTCTGTAGATATTTGAAGATATTTCTTAATATTATTTTTTTTCGCAGAATTTAATAAACTTATTGTCCCTGATATATTTGTATCACAAAACAAAGAAGGATTATTAATTGAACGATCAACATGGGATTCCGCAGCAAAATTTATGATATGATCTATATCGTTCTTGCGAATGATCTCATCAACAGCCTTAAAATCACATATATCCATTTTAATGAATTTGTATTGATTAGGGTGCTTTTCTTCAATATTTTTCAGATTTTCAGGATTTCCCGCATATGTTAATTTATCTACATTAATAACTTTAAAATCTACATTAGATTCGAATAGATATCTTATAAAATTACTTCCGATAAATCCCATCCCGCCAGTAACAAGACAGACTTTCATAATATCATTGACTCATTAAATTAATTTATTGCGATTAATATTGCTTCAATTTATTTTCCTAAAGCATATAAAATTAGAATCAAAGGTTTTTTTTAACACTTATTAATGACTTAAAGGAATAATATTATCATTTTAACCATATTATTTCTTTTAATCAGCTGCTATGCACTTATATTATTATTAATCCTAATCCTTTATCCAAGTTTTTTATTATTTTTAAGTTTAAATATTTCTAAAAAATGTTATATACAAACAAATAGATCTTTTTAAATCTGCTTTACGTGAAAAGAATCGGTAATATTTAATAAGATCACTGGAACCGCTAAGACTAAATTATAAATACTGTAATCATCGACTGAAAAAAACCTGATGAGAAAAAACCCCGACCCGAAAGATAACCCAAAAGTGATAATTTCTCCGATAATTAGGATACTTGTACTTCTGGTAAATTCCGTGGTTTCTCCCACTTATATCATCTTTTAATTATAGTTGTTTTTAAAATGAGAATTTTTTTTTTAAAGCCATTATTTTTGTTATTCTTATTCGTCGGAAATCTTTTTTAGGTACTTCCCATAATCCGTGTTTGATATGGTTTCTGCGATCTTTTGCAGATCTTGTCGAGAAATATACCCTTTATTATAAGCAATCTCTTCGATACATGCGACATATAGACCTTGTCGTTTCTGTATTGTTCCCACAAAATTGGATGCTTCAAGTAATCCATCATATGTTCCCGTGTCAAGCCAAGCGAATCCTCTTCCTAAGAGTTGTATTCGCAATTTCTCCTTTTTAAGGTATTCTTTAAGCAAATCAGTTATTTCAATCTCCCCTCTTGGTGATGGTTCTAAACCCTTTGCAATATCTACAACATCCTCGTCGCAAAAATAAAGCCCGGGAATGGCATAATTTGATTTTGGGTTGTTTGGTTTCTCCTCCAAGGATATAACTTTTCCGTTTTTATCGAATTCAACAACCCCAAATTCTTCAGGATTCTTAACATAATAACCAAAAATTACTGCTCCTTCTTTTAACGAGGATGCTTCGCTTAATACAGGTGTGAAACCTTGACCAAAAAAAACATTATCAGCAAGAATAAGAGCAACCTTTTCATCAGCAATAAATTTTTCCCCAACAATAAAAGCATCTGGCAGCCCACGAGGTTCAGATTGAATCTTATAAAAAAATTTAAGACCCACCTTACTTCCGTCTCCCAGAATCATTTTGTAAAAATTGATATGCTGTGGTGTTGAAATAATAAGAATTTCTCTAATACCAGCAAGCATTAGCACAGATAACGGGTAATAGATCATCGGTTTGTCATAAATAGGAATAAGATGCTTACTTATTGTTTGTGTAATCGGATAAAGCCTAGAGCCACTTCCTCCTGCTAAGATGATTCCTTTCATATTCCACCTTCTGATAAATTACAATTCCAGCTAATTTTTCACTTTTTATAGAAATTAAGTTTTTTATAACTTTTAAATTAGAGTATGATTCATAATTTTTGACTCCATATTTTATTTTCTCTAATATGTTTGGTAAAATGATAATAGGGGATTTCAACCAATTGAAGAAAAATATCTGTAAACTCATTATGGAACTTGAATAGGAGAAGATCATTCCATCTTAAGAGTTTCTTGATTAATTTATCTAATGGCAATCAAAGTTTTTAAATTAGCTAAATTTAAATTATATAAAAAAGATTAAATGGTTTATGATTCTTGAAAAGTATCCAACCTTTTAAAGAGCCAATTTACATCACGAGACCATTATTACCACCAACCAAATTGGTTTATAAAAAGATAAAAGAAATCTGGAAATCTAAATTGTTAACAAATATGGGAAACCAACATCAAGAATTAGAATCTGCATTAATGAAATATCTTAATGTTCCTTTTTTAAGCCTTTTTTGCAATGGAACATTAGCACTTCAAATAGCTTTTCAAGCACTTAAATTAAAGGGTGAAGTAATTACTACACCATTTACATTTCCTGCTACAGTGAATGCTTTATATCAAAATAATTTAGAACCTATTTATTGCGATATTAAATTTGATGATTTCAATTTAAATCCAGAAATGATTGAGGAGTTAATTACATCAAAAACGTCAGCAATATTACCTGTACATGTTTTTGGTAATCCTTGTAATATAGAACAAATTTCAAAAATTGCAGAAGATTGCAATTTGAAAGTAGTTTATGATGCTGCTCATTGTTTTGGTGTTAAATATAAGAATAAAGGAATTGGAAATTATGGTGATATAAGTATGTTCAGTTTTCATGCTACTAAGATATTTCATACTCTAGAGGGAGGTTGCCTTACTTACAATAACCAAGAATTTAAAGAACAATTATATCTCTTAAAAAATTTCGGGATTAAAAATGAGGATGAAGTTATACTTCCAGGAACAAATGCTAAAATGAATGAACTACAAGCTGCGATCGGATTATTAAATCTGAAATTGGTTAATGAGGAAATAAAGAAAAGAAAAAAAATAGTATCAATTTATAGGAATACTCTAAAAAATGTTGAAGGTATTAAGTATTTGGAAGAAAATGAAGACACAGTAAGTAATTATCAATATTTCCCAATTTTAATTAACGGGGAAAAATTCGGAATTAATAGAGATCAAGTCTATGAAAATTTTAAAGAATATAATGTTTTTTCACGGAAATATTTTTATCCACTTTGTACAGATTATAAATTCTTCAATAATAGAGAAGAAAATCCAATTCCAATTGCCAAAAGAATTTCTCAGCGTATATTATGCTTACCATTATATGGTGAATTAACAGGAGAAAATGTTATGAAAATTTGTGATATACTGTTATATTTACAAAAGAATTTGAATTAAATTAAAATCGAATCTAAAAATTGGAAATAGAATAAAATGCCTATGAAACTTGGGATAATGCAGCCGTATTATTGTCCATATATTGGTTATTGGCAGTTAATGAATGCAGTAGATGAATTTGTTGTATATGATAATATTAAATATACAAAAAGGGGATGGATTAACAGAAATCGTTTCTTACAAAATGGTAATGACGCTTTCTTTACTATTAACTTGAAAAAAGATTCAGATTTTCTAGACATAAAAGATAGGATAATATCTAATACATTCGATAAAAAAAAAATGCTTCATTTATTTGAAGTATCATATAGAAAAGCCCCATTCTTCAATGAGACAATATCGTTGTTTAAAAGTATTTTATTCTATGATGAGAGAAACCTTTTTAAATATATTTATCATTCAATAAAAAAAATCCGCAAATTTTTAGGTATTGAAACAAAACTGATAATATCTTCAGAAATTGATATAAACCATAATTTAAAATCCCAAGATAAAGTTTTAGCGATTTGTAATAATCTTGGAGGAACAGAATATATAAATACAATCGGAGGGTTAGAGCTTTACTCAAAAGAAACATTTAATAAGCAAGGAATTGAATTAAAATTTATAAAATCAAAACCAATTGAATATACACAATTTAAAAATGAATTTATTCCATGGTTGTCTGTTATAGATGTAATGATGTTTAATTCAAAAGAAGATATTTATAAATTTTTAAACCAGTATGAATTAAAATAGCACATATAACATGAATATTGAATATAAAATCGGAGTGGGTTCTCAGAATGAAATTTACATTCACTTATTAGATTGTGACAAATTTTTTATTCCAAAGCTAAGTGAAAAGGTTAATATTTCTGAATATTCAGAAAAAATATTTAATAAAGCAATTAATTTTGAAGCTTGGGATA
Organism: Promethearchaeota archaeon; assembly: GCA_013375495.1. The sequence continues at coordinate 90,797 of JABXKC010000005.1, forward strand.
ATGAGAGATTAATTGGCTTAGTGTCAATGTATATTAACGAGGAAGACACTTCATTTGGATATATAACAAATGTTAGTATCATAAATGAATATAAAAATAGAGGAATTGCATCAAATTTATTAAAAAAGTGTATTAAATATTCAAAGGACATTAATCTCAATTGGATTAGTTTAAAAGTAGATACAAAAAATGTTTCAGCGGTTAATTTATATAATAAGTTTAATTTTATGGAAGAAAAACATAAAAATTCTTCAAGTTTTTTAAAGTTAAAATTAATTTAGGATAATTAATAATGTTTAGTTGGAGAAAATTAGGTAGAATTTTTAATCCCGCAGATGTAAAGGGTAAGTTTTGGCTGAATGAGTATTCACAAGCTCCAGCTACATTGATATTTGATAATTACGTAAGAGTTTATTTTAGTTGTCGTTCTAAACGAGATAAATTAGGACAAATGGTAAGTTACTCCGCCTATGTAGATTTAGATAGAAAAAATCTATTCAATATTTTAAATATTGCCCAAGAACCTGTTCTTAAACTTGGCAATAGGGGTTGTTTTGATGAGTTTGGTACTTATCCAATGTCAGTTATAAAAAAAAATAATGAGGTATGGCTATATTATGCAGGTAGGACTAGATGTGAATCAGTTCCATTTAATACCGCAATTGGTGTAGGGATAAGTAGAAATGGTGGAGTAAAATTTGATAAACTGGGAGATGGACCAATTTTATCCTATTCTCCAGACGAACCATTTATTATTAGCGGACCTAAAATACGTAATTTTAATGACCATTATTACTTATTTTATATTTGTGGTCGTAAGTGGTTATTAGTAAATGGAAATCCTGAAATGCTAGTGAAAATTCGAATGGCTAAATCAACCGACGGATTAACTTGGGTAAAAAATAATAGAAATCTTATCTCAGACAAAATTGACAAAAATGAGTGCCAAGCAAGTCCGGATGTATTCTATAAAAACAGGAAATATCATATGTTTTTCTGTTATTGGAATCCTACTACATTTAGAGAGAGTAAATCAAGAAAAATTGGATATGCTTATTCAGATGACTTGATCAATTGGACTAGAAATGATTTTAAAGCGGGAATTGATGTATCAGAGGAAGGCTGGGATTCTGAAATGTTAGCTTACCCCCATGTATTTGAATTAGATGGTAAAATTTATATGCTTTATCTTGGCAATGAAGTCGGACGTTATGGATTTGGATTAGCTGAACTCGTAGGTGAACTCAAATAATGAACTGGAAAAAATTAGGGAAAATATTTGATCCTTTAGACTATGAGCTATCAAGCAAATACTTTGGATTTGCTCAATCACCTCAAGCAATAGTCTTTGATGATTTTATAAGAATTTATTTCTCAATAAGGAAATTGGATTTCAAAAACAAATTTATTAGTCATATAGAATTTGTGGATATGAGTTTGGACCTCAAAACTGTTTTAAACACATCAAAAAGAGAAGTAATTTCTGTTGGTGAATTGGGATGTTTTGATGAACATGGTATCTTTCCATTTAGTCCAGTTAGAATAAATGATATGATTTACGCGTACACAAGCGGTTGGTCAAGGAGAAAATCAGTTTCAGTTGACAATAGTATTGGTCTTGCAATAAGTAAAGATAATGGTTTAACTTTTAAAAGATATGGTAATGGACCAGTGTTAACTTCATCACTATACGAACCTTTCTTAATTGTCGATGGATTTGTACGAAAATTTAACAAAAATTTTTATATGTTTTACATTTTCGGACAGCAATGGTATAAAGAAAATGAAATAGAAGAACCCGAAAGAGTTTATAAAATTGGATATGCAATTTCAAATGATGGTATAAATTGGAAAAAGATGAATAGATGCATTATCGAAAATAAAATCGATGAAAATGAATGCCAAGCATTACCAACCGTTATAAAAATTGGCGAGCGTTATCATATGTATTTCTGTTTTCGTCACATGATTGGTTTTAGAAAAGAAAGAGAAAAAGCATATCGTTTAGGATATGCTTATTCAGATGATTTAATTAATTGGATAAGAGATGATGATAACGTTGGAATTACAACAACACAGGGTGATTGGGATTCTTCTATGATGTGTTATCCAAATCTCGTTGAAGTTAATGGTAAAATTTATTTATTATATAATGGTAATGAGTTTGGTAAATTCGGTTTTGGAGTTGCAAAATTAATGGGAGTAGATAATGAAAGATAAAAGAAATTATAATAAAGAAATTGAAGATAATTTAGGAAGAAAATATGCCTACAGTTTTGATTTTGATGTGATGCATCCTTTTATGCTTAAGTCATTTATACCTTTTTTCAAAAAAGGTAATCTTTTGGAATTAGGAAGCTTTAAAGGTAATTTCACTGAAAGATTTCTTCCTTATTTTGAAGACATCACATGTGTTGAAGCTTCAGATGAAGCTATAACAATTGCTAAAAAAAAAATTGGAGAGAAAGTTCAATTTAAAAATTCGCCTATTGAAACTGTTGTTCTCCCAACTAAATATGACAATATCGTATTAACACATGTGTTGGAACATCTTGATAATCCAGTTGTGGTATTAAAAAGAATTAATGAGGAATGGCTAACTGATCATGATAAACTTTTTCTTGCTTGTCCCAATGCAAATGCTCCTTCAAGACAGATTGTCGTTCATATGGGATTAATAAGTCATAACTCTGCGGTTACTTCAGCAGAAAAAAAACATGGACATAGAATAACTTACTCCTTAGATACACTAGAACGAGATGTAAAAGAGGCCGATCTTAATGTTATTCATCGGTCAGGTATATTTTTTAAAGCCTTGGCAAATTTTCAATGGGATAAATTTCTTAAAACTGATATTATATCACCCGAATATCTGGAAGGATGATATCAATTGGGACAAGAATTATGAAAATAGGGATAATGCAACCATATTTTTTACCTTATATTGGATATTTTTCTTTAATAAATCTCGTAGACAAATTCATTTATTATGATGATGTCCAATATATAAAAAGGGGTTGGGTTAACAGAAATAGAGTAAAAATGAAAAATGAATGGTTATATATCATATTACCAATAAAAAAAGCATCCTTAAATTTAAATATTAATAAAGTGTTTGTTGTTAATAATAAAAGAGAAATAGATAAAATAAAAAACACCATTAAACATTGCTACATTAATGCCCCGAATTATGAAAAAATAAAGAATATTGTTTTTGAAAACATAAAACCAGGTCTTAATATATCAAAATTGAATATAAATTTAATAAATATAATATGTAATTATTTGAATATTGACACTAAGATGTATATTTCATCAGAAATAGAAAAAAATAGTAATCTTAAGGGAGAGAATCAGATTTTGGAGATATGTAAAAGTTTAGATGGGGATCATTATATCAATCCTATTGGAGGGAAAGAATTGTACTCAAAAAAAAAATTTAATAAATTAGGTATCAAACTTAATTTTATTGAAATTGATAAAATTGAATACTATCAAGGAAAATATAATTTTATCGAAAATCTATCCTTTCTTGATGTTTTAATGTGGTGTTCGAAAGAAAAAATACATCAATTATTAAAAATGTATAAATTAGTTTAAATATAAATTCAAATAAAAAATAAAAGGTAATCTGATATCAAAATATCCGAAAGACTGATTTTATTTGGGATTGGACAAAATGCTGAAGTAGCATACTATTATTTTAAGCACGATTCTCCCTATGAAATTGTAGCATTTACATTAGATAGAGAATGGATGAAAAGAGATAGATTCCATAATTTGCCAGTTATAGCATTTGACGAAATAGAAAATGTATATCCTCCAGAAAAGTACAAAATGTTTGTTTCTATAAGTTTCACGAATCTAAATAAATTAAGAAAAAAAAAATATCAAGAAGCTAAGGAAAAGGGTTATGAACTTATTAGTTATGTATGTTCTAGAGCAACAACTTGGCCAAATCTTGATATCGGAGATAATTGTTTTATTTTTGAGGATAATGTCATTCAACCTTACGTAAAAATAGGTAATAATGTAATTCTATGGAGTGGTAACCATATTGGACATCACACTACTATAAGTGATCATTGTTTTATTGCATCACATGTAGTTATTTCAGGAAGCGTCACCGTTGGGGAAAGATGTTTTTTTGGGGTTAATTCAACAATTAGAGATAATATCAAAATCGCTAAAAACTGTGTTATTGGAGCGGGTGCTATAATAACTAAAGATACTGTAGAAAATGGAATCTACTATGGACCACGAGCTAATGTTTTAAAACAAACAGGAGATAGTAAAAATCTAAATAAAATATAAAAAATGATTATGAAGTGGATAAAGCAATTGGAGATTGAATAGGTGTTCTGCACACAATGAAAGGAGATTCCATGTCCACAAAACCAACGATTGATTGTAAGAAATGTTTGATGTCATTCCATGAAGAGTTTATCAACACTCGTGGGGAGTGCGTCGTATGCAATGAATACAGGAAAAAGTGGCTCAATAGGGATTACGAAGAAAAAGAGAAGGAGCTGATCAGGATCTGCGAGCATTACAAGAAGCGAAATAAGAACAGCAAGTATGATGCAATAGTTGCGTTCAGTGGGGGCAAAGACAGCACCTATACTCTTTATCTTGCGGTGGAAAAGTACGGTCTGAGGCCGCTTGCAGTTACAGCGGATAACGGATTTCTCACATCCGCTGCACACAAGAACATGAAAACAGTTGTTGATCGGCTGGGTGTTGATCACATTGTAGTGACTCGGGACAAAGAAGAGTTGCGGGCTATCTACCAAGCCTTCTTTCAGAAAACAAAGGCTTTCTGTGAGGTATGCTACGCAACTGTCCTCAATTCGCTTTATCAAACAGCAGCAGACCAAGATGTCCCTCTCATTATCACCGGTTTTGCCTATAAATTGGAATCCTCCCACTTTCGTGCACCAAACAGGTATTGTGTCGAAGATGCATTTGTCAACATCGTAAAGGACAGCATTCCAACGGAAGTCTATGGGAAATACCTTAGCCGGGACATACGCAAGGAGAAGGATATGCACCTTCTCCATATCTTTGACTATATAAACTATAATCAAAGAGAGATCTATAACATATTGAGAAATGAGTTAGGTTGGGATGACCTGAAGCGCGAGGACAAACACGCAGACTGTAGATTCCATCAAATGTTGGGGTACCTCAAATTCATTAGCGGTGATATGTCGTCCCTGGTTTTTATGAACCCAGCATCACTGTTGAGGGACGGGCAGATAAGTGTTGAGGAATTCAGAGAACAGTTGGCGAAAGAGAAGACGCATTTTCAAAAAATCGACAAAAAACAGATTGATGAGTTTGTAGATTTCTTTGGTATAGAGGAAACCTTTCTAACCGAGCACCTGGACAGTCCAAAGCTTACAGATCCTCTTGTTGGAGAAACGGATTTTGATCTCCTACGGGAGTATCGAGAGCGTCCAGGCATTAACGAGCGGGAATTGATTGACAAATTACTCAACATTATTCGCCCAGAGTTAAAGCGAGACGGTGGAGATATTAGAATTCTGGAGTTTAAAGATAAGACGTTGAGAATAGAGATGCTCGGCAGCTGTAGAGCCTGTTGGATGACTGACCTAGTCATGATGAAATACCTTGAGCATCTAGTAAGAACATATATCAGTGAAGACATAATAATCGAGAATGTGCAGCAGCTTGTTTGAGTCCACTCCAAAATGGACAATGCGATATCTGGGCGGTGTGTAGCTAAGCGGAATAGACACAGTGATATAGAGCGGATTCTTCAGCTTATTGAAAGAGAGCTGGGATGGTATACGGCTATTTGCCGTACTTTTATCAATCAAGTAAACGCTTTTATAGATGTATTGATATTCACTGAAGAGGAAGTGCTGACGCCATTGGAAGACCATGCGTTTTCAAAGACCAAAATATATATAAAATGTTATATTCTTATAGAAGTTCTATTAATTACAGAGAAGATCCATCAAAAAGTTATAGATTAGGATACGCTGAATCTGAAGATGGTATATAATGGATTAAAAAAAATCAAGAAATTGGGATAGAATGTTCTCATTCAGGGTGGGATTCTAAAATGATGGAATATTGTTCTGTCTATGATTATAACAATAAAAAATACTTATTGTATAATGGAAATGGTTTTGATGAATCTGGTTTTGGATACGCGATATTAGAGGATTGATCGTTTTCACGAAAAAGCTCTAAATAGTTTCCAAAATGGTACTGTAAAAATTATATATTGTTGAATTTATAAAGGAGTTTTATTTTAAATAATATTAAATCCACATAGATTTTTATAAAACTTATATTTAAAACTGAAAACTGCTCAAGAAGTAAGTGTATGTAATTATTTCCGACGATCCAACCATATTTAGGTTCTCTAAATTATTTCATTATTTATGCAAAAATTCAAATAAACTTCTAATTGAAGATATCGTTGATTTTACAGAGGTATCATTCAATACTATTGTTTTATTATGTTCGGACATGGTTGGGATTAATTTTATTTCGTTTAAGATTAACATTTCTAATTCTTGAGTTGAGAAAACATGTACACCTCTTTGTATGAGATAAAAATATCCTGGTGTCTTTTTCATGCATATTGGTTTTCCCATATATATTAAAAGAATTATAGTTCCCATTCCTTGTTGCCGATTGTGATACATAATCGCGAGATCAATCTGTTTTAAGATGCCAAAATACTGATCTGGGTTATAAAAATCGAGAAGGGGAACAAATCGATTTCCAAAAAGCTTCTCACCTTTTTCTACTATTTTTTTAATGTAATTCTTTGGTCCATAGGAAAGGGGGCAAATTATTTTAAAATTCTGTTTTTTTAATTTAAACAAGCGGATCATTATGTCGAGATGATTATTTGTTGGAAATCCGGAATTACCTAGTAAAAATAATTTTTCTCCTTTTTTTTTAAAAATTAATTTCTTATTAAGAGAGATTTTTTTTCCATCTATCTTTTCAAAATCCACTGGATTTGGATATATAAATTTGGAATACCCTTCTGCTTTAGTTTTAAAGTATTTCTTTAATAATCTAACATCCCCTTTAAATGGAGAAATAATATAATCAATTCTTTTTATGATTTTTTTTCTTAACTCATAGGAAAGATAATAAGAGAATCTTTTTAATATCGATTTCTTTCTGCTCTCCAATTTAATCAATAATTCTAATGTATGATTATCATATAACTTTAAAGGAAGATATGTATATAAATCAGCACCCCAAATTACCCAAATTATTTTTGCTTTTCCTCTAAAACCAAACAAAATTCCAGAGACTTCTTCTTTTAAATAATGAATAAAAATATTTTCTGCTTGTTTCATTAATTTCCTTATTGTTGCATATCTAATCGTAAAAAATTTAGTCAGAAAATAGCCCTTAAAATTAAAAATTTTAACATTACGAAATTTTTCGGGATCTATATGTATCTTTTTGTTCTTTTTCTTGATTATTATGAAAAGATGTTCTTCAATATTAAAGTGAGAATGAATTAATTCAATAAATTTTTTTGAATAAAAATAAGACGAGTCCGTTATAAAATGCAGGTATTTCATATTCTTGAATTAATTTCTCTGAAAATATTGATAAAATTAAGTGGTTTCCTACTTAAAAATTGTGATATTATTAATAAATTATTTCTTATATTACTTAACCTTTTTTTAAATCTTTCTGAATAACCAAAGTGAAAAAGTACAAATTATTAAGTCGTCTACAACTATTTTAAACAAAAATATTTCTTTAGAATATCTTTCAAAGAGTATGATTTTATGAATGATGATGAAACATTCTTTGATGAAAATGAGGTTATCGATTATAGTAACATAGATCGAAAAGCTGATGCAGGATTAAGATGGAATTCAATCTCGCTAATATATTCAACGATAACTAAAGTATTAATGATGTTAATTCTTGCCCGATTATTCACACCAGGAGAATATGGTGTGATGGGGTTAGTTTTAATCATCATTGGATTTGGTATTTTGTTTTCGGATATTGGTGTTTCTGGGGCGATTATACATTATCAGAAGGTGTCTCAACAGCAATTATCTACATTATACTGGTTATCTTTTATAATAGGATTTTCAATATTTTTAATTCTAATTTTAATAGCACCGTTAATATCCATGTTTTATAGTGAACCCGATTTAACACTTCTCATTAGAATTACTGCAATAATATTTCTTATCACGCCTCTGGGGCAACAGTTTCAGACTTTATTTAGGAAAGAGTTGAAATTTAGAGCTCTTGCATATATTGAGATTTTTGATGCAACTATTTTAATTTTAGTTTCCACAATATTAGCATTTTATAATTGGGGGGTTATTTCGGTCTTAATCGCCTATTTATGCAAGAGTTTTCTAAAATCTTCTATAATATTCTTTATTGGATTAAAAATCTGGAAGCCAACATTTGAAATGAAGTTTTCTGAAATCAGCAAATTTCTATCATTTGGAATGTATCAAATGGGTGAGAGATCCCTAAACTATTTTAACTCAAATATAGATAAAATTTTAATCGGGAAATTCTTGGGAACAATTTCATTAGGTTATTATAATATAGCTTATAGTCTTATCTTATACCCGATTACTTTAATTAATCCTATTTTTACCCGCGTTTCATTTCCATATTTTTCTAAGATACAAAATAATATAAAAATTTTAAAAGAAAAGTATTTCGATCTCATAAACATTATTAGCTTCATCAACTTTCCAATATATCTTTTATTAATAGTTATTGCACCCTATTTTGTACCTTTATTATATGGCCCGCAATGGTATCCTTCGATAATCTTAGTTCAGATTCTTTCAGTTGTGGGGATATTTAGATGTATTGGTAATCCAATCGGTTCGCTTTTACTTGCTAAAGGATATGCAAGGCTAGGATTTTTATGGAATGCAATTGTAACAATGATATTTCCTTTTATAGTATTACTCGGGATTATTTTTGGGGGAATTAATGGAGTAGCTCTTTTTATAATTCTTTCTGCCTCAATTTTTTTCTACTTTAATTACCGTTATCTAATAAGGAAAATATTAAATCCTTGTTTTAAGGAATTTCTAAAATCTTTTGGAATAAATCTAATATTTAGTGTTTTAGCATCATTAGTCAGTTTATTAGGAGGATTTTTCTTTCAGACACCAATAATATTATATCAATTATTATATCATATTTTAATAGGTGGTATTGGATACATATGTTTGATATTTATCTTTAAGAGACAATTTCTAATGAATTTTATTAAACGATTTTTAAAAAAAAACCATTAAATGCCTTAACTTAAGTTAGAATCAATTTTAGTTTTTTTAAAATTGGTTTGAGTCTTATAACTTTCCAAAATTAATATAAACTCTTAAAAGGTAAAAACCAACCTTATTTTTTATATTATTTAATCGAATCGCAATTAATTTTAATTTTATCTACTAAAGGCTTTAAATAGTTTATTAAAATTGTTTCTTTTCAAAATCTTCATTATATTTTCAAGTAAAATGTATTTGATTGTATTTTTTGAATCAATTAGAGCAATAACCAGTTTAACATAATCTATTAATGAAATTCTTGAATAATTCTTAGATTTTTTAAAGTATATTACTGCTCGTTTAATATTTTTATTCCTAAGAAACGATCTTGAAATTTCTAAATAATGTCGTTTGTATATTTCTTTCTGTAAGTTTATCGGCAAATTCTCAATATCTTTTTCATATTTCTTTAAAAATTTTTCTTTTGTTATAATTAAATTTTCAGGATTAGTGATATACGCGTTATCATTAATATTTATTTTAACTAGATTCTGATTTACATAAGCAATTTTGTATTTTTTAAAAAACCGCATTAATAATTCCCAATCTTGATGTCGCAAGAATGTGATATCAAACCCATTAAGTTCATTTAAGATTGCTCTTCTTATTAACAAAGTAGAACCTGCAGCAATAGGGTTTTCCTTTAATAAAAGTTTAATTTTTAAGTTTCCATGGCTCGAGTTTAAATGGGTGGAATTCAATTTGTTATTTCTATATTTTGAATATCCGCAGTATACTGCTCCCCAAGAATTATCAAGTTTTTCTAGTAAATTTATTTGTAATTCCAGTTTTTTTTCTAAAAATTCATCATCGTCATCTAAAAAAGCAATATATTTTGAGGCGGAATAAAAAATTCCAGTATTACGTGCTACAGCACCATTTAAATTATTTTTATGTTTTAAATATATTATTTTATTATTATTCCGATACTTACTCATCAATTTTTCATTAAGTTTTCTGTACTTACTTTTCTCATCATTATCATCGACCACGATTATTTCAAGATTATCCATGGTCTGATTTAGTACAGATTTAATGGCTCTTTCTAATGTAGTATTTCTTTTGTATGTAGGGATAATTACACTAACAATAGTTTTACTCACGCTAAATCCTCCGCTATATACAAATAAACTAATAAAACTTTTTAATTTTTTGAATACAAAAGCCTAGATTATGGCAGGATTTTTTTTTCATATTATCTAAAACATTAATATAATCTTAGATAAAGATAAACATATTATCTAATTTATTTTTTAGTAATTGTTCCTCAGTACTGCTCATAGAATTCTTAGTCTGCTTGTATCTTATAAACTAAAAATTTTAAATATCAGTTTTATTTAATGTTCATAAAATTAATGCTTTTTCTATTCCGATATAACCATGTCTTTTTTTTTATTAATATCAACTTTTCTAAAATACCACCTAGCACAGTTCTTTTTAAAAGTAGTATCTTTTTATATCCTAAAATAGATAAAATGGCAACTCGATGATGACCATCTAATAAATAGATCACCCCGTTTTTATTTACAACCCTCACTGGATCTATGGATGGTTCGAAACTATATTTTTTAATTGATTCAACTAAATTGAAATAATAGGAAATTCTCTGTCGAATAGCTTGTTTAATTAGATCTTCATTTTTTAGTATTGTATTCTGATTTATAAATAAATTCTTTTCCTTGAATAATTTTTCAACTGCTATATATAGAGGACCTTTAAACCATCCACCCTTTACTTTAGGAATTTTCCAAGCATTTTTATGCAAGAAAGTATTGTAGAACCAATTATAAAATAAAATATTTGCTTTTTCTGGCTGTTTAAGGTATACTTTAAAAAATTCATAAGGTGGAAAGTAACTGATATCTTTACCGCCAAAACCCAGCAAATCTGAAAATTCGATATCTTTTTGGCAATTGATTTTGTTAATTTCAACCATCTTAGGTGTAAAGGCTAAGGAAACATAGAGTTTGTTAATAAAACTCTTGATTAAATGGTTTAATTGAGTTTTCATGTTTTAACATCACATCTAAGCATTGTATATCTTGAAGATTTACCCAATACAATGATTTTAAATTTTTCTCCGAGTAAAGTTTTAATGAACTGCATATTTGGCATAAGACTCCACCTATGTCCTCTAATCTTTCTTAAATAACACTTCCCCGTGATTCTTCTTAATTTAAAATTCTTTGTAATTGTCCAAGGAATGTTTGGGAAAGGTGAGATAGCCATTTCAAGAAATAAAGTTTCTTTTGTCACTTTCTTTAACGATAAAAGTGAGGAGATTAAATCAGGTACTTCAGTGACAACTGAAAAACAAAATACAATATCAAATTGCCCTAATTCACAAATTTTTAATATATCTAATTTCTTAAAATCTATTTTTAAATCTTTTATCTCAGACAAGATTCTAGCCTGATATAGTCTATCCTCTCTAATATCAATACCTGTTACTTCGAAAGCCCCATGTTTTTTAGCTTCAAAACAATGCAATCCTGAATTACAACCTACATCTAATACTGACTTACCGCTAAGATCACCAAGATCCAATAACTTTAGCCTTAAAGCAGTATCAAAATTACCAGAAGTCACTATATCATCAATAATGTGAATGGATTGATACCATTTTTGAGAAAAAGCCCATTCCTTAATTTTTTCTTTTGTCCATTTAGTTGTCATAGTTAAGATTATCCTCAATAATTTTTAAAACAAAACTTGAACTAGAGACTCATATTCTATAATAGTAATGTTTTTTAAAAAAGATAACTAAAGTAGAGGGAGCTCGCTCATCGTAACTAAAAGAAAAAAAGATCTAGTTTATAATTGTAGTTTATAATATCTTCCATACTAACAAATGCTGAGTTGAAAAAACGGGTTCTAATTCTGATTTATATAAAGATTGGATTAAGGTCCATTGATTTCCTTCATGCGAAAAAACCCTATTTATAGAAATGATATACTGCACATTATATTCAGATCGCACTAGATCACGATCTCTTTCAATTGTCATATTTAAGTGGATTATTTGTCTTCTTATGAGCTCTAAAGGAGATGTTTCAAAATAATAAGAAACATATTCAGGGCGATATATAAAAAATCGTTGCTTAATGATGTTGGAAAGTAAGAGTGAAAACATTGTACCTTCAATAACTTCTTTTGGCTTTAATAGATCATACCATAAAGCTTTGCCAATATTTGAACGCGCGTAAAAGGTTGGTAATAGTGATATGCTAGATATTCTTTCTGCTATATATATATCAGTAGTAAAGATCAATCCATCTATTTCTTCATTTTGAAAATAATATATAATTCCGATTTCTTCGTCAGTTAAATATCTATTTTCCCATGGATAGGGGCTGCTACTGAGACCAGCTCTATTAGTCTCTATAGTTGTTATTGAAAATATTAAAATCGAAATTGTCAATATAAGAATCCAGATCTCCTTTTTCATCTTAAGAGAATCAAGAGAAATTTTTGAAAAATTTAGAGTTCTATACTTTTTTGTTATGAAAACAAAAAGCAATAAGATTAAAGAAATAAATGACAATACATAGACAAACCAAAGATCAATTTTAGTAGAAAATTCGACTTTTATAAAGGAATACCCTATTGAAATAAATAAGAGAATAGCAAGCAAAAGCCAACTTGATGTTTCAGAATAGGTTGAAATAAACTTTTTAATAAAAATTATTCCGTATACCGAGAAAATAATTAGAATTGGGAAAAAGATTACTATAGAATAAAAGGTATAAGGGAGCAGAAATGAAAAAGGAATAATAAAAAGGATTAAATAGTACTTTTGAAGCAATTGCCGATTGTAATTAAGTCGAGCATTCTTTTTATCATAATGTTTTAATAATTTAGCTAGTTCATATAGCGTTATTATTACCCCTACTGGGAAAAAAATAGAAATTACTCCTAAATTCCATACATAAAACCAGCTAAGTAATATACCCATCCCGAACAATGTATTCACATCAAAAAAAGGGGAAAATGTTTGGTCTGGATCGAGACTCGACAATAAATCAAAACCAACTGCATTTAATAATTCTAATCCAATAAAAAACGCAATAATACTTAGCGGAAGAATTAAAAATACAGTTAATTTGTACAGTAAATTTTTATATTTTCGAATAAATTTGTACTGTAAATTTTTAATTTTTCGGATTAAAGCTGTAAATATCATAATTACTATTGTTATAAATGTAGCTACCCAAAGTTTGTGCGCTAGAGCACCAATAATGAGGAGTAAAAACATAAAAACTATGGCTTTAAATGCTTTAATCGAATTAGTTATTATTTTTATATTTAAATTCAAAGCATATATCATGATAATTGTAATAATAACTCTGGTACTAACGGTCATAACAACATTACCAAGCATATACTGAGAAAGGATAATAGCCGTTACAAATATAAATCGGCTCCATTCTTCTTTAAATAGTATATTTCCCAGATTGCGAGAGCTTTTATAAATGATTAAGATGAGAATAATATTGAAGGTTAATATCGCTTCAGCTATACCAAAGATGCCAAAAGAAACAAATTCTAGAAAGCTCATTATAAAAGCAAGAATTAAAGGAACTCCTATAGCACGATGAGAAAAAGGATAATACCCAAAGTAAGAGAGGGGGGAGATTAACCACGTGTTATTAGAAAATAATGCTCCTTCTCTTAGAGCATTTGCCATCCATATCACTTGAAAACTATCTGTTCCATAGATTCGTGGATATTGGGTTAATGGAAAAATGATAGCTATTAAAACAAGGCTGTAATAATAGACACGGGTTGTTTTAAATTTCATAAAATTAATGATCAACTAATCTTATACAATGAATTATTATTATTATTTATTTTAAATTTAACCTAACCTAATATCTCAATTTTCGCAAATTTGCAATCTTGTTGTTTAATAGATAATTAAGATGGTTTATTGATTGAATAGATTGTAATATATTCTATTTTAACAACCTTTTGACAAACTAACTTCTTAGATTTATTTTTTTGTGCATTTGTGTACGACTTTTTCCTAGGCTTTTATTCTGTATAGGATTGATTCCGAATAATTATCAAGACTAAATAAAAACCCATTTATATATTATTTAATATAATTTGAAATTGACGTAATATCAGTAGAAATTGAACAGATTCAGATAACATTGCTTCTATTATCGTTGCGGTTAAACCTTCATTTTTAGATGTCAACAAGAAAATCTTTGATTAATTGTAATACTTATTTAATTTATTGTTGGGAATTTTTCTTAAATATGTAATAACATTATAAAGATTTCTTTTTTCACCTTTTTTTTGAGAGAGGTTTTCATTGGACCATCTCCCTAATAAAAACGCAATTAAGCTTCTTAATTTATCCTGTTAATAAGGATAATTATAATAATTTTTGGTATAATTCAATTAAATCCTGAGTTAAGTTTTGCCATGTATACAATTTTGAATATTCGAGAATCTTTCTTGAATCCCATTTTTCTTCTAACCCTTTAAAAATATTTTTAGCAAGTTCTTTTTCATCTTCAGGTTGTGATAAAATACCATAATGAGGAGAATTAATTACATCTGGTATCCCGCCTACTTTTGTACCTATAAAAGGTTTGCCACATCCTAATGACTCAAACATTACAGTAGGATTGCCTTCAAATAAACTTGAGGATACAAAAAAGTCACAAGCTCCAAACCAATAGACTAATTCGTTGTGTGGTTTTCTTCCTAAAAGTTTCACATAATCATCTAATTTATACTTTGAGATTAATTTCTTTAGATTTCCTTCTTCTGTTCCCTCACCGATAATTAGACACAAAAAATCTTTTCTAGATTTTGAAAGAATATTTAGCGCTTTAATTAGAATATCGTAACCTTTAACCTTCTCTAAATTACCTACAGATAATATTATTCTTCTCTGATCTAATAGATTTAAAATCTTTTTCGCTTTTAGTTTTTCTATATAATAAAAAATTAAGGAAGAAAACCCATTAGGAAACACATACACATCTTTCTTAATTCCTAATTTTATTAGATATTCTCGATTTTTTAAGCTAACTGTAATTAATCTATCTGCATTCATAAAAACTTCTCGCAATCTATCCCTCCAATGTTTATCACGAAATGGTAGATCATAAACATCATAACCATGTCCAGTAATCACTAAGGGTTTCTTGTATTTTTCCTTGACTTTCATTCCAGCATACCCAGCAGACCATCCAAAATGTGCATGAATAATATCAAACTTGATTTTTCTCGTTTTAAGGATTTTTAAAACAGCCTTAGCATGTTTATGGCCTAAAAATTTATAAAAAAAATTTAAGGGAAGGTACCATAAAGGGACAAGAATAACTTCAACATTCTCTGGTATATTAGTATAATCAATGGAATATCTCTTGCTGTGCTTCCTTCTAGATTTGAAGAAAGGTAAAGGAATAATATTGGACAATTCAGCAATTGGTTTATAACGAACCAATACAAAAATCTTATTAAATTCCTTTGATATTATCTCGATTGGATCTTTGATAAAACTATTATATGTATGACACAAAACTAAAAGATTTGTTTTATTCATCATTTTTAACTTTTAATTCCTATTTCTTTTTTCTAAGGATCACACAAATAACAAATTGAGTACCCCTTCCTAAATTCTATTATGTTTAAATTAAATTAAAATTTTATTAAAAGAGTTTTAAAATTAAAAAATTTCAGTAATCTACTCCTTTAATGCGTATATTGAACTAAAATTTACTTATTTTCTTTTGTTAACTAATTTTGCTGGAACACCTGCTACAATTGAAAAAGGTTCAACGTCTTTTGTTACAACACTTCCAACAGCAATTATTGAACCAGTTCCTATATTTTTGCTTGCATCATTTTTTCTTTCTTTTTGGGTTTTTTTGCTTTTTTATTTTTTTTCACGCGGACTTTTTCTAATTTTTTAGTTGTTTTCATCTTCTTAATAGATGCAATTATTCCAATAAATGCAATGCTTATTATTATGAGGAGAATGATTTGTAAATCCTTTGAAACAATGACTCCATCAATAATAAGATATCGAGGATTTTCTGAGTCATAGCAATATCCATCAATACTACCATGAGTATAACCCTCGTTTCCATCCGTATCATTTGCCCATCCATGGTAAGTATAAATACCTGCTGAAAGATCTGTTGCATTAAAGAAAAAACCCCATCGAGTTGAGTCATGTTTCTTGAACCTAATGTCTTTAAGATGATTTCTTTGTCTAAAATAATAGTTGTCGTAAATATCCAAGTTCCCGAAAGCATTTATTTGTGCTACAGCCTGTTCAGGATTATCGTGATAAAATACATTCCTATATATCTTACTTGTATTATAAGATATTCCTCTAATTTCAACAGATTTTTCAGTGTTTACTTTAAAGGTGTTATGATGAATTTTTATTGAATCTCCTGCTATATCCGTAAAACCTTCATGATGGAGGTAAATCGTGTCATTATCTAAAGCCCTGTCATAAACAAGAACCTCATCGATGATTCCATTGAAAGGTAACGTCCCGCTTGATGTTGCGCCGATGCATAGATCCCGTGAATTTGTGCCAATACTGCCCGCGTGTTCTTTGCTAGCTTTTTGTACCCCGTCATAATATAATCTTAATTTATTTCCATTAAGCGTTCCCAATACATGATGCCAATTATCCTGAAGCCCCGCGGGCATTGCCCAGGAAACATTCACGCCATCATCGATGCAGAAATAGATTTTATCATCATCGCCATTTAAATACAAGGAGTAGGCTTGCGAGCTTGAAAAGGTACCCTTGCTAAGAATAACTTGATTATTATCTTCCGGATTCACGCTAGTTTTTATCCATGCTTCAATTGTTATTTCCGCTGTTATATCTAATGTTGTGTCATTACTACAATTAACATGATCATTTATTCCATCAAATCGAAGTCCGTTTTTAATCTTTCCATTGACCCAGCAAGTGTCAGTATCCATATTCGTGAGCGTTCCATCATTTGCATTATTGTATCTATTTATCGCACTATCTGCTGCGCTGGGCCCGCTTCCTTCATCAAAACGCCAATGAGACACGCGGTATCTCTTCTCAAAATCACGGGCACCATGCATGTCAAAACAATGACTCTCTCCATCGTTTTCAAGCACGACATTATAACGTGCTTCATAACCGCAGCCAGGATTTCCTGAACCTGCAATATGATGGCGGCAAAAATCCATAAGATTTGCTTCAATTAGAGTATAAGCATCCTGACCCATGGCAACTCCGTAACCTAATCCTGAACGCTGATTATGATGTATGTAATTGTGATGAACATGACCTCCTGATGTTCTCAAGAAATAAGCGGGAGTATAACCCCAAGCATATAATTCACAGTTATCAATCTCAACATTAGAGACATCATGGGTATAAATAGCACATGAGTCGTCTGATTCATCGGTTCCATTATGTGGACCTTGTATACGAAGCCCTGTAATTCGGACATTATCTGATGGTTGAAATAATACCCATAAGTTCTTCGTATCATAGTGAAGTAAGGCGCCCTCTGAGCCACTATTACCACGCCCGCTAGCTAAAGTGACACCCACAGGTATGACAGTATCTTCCGTGCCTGTCATGTTAATTTCTGCACTATCATCTATATATACTATTTCTCCAGAGGTCGCAATTGCTAAGGCTGCAAGTAATTCTGCTTTATTTGTTACAAAATGATCAGCATCAGCTGAATTTATAATATCTTTATAACCAGTTCCTCCACCAATTGGATTTCCTGTAGGATTTACATCCGCTCCATAGCCATCATAATTCTTTTCATCTATGGTATTTAAAAACTCAATAGCCTCTGAATAAATCATTACCTCATCGATCATGCCTTTAAAATGAGTCCAATGACCCTTACCAATCCAACAACGTGCGGAGGTTAGATGATTGGTCCAGTATCCCGAATTTGCATATTCTTTAAGTTCTTCCTCTTTACCATCGATAAAAATCCTAATACCAGATCCGTCTTGAGTAACTATGACATGATGAAAATCTGTGTCGCTAATTGTTCTAATAGTTTCAACTGCAGTAACTCCAATATCATCATCTTCGATGCGTAAATAAATTCTATTTTCCACAGTTCTTCGTATAAGTAAGAAATCCTGATAATCATTTTCATAAATATTAATTATATCTAAGCGCTCATAAAACGTAGTAGCTTTAAACCAAAACTGAATCGTTCCCCGTGTGGATATGAAACTATCCTTCGTCCCACAATCCATGTAAGCGCCCGATCCATCAAAGCTAAGACCCTTTCCATATTTACCCATGCTCCACTGTGCGCCACTAAGTAGTGTTCCATGATTTTGGTTTTTTGAAAAATCATGTGCAAATGTAGAATTCTCACCTAAATCAGCATTTTCATCTAAATTCATGCCAAGCACTAAATTATCTCCATAAATATCATAGTCTTCTTCATTCCAACCGAATCTAAATGTAGAAAGATTTTCTTCTGAAATCGAGACATTTATTCCGGCCCAATTTTTATTTATTAAATTAGTATTATTGGCGGGCGTGGGAGGCTCAAAAAATAAGACCGGCTCAGGTTCGCTGGTCTCTGGGTACTTGCCTTCATTTCCATTCCTAATGCATGATTCAAGGTTAAAACTTGAAATTATAAAAGGAATTATTATAAGTGATATAATTATTATTAAAGTTCTCGAAGTTTTTCCAAGTTTGTAAAATAATTTCCTCATGTATTTCTAAAATGATCATTTTTAAAAAGTTTTGATGAGATATACAAAATCGTAAAAATATAAACTGATTTTTAATAATAAATAAGCAAAGAAATATTAGTGTTCTCGTTTTTCTCTTTTTTAAATAAAAATAGTCCTTTTTACCCATTAATCGTTTTCTATGGTTATATGAATGGGATATTTTTTTTATAGAATAAAAATCTAACAATTAAAATATTTAATTAATCTATTATATATCATGCATTATTAAGCATAATGCAGGTAGAAGAAAATGGTTTTTATGTGTACATAAAACATACATCCTTATCCAATAATATCGTCATATTATATTTAATCGTTTTTTTTCAAATTTGAGAGTTACTAATAGGAGTGTTCATCAATTCTCGTATTTGCTTATTATCTACTAATCTGTTCCTATGCTTTTGATTTCTTGACAAGATAGATGCAATAAAAATATGCTTGAAAATGATTTTTTCAATTAGTATATCTATGACACAAAACTAAAAGATTTGTTTTATTCATCATTTTTAACTTTTAATTCCTATTTCTTTTTTCTAAGGATCACACAAATAACAAATTGAGTACCCCTTCCTAAATTCTATTATGTTTAAATTAAATTAAAATTTTATTAAAAGAGTTTTAAAATTAAAAAATTTCAGTAATCTACTCCTTTAATGCGTATATTGAACTAAAATTTACTTATTTTCTTTTGTTAACTAATTTTGCTGGAACACCTGCTACAATTGAAAAAGGTTTTCATTCTAATGCTTTTGGTTTTTTGAAAAGATAGATTTAATAAAAATAAGGTTGAAACTAATTTTAGAAAAATAAATTTATATAAAAATTTTTAAGATAGTAATCGTCGCTCTGTAGAAATATTCAAATATATTGCTAAATAACCTGCTTTTTCTTGTCTTTCTAGCGATTATGGAAAGAATAGTAGAAATTTATAAAACCCGATATTACTCTATTATCTAATTTTAGTAATAATCTTGAAGTGCAATGATCATATAAATTTAATGGGATGTAATCATATAAGTCACCTCCCCAAATTACCCATAATGTTTTTGCTTTTCCTTTGAATCCGAATAATATTCCAGATATTTCTTCTGTCAAATTATGAATAATGATATTTTCTGCTTGTCTCATCATTTTTCGAATCCTTGCATATTCCATAGTAAAGAACTTTATATGCGAAAGGGTAAATTCTAAAATTTTTTTCTTACGCGAAATTGTAATTACTTCAATGTTCTGATAATTTTCTGAAATAATGTAATTTTTTCTGTTCTTTTTTTTAACTATAATGAAATAATGTTCTTCAATTTTAAAGCTAGATTGAATTTGTTCTATGAATTCTCTTGAATAAAATTGATCCATCATAAAATGCAGATATTTCATAATTAACTTGAGTTTTTCTTAAAATTTATTAAAGATGTCTAATCGATTTATATTCGAACCTTAACAACTTAAATGCTTTTGTTTTACTTACTTAAATATTTTAATTAAAAAAAATTTCTATTTTAAAGCTTCTAAATACGCTTCTATTAATTTTACTGATTCATTTTTCCAGTTTAATTTTTCCATTATTATGGACTTACTTCTTTTTGATATTTCATATTGCGTTTTTTCATTATTCGCAAGATATAATATTTTTTCACCAATTTTTTCTGGATCAAGAGGAAAGTCTATTTCAATTGCTTTTACCATCTTTATATATCGTTGTGATGATTTTAAATTAGTGAATAAAAATGGTATCCCGACTAACATGTATTCAAATATTTTATTTGAAATCATTATGTTATTATTAGCAGTATCTTCATATAAACCAACAGCAATGTCACAATTATAAGTTAATTTTAAAAGTTCGCAATATGGGACTGCTCCTGTGAAGATAAAATGATTAGATATCTTATGCTTCTTTACCATCTCTTTTATATTGTTTAAATAATTACCACCACCGACAATCCAAAACTCGAAATTATGATTTCTCTCCAATATTCTAACTGCTGATAATATAAATTCATCATATCCTCTATGTGTATAAACTCCTCCAGAATAGATTATCTTAAATAATTTTTCTTTATTCGGAGATAAAGGGTGGAACTTAAGATTTTCATAATCAAAATCTTTTTTAATAAAATCTAAATCTGGTACATTCAAAATACAAAATTGAGGTTTCTTAATTCTTCTTTTAAGAATTTTTAGTTGTAATGGACTTGCACCGATTAAAATAGTAATAAATTTGCTACAAATAAATTCTAAGAATAAAAAACATAACCAATAGAATTTATTTAGCTTGTCTTTTGCCGCTTCTGGGAATAGTTCATGTGAGTCATAAATCAATTTAACTTTTGGAAATAATATTTTGTATAGAACTGCTGGAGGAAGTCCTGTTAAATCATGAGCATGAATTACATCGGGAGGGGGGGTTTCTTTAATTAAATAATGAAAAGCTAAAAACCAAAATTTTAACAATGATTTTACTGTTTCACGTTTTTTTGGTTGAACTTCCATGATTTCACTATTTTTTATTCGTTTATCATTATTTATAACCCTATTATTGTCTTTAGGATCTTTACAATTAATCACTTCAATTTCATATCCATTTTGAGCTAAAGAAATTGCTTCTCTTTGAACCCTAGTATCTGAAATGAAATTCTTGTATAATATCATTTTAATAATCATTGATTATCCACGAATATATTTTTTCTTTAGATAAATTCTAGTAATTTTTAGTCTTCTTTTTTTAATTAAGTAATCTAATTAAAACTTTCATTTTTGAGGTTTCAACCGATAATTTAACATATGGTCAATATTAATAAACATTATGTAATTACATTCTCAAGATGGATAATGCAAGAGAAAACTTCTTTCATTTTTCAAAAATCACAAAATGATTACAAAACAATTCAAATTTTTTGTATTTTTTTAATTTTAAATTGTATTTTTGTCCAATTTTTATAAAATCACTTTTTGATAAAATTATTTTATGACTATCTCTTACAGATTTTGGAAACAAACCCAATATCTCACCACAGAAATGAATAAAATTACCAAATTTAGTAGGTGTTGTTATCACAATACTTCCGCCACTCTTTAAGTTATTGATTGATTGCCTAATTGGATTTTCATAGTTCTTTATGTGCTCAATGAATGCTGTCATAATAACTAGATCCACTTTCTCGGGTAAATTAATTTTATCTTTTTCTAAATTTTTTGAATAAAACTCTCCTAGGGGATATTTTTTACTTAATTCTTTACATTTATAATCTAAATCTACTCCAAAATATCTAGTTACCGCCTTATTATTAATTGCTTTAGCATCACCACATCCAAGATCTAAAACTTTTCCTTTTAAATATGGTCTAACTTTATTTTCTCTTATCTTTGTTAAATATTTGCTTAATTTTGCCAATTCTAACAACTTTTTTAATGAGTTTACTATAATTAAAGTTAAGCAATTTAAAAAATTCCCTGTGGTTTTTTTATAATATTTACAATTACAATAAATCAGCTAAAAATATTTTACTGACAAAAAATATTAAGATATGAAGGTTTTGGATGGTCAAGCAGGTTCAGAAAAAAGATAATTTCAGAAAAATTGCTTTTAAATCAATTAATTTATAATGAATATTTTCAAAATAGTAATTGTCGCTCTGTAGAAATATTCTATTATATTACTAAATAACCTGCTTTTTCTAGTCTTTCTAGCGATTATAGGGATTTCTTTAATTAGCTTCTTATACCTTATTGCGTGTATTAATTGTTCTTGCGTGTATGTAAACTTGCTCCCAATGGGCAATTGAGCAATTTCTTTAGTGAAAGCACGAAATCCTGTTGTTGTATCATGGATGTTTTTTCTGAATATTAAGCTAAGAATTCTTGCGAAAAACATATTTCCAAGTTTTTTACCAATGGATCCATCATAGACCCCCTTTCCAAATCGTGAGCCTAATACTAGATCGTATCCGTCGAGAACACTTTCAATCATCTCTGGAATAAATTTAGGAGGATATTGCCCGTCAGCATCAATATGCACGATGATATTTGCTCCTAAACCACAACAAATTTCCATCTCCTTTTTAAATGTATATGCAAGACCCATATTACATCCATTTGAAAAGAAAAGTACTCCATTCTCCTCCGTAATCTTTTTTGTCCTATCTACGCTTCCATCATCGAGAAGCATTATCTGATATATATAATTGGTATTGCTCATCACAGTTTTAATTTCATTAATAACCGCTCCAATACTCTCTTCCTCATTATAGGCGGGTATAGTTATAACGACTTTCTTATTTGATGGGATCGTAATAAATTTATTTATAATCTTTTCTTGTCCAATATCTTCTAGTTCAACTTGTCCAATATCTTCTAGTTCAACTTGTCCAATTTCTTCTAGTTCAACTTGTCCAATTTCTTCTAGTTCAACTTGTCCAATTTCTTCTAGTTCAACTTGTTCAATATCTTCTAGTTCAACTTGTCCATTATCTTCTAGTTTAACTCGATCTTCTAGGATAATTTTTTGTGGAGTCATAGTATTCACCATTGGATTTCTAGAATTAACCTCTTAACCTCTGAATAGAAATTTTATAAATTATGAAAATGGTTAAACAACTTGGAATCGAACAATTAAGAGTAAGTATAATTGAATATTTAAAATTTTGGGTAATTTAACAAATCTGTAATACAGATTTGTGAATTGTGTGTTCAGATTTGTTAATTGTGTGTTCAGATTTGTGTATTGTGTGTAATTTTGTGAAATAGAATGTATTGAAATTACAATGTGAATAAGAAACCACTTTATATTATAACATTTAAATTTAGATATCCAATGTATTTTCCATATCATTAAATGATGAGTTGCGAAAATGGGTTCATATAATTCCGAGTCTTGTAAAGATTGGATTAATGGCCAATTATTTACGCCGCCTGACTCAAATGTTTCTTTAATAGTTATAATATAGTGTACATTATAAGAGAGCAATGTGTCAAAGTCATTCCCCTCTCTTACATCTAATTCCCTTATAGAATTAATTAACTCATTTATCGAACCCGTTTGAGTAAAATTGAAAAAAGTAAAACGAAGAAGATCATCTAATGAAAATTTTGTATTTTCATAAACATAATTAGGAGTGATAAGATCATAAAATAAGGGTAATCCAATTTCGACAGGTTCACTAAAAGTGGGTAAAAATCCAACTCCTCCAATTCTTTAAGAGATATAATGATTGGAAACAAATATTTTTTTATAGTGATATTCTTAAATCTGTAGCTCATATCCTCATTCCTTTCTCTTCTTTAGGGATAATTTAGGGATAAAAGATTTGATGTTTTTCCTTTTAATAAAAAACATTAATTTAATTAGGATTATTGACAATAAAGCTATTATATTATAATATATAAAAATAATAGCCGCAATTAAAAAAACATCAGGATAGTCTGTATCATCAGTAAATTTTTCATAAATAGCGCCCCATCCATTATCCTCTAAGATATTTCCTGTAATTACATTAAAAGTGCTTTCTTCGAGATATATACCATATTTTTGGTTATAACTAGCGGAATTTTCTATTAAATTATTATAGTGAGAAGATAAAAGTCTAAATCCATGCTGATCGTTATTGTTAGCGGTGTTATTTGAAAAAGTGTTAAGATCGGAATAGCTGAGAGTGAATCCGTTGAGATTCCAAGTAGCTAGATTTTCTGTTAGAGTATTGTTATATGAAGAACTTAGGTAAAAACCGAGATAAGTATTATCAATCACCTCATTGCCTGATATGGTATTGTTATAGGATGATTCAAGAGAAAATCCATGTCTGTTATCTGTTATGATATTTGCCGTCAAAATATTAAAATAGGAACAATTTAACGTCAAACCATTGGTATTTCCAATCGCGGTATTAGCGATTAATGTATTATTAAAGGAATTCTTGAGGTAAAATCCGTATTGGTTATTGTAAGCGGTATTATCTTCTAATCTTCCGTGCGTTACATTCTCAAAATAAAATCCATAGTAGTTATTTAATTTTCCATCGTTAACGGTTGTGTTTCTGATAATGAAATGAAGATCAGTATTCCTAATATGAACTCCATGCTCTATTGTAGCATAAATTTCATAATTTTCAATGATATAAGGATCGTTGAGACTTCCATCTCCACTCCATCCCTCACTAATTGCCTTAGCAGCAAACGTGTCTTTACCATCAATAAATAATGATTCATTAAATGCCGATATCTTTGGTATCTTTGAATTTTGATAAAAAATATCTTCAATAGGTGCCATATTAGCTCCTAAGAACCTAGGTGAAATGAGAAAAAGAAGGTATCCTCCAATTAGCATGCTATAGATGAGAGTAAATAAAAGAACACTAGTGTTTTTATTACGCATTTTAATTCTTGTTATTTTTTAATTGATATTTGAAGTCTATTTATCGTAATTATGATTCTTTTATTAAGCTTAAATACCCTTTAAATTAGCAGGACATATTTAACTAATGGATGAAAATGATAAGGTTTGAAATATTAAAAAAATTCTTATTGTGATATAAATTTCAACCAAGAAAAAATAAGAGATAAAGTTCAAAATAATCCAAAAAAAATTGATCCTCAAGCCAAACGGAAGAAGTAACTAATCTATTTTTATTATATTTTTCTATAAATCTTATAAAAAATAGGTGAAATATAAGCTCCAATAACTTTAGAATAAAATTTAATATTATGCTCATCTACCCACATGATTTCACACATTTTTAAACCATTTTGTTTAATTTCCCATAAACACCATAAGAGGAGTTCGGTCCCAATTCCCTTTCCTCGTAAAGAATCTAAAACTCCCGTTGGTCCAAATGAGCCGGGAAAAAATAGAGAATGAGTGGATACAACGACTTGAAGCAATATAGAGGTAAAATTATGTTTTGGGGTTGCGTGAATATTCAATCCATTTACTGGAAGGGAACTCCTGAAGAAGTAGAACGAGAAGTTTGGCACATGGTTCGTAATTTAGGGACTAAAAAGGGGGGATATGGAGCATGCTTTTATGATGATGCTAAAACAATTAAAGTACCACGAAAAAGTATTAGAGCTTTTGCTAAAGGACTTGAAAAATACGGTGATTACTCAAAAATTCCCTCTCATTGGTGGGATTATCCAACTGTAAAAAACTGGGATGATTTTGAAGTTCCTCCTTTACCGCCTTTAAACCCTAAATAAGAATAGAGTTTAGTAATAGTTAATTGAATTTTATTTCCCATGAAAAGGGTTTATTAAGCTTATTTTCACCAGTTAAAGTTATGCGATTTCCCATTATAGTAAACTCATTTCCATTTCCGTTTGTCAGGATAGAATCAATTTTCTCAAGTTCTTTATAAGTTAGTTCTAAAGAGATTTTCCATGTATCTTCCATTATGGGATTATACCACCCGGAGTAGCCATTTTTACTTTTTTCTAATCCAATTAGTGAAGAACTAAACTTATAGTTATCTTTAGGGATGGTAGGTCTTAATTCTACGCCTTCAGGAGTGAAAGTTATCCCGACTAAGCGAGTTACATCGTATAGTGGCCAGGCGTGAGGATGTAAGTTAAAAACTGGAAAGTCCGTCCAATTAATTGTTTCAAAACCGAGTACCGCTTCATCTTCAGCAGGGACTACTTTCTTAGTGAGTACAGGTTCCGCAAAACCGGTTTGACCAGAATATTTAGATAAACTTGAATTATATGTATCTGGTCCACTCCAAATTCCATACCATACATCTGGAAAATTCTCAGCGTGATAAGCAAGAGAATTTTTTTTCCATTCATCCCAAGCCATTTCTCCGTTTACTAATGATAAAGCCCATATTAGAGTACCATTTATAGATGGCCATATCCCCCCATTTGTTCCTTGTCCTTGTGGATAATAGATATTAATTACTTTATCAAGAATCATAGCGCCAATTTTTGAAGGTTTTCGAACTAATTCGTCTATGTTTTTAATTAAAATTGATATTTGATCTTGGTTCAAAGCATTTCCAATTATTGCCCAAGGTTGTGGCTCTAACCACATTTGGTCCTCACCAATCCATCCTAATTCTTCAGTTAACCAAGCCCGTCTGACCCAGTTTCCATTCCATTGAGCTTGAACTGCTTCACGTTGTGAATTAGAATAATTAAGGACACTCTCAGCCATCTCATTTTCATTTATAAATTTCAACATATCAGAATATGTTTTAAGTACAAAAATAGCCATAGATGCATTTAAAACGCTTTCTGCAATATTCTGAATTTCCTTATGATTCTCAGTAGAGATATGTCCAAAGATGACATTATCGTTCCAATCTCCATTAGATAAT
The DNA here is from genome assembly GCA_013375495.1 of Promethearchaeota archaeon. The sequence continues at coordinate 118,185 of JABXKC010000005.1, forward strand.
CGTTGAAGCCCGTGTCTTCCTATCCCTATTTTTTTTGTGATATGATTATAGCAACGTGCAATTAGCTCTCTAACCGTAACAACTTCTACTCTCGAACCATAACAAGGATATCTTGAGATCTCTTCATCAAGTATTTCAACATCTCTTGTTCCGAGAATGTATTCACTTATTAGCCAAAGTAGCCATAATCCTTGATCACTTGGTTTAATGGGGACAGGTAATATTTGACCGCTTCCTGTAATTCCCCACGGTATTTCTCCATTTTTTTTGACAGTTTTTAAGGTGTACTTGATTATATTCTTAACGATATTAGGATTACTATAGACAAAAGGCAATGCGTGTTGTAAGGGATCTCTAGCTGCTCCTTGAAATCCAATTATGTATTGATAAACATGCCCTTGCGAAAGTATGTGTTCATTGAAAAAATTATCATAAGTCATTGCTCCTCGTAAGTAATAATAATGCCAGAAAAGCTCCCGATTAACCCAAAGTTCATCTTGAATTTGTAGTTCCATTTTATTACTATTCCACTGTTGGCACGATTCTTCAAATAATTTAGGATATGTTTGCTGATATTTGTTAATTAAAGATTCTAATTCAAATCCTTCAGGAAGATAACCATACAAAAACGATAAGGTTCGACTTTCTCCTGAGTTTAATTTTACACTTCTCTCTAAAAACATGGCACTTTCATCGCCTACAGAACTAGTATCATTTTTAAAGTTGTTCCTTAACCCATCTGGAGTCTCGAGGCTACCTTGACCAAAAAAAAGCTTACTATTGGTACATATTGCATCAGCTTTCTCATCTAATGAAACTAAAAACGTTTGAGGGGGGAAATTATCTACGAATGTGGGTCTAAGGTAAGTTGGATCATACCTCTCTTTTTGTTCTTCTAAATATTTACTTTCAAGGAGCCCTAAACTATTAGGAATCGCTTCAAACTTATGTTTAAATTTATCACTAAATTCGTGACGATGATCTCTTGGATGTTTACCTGGTTTACCAGTAAGTACTGAAGCAAATGAGGAGGAAGAAAATTGATACATATGGCATCCCCAATACTCAATCCATCGTAAATTGACGGGATCATCTTGATGATTAGTTATTTTAACTTGGGAGATCAAAACCGGATCATCCCCAAACGGTGCAAATATATTTTGGTTAACGGTATATCCATGTCCAATTACTTTTTTTCGGAAATATCCGATCCCAAAGATTCTTTCAAAGGAGTCTGCATTGCCTGGATAATACGTACTTAAATGATTAGTGCCGTCTGTGAGATATCCAAATCCTCCCGCATAATGGCCTTGTTCTGGATTAAATTCGTTTAAATACTTAGGGCTACCCTCGTCTTGTCGCACTTGAATATATCCGTAGTTGGATGTCACAGCTACTAACCTGTCGTTACCAACTTGATGTAGGTGTTCTGTATTAGAACGCCACTTTTCGTTCATCGGAGTTATTGCTTTGATATCTTTGGTTTGATCGCAGGTATAACGATAAGCAGGTAATCCATACTCATCTTCAATCCATTCTCCAAAATAACCGGAACCAAATTCTTTTTTACTCATTTTAATAACACTTTTTTTATATTTTTATTAAAAATTTTTAAAAACCACAATCCCTGACAACGGATTTACTAATTTTAGTTGCTCTTTTTAACAATTTCAAGAGTAACTCAGATTTTATCTCACTGTAAGAGTTGTCGTTCCATAAATTATTAGTTTCGTTCGGATCTTCCTTTAAATTATATAAATCTCCATGGTTGGCAAAAACAGTTATTCTCCACTCATCAGTAATTAAAGTTCTTGTTTTTTCGTTATTGTGATCGTCATTCATTTCGATAAGGACTTCATTTTTCACAATATCTTCAGGTTTATTTAAAATTGAGACCAAACTTGTTCCTTGCATAAAATCGGGTATGGTAATTCCAGCTAGATCTAAGATCGTTTCCGGAATATCAATTGAACTTACTAAAGAACTGCATTCTTTATTCGTTTGTCCTTCAGGTACTTTAATTAAGAAAGGAATTTTAATTAAACCTTGATATAAAAATGGTCCTTTAAAGAAGAATCTATGATCGCCCCCGAGATCGCCATGATCAGTGGTGAAAATGATTACTGTATTTTCAGATAGACCATATTCATTTAGAGCATCCAGGACCTCTCCTACCGCGTCATCAATCATTTTTTCTACTCCATAAGAAGCAGCAATTACTCGCTTAGCATTTTCTTCTGTTAAATCCTTTGGAATTGGAAAAATTCCTTTTTCTGTTCCTTCACTTCTTATTAGAGTATTAAAATGTTTTTTATTGAATTCAGAACTTCTTTCGTGATCATCGTTAAATGTTTCAGGGAGTTTCACATCGCTGGGATTATACATATCAAAATATTTTCCAGGTGGTGAGAAGGGATGATGGGGATCAGGAAAAGAGGTGAATAAAAGAAAGTTCTCTTTAGAATAACTCCCCTCTGAAAAGCTCTTCAAAAATCCAATAGTATTTTCTTTAACAAAAGTTGTAGAATAAAGCTCTTCAGGAACTTTGTGCTTTACAACTTGTAATTTTAACAGAGGATCTGCAGTATTAAGACTTACATTTATTTTTGCTTGGATCAAATTATCAGGATTGCTTAACTTTATCCTTAGTGGTTTTCCTAATGAGGGCTCTTTTTCAATCTTTTTTTTTACCCAATTTATGTAATCAGGATGACCACATAGAGTGCCATGCCCCGAAATAATCTTTACCTCATCTAATCCAAAATAGGGTGAATATTGGGTTAAATCACCGTATTGTCTTGGGTGAACGAATTCTTGACTTTTTACTGCGTTTTTAAATTCTCCAGATTCTGCTCCAAAATAATTTAGATGAACCTTCCCAAAGTAGGCTGTATGATAAATTCCGGATTTAAGTAAAATGTCTGCGAATGTATTTGTGCCTTGCGGCAAATTTCGTCCATTTGTGGTGACTCCGTGAACGGAAGGATATTGTCCGGTGAAAATAGTGCTGCGATTAGGCATGCAAATAGGATTATTACAATAAAAATTCGTGAATTTAATTCCCTCGTTAGCGATACGATCGATATTAGGAGTTTTTAGGACCATGTCGTTGTTATAGCAGCTCAAATGGTCTAATCGTTGTTGATCTGTTATAAAAAATAAGAAGTTTAATTTTTGGCTAATAATCGATTCACTTACATTTAATAATTCAAATTGAGAATGTTGATAGATAAAAAATAAAAGTTCAAATAAATCTTTTTATAGTCTTACATCAAGATTACATTATTAAAAACAAAAATTTTTACTTAAACAAAAATGTCAGAAACAAAATTACCAAGAAAGCAAGTTACTGGCTATATTATGGGTATGATCCCCTTAACCATTATTCTTGGTGTATTTCGCTTAGCTTACATAAAATTCTTCTACGATTCTTTAGGACTTGATTGGGTGTTGTTCGTTATTGGAATGGTTATCTTCATGTTCATCAATATGACGAACGATCCAATAATAGGGCAATGGCAAGATAATACCGATGTAGAGAAACGTGGTAGTCGCCGAATATTCTACATAAAATATTTTAGTCCATTTCTAGTAATTGTATTTGTTGCAATGTGGTTTCCTTGGAGCACTGATAGCACAACACCATTAGGGCAATTTGTTATGTTCCTCCATTTTGTAATAACAATTAGTATTTTTGATACATTGTCAAATATCGTTACTATGGCATGGATGGCACTTCTTCCAGATATGACTATAGATTTAGGAGAGCGGACGAGGGTAAACTTCCTTGGGGGTATTTTAGCTCTATTTGCAAGTTTTGCTGTAATAACTGTGCCAACCATGGTTGATAATTTGCAATTCTTTCAAATCTACAACATAGTTGTAGCGATTATTAGTTACGTGTGTTATTTCCTTGTATATAGACTATCTAGAGAACGACCAGAGTATCAGCACGATAAAAGCCCTCCATTGTGGACGGCTATAAAACAGACATTGAAATCAATATCGTTTAGATATTTTATAGGGTATAATTTCTTTAAAACTCTAATCGCATCGATTCAACTCTCGTATGTGTTTTTATTTTTGATACTCATCGGAGAAGAAAATGTAGTTTTTTACTTTCTAATTGTTATTATTGTTGGATGGAGCTCTAACATCTTATGTATGAAGTTACGAGATAAGTACGGATTTAAGAAATTGTTGATTCGGTTTAGTACTATTCAATTTTTAGGAGGATTCGTTCTTTTCTTTTTAGTGTTAATTCCTGAAACCCGTATTCCTGTGATTTGGATAGGATTAGTCTTCTCTACTTTTTTTGGAGGTGCGAATGTTTTTGGTGTAATCCTTCAAACACTTCCGATAGACGAAGACGAAGTAGAATATGGTTCAAGGAGAGAGGGAATGTTTTACGGAATTAACGCTCTATTCACCAAGCCTGCGGAAAGCATCGGTCCAATTATTGTAACTTTAGTATTAGAACTAACACACTATATTAAACCAACCACTCTCAACCCAGATCCTGTTCAACCCCATACAGCAATTTTTGGGATTATACTGGTGTTCTATTTTATTGTCAACATTTTCGTAGCTTTAAGCTTAATCTTCGCTTACTTATTTCCATTGGAAGGTGAAAAACTCCAAAAGCTGGAAAACGATCTTGAGGAATTACACGAGAAAAAGCGAGAAGAATTTGCTCGTAAAAAAAATGAGTGAAAAACTAAAATAAAATTACTTTCTTTTTTTTTTTGTGAAGTGTATTTTTATGACATATGACTTAATCATCGTTGGTGGTGGTCCAGGGGGATCAACAGCGGCCAAAATTGCAGCAGAGAGTGGCGCTAAAGTGCTATTACTTGAAGCTGCTGAAGAAGGTAGATATAAATGTTGTGCAGGAGGAATTCCCATTAGAAACGAAGATTTTGCTCCAATTCCTAAGGGAGTAGGAGATCGTGAAATTACGGGGGGAGTTCTATTTACTCCAAAGACAGGACCTATGGAATTCGAAGCCTCTGGAAAAAATAACAAAGGTTTTTGCATGTTTCGAACTGATTTTGATAAATTCCTTTTAGATATTTCCCAAAATGTTGGCGCTCAAGTATTATATGAATCTCGAGTAAAAAGAATTGAGATTAGTAAAGATAAGATTGTTACGATTGTAGGATCCAAGGAATATCATAGCGATTGTGTGATCCTCTCGACTGGATTAGGGGGAGCCCAACTACAAAGAAACCTCGGTATAGAGGTTCCACCGATGGTAGGTGGAATACAAGCAGAAATTAGTGCCCCCGAATCTTTCATTGACGAACAATTTGGAAACCGCGTGTGGGAATTCTTCGATCGTAAATTAATTGATCATGGAATTGCGTGGGTCTTTCCTAAAAGCGAAACGCTAAGTATTGGAGTGTTAGGGAATGGAATTAAAATGAGTCATTTCAATGCGTTTCTTAAGAATCCATTCATAAAGGAGAAAATAGAAGGAAAAGAGATGAAAGTATTTGGAGGGCGGAAAGTTTGGGCAGCTCCTATACCTGATCGAATGATCGCCAAACCTTATTGTGACCGCGTAATGGTAATTGGAGATGCTTGTGGAACAGCAGACCCTATTTTATACGAAGGAATTTATCAAGCTCGATTATCCGGTAAGCTCGCAGCTGAAGTTTTTACTCAAGCACTTGAGAAAGAGGATTTTAATGAATCTGTGCTCGCAAGATACAACGAACTTCTTTTAAAACACCTCTACGAAGAAGATTTGAGATACTCTTATAAATTTCACCATCTTTTGTATCATAGTGGCCTTTTGGAACGAATTATCGAAGCGTCTTATGCCATGGCTCAAGAAGATCAGGAAATGATGCAATCAACAATCGCATTATTTACGGGTAGCGAAACTAGGAAACACAGTTGGGAAGTTATGATGTCTCGCAAATGGAAACTAGTAAAACAATTGGGAATTAAAAATAGCATGAAACTTATTCCAACATTAGTTCGAGCTCTGCGAATTTAGTACTTTATCTTTTTATACATAGGGTAAAATATAGGCGAGATGTAAGCTCCGCTTACTTTTGAGTAAAATTTCGCCACATTTTGCTCTACCCACATAATTTCACATGTATCCAATCCTTTTTGCTTAATGTCCCACAAGCACCATAAAAAGAGTTCTGTTCCAATCCCTTTTCCCCGTAACGAGTGTTCTACTCCCGTTGGTCCAAACGAGCCCGGGAAGAACTGACTATGAGTAGCCCACCCCACGATCTCATTATTCGCATCTTTTGCTACGAAAGTCGATGGGGGTTGAAGTTTAAACGAAAATTTAACTTCTTCAGCCCAAGTATTTTTTGGAAAATGCTGTTTCACGAATTCAAATGTTTTGTTGAAATCATTAGGTTGAACGCGTTCATATATATATCCCCCTTTGTTTCTTGAAGGTTCCTTATTAATTGCGTTCAAAGAAACTGTGAGATTGAAGATAGTCCTGTGTGATTTGAATCCATGCTTTTTTAAAAAGAAATATAGGCTTGTATTGCGAATATCAACTCCGGGTTGCCAATATTCTGGTACACTGGGACCATATATGATTTGAGTTATACTCTTTTCTCTCACTCGCTTTATTAATTCATTAAACATTTTAGAACCAAGGCCTTGACGCCTGTATTGCTCGTCGACTACACACCCCTTAAAAAAACAATATTTTTCGTTTACTCCTTTCCTTCTTACAATAATAAATGTTGCAATCGGTTTATTTAGTTCTGGATCAAAAGAGATCAATGAAAGGTTTAGATCTAGACCATCGTCTTCTAAAGTTCCTCTCAGGAAATATTCATATGGTAGAGAAAAAAAGCGTGAATTATTTTCAAATAATTGATAAACGCTTTGAATATTATCTTTTGATAATTCTTTAAAAACCATATTATCCATAGGTATCTTCTCGAGTATCATAGAAATTCTAATATATCGTTCAAATTTCCCTTATAAGTTGGTTCTGGTGTTTTCGCGTTCAAATTAGTGTTTTGACTATTTACTAGAAATGTCTGCGAGCCTAATTTAGCACATACCATATCCTTGTCTTCGTCCCCTACCATAATACATTCCTTAGCAGAGAGATTGAGATGTTTGAAGATTAATTGATAGTAAAGCAGATTCGGTTTAGTAGCATATGAATTTTCAATACTGGTTATGAGATCGTATGGAAAATCACCAATTCCAGCCCAATCAAGGCGTTGCTCTATAGCGGTTAAAGGAAACACGGGTGTTGTTGCGATTACAACCTTATAATCTTTGTTAAAAGCGGTTTGAACGACTTCTCGTGCTTCCGGTTTTTTCTTTGTAAATTTCTGTAATTCCTTATAATCTTCCTCGTAAAATTTATTAAAGAGTGGTTGGAGCTCGTCCTTTTCATAACCTTCAATAGGAAAAAAAGCGTTTGAAAACACTTCCTCGTTTGAAATTTTACCATCGTTATTATTTATGAATTCAGACACTTTCAATATGGCTGGAACCATCTTTTTAAGAGGGATTAAGTGAGCTACACTATTTGCAAATAATTTTAAATATCCCGGAATGAACTGTTTTAAATCCACATCTATTAAGGTTCCATCTAAGTCAAATAAGATCGCTTTAAGTTGTTTCATAATTTTACGCGAGTTGAAATAAATACAATATATTAAATCTAAATCATATTAGCAATTATAATTTGTTATTTATCTTTCTTAAACCAGTTTGAAATAAAGTTTTAATAGTATATAAATAACAATAATAGTAAAAAAAAATATTAATAGAGTTCTACAATTAATATTAATATATTAAATTTCAATATGTTCTTTTTGACATTTTAGATGAAAATGAAATTAAATCTTAGTGATTTAAACAACGGAAATGTCTACTTAGGAGATAAGCTAAATGTTAGAACAAGCTATAATTTTGACGAAGATTCGTCAATTTTATGGTCAGGGATTCGTCTTTTAACTCATCCTCCATGTTTAAAGGAACTGCAAATCACTAAAGAAGAAATCTTCTCTAAGGGTAGATTTGAAAAGGGGGAATATATTCGAGAAAAATCGTTATTGATCAAGAATAATGTCATTCCTACTATTAAAAGCAGAAATTTAGAATACGAGATTAAACTAATTTTAAGACTACCTCATCCACATAATCCAAATGATGATTTAGTAATAAATAAAACGCAAAAAATTGAAATCAAGGCAAAGGATTCAACTCAACAAGTAATAAAACCAAATCCTCTGTCACTTTCAATTTCGGGATTAAACATTAATTTAACAAAAGATGTTTATAGACCAGGAGAGACGATTAAAATTAATTTTTCTTCTGAAGAGCTCAAACAAGTCGAAATCAGACTATTACAAAAAGCAAATATAATATGTTATTGCGAAGCTTACGGACAAACATGTAGCAAGGTAGAAGAACTACCTCCTGCTATTGCTGGAGATTCAAAAACATCCGATATGAATAAAGATTTCTTGCTGTTAAAAGTACCTGAGATAGCTCAACCAAGCCATAACTACTTATGGGAACCCCACGAAAAAGAATTTTGGGGAATGAAATATGGTTCTTACGTGAAATGGTCTTTAATGCTTATTGGAAAACCTAAACCCGAATATGGAAAAGAACCAATTAGATTTGAAGTCCCAATTACAATAATAGGAAAACCAGTCGGGGAAGATGATTTAGGTGCGGCCCTATTTTCCAAAGATACTGCTGGAGCACCTTCTATATTTGATGATGTCTCTTCAAAATTCCAAAAAGTATATAAGATTACTTCAATTGATTCTGACATAGAAAAATATAGCATTAAAATAAAGAATACCTCAAAAGAAGCTTTACTTGGCGTTTCAGTTAACATCTCTGGGCTTCAAGAAGGGTTATTCGAAACAGCTCCAACTCTAACAGGGTTTCATCGTTGGGAAGCCGGGGAAGAAAAGGAAATTGTGTATAATACTAAACAAAATATCACTGCTTTAATCAGTGTTTTAGATGACAATTCTCAGAAAACAATCAGAATTCAAACTCCATTAGCTTCAAACTTCTTTTAATTAAAATTAGGCTCATCTATTTCTACATTTTCTTGCTCATTTAGAATTTCTTTTAAATCGAGAAAAGAAATTGACATCTGTTTTTGAGATATCTTTTTAACAGCGCTTAAAACTCTTTGTTGATTGTAAAGCGATTGCGAATTTGAAATCAATTGATACAATTTATGGGTGAGATTATAATCGAAATCTCCCGCTTTATCAGCTTCTTTCAATTTACCTAAAACAATTAAAGCTTCTTGATACTTTTCGTTTCTCATTAATTCTTGAGCTTCGTTTAAATCTTTTACAAAACCGTTTGCATCCATTATAATATACACAATTCAAGTAAATTTTTCCTTAGCTTTATGTAGAGATCTGAGAAATAAGAGTTTTTAGGTTAAATTTAATAAATCAACTACCTATCATTTTTTTTATAGAATTTTTCGCAAAATAATCGTTTAGAATTAAACGATTACTAATGAACATTCATATTTTAAAGAGCTGGGTTTTAAATAGATTAAACAATTTAACTATATTAAGATTAAAAAATTACATTAAAGGATTAAAATGGTTGACAAAGAAAAAGTTAAAGAAGTTCTCGAAAAGATACGACCACAGCTTCAAATGGACGGTGGCGATGTTGAATTAGTGGACATTACTGATGATGGTATCGTTAAAGTGAGGCTCCAAGGACACTGTGCGGGATGTGCTCACGCACAACAAACCCTACAATTTGGGATCGAACGAGCTATCAAACAATTTGTGCCTGAAGTTGTTCGGGTAGAAAATGTCGCTTAAAACAACGGCACTATAATATTAGGAGAATTTTAGGGGATATTTTTATTTCACTATTTTTTTTAGTTTTACTTATTCTAATTGTAAACTTTAATTTCTAGTCCCTAGTACTACTTGAAGAAATTAAACTGATATCAATCAAAGATCAATAATAAAAAAAAAAAAAGATTTAGTTTATCCTCTCCTTACTTCAAATTGATAATCAGCAGGACCTACAATAGGACTAATTATTACCAAAACATATCCTTCTGCAGCCATGTAGGAGTTTAAAGACTTGATCATTTCGTTATCACCGTCTAGCATGAAGGTTGAACATTTATCGCCATCATAAATCGGATTTTCTCCGCTTTCATCTACACCAATCAAAGTTACAATGAACTCTGTTGGTGGATCAGGCGGAAATACAAATGAAGTTAAATCGTCGGCATTATCAAAAATTACACCGTTAAGTGCAATATCGTCAATCCACCAACCAGGATCTTCGTATCCCCAATCTGTCATGTACCTAAAGCAAAGATCAACGAATTGACCTACATAGTCTGTTAAATCGAAACTCATTTCGATCCAACCATCGCTGACACCAGTCAGTCCGGGTAAGGTATCAATTATAGCCGGGTACGCCTCATCAACGTGGTTCATCGTTGTATATTCATTAGCAAGTGAAATCCAAGATTCTCCCTCGTCTAAAGAGATTTGAACAAACCCGTAGTCCCAAAGTGGTTCGATTTCATAGGAGGTTTTAAACGATAATACTGCCGTGGTCAAATCGGTCATATTTAGTGTTGTTTTTATGCTTAGATCGGATTCTGGAGCAGAAGGCGTAGAGTACCATTCAAAATCGCCATCGCCGTCCATATCTTCCGTTATCCAAGTTATGGGCGAAGCTGTATCGTCACCGTCGAAATATAAATCTGGAACAAAACTATCTTTTAATCCAGATAATTTTATGTAGTCTGAGCCATAGGAACTGACCATTGAAATTCCTGTATCATCTTTCAAATAGCTCTTTGTAGTTCCAAAATCAATCCCTAATCTTGGTGGAAACCAAGGTCTTTTTATTTCGTAAGTGTTTGCTGGTTCAAAATTGCCAAGATCTATTGTAACATAGTCATACTTTCCATCTCCAATCTGATCAGTATGAATCAAGTTAGTAATTCTCCAATCGTGATAAATCTGATCAAAATCCACTTCGAATTTAAATTCGGTTAGGGCAGCGTTTAGACCTTCAACTCCAGGAATTCCTGATTTAACAAAATAGCTAATTAAAGGCGCTCCCCCATAGTGATCGCTTAAATAGATTGTCCATAATAGAGCATTCCCATAATCCGCTAAAATATTGATATCTCCTTGATCTGCCCATTCAGTAAGGGAATTGTCGGGAGTTGCTAAGTATGCTTCTATATCTCCTTTAGCTATTGGATAGCCACATAAGGGTTCTGCATACATGGAACATCCTTCGTTCATGAAAATCTCATCATCCGGGTTGTAATCATCGTGTATTAAGTGTTGATATTCGTGTGCTATTGTAGCTTCGTATACATTTGGACGTTCAACATCGTCTCCTACTCGATTTTCCCAATCGTAACTATCAATTGATATGATGTTCCTATCGTAATCATTCTCCAGTTGGGGATCGTAATATCCTACGGTATAATATGGATAGGTTTTATCGTAGTAAGCTTGATCTCTAATGTTGGATATTAGAATCACACTTCTACCATTTTCTTGATAGTAATTTCCATCTGGATCTCCATAATGGGAATCGGGCATTCCGAAATATTCGACAACAGTATCGTAAATCTTGAATTCAAATTCTGCCAAGATATATGTAATTTGATCCTCAGTAATTATTGGCTCATCTCTATTATCACCATCAGGATATTTCATATCTGTTTGGACCCAAATCTCAGATACTTCTCCAAATGCTCTTAATTCATAGGGATCTAATAAGTAAATCCCCTCTTCTTGGTCCCAAACAGGCCATTCTAAAACATCACCAATATCATAATATAATGACTCTTCTGGAAGATACGAACTTGATTGAAGTTCAAAATTACCACTACTGCAATAAGGGTATATTGTTGATCGAATCGTAGGTCCAATATCTAATGACTCATAAATAGGAAGAGGGTCTTCAACATTGAAATTGAAAGTCAACATTGCACTAACTATGCCTATTGAAGTGCTAAGTAATAATCCTACAAGTGTAATTTTCGCAATTTTCGAATTTCTCATTTTTTTCACATAAAGTTGTTTGTAATTAAAGCTAAAATAAAGCAGATAAAAAGAAATAAGGTATAATATTTCCCTATTGACGCTTTTGTAAAAAAATGAGAAGAATTAAAAAAATTATTAGTAGAACCCTAATAAATAATATTTTTTCAATATTTTTCTAATTTCAACTTACTTTAAACAATTAGATTTACGGAAGTCCAGCTCCCGGAATATCGACATCAACGAATTCAATTCTTCCTGCATCTCTTGTATGCTTTGATGTTGCTACGAAAAGGGTTTTTCGATCTGGTCCACCTAACATGCAAGCATAAGCGTCGTTTTCTACTTTTACTATATGTGTAATTTGACCTCCTTCTAGAACTCGAACAACTCTTCCTCTTCCTGGTGCTGCTAACCATATACCTCCTTCTGCGTCCAAACATATACCATCCGGAACTAGAGTTTTAAGGTTAGCCCAAAGTCTGCGACCTTTAAGCGAACCATCGTCCATAATATCAAAAGCAGTTAATTTGGCAGCAAAAGTTTCTGCTATTATGAGGGTTTTATCGTCTGGTGTGATAACAGTTCCGTTTGGAAAAGCCATGTTATCCGCAACGACTCTCGCATCTCCATTAGGTTCTACAAGTACAAGTTTGGTTGGTGCGAACGGCTTATTGTTAAAATAATCAAACCCAAAATTCCCTACGTATGCTCGACCCTTTTTATCTACTACCATATCATTACATAATACGGTTTTGAACTCGTTTAAATCTGCGATTACTTTAACACCTTCAGAATCAAGTCGTAAAAGGGTATTATCTCCCATTGAAACTACTAATAATCTATTGTCTGGAAGCCATCCTAATCCTGAGAGTTGTTCATCTCTCTGGAGTTTTACTTCAGAATTTCCACCTAAATCAACCGTTAATACTTGGTGACCATCCATGTCAACAAACCAGAGTTTATCTTCGTGCCACCTAGGACTTTCGGGGAATTTTAATCCATCAAGTAATACCTCTGTTCTAAGAGTTATTCTTTTACTCATAATTCTTATATTGGTAAAAAATTAATAAAATCTCTCAATAAGGAGAGAAATGTTTATTTTTTAAAGAAGCGATTTTCAAAAAGTTAATTAGATTATCTTAATTATTACCCAATTAATAAACGCATGAAATTATTGAGAAGAATATGAACGAAAACGAGAACAAAAATAGTGAACATCCTAAAGGAAATGAAGAACCAAAAAAAACATCAAGACGAGCCAGACCCACCAGAAAAACACAAAACCAAGCATTACAAGAGGCATTGGGTATTAAGCCAGACGATCTTAAAGATATTGAAGGAAAATTATCAGTAATTAAATTTTTAGATTATATATCAGAAGAACCTTTAGATTTTGCTTTTAAAGAGCGAAACATCGACCAATATTTAAAAAAGATAACGGAAAGAGTAGATAATTTTGATACTTCTAATGAAGAAGACAAACTCCTTAAAAGAGGATTTGAAGATAACAAAATCCTTGAAGTAGTTGAACGGATAAAAAGTAAAACTGAGGAAGTTGCTATAAGTAAAGGAGTTAATAAGCCAATAGAAAAAAGAATGCGCAACCTAAATTTGATTATTACTGCTCCATTATTAGGCGTTGCTTTAATTTTTTTCATTCTTCCCCTTTTTGGTATAGCGATTGATTCATTTTTTATGTTACCATTGCTATGCGTGTTTTGTATGGCACCTCAATTTGTGAGAAACTCTGCTGTAAAAAAATGGTTTCGATTTAAAGAAGAAAACAGAAATGAAATTTACACAAAAAATCGCGATGACATATTAGTCTTAAAGAGTTATGTTGGTGAAATTTTAGCAAATGTTAGATCAAATCTAATAGAGCTAAAAGTTCCACTGGAACTAATTAAATTTTCTCTATTTCACAGAGATTATGAGGATTTAAATGTGATAAACCAAAAACAAATGAAAGGACTTACAGAATATTACGTCTCATTTGAATATCCCGAAGGTATGGAGTCTTTCCCTATTCCTGCGCATCTTCAACAACAATACAACCAACCAATATTTCCAGAAAAGAAAAAAGATGAAAAACCTGAGAAAAATTTCATTGTCCTAACTGATATGAAGGGAAAAAACGGAGTTATTACGAGTTTTCTTCCAAGTTTAAAGGACAATCTTGCTGAAAAAATCAACCAAATGTTAAGCGATTCCGAATTTACTGAATCTGATCTCGAGTTTAGTAAAATAATGCCTAATTACTCTGTTGACGCTGCGATTTATTGTATATGTGGTGAAATTGCTAAGATTGAAACTATTAATGTGTGCAATTGGAAAAACGAGTTCAAGTTTTACTTATTTGAAGGAAGACAATGTAAATGTGGCGATCAAATATACGCTATATCTTTGATAGACGAAGACGATTCGATTCCTGAAGAGTTACAGGATGTTTTTTTAAGTTAATCCTACTTTCTTTTTTTAATTTTTGAGTAATAATCGTATAAAAGTTTATAACCGCGAACAGCTCGTTCTATTTCGTTTTCAAATACAGGAATTTTCAACTCTGTTGCAGATTTAGTCACTCTTTTTGCCCCCTCGCGCTCTGCATGAATTAGAATGGTGATTATTGGTTTATTCGGATAATTACTAATGAGAGAAGAATAAATATTGAAATCAAATTCGATTTCAGTAAAGAACTCTAAAGCTAATATTAATCCATCGACAGCCTCATCCTTCAATAAGATTTCTGATGCTGAGTTATAAATACCACATATTTTAATTCCAACAAATTTTTCTGGAGGCCAATAATCTACCGGGTTTCCAAATTCACATGTGGAACCTCCAACTTTATCTTCTATTAATTCCCTTGAAATTTCGCTAGGTTTGGCAAGTGCTAAATTATTTTTTCTCATTTCTTTTATTATTAAATATATTGCGCCTGAGCTAGGACCAATTATGCCTAGATTGATTCCTTTAGGTTCAGGGCACCATAAAAATATTTTTGCAGTTTCGAAAAGCTCGATGTAATTCATAACTGATGTCCCACCGGCTACCTTTAATTTATTCTCTTGGATATCGTCTTTACCTACATAATAAAAAAGGATAGGTTTTTCAGAACTGACTTTCTTCACAGCTTCAATTAATTCATCTGTAATATCTCTAATAAACAGCGAAATAACTTTAGTCGTATCGTCTTGCAAGAAATATTCTAACACATCAGCTTCATTTATATGGAATCCTTTACCTAAATGTATTACCTTCGAAATCGGTAATCTTTGAGAAGGCGTCCACCAACCCATTGCCCCTGCTAACCCTCCAGATTGGGCTATAAAACTCATTCCTTCTTTTACTCCCTTATTCTCCCGCATTATATGCTGTCGAACAGGAATTATCGAAGTAGTGAAATTATTACTAAAATTGATTATACCAAGCATTGACGGACCTAAATAAGTTATGTTATATTTGATGCAAGTTTCATGTAATTTAACAGTTAGATCGCTAATTTTAGCTCCCGGTTTTAATTCTGTTTGTATCGCAATGTATTTAACACCAAGCTTGCCTAA
Source organism: Promethearchaeota archaeon (assembly GCA_013375495.1). The sequence continues at coordinate 133,783 of JABXKC010000005.1, forward strand.
TTTTTCTACGATTTCAAGAATATCTTTTCCTAAAACAATTACGGCTAACTCTGGAATTTCAGGTAATTCTTCAAAAGAGTGGTAAGATTTCACACCTAGAATATCATTTGCGTTAGGATTTAATATATAAAGTTTTCCTTGGTAAAAAATCTCTAACAAGTTTTTCAAAACGGTGTAGCTAAAAGAGAGTGCTTGTCGAGAAACTCCGATTATGAGTACGCTTTTTGGGTTAAAAAATGGTTGTAAATCTTTCAAGGTACATCCTTCATGATTCTATTATTTTTACTAATAAATATGAGAGATATAATCGTTAAATATTTGATGTTTATTTTTTAAATTTTTGCTTTATTTCTTGAAAGAATACGCTTCTAATACAAATTCTACCGCCTTTTTTCCATCACTGAAGTTAGGACTTTCTTGTTTTTTGGTTAGAATACAATTAATAAAATGATCAATCAACTTGTTTTGAGCAGATTCGCTAGCTGGCTTAAATTTTAGTAGATCTTTAATTAATTTATTTCTTTTCAAGCTCTTTGGACCAAAAGAAGGGGAATTCCTTCCACTTAAATTTACTTTAATAAAACCTTTTGTTCCAAAGATATCTATTGTTTCTGAAGGTTCATTACACCAAGAAACGCTGATAAGTCCTGGTACATCATTTTTAAATTGAAAAAGAACATTACAATTATCTTCATCTTCCATTTGTATACAAGAGGTTTTAAAATTTATTCCGTTAACTTTATCGTATTCTCCTATTAAGTATCGTAAGATGTCAATGCAGTGTACTCCAAGATCTAATAATACCCCTCCACCTGCTTTTTCAGAGTCAAAAAACCACTTTTCTTCAGAAAGAGCCTCCCAAGATTTATAAGGCCCATAATGACTAAAATAATATCTTACTAAAGTGATTTTACCAAGAATTCCTTCATCTAAAGTACCTTTTATTAACTTAAAAATTGGATTATATCGCTTATTGAACGATGTAAAGAAAATTAAGTCCTTAGAGGCTAGTTCCGATTCGATTTGGCGTAATTCTTCCCTTGAAATTGCAATAGGTTTCTCACACAAAATATGGCAATTTTTCTCGATAGCTTTCGATATTATTGGAGCGTGTAAGTAATTAGGAGTACAGATGCTAACAACATCTAATTTTTCGTTATCAATCATTTTTTTCCAGCTATCATTGCCAGCATAAACTTTTGGAACTTGAAACTTCTCGGATGCTGCCTTTGCGTGTTTCTCGGTTCTGGATGCGATCGCTACCAATTGACAGCTTGGATTTTTGGAAAATCCCGTGAGGTGTATAGATCCAAAAGCGCCGGCTCCTACTATTCCTATCTTTATAGTCATAATCTGAATATATAATAAATTAAGAAAAGTAAAATATCTTTGGTAATAAAAGAGTAAGATAATAAAATTAGAGATATAAAACTTGATTTTAGAAAGATTTAAGCAACCGCAAACTCGAACATTGGAACTTCTCGTCTCTTTTTATCGTCGTAAAGAGGTAATCCGGACTGCTTAAATATTTCGGGTGTTTTGTATTTAACTATAACAATTGAGCAGCGACTCGAGATTTTCATGGACGCAATCCTTAATCTATCTCTCACGATGGCTAAATTTCTCAAATGAGTTCCAACATCGCAAACGATTGCTCCTGCTCGTACTCGTGCACAAACTCCTGTTGATCTACCAAATGAGTTTCTCATTCCAGATTGTACGCGATCAGCTCCTGCGAATGCCAGCATTCTATTTTCTCGATATTTCTGGAAAGGTTTTGGTCTTACTCGAAAACGATAATTTGCCCTACCTAAGTGCTTCTGTAATGAACCGTTTATTGTAATACGGATTGCTTCAAGCGTATTGGATGAGATTTGAATTTGCGAATCTACTTTTAACCCAACTACAAGGTCCCAATCTTCCCAAGGTACCTCCTTGTTTCCGCCCCAGAAGCGAACAATTTTACTTTGGGCTCCACCCCTCGCATATTCTCTCCTATGATTAGCACTACGCTTATGTTGGTAAGGTCTTCGATTCCACTTAGAGTAACAGTGCCACGGTCTTTTATGAGCCATTTCTAAATCACTTTTTTAAAATACCATTTACAATTGATAAGAAATAAAATTATAAAAGGTTATTAAATTCAATCTATGAAGAATAGTTAAAAAATTTTATTAAAATTACATTTTTAGCACCGAAAAGTAAGATTATGATTGACAATTACACTTCATTTGTAAAGAAGACGGAGATATTGTGTAAGGGGTTATATTTAGACGAAAATTTAATTGATCACTACAAAAATCAAGGGATCGAAATATCGTACGGACGCAAAGGAGGCGCGGGACCATTAGGAGGAAGATATTTTCTTTTTGAAAACCGAGCTATCGTAAACGCAGCTCTTTGGAACGACCCTCAAAAATCGAATTTCGTGATAAAAGAAAATGTTAATGGGTATTTTGAGATATATGATACTAACAATAAAATTATGCATAGTAAATTGAAATTAGTTCAAAATCCGCTTTTTTACAATCCTGAATACAAAACTTCCGACGGCATTCCAATGAAAAAGATTGCATTGGTCCATGGTATAGATTGCTTATCGAGTACTATTTACCAAAAATGTGTTTATCATGGATGCGGTGAAGGGTGTAAATTTTGTGGTATCGAGCTAAGTTTAGAGAGCGATGCAACCATAGAAGAAAAGAATTATACCCAAATGTCTGAAGTAATCGGGGCAGCGAGAGAAGAAGGGAGATGTAATCATATGACTCTAACAAGCGGAACGGACGAAGCAAAAGACAAAGGTGCTAAACGATACATTGAACTTTTGAAAGGGATCAAAAATAACTACCCAAACCTTCCTTTACATGTGCAAATTGAACCCCTAGAAGAACTCTATTACATAAATGAGTTAAAAAATGCAGGTGCGGATACCATTGGAATTCATCTAGAAGTTCTCGATCAACATATTAGAAATGTAATTACTCCGGGAAAATCTCGTATTACTTATAAGTTATTTGAGAAAAACTGGAAATATGCCCTTGAAGTTTTCGGCAAAAATCAGGTTTCTTCCTATCTTTTAACTGGTTTTGGCGAAACACCGGATGATTTTATCTTAGGAGCCGAAAAAGTAATTTCTTTAGGAGTGATACCATATATTACACCAGTAAGATCTATACCAGGGATTAAGGATTTACCCACCACAAATCCTAACATAATGGTAGATATATATAGTAAAGCAGCTAAATTAATGAAAGCATACGGAGTAAATCCTTTAAAAAGTAAAGCGGGGTGCGTACGGTGTGGTGGTTGTTCAGCAATAAACGACGCTTATAAGAGTCTTTAGCTTCTTTTAAATAAGATTGTAATATAAGTTCTTACTACGATATCAATTTTTAATTAAATTATTACTGATTTTGGAGAAAAACAATACTAAATTCTATTTTAAGAGATATTATAAAAAAAGTTAATATATTTAGATTCCTATCAAAAATTAGGAAAACTTAAGTTAATAATTACATAATTTGGTTTTGATTCTTAAAGGAAGGATAAAATTATGACTGAAATAGATGAGAGTAAAACCTTAAAACCAACTAAAAACGAAAGACGAGAGAAATTTGATAACTTATCGGGTATTGAAATAAAATCGCTTTATACGCCTGAGGACATTAAAAATATTAATTATACTATGGATTTAGGAGTGCCCGGAGAGTACCCTTTTACTCGCGGGGTTTATCCTAACATGTACCGCGGTCGATTATGGACAATGAGACAATTTGCTGGGTTTGGTACTGCAGCACAAACTAATCAAAGGTATAAGTTTTTGCTAGAACATGGGACGACAGGCTTGAGTGTGGCCTTTAGCTTACATACGATTTATGGTTACGAGGCTGACGACGAAAAATCTTTAGGCGAGGTTGGAAAAGAAGGGGTATCAATCGACACATTAAAGGACATGGAAACTTTGTTTAGTGGTATAGATTTGTCAAAAATTTCTACTTCAATGACAATAAACGCTCCAGCATCTATATTATTGGCAATGTATATAGTGACAGCCGAAAAACAAGGACATTCGGCTGATAAATTAAGAGGAACAATTCAAAATGACATTCTTAAAGAATATATAGCCCAAAAATCGTGGGTTTTTCCACCTGAACCCTCCATGCGTTTAATTATTGACACAATTGAATATTGTACTAAAAATGTTCCTCAATGGTATACCATTTCGATTTCAGGTTATCACATTCGAGAGGCTGGTTCTACAGCAGTTCAAGAACTCGCTTTTACTTTGGCAGACGGTTTTGCTTATGTTGAAGCTGCAATGGAACGAGGTTTAGATGTGGACGATTTTGCTCCCAGACTTTCTTTCTTCTTTAATGCTCACAATAATTTTTTTGAAGAAGTATGCAAGTATCGCGCAGCTCGACGCATTTGGGCTAAGCGGTTGAAAAATAAATATGGAGCAAAAAAGAATGAATCCATGAGGTTACGCTTTCATACCCAAACTGCGGGCGTGTCGTTAAGCGCACAAGAACCCGAAAATAATATAGCTAGAGTTACAATACAAGGATTAGCTGCTGTTTTAGGAGGGACTCAATCTCTTCATACAAATTCCTTTGATGAAGCTTTATGCTTACCAACTGAAAAAGCAGCAAAAATTGCTCTACGAACGCAGCAAATTATTGCAAACGAATCAGGAGCTGCTGACACGGTAGACCCTCTCGCTGGTTCGTATTATGTTGAGTGGCTTACTAACAAAATGGAAGAAGAAGCTGAAATTTACTTCGAAAAGATAGAAGCATTAGGAGGTGTGATCCCTGCAATTAAAGCTAATTTTTTCCAAAAGGAAATCGCAAACTCCTCGTATAAATATCAACGAGAAATTGAGAGTAAGGATCGCATCATTGTTGGCGTAAATGATTTTCAACTAAGAGAAGCTTGCGCTACTCCTTTATTAAAAATTGATGAAAAAGTTGGAGAAGAGCAAATTGAAATTTTACAAAAAGTAAGAGATCAAAGAGATAATATGCTAGTTCAGGAGAAACTGGAGAATTTGAAACAAGCTGCGAAAGGTACTGAAAATTTAATGCCATATATAATGGATGCTATAAGAGAATATGCATCGATAGGGGAAGTAATGGCTATACTTAAAGAAGTATTTGGAGAGTATAGAGAAGATTCAATATTTTAATTTAGGTTAATATTATGACAGAGATTAGAAAGATAAAAGTATTAGTGTGTAAACCAGGGCTAGATGGGCATGACAGAGGGGCGAAGGTCCTTGCTCGAGCCTTGAGAGATGCGGGTATGGAGGTTATTTATACGGGACTCCATCAAACTCCTGATATGATCGTTCAAACAGTTCTTCAAGAAGATCCGGATGCTGTTATGTTAAGCATGTTATCTGGTGCTCATAAAGCATTATGTCCAGTTATTATGGATAAACTCAAAGAAAACGAAATTGATGATGTTCTTGTGAGTGTTGGAGGTATTATACCTGACGAAGACAAACCCTTTTTAGAAGAACACGGATTAAAAGGATTTTACGGACCGGGTACGGAGCTAAAAATAATTGTAGAATTTGTGAAAAACAACTTGAAAAGATAGGGTACAATGGATTATTCTGATTTAATCGAAAAATTGCTCAATGGAAATTCTAGAGCGGTTGCTAGACTGATCACCTTAGTGGAAAATGATATTGAGGCCGCAGAAAAGATCATTAATGCAATTTATAGTCACACGGGAAATGCGTATATTTTAGGTGTTACCGGCTCGCCTGGAAGTGGAAAATCAACTTTTATTTCTACCTTAACTAAACTTTTTGCTGAGAAAGGCAAGAAAATTGGAATTATATGTGTCGATCCAACCAGCCCTATAACTGGTGGTGCAATATTAGGTGATAGGATCCGAATGAAAGACAACTTTTCCCTAAAGGATGTTTTTATCCGAAGTATGGCAAATAGGGGGCAGTTAGGTGGATTAGCGAGAGCAACAGAAGATGCTGTAAAAATCCTAGATGCTTATGGCTGCGACATAATTATTGTAGAGACCGTTGGAGTAGGACAATCTGAAGTAGACATCTTTAAATCTGCGCAAACTGTGATCGTACTCTTAGTCCCAGGACTAGGAGATGATATTCAGGCCATAAAAGCGGGGATTATGGAAATTACTGATATTTTTGTAGTAAATAAAATGGATTTAGCAGGGGCCGATAAGAAGATCGCAGATGTCATGCAAATGTTAGAACTAAGAATGAACTATAAATACGAATCTAACAACCACGAAGAAAATGAATTACTAAAAGCAAAATGGACACCTGAAATTATCAAAGTTAACTCGATAAAAGGTGAAAACTTTGAACAACTGCTAGAACTCATAAAAAAACATCGAGAATTTCTAAAAGATTCTGGATTTTCAGTGATTTATCAGAAAAATCGAATTAAAAGCGAAACGCTCCAAATTTTAAAACATAAAATCTCACAAAAAGTAGAAGGGTTAATTCATTCGAACCCCACCATTGACGAGTATTTGCGACTAGTTATGGATAAAAGCCTTGACCCCTATTCTATGGCTAATTTGATTATTAAATTATTAGGTATAGAATAAATAGCAGATATGTTAAACTAAAATAGTCAATGGGTTTATTTTTAATCGCGTCTTAGATAGTTTAACTATTATATGGATAGATTTAATAATGAAAAAGATAAGGCTTTCAGACAAAATTATACTAGTTTATCGAATTGGCGTTGTTGCCTTAACCTTGTTTACGATTATAGCTGGTTGGTCCATCAGTGCAATCGAATCTGGGATTCCTTTCGTATGGCTAAGTGGTTTGAAATATTACACTATACAGACAAACTTGATGGTTTCTGCATGGTTTATACTCGCAATTATGTGGTATAAAAAACCAGAAGCTCTGAAAAAGATAACTGGTCTATTAAAAGGGGCTTTCACGCTTTATATTACGACCACTTTCATCTTTTTTGCAGTTCTCTTACAAGGTCTTTACCAACCGACTGGTTTTGGTGCGTTTTCTAATATAATACTGCACTACCTTACCCCTATCGCCTTTATTGTTGATTGGCTAATAACGGAAACTAAAGTTAGGTATAAATGGAAATTTTTGCCCTATTGGACTATCTACCCTCTAGGTTATCTGTTGTTTTCTTTTATACATGGTAGCTTCACTGGTGATTACCTTTATCTCTTTTTAAACATAAATAACCTTGGAATTTTAGGTTATACTATAAGTATTAGTCTCCTAATCGGAGTAGGTTTAATAATAGGAAGCCTGTATATTGGGATTAATAGAATAAGAACGAAAAACTAAAAAATAATTAAAAACACTATTTCTTTTTTTTTGGATCAATCCACTCAGAATAAATCTCTTCAACTACAAGAGTTGTACTACGATTACATTCTTTACAACCTTCGTCGCTAACTTTCTTGAAGACATAATCTCCAGCTTTAAATTCCCGAGAATACTTGGCTTTACATTCACTACACTTTAAAACTGTTGTTTTTTCGGGTTTAAAACGTTCCTTTCGATCGAGTATTTCTCCTACATCGGGGAGTGGTGGAAATTGTGGTTCTTCAGCCATTTTAATATCTCTAAATATAGTTGGTACTTGTGTTTATAAATAATTAACACCTAATAACTCTTTAGGTTAAGAATTAAAAGTTCAGAAGCTAGTATATGAATTTTAAAAATAAATAGTTTAGAGAGGTTTGTTACTACAGCTCCCAGATCTTTACGGTATCATCGGATGATCCACTAATAATATATTTATTATCTGGAGAGAGAGCTACTGAATTTACTTCCTTTTTGTGCCCTTCGAAGGTCTTTATAAGGTTCCCTGTTGAGAAATCCCACAATTTAACATCCTTATCAAATGAACCACTAACCACATAATTACTATCGGAAGAAACAACTACAGATAAAACATAAAAAGTATGGCCTTCCAGCGTTCTTACGAGATTTCCTGTCGAAATATCCCACACTTTAATGGATTTATCGCTTGAGCTACTTATTATATTTTTTCCATCCGGAGAGAAAGTAACTGAAGTAAGTTGTTTTTTAAAGTCCCCAATTGTACTAATTAACTCCCCACTTGTAAAATCCCAGATTTTTATAGTCTTATCGGTTGACCCACTCACAATGTATTTATTGTCAGAAGAAATCGCAACTGAGTTAACTTCTTTTTTATGCCCTTTTACCGTCCTCACAAGCTTTCCAGTAGATAATTCCCATACTCTAATATCTTTATCAAAAGAGCCGCTTACAACATATTTACTATCAGGAGAAATAGCAACGGATAACACATGAAAAGTATGGCCTTGAAGAGTTTGAATGAGATTTCCCGTAGCTAATTCAAAGATTCTAACGGATTTATCGTTAGAACCACTGATTATAAATTTTCCATCAGGAGAAACTACAACTGAATTAACATATTTTTTATGCCTTCTGAGGGTTCTCACAAGTTTACCTGAAAATAATTCCCAAATTCTTATCGTTTTATCTTTCGATCCACTTACAATGTATTGCCCATCCGGAGAAAACGCCACCGAAGTCACCCCCATTGAATGCCCTATGAGAGTTTTCTTAAGTATACTTTTTTCTGTAACTTCAGGAGTTTTGACTATTGGACCTTCTTCTAATATTTGTTCCTCCTTAGATATTTCTTTAGGAGGCACATGTTCTTCTTCTAGTAGGCCCTCCTTTTCTATTGGAGTTTCCTCTGGGACACTAATTACTTCTTCCTCAGGAATAACTTCAAATTCTTCTGCTTGATCTTCGGTTGTAGTCGCCACTAATTCCTCTTCTTGTACATTTTCTACCTCCTCTGGTTGTTTTTCTGTCTCACCCACTCCAATTCTTTGAATAGGTAGGATCTTTCTCATCAAATCTACTTCTATTCTGTTTATTTCTAGATTTGCCTTTTTAACATGACT
>JABXKC010000060.1 GCA_013375495.1 Promethearchaeota archaeon
ATTATTACATATTGCTTTAGAATCAAATAACTACTTCATTCAAGCTATAATGAGCCGAGTTTCAATAAAACATCGAGGCAAAATATTCGGGTTAAACATGTGGATCGACCAACTAGGAAGAGTAATCGGGCCGTTAATTGGCGGAATTCTTTGGGATACTTTAACTTACGACGCACCGTTCGTTATATCCATCTATATTGGATTAGCATTGATTCCGATCTTTATTCTTGGTATCCGAATATTAAGCCCAAACATGGTAGAGCAAGTAGATATTGGGAATAGAAGTTATCAAACTAAGGATAATTAAAAATTTAGAAAATATAAAAAGGATTTCTTCGAAATATTTCAAATTTTTTGATAGTGAATAAGTTACCATTCGAACATATCAAATTCTGGATCATCCGTAAGTTTACCGTCTTTTATCCAAATATTTTTACCATATCTATTTTCCGAAACCATTTTTGCAATCCTAGGGTCGTGAGTTACTATTATCACGGTCTTTCCTCGCTCGGTTAAACTTATCAATAATTCTACGATTGATTTTCCGGTTGTTGAATCTAAATTACCGGTTGGTTCATCAGCAAGAATTACAGCGGGATCATTGATCAAAGCCCTAGCGATTGCAACTCGTTGAGCTTCTCCCCCTGATAATTTCCCAACTTTACTGTGGATTCTTTCTCCTAAATCAACCATTTCTAATAGTTCAACTGCTCTCATCCGATTTTGTAACGAAATTCCGTAAGGAATTAAAGGTATCAACACATTTCCTATAACATCAATATTTGGGAGAAGATAATAATTCTGAAATACAAATCCTACCACTTCTTTCCTATATTCTGCCAACTTCCTCTCGGGTAATCCTCCAACTTCGATCTCATTCACATAAACCTCTCCAGAAGTAGGATCATCCATAGCTCCAATTAAGTTTAGTAACGTAGATTTACCGCTTCCAGAGGGTCCCATAATAGTGATAACTTTACCTTCTTCAATATTCAAATCAACTTTGTCAAGAGCTTTTATTATGCTTGATTCTTCACCGTAAATTTTGCTGACGCTTTTAAGTCTTATTAGTGTAATTAGTATCACCTCACAATTCCTTAAGTACTTTAACTGGTCTAACTCTAGCTGCTTTTAAGCCAGGATACAATCCTCCGACTACACCTAAAACTACTGCGTATATGATTACTTGGACAATACCTTCCCATGTAATTATTATTGGTGTGTTTCCGAATGGACTCAGTGTCCCACTCAATAGGAAAATTAAAAGCGATCCAATAAGTAACCCCAATGTGGCACCCATAAAACTTAGCGTAAGAGATTCTAGAAGGATATTTGTTATAATATGTTTGTTTTTCCACCCGGTAGCTTTAAGAATAGCGAACTCCTTCATGCGTGAAGATACTGACATTAGTTGTCCTACGATAATAGCCATTCCTCCCGCTAATACGGTAATAATCCCTAAGATTCCAGTAAAACTATCAATTATTGCTAAGTTCTCTTCTATCGCTTCATAAAATGCAAACAGAGCAAACGCAGAAATATAAAGGGGCTCGTACCCCCCCGTGTTTGAGAATTCGTTTATTGTATCTACAAATTCCGTGGTTTCTTCGTGACTATTTACATCAAACCTCAGAGATACGGAAGTATAAATATTCGTTACATCCTCAGATTGATTTCGCGCGTTCCATATAGTCTGAATATCTGTATAAATGAAGTAATCCCTCGGAACAAAAGGCGGGGTACCATCTTCGATAGCTTCATAAATCCCTACAACTGTTAAGTTCAAAGTCGCATTTCCGATTAAGTCTAAACTAAGTTTTATTTTGCTTCCAATTGAGGTTGGAAAATCTGCTAAAGAATTAAGTCTTGTACTTATTATGGTTTCATTTTGACCAATTTCAAAATTACGACCTTCAATGATTCTAGTCGTAAATCCACGCCAATTCTCGTCTAAGGTTTTATTTAAACCCACAACGGCTAGTCTATCCCCTGGGTTTTCTAATTTATCGAAATATTCAGCCGTATAGGAATAAGGAGCTTGCGTTTCGACATTATAATCTAGAATAAAATCTCCAACATCTGTAGTATTCAACAGACTATCGGTAATATTTAAAGGCAGATGACTATTGGGACCAACTTGTGATTCTTCCATGACATTTACAATACCTAAAGTTCTTGTCAAATTATCCTCAAATTGAACTTGTACTCCCGCGGTGTATGCTCCTACTACAAATACTAGCATAAGACCAATAGCAACGCCTAAACTTGCTAGAATAGCCGTAGATTTTTTCCGAAACGCATTTTTTATACTAAATTTTAACACTTTCAATCACTATACTCTTTTTATTTCATTCTAGATGAAATTACTTATCAAAGGCAAAAAAGCATAAATCGTCAACAATCCTAATAAAATAATTATCCCAATTACAAAACGCCACTTACCCATTGATAAAAATTTATCTTCCATTTTTTTCATTCCTCTGAGTTGGGCAGTAGTCTCTAACAGTTTTTCTTTATATTCTAAATGTGTTCCTTCTTTGCGAAGTTGAAAATAAAGTTTAAGCTCAGGAATTTGCCCAAGGATTATCACGATATTTACTATTATCGCATAAAGCATGAAATTTATATCAAAGGTGCGGAAGATGAACCAGGGAATCATCATCCACAACCATAAATAAAAAGCTAAAATAAGGCTCCCAAACAAGGAAAATGCCAATAAAATACCGAAAGTGAGATTAAGAATAGCCCCCAACCAATCGATAACAATTAAGCTTCCGAGCATAACGGATTGTCCTCTTCCGCCTTTGAATCGATGATAAATCGGCCAATTATGACCAACAAGTCCAAATGCGGCGAGATAAAGAAAATAGGGTTGATTTGGAAATAAAATATACCTAAAAACTATGAGGGGTAGTATTATTTTCAGCATATCAAGAATTCCAATTATAACTCCGTATTTTGTCCCTAAAATTATTGATGCTTTGTTAGCACCGGCTCCCATTTCTAATCCTATTTCGTCCTGAGATTCTTCTAAAGTAAGTTGAAGTTCATCCATCGATTTATCAGGAGCAAGTAATTTTAGAAATATCCGAGAGAATGAAATTGAACCCAAAAGATAGCCTAATACCGATGATATTATAATTATTATAAAATCCATACTGCTTTTCCTACTTCACTTATTTAAATAAAAGTAGAGAGTTCTATTTCGTCTTCTTTTTCCTCTAATTTATAGGTTTTCTTTAAAATAGATATCTTCCCTTTAAAGGCATCAACGGCTATTAGCGTATTATCCTTTAAAAATGTTGCTCCAATGACGGAAACTATGGCGGGAATGTTATATTCTCTCGCTACAATGGAACAATGGGATAATATCCCCCCTGATTCAGAAATCACTGCTTTAGCTTTAGCAAATAGAGGCGTCCAACTCACATCCGAATAGGGAATGGCGATTATGTCCCCATCCTTAATTTTCTTCATATCCATAATTCCTTTAACTACTTTAACGGGGCCGATATAAAAACCCTTGGAGGTAGGTACACCTTGTAGCTCGTTAACAATTTTTGCATTATCGATTGGCTTTGGTAAGACTTCACCATATATTATTTCAGGAAGTTGAAGATCTCGATATGCTATCATTTCAATTTTTCTTTTGGATAAACGATTTCTAACATTCAATGCTTCTTCATTGTTTTCAATAACTTTTTTTACTTCATCGAAAGTCATGTAGAAGATATCATCTCTATCCTTTATTAGTCCCTTTTTTACAAATAAATCACTAATCCTGAGGAAAAACATTCTAAAGAGCCCATAACCATAGCTGTAGAGGTTGGTAACCGTTTGTCGATAATCAAGATATTTAATTGCCCTCTTTAATATCATTTTTGAATAAGACGATTTAAACAAATATTTTTTTACTATTCTAAATCTTTCTTCATAAGCTCTCTTTAACTTTGGTCCCTTGTAATCTATGACCATTTTTAACATTAGTTGTGGTGTTTCACTCCACGATGGTTGTGAGAAATCATTTCCACTATCTCGGAGAAATCCAAATTTTAGGATAAACTTTTTAAAATCCCTCGTAAACTTATAATCTGCGTAACGCTTCAAAAACACTTCATATTCAATTTTGTTAATATCTTCTTTTTCAGAAATCTTCAAATTTTTGAATTCATTATTAAGTTTGGAAATTTGGGAACGAGGATCTGTACTCTCAAGTCGTTTATTAATAAGTGTTAAACCTGTGTCCCCGAATTCAATGTTATTTTTATTTAATTTGCTTTTTACGAGCTTACTGTAGAAACTATTTAGGAGTTGCGTTATTATGACGAAATATGATGCTTGAGTATTAAGTTCAAATAGTTTATGAATGAATTCTACACAAATCTCCTCACTTAGTATATCAACATCAATCTTGTTAACGAGATCATATTCCTTCTTATGTGATTTCAAGAATTTTCCAATATATTTTGAAAAAGAATTTAACTTCAGACAAAATAATAAAATTCTTGGCAGAAAATACATAGTTCTACCAGAGGGCTTAAAAGAAGGTTTATCTTTACCCTCACTATCTATACCAGCAAGAGTTTCTAGTAAATCTCTTGGCATACCCAATAATTCGAAAATATCTCCCATTATTTTCATATTAAAGTAAGCTCTGTAATAAAAAGGGTGGGCAAGATTATTAATATCTATATTTTTAGCTGGAGAGCCAATCAATTCCTCGAAAATGTGTTTCCAGGAAGTGTTAACAACGGGGATGTTTACTGACCAGATTAAAGGCTTTATCATTCCTGGTAAAAATTCCCTTGAGAGTTTGTTAGAGTAAAGTTTATTATTTCTCAATGTAGTTATTTCCCTTAATTGAAGCCAATAAATATCCTTAGCATCATAAGTCCATTCAAGATCTACTGGCTCACCATATATTTTAGCTATTTTAATAGATTCACTTACTATCTTACTAATAATTTTTAATTTTGATTCATCTACCTTTGGAGATTCAATCCAATCACCCCATTTGTACACCCATCTTTCTGGAGTAATTCCCGCTTGCACTAAATTATCCCCGAGCCCCTCTACGGATTCAACTATGATTTCATTTAATCCTGTAAGTGGATTCCGCGTAAATACTACGCCTGAAAATTCAGGATATATCATTTCCTGTATAATTACGCCCATTTTAATTTGATCCGTATTCTGAGAAAATTGTTTGTTATAAGCTTGAGGTTTATCACCAGCTGAGGAATTCCAAATTTCAACAATACTCTCCACAATGTTGTTAACTCCATTTTGGTTTAGGACTGTTTGAAATTGACCTGCAAAAGATTTGGCAGAAACATCTTCTAAATTTGCTGAAGACCTTATAGAATAACTTAAATTTTCGTCAATATAATACTCGAGCTCTTGTTTTAAATCAGATAATATCTGATTGTTACCCTGTTTATAAAGTTCGAAGGCTGCGAAATCGCAAACATAAGATTTAGGGATATGAAAACCTTTTTTCTTTAGAAATTTTAAGTTAAATGCTTTATTTCCAATATTATTTTTATTATTCACATCTTCAAGTTTAAAGATAAATTTTCTATGGTTTGAATAGAATCTCTTTAAATTCTTACTATTACTCATTTTAATCTTAACCCATCTCTTTTTTCTATATGGAAATATGGATATTTTAAAAATTACTTTATTGTTAAATTCGATGTATTTAAATTATAAATCCAACATAACATTTGATCATTCACATCTATTTAAAGATTATTCTTAGTTAGGATTTCGTATACAAAAATATTTTACAAGCCATAAAATGCGCGTACAAAAATAAGTAGTAATACTCAAATATTGAATTGTTATAAAATGACTATTAGTTTCAGAATGGAAACTCACAAGTAATGAAAAACTCTAAAATGTTTAGCTACTTAATCTTTCTTTTCTTATTCTTAGGTTTATTTATCCAATCTCAAGTTAATTCTCATACTTTAAGAATAAGAAATACCAGCAGCGAAAAAAATGACATTAGAGGTTCCGGTCCCCATTATTCTGGAATGACTATGATTGAGTGGGATTCACTCGAATGTCTTTGTGATGATCTTTATATTATTATTGAGAGGAGATAAATAAAATAAATTCTCTTTTATTGATTTGGAATAACCACATAAAGAGGCCATTTCTTTAGAATCCCTTTTGGTAGTTCTCCATTTCTAACCTTTCTCA
Organism: Promethearchaeota archaeon; assembly: GCA_013375495.1. The sequence continues at coordinate 6,208 of JABXKC010000060.1, forward strand.
ACATTTCGGAGCGAGGATAAAAGTAAGATATAGGAGATTCATGGATCATGCGGATTTCTAAATATCCTCCCTTTAAAGCATCCTCAACGCTTAAATCGTCGCTACAATCTAAAATTATTTTATTTATTTTTGATCTTCCTATTATTTCCATTTTAGGATTTTGTTCTAGGTATAATATCCAATGGGAATGTCCATCTTTATTGGATTTAATTAATAGTAGAGAATCTAAATTGATATCTATATTAGAACTTAGACAGAGTTTAATTCTTTTGGGATTGACGATCTCCAAGTTGTTGAACTTAAAGTAATCTCCCACGAGAGTGAAGTGTTTCGAAGGGTAATTCGCTTCTTTTGAGATAATTATAGGATAGTTTAATGTAAAACATGATCGTAAAATCGTTCCATCGATTTGAGGTAATCCTTCGTTAGATAATACCGTTATTATGTCTCCTAATTCAATGTTTAGAAGGGGATTATTATCTCCTAACCGTGAAATGCACAGTTCTCCTCTTTTCATATTTGATCTAGATATAGGCTCCATTTTGCCGTTTCGCTTCAGTACAGCGATAAATAAAGGAAATAAAACCATTTTTCTTTCGCGAGCTAATTTAAAATTTCCATAGTGTAGGCTAGCTGCAATAGGTCCTGCTTCCGAAGCCACGTAAAGATTTGTAAATTTCTCTTCGCATTTTTGCCAATTCATGTGTTTTCTTATCTTCGACCAGTCATTTTCTGAAAGGGAGCTGATGCTAAAAACTAGACATGCTTTTGTAAGTTTTTTAAATAATAAAGTTTGGATCTTTTTTGTAGCGTCAGCCAGACCTTCTTGTTTTATGATAGATACAAGTCCTTCATAGATTGGATTCATAACCTCAGGTTTTGTTTTTAACGAAGAATTAATACCAGCTTTAAGTTTTTCTAAGTCTATCCAACTTAAAACTGTAGCTGCAGGTGCTGAAATGGCTTTTACATTATCGAGAGATAAGATTTTGGAAATGATCTCAAGATTTTTAGAATTACGATATTCGTATAATAAATAAGACTTCGGCTTAATCAACGAAAGCATTAGTCTCTGCGAAAATTCTGATGTATACATTTTAATATATTGTTTCCCATTTTTGTAATCAATTCCGTCAAAATCTAATCTAGAAGGCACAAAAATAATCGCTGTAGATTCAGAATCTAAGCCACTAGATTCAAAAATTGCTTGCATTCCTGGCGCCCAATTTCTACAAACAAATTCTTTTGACATTTGAAACCATTTAAGAGCAGATTTCTTGGTGGTCGTTGTTCCAGATGAATGACAGAATATCTTAGGTGTTGAGCTAGATTTATTTTCCAGATAATCGTTAATATTAATAGAAAACTGCTTAGAATCAGTTATTTTACTCCTCAGCTGGTTGAAAATGTCTTCTACATCTGATAATTCTGTGAATTTCAAACAAACTTCTTCATATTCTTTACTCGACGAAATATTTAACCAATTTCTCCAATCAACTGAAGAAATAGTTCCAAAAGTTTTATTAAAAATTTTCTGTAGGTTTGGGTCAAAATCGTAAGGATTCATTCTAAATGTCTCGTTCACACTTTATTATCTTTTTGTTTTGTATAGAATTCTTCATGTTTCTTACGGATCTTATCTAAATTTTGATTTATTCACTATATAAAATTACCAATTTTTCTCTTTTTTTGGAAACCATGGGAAAAAAGCACGGGTTTTCCTTTTATAAGCCTGATATTCCTCGTTTCCAGCATATCTTTTATCGAGGAGCCGTACGCCTGATACTTTAATTATCTGGAAAGTGATATAGGCTGGACCAATAATTGTTATAAATCCAAAGGGAACTGCGAGAGCGATTACAAAAAGCCCCCACCACTGAGTTACTTCTCCGAAATAGTTAGGGTGCATAGAATATTTCCAAACATTTTTTGTCATAATCTTCCCTTTATTCTCTGGGTTTTGTATGAATTTATAAAGAGAATTATCTGCAATGGTTTCGAACAGAAATCCGATTAACCAGATAGTTACTCCTAACCACAAAGTGATTCCTTCAAAATCCAATAAACTCACTAAAGGAGGATTGTCACTTACATTTACGAACCAAACTGTAATTGCCACTAAAAAGACGATCATTCCTTGAAATAAATATATTTTAAAGAAGCTTTTCACCGCCACATTTGTTTTCATTCGATCTCTTATTGCTTTATATCGATAGTCTTCAGGTTTTCCTCTGTTTCTAATATAAACATATACCGCTAATCTGAGTGCCCAAATTAAGACTAAAAAAGTTGCTATGACTTGGCGTATACTAAGCATTGAAGTTAGCATTATATTGAAGGTAAAACTGGTTATAGCAACCACAAAATACGCAGGTCCATAAAAAATATCCATGATTCCATTATTCTTCTTTACGGTTCCAACAATGAAAGCAATAAAGATATAAATAAAGAGAGCAATCGCAGAATAGCTAATAATTAACAACATAATAACTAAATTTGTCATGATCGCTTCCAATTAAACTAAAAATGTTTAATAATTGTAGGAAATCCCTTAAGTATATATAATTTTTATTTATAAAATTTTAGAAAATCAAATAATTTAGAATGCACTTAGATCAAGGTATAAAGGACTCTTTTTCTTCTTTTTCATAACTTATACGAATCTAAACTGAATAATGAGCTGCAACCCTTCCCTATTGAAGGAGTTAAGCGGCCTAAAACTCTAAAAATTGCTCCTTCTCTCCCACATTCGGGACATCGTTCCCAGTTTTCCACTTGAACTACATCATCTAATAGAACTGCCACCCCAGAATAGCTGTCTACACCGTAGGGAGTTATTAATTCTAAAATTCCGGGCTTTCCTGCCACCTTAATAGGTTCTAGCGATTCCATATCGCGAAGTACGATACGGCCTTTATTATGATCAACATGAAGTAAAAAATCGTTGTGTTGTCTTGACCAATGGCCACCGCACGCCAATGGGCTTTCAGTAGCAGCAAAATTATCGCAAAATTTATCAGTTGAAATGTTGAACATATCACACATTCGCTCGATGAATTCTCCCTTATTAACGCTATGTCCTAATTTAACACGTCCCTTGGTGCCATCCCATCCTCCTCCGCCGGTAATAATATAAAAATTCTCACTTAAATCAAATGTTCTATTCTCTTTTTGATAATAATCGTTTAACACTTTATGCATCCATAAAGGTGAGTTTGCCATAATTGTTGGAATGTTCTTTTTCTCAACGCGATTTAATTCAGACTTTAGTAATTTTCCATTAATCCCGATAACAGCTCGAGCTTTAAAGGTCGTAATCATTTTCC
>JABXKC010000061.1 GCA_013375495.1 Promethearchaeota archaeon
TATGTAGAGGAGAAACTATCGGGCTAGTAGGTCCTAACGGTGCTGGAAAAACGACAACTATCAAAATGATTGCGAAAATTCTCAGACCAAATTCAGGGAAAATATTGATTAGTACAAACCATAGCGGTTTACGAGATTTACAGCATGTATCCAGCACAGTAAGCCAAATCGGTTTTTTGATTGATATCCCTAATTTTTATAACATGACAGGGTATCAATTACTCAAGTATTTTGCTAAAATTCAGAGATATCCAAAAGATAAAATAGAGAACAGAATTGATGAACTCTTAAAGCTCTTTAAACTTTCAGAATGGAAACATGAAAACGTTAGAAACTATTCAAAAGGCATGACGCAAAAATTAGGAATCATTCAGGCCATTCTGCACGATCCGGAGATCGTAATTTTAGATGAACCACAAACTGGATTAGATCCGCTGGCTCGTATTGAAATACGCAAATATATCAGAGAACTTCAATCATTAGGAAAAACCATCTTTGTAGCTTCGCATATGCTATACGAAATTTCTGAAGTATGTGATAAAATAGCATTAATAAACTATGGCAAAATTATCGGTTTTGACACTGTGGAAAATCTAGCACTTACTTTAAAAACAAGCGAGTTAAATTGTTTACTGCTCAAGCCACCTGAAGCTGAGAAACTACCTTTACTATTAAATCGAATGGTTGAAAGACTTAATCCGTACTTAGACCAAAATTTAGATCCCAACATTTCAAAGATTCCAATAGTGTATAATGTAGAACGTCAAGGCTTTAAGCTATATTTTGATGGAAAAAACGATTCCAAAGTTGAAATTTTGAGAATTTTAGTGAACGATTTTAAGTCTGATTTTGCTATAATCTCATTTACTCAGCCGAAAACAACTCAACTAGAACGTATTTACTCCCAAATGGTAATAGATAATACGCCAGAAGGAACAATTAAATTAACAAGAGATGATTTTAAAGATGAGTAATCAACGTGAATCCCTTATTGGAATAATGCCTATATATCACACAATGGTTTTTCAAATGAAAAAACAGAGAAAAAAGTTATACTTTTTTATGTTGGTTTCAATTCTAGTTGCAGTGTTAGTATGCTATATACTGCAGCTATTCCCGGATTACCCTTTGTCGGATACACAGGCAGAGTTCTTTAGCGGAGGTTTAACATTTATCTCGTTTATAACATTATTTGCTGCGTGTTTATTTTTTTCAGGAATAATTTGTTCTGAATTTGATAAAAGAACGGGTTTTATCGTCTTTCCAAAAATAAATAAATATAAATTGATTATAGGAAAATATCTTGGAAATCTAATTCTCGTAGTGTTCATTGTTGCGGTTTATTATTTTGTTCTTGGACTCTTTGGTTTTCTATATTATGGGGGACCAATTAATATTCGGATATTTTATTCTTTTGGGTTTTCAGTATTATATGTGATCGCTTTAAGCAGTGTTGTTACACTATTCAGTTCTTTTTTGAAAAACGTAAATATCACAATCATAATCACCTTGATTATACTTTTTATGGGATTTAATATAGCCGACCAGATTATAAATTTAATATTTGCAGACGCATTTGAACCCTTATACTCTTTAGCGCATTTGGGTAAATTAATAACTTCGGTATTACTAAATCCATTTCCAGATCCTCGATATCTCGTCCAGTCTCCATTTGGTGGTTTCGGGGGTGGTTTTATGTTCGGGTCTTGGGTAACACCTAGTATTTTTATGGGTACGACACTGTTGCTTGTATATATCGTTGGGTGTTTCGCACTAGCAGCAATTTTATTTAAAAGGAGGCAATTGTAGAATGAATAGGATAATATATAAAACAAATACTAGTATTTTGAGCTTTACACTACTTTGTATAATTTTAGTTGGAGCACTTTCTACATCAATTAGTGCTAGTACTACTTATCAACTAACTTTAACAAAGGGTACTGATGAGTTTGTAGTTGATCTTTATAACGACACTAATTGGAAAACCACGGTTGATCCTTCTTTAACACCAAGCGATTGGTTTGAAGGAGAAGCAAATGTTACTAATGCAAAGAGTAAAATTACTTTAAAAGGATGGACATCAAACACTTGGGGCATGTACGATGTTCTAATATCAATTTTTATGCCTGAATTCTTTAGTTTTGAAGAAATTCTAACACTCGAATTTTTATTGGATTCGAATGGATACAACGAAGCTTATATCAACTCAAGTTATACAAGTGATTACGACTTATGGTACGGACTACGAGCAGTATGGAATTACACAACAAATGACTACGAAGAAAATCCAAGTAATAAGGATATTCTTGATATGTACTTTATACCTAAGAGTCTAAGGCTTCAAGCCGGTATAATAATACTTCAGAATCCTTTGGATTTTAAAACAATGTTGGACGATTACAATGCCTTAGCAACGGAACTAAATGGAAATTTTGCAATACAAATATCAGGGTATAGTTTTCCTAATATAAGTGCAGACGATTTTCTTTGGCAACTTGCATTAGGGGGATTAGTAATCGCTGGACCTCAAACTGATTACTTAGAATCTTTAGTTAGCGAACTTGGATGCGAAAACGCTTCAGTAAGTGGATCAACTCTTACTCTTCAGCGTTATGGGGTAACAAATTATACTGTTGAAGTTTCATATGGAGAAAAAGGAATGATGTCTTCCTTCACAGTAAAAGACTTAGGCGGTGCTGTAATTTATCAAATAACAAGTTCTAATTCAGAGTGGCTGTTTTATCTGATTTTGATAATAGTAGCTGTTTGTAGTGTTGCGATAATAGCTTTTCTAATTATCAGAAAGAAGAAGCTCAAAAGATAATTTTTAAACTATTTTTTTTAACTCTTATTATTATTATTTTTTTCCTTTTTACTTTGTATAGCTATATATACAAAATATAGAATTATTGCTACAAGAAAACAATATCCACAGAAAAGATAGGTTATATTCGACCATAAATCTGATATGTTTAAGAATGGATTGAAATTTAACGGGAAAAATGGTTGTATATCAGAATATAGTGGTGCATCTAGTAAAAGGTGTAGATAAATTCCTATAATCGACGCAGTTAAGATATTTGGGAAGGATGATTTCTGCTTAATTTTAATGTAATCCATAATTGGATTCAAATATGGCCTAATTTTAAACATTATAATCGATAATGGTAAGATAATAATTGTTCCACCTAAAAATGAGTGAAAAAAACCGTGTAAGGGGTAATTCAAATCAAGAAGTAGAACCAGGAACGGTTCAATATCTAATATTACACTTGCAACCAATAAAGTTGGGAAATCAATATAATAAATAAATATAATACCGATTACTAATGCGGGTCCTAAATGGAATGGTGTAAATGGCACTAATAATTGTTAATAATTTCACATATATTAATATTAAGTCAAGAAAAATAAAAGAAAAAAAAAGTAGAATTATGATTTTTGTCCATCAGTTATAGATTCTTTTACCTTTTGAAATCCCTCGGGATACATGTTGGTAATATCTCGTGGAGTAGTATCATATCCTTTCTTTTCCATTATAGAATATAACTTTTGGGTGTTGAAATCCATTGAAAACTCCATAACTTCACCCGCTAATAAGATATACGAAAAAGAAGTTAAAAATGGAATTCCAACGAAGAAAACTAAGATTATTAAGAACATCATAATCATTCCAGTAACACTTTCTTGATCTTGGAAGAATCCCGAAAAATCTACAGTAAATAGGAATCCTGCTAATGTTATTATTGCTGAAGTTCCCGCTATACCTTTTACTATTGATTGAGCCCATATACTGATTGGTTCGATATCACCAGGTTGACGATATTTTTTAGATTGGCGAAAATACACAACTCCCGCATCATCTAATAGAAAATTTCCGGAGATAAAGAAAGAGAACACCAGAAATGTTAAGATCATAGGGAAAATACAACAAAGCATATAGCCATTCATGAATTGGAAAAATTCAGTCGATCCGAAAACCTCAAACTCTTGAGGATAACCAAGAATTGGAGTTAATAACCCATACGCGTAGAACCCGATTGCTATGGAAAGCATTAAGGGCAAAATCACTCTTTTTAATTGAATAATTGTACCAATCTCCTTTCGATCCTTCATGTCAACTATTAAAATATCAGTATTATAACTCTTTGATATCTTAAAAAACATAGAGCGTAGTTTGACGAATGTATAGGCAAATCTAGGAGCAAATCGATTGTATAGAGCCGCAGTTAATGGTAAGGTACCGTACCATGTAATTAGAACGGTAAGGAAGCTGATAACAATATTTGTCATATTCTGATTCGGTATCAAAGTGTTGTTAAAGATGTTAAGCTGTATCAAAAATAATAAGAATGTTATTGAAACCAGAGTAATAGTAGCTACATTTACAACAACCGTGAGTTTATGTTCCTTGATTTTTTTTCTACTATAACTTAGTTGCCGACTTTTCAATATCACCAGAAATACTCCAATACATAATATTGATATTAGGATAATAAACAGAGGAAACCCTAAAGGAAAATGTGGCGATTGCCATAAAGCTTCTGGTTTTGAAGAAGCTAGAGCAGCAACTATTTCGTCAGATGAAAAAAGAAAATCTTTCTTCCCGTCTCCACTTATATCTTGAAAGGATATGAGCTGTTGTCCACCTTGGTCAACATTCATGACAGCTAAAGCTTTATTAGTTATTATATTAAATATACTAAAACGACGAACTTCGGTAGTTGAATAGTAAGGTCTAATTTTCTCAAAAATAACAATTTCATCTACAGAATCTCCGTCCATGTCTTCCCCTAACGTAAACACTTTCATTAATTCATCATCAGATCGATCAGAATAAGGCCTAAACAGGGTTTCAGAAGTACCTGTAACCGTATAGATTAACACTTGAGCTTCTCGCCAAGAAATACCTTCCTCTCCATAATCTGACGATATTATTATAAATGCCTCTAAATCACTTGGATTAGAATTTATCGTTTCGATTTTGTAATTACGGTATTCTAATTCTCGAGGGAGGTTGAACATTCTAATAATGTGTCCATTATTTCCATTTATTATTGAGATATTTCCCTCATTGGTTGTAACAATTATTTCCGGGATGGAATCTCCGTTCAAATCTTCTGTAATTGTGTAATCAATTGTAGAATCCATCACTGTTTCATTATAGATCGGATCCAAGAAATTTGAGGCACTAGTATTTAGCAACATGATCTTATTCTTATCCAAAAAGAGCAAATGTTCTTGAGAATCATAGGGGAACAGTTGCAACGCTGGTATCCCAGATTCTTTCCAAATCCAAGCAAAGTCTATATAAAGCGTACTGAATTTTGTTCCATTTACAAAATAGCTAGATATATTATAGTAATAATCACCAGCTTCACTCGTTTTATTCTCACATTCTAAAAAAACTATATCCGGTTTGTTGTCGTTAAGTCCATCTAAATAAACTAGATCATGTACGAAAAAATTTGTGAAACTTCGATGATCACCAGTGAGTATTGGTATATCAGTTCCGTTATTACCACAAATCAAAATATTCGAAAAATCATTAAGAAAAATTTCTGGTTGAAGATCATCATTACCGGGATTAGGATTTATAACCCAGTCAGGACCCACAGAAGCTACATCTGCAAAATAGTCCTTATATCCGTCCTCATTAACATCCATAACCTCAAAAACTCTTTTTACTGGATTTTCACAATCTTTTTCCCAGATTTTTACTCCAGTTAACCCATCTAACGCAAATATCTTCCCGTAATTAGGCAGATCATTAGGATCATCAGATCTCCTATCATCTTGCCGCGTAACATCGCTATAAGCAATTGCATCTAAAAATCCATCTTTTTCGTTATTAAGGTCATCAGCTTCAAGAATCGAAATCTCCATTGAATTTTCTTCCCTAACTTCTTCCCATAACCAGCCTGGTTGGAGTTCCATTTGAGTTATGAAAACTAGCCCTAAAGTTCCGAAGACTATAAGAGAGGCAGCTAACAGAATATAGTTTATAGGATGCGTTCTTGCTTTTTTACTTTTTTGTTCATTCATGATTTATCAGAGTAAATTAAAATTATTTACTATTATTTTAAATTACAGAATTATAAATCTTAAGTAAAAATCAGCCAGAATTATTATAATTCAAAATCATTAAGTATAACAGTGCTAATTAAAGTTGAAATTGATTAGCGATTATTAATCAAGATTAAAAAAGAAAAAAAATTTTATTATTTGGAGTGCTTTAGAGTTATTTTTTTACTTGAAAACTCTCTTTCAACCGTAAAGTAATTAATTCTAAAGTGCTCTACCTTATTTCTCATTAATTATTTTTTAATTATTTGGCTCCTCGGTAATGTCTATAGGCTTTGCCGGTTTCTTTCCGATTATAACCCTTAAAAGACCGTTAGTCATTTTAGAAGAGATTTTGTTTTCGTCAGCATCTGCAGGAAGTGGAACATCCATATTTACATCTACAAAAGTATATCCTTTAAACATAAATGGAAATCCTTGCTGTTCAGGTTCTTTTTCAGATTTTTCATGTTCAGGAACTTTTGGCTTAGTTGCTTTGATATTCAGATGTTTGTTAATTAGGGATACCGTAACATCGTCTTTAGTACGACCAGGTAATGGTACTGTAATTAAATATTCTTCTCCTAAGTCTTCTATGTTATGGTGGATATAACTGCCCATGAAATTTCCCATAAACTGATGAGCCATCCGTCTCATTCTTGCTACGTCTTTTGGATTAAACGGCATACAACCATGCATACGCCGGGGGCCATAATGTTTGTCATCACACATTACTTTTTACCTCTTTTTTTAATTTTATTAATATTGATGGTGAAAACTAAGATTTTCTAAAATCATCATAATCATTATCGTCAACAATTTCTATAGTTCTAGTATTCTCATTTCGTTTACTTTCCAAATCTTTTAGCAAGCCTTCAAAATGAGAAATTCTCTTGTCAATGTGATCCAATCTTTTAGATAATCTGTTTTTAGAAAAATTCAATTCACCTATTATTCTTTTTACGCTTTCAATATTCGCAATGGAATAATCTTCCTCATCTACAATTCTATGTGGATGTTCTTTGTGATATGGAAAACATGACATCATACTGTGTATGCGATCTTCGTTAGGAATCCAGGTCTGAACAATAGTTCTGAGATATTCACCGAGGGTGTTAATACTTGGCTCTAAATTACTTTTGAGAACTTCCTTTAATCTTATTTGTCCTGGCTCTGTTATTCGATATAATTTAATATTTCGATTGTTTTTGATTACATCTTCCATTTCAATAAAGCCTTTCTTCGCTAATCTGGTTAGTAAAGGATATATTGTGCCAGGGGAAGCATGCCACAGTTTGTTGAATTTTTCGTTGATGATTCTAGCGAGATCATATCCAGAGATACCGTCGTAGTTTTCTATAATAGAAAGTACTAAGATATCCAAACCTGAAAATATCCCACCTTCATGACCGCTAAAACGTTTACCAAAAAACATTTTGAATTTTCACCATTGATGTTCGATCTATAATATATCCCAAATCGAACATTAACATAATTAAAGAAAAACACTTATTTAAATGTATCGGAAATCGAATCTTAAAAAGATCGCTCATAATTATAAGATAGTAAAAGTTTATAAGGCTAAGTGAAAATACATATTTTAAAATCAATTAAACTTAAGGTTTACTTGAAACTAACGACTTTATCGTATCTTTTAATGCCAAAACGTTCTAAATCTTTAATAGGGACCGGATTTGAGTTAAAATGAATTTCTCGTAGAGCTTTTCCTACTTTAAGGTTTTTAACACTTGTTATTGAATTATTAGTTAGATTTAAAACTTTTAATGCTTTAAAATCTGATATATCCCCAATTCGACTGATTTTATTATGCGATAACCTTAAAACTTCTAAATTTGAAAGACCGTTTATTGGCTCAATCTCCGTAATCTGGTTCAACTTGAGATTTAAATCCAGTAATTTTGAGAGGTTTGATAATCCTTTAAAATTTTTTAGCTTATTTTCCATAATAGTTAACATTATTAAGTTCGATAGGTGAGATAGTCCTGTTATAGATTCAATTTTGTTGCAGCTTAAATCAAGGATTTCTAAATTGTGTAGATTTTCCAACCCTTCAATCTTGTTTATTAAGTTACCGTATCCTTCATTGGAATCTGAAAAGGATAAACCTTTTAAATTTTTCAATTTTTCGAGGCCTTCAATTTTAGCTATTTCATTAGCTCCAAGGAATAAATATTCGAGGTTTTCCAAAGCATCCAGTCCGGAAATTTTTTTAATATAGTTGTATTCCAGCTTTAGTGTTTTTAAGCTTTTAAGCTTTTCAAGACCAGAGATGGCTTTAATTTTATTGGAGCGCAAATATAGTTCTTCTAGAGCAATCAAAGAATCGAGTCCTTTAATTTCGGTAATTTCGTTAATGTCTAGGCATAATTTTTTCAAATCCGAGAGTTTGGCGAGACCTTCTATGTCTTCGATGTTTTGGATATTGCGATCGGCGAGATACAAGCATTCATTTTCGACGTGAATTTTTTTCCCGTTAAAAACGACGAATTGGTTGGATTTTTTTTCGCTCATATGTAAATATAATAAAATTATGTATTAAAAAGCTTAACGGAGTATTGGTTTAGTTTAACCCTCATAATATAAACGGATAAGTAATAGCGATAACCGCCTCAAATCCCCCGAGGTGATCCATCATACCTTTCTTAATTTTCGCCATTAGAGCCCGTAACGCCAAGTATGAAGCTGTAATCGCAAATGCACCCCCAAACAGATAATTTATCATGAAAGTGCGAAGGACATCTTGGTTATCTAAATAGCTGTCGCCCCCTATAGATGGAGGATATTTTTCTTTTGAAGGATCTGAGGGGTTGCAATCATCTCCGATGTAAAAATCCACGAGATCGAAAATCGAATTCTAAAAAAAACGCCCAAAATTGAAAAATAATAAAAATTTTAAAAGAAATCCTAACAAATCATCCAATAAGATTAAGTACCTATAATCTCTATTTGAAAAAAACGACTTTGTCATATCGTCTAATACCTAAGCGATCTAACTCCTTAGTAGAGACTGGATTTCTGCTAAAATAGATTTCTCGTAGTTTTTTTCCTACTTTAAGGTTTTTAGCACTTGTTATTGAATTACAAGTTAGTTTTAAAACTTTTAGTGCTGTAAAACCTGAAATATCCCCAATTTGACTAATTTTATTTTCAGATAATCTTAAAATTTTTAAATTTGAAAGTCCTATTATAAAGTCAATTTTTAAGATCTGGTTATTATTGAGATTTAAATCCTGTAATTTTGAGAGGTTCGTTAACCCATCAAGACTCGTTATATTATTTTCCATGAGGTTTAACGCTTTAAG
>JABXKC010000062.1 GCA_013375495.1 Promethearchaeota archaeon
ATCTACTAAAGACAGCGACGAAGAACCACTTTCAATGGGATTAGTTTACGCTTTAGACGAAGATGAAAATAATTTGGGGCATATTGGTTATTTTTAAAATGAAATTAATGAAATAATACTAATTTTTATATAAGTGAACTGATTTTTAATTAATATTAAAAATCTTTACGAGAATTCCCCAAATGTCGACAAAAATAGCAGAAGAAGATTCATTAAGAAAAAAAGTTTGGAAGATAATTAATTTAACTCAAACAAAATTGTTTTAATAAACAAGAAATTATTGAAGCTCTTCTTGTTTTAAGATATGTAAAAAAATAAATTCCTTGGAGAAATAAAATAAAGATAAGCGAATTTAAATTCGAGTTGTATACTAAAATGTGGACAAGAGCAAAACCGAGCAAATTTATTATTAGCGCTAAAAAACTGATTGTTTAAAGGGAAATTACCCCTTTACTTTTATTCCATTCTTCTGACACTCCTCTCTAAAATACCTTAAAAACTCCGTCTTTACATCCGGGTTATTTTCTGGATGTTCATAATCAAACTTTTTGGAATTATTTTCCATATAAATTTTATTAGCAGAACCCTTATAAATAACATAGATCCTAAAAAGATCACCTTCAAAAGCATACCCAACATTATCAAGGGCTCTAACTGTCAGTTTTAAAATATCTAAAAGTTTAGATTCACCAATTTTTTCGTAAAGAATAATTAACTCCTTACTCATATTAATTCCAATTTCTTTTCTGGCAAAAATTTTATATAATTTATTAAAATTTTTGCTTATCCCAAATTTAAACTCGATTTTATTAACAACATCATCATCTAACTTATCAATTTTATGACCATTTACATTTTTATAAAGAGCTAATAGAATAGTAACAAGCCTATTTGTTTTTTCTCTCCATTTATCTGGAAAATCTGAATCAACTTGATTCAATATTTCATGTACAGTCCAGTTTCCAATTTTCTTTATTTCTACTAGATTATTTAATGTATACTCATTGATAGTTTCTCTAGAATATTTTCTAAAGACTTTATCTCTTGTTAGATATTTCAATAATGAAATCAATTGTGAAAAGTTTCTTGGTCTATATTGACTAGAACGGTAATAAAAGTCTGTGTATTCTGCATTTAGACCGTCTCTAAAGATATAGTAAAGCAAGTTTTCAAATAAAGTCCTCATTAATATTGGTAACAACCTTAAAAAATCGGATTTTATAGCAACCTCATTAATAATCTTAACAAATTCATCATATTCTGGTAATCCATACTTACCAAAATCTGTTTCAATGAAATTTATCTTTTCCACTATCAGAAGATCAGACTCTTTAATAGATTTTCTCTTTTTAAATCTTTCTTCTTTAATTCTATTAGCATATGGTCTTAATTCCTCTATTAACTCTTTTAATTTGTATCCATGTTCATAATGATAATAACCATATGTATTCCAGTTTCTTGTAAAATATTCAAAATTATTTTCTTTCATGTATTCTGCCAGCGATAGAATTTCAGGGAGGTAAAGGACATCTTTTAGTTTAGTGTCATCTAAAAAAAATCTGGAAAGGATTTCATCTTTTGCAATCCCTAACACATTTTTTGAGACTTCATCATATATTATTCGATTCTTCATTTTAAAATATTCATCAAATTCTTGAAATATCTGATTTAAAGGAATACTCACATTTTTTAATACATCTTTTCGAAATTCTTCCATCAGAATCATCACCCATTTTAAATGGATTTTATCAAGTAGAAAAAAGAACCTTGACTCATAAACCTTAAAAAGCGAAAGTGAGGAAGAAAGGGAGTTAAATATAAACAATTTTATGATTCTGAGATTTATATGACAAGGTAAAATACAAGAGATATTTAAATACATAGAGATTTTTATGATAATTGACTGAAGAAATCATAAGAGATTGTCATTATAGAGATGGAGATCCATCTCCAATTTAATCGTAGAATTTTAATTTATTATTTGGAAAGTGAAAAAACACATGGATCGAGAAGGTGCATTTAAAGTTTGTATTTTTGGAGATGAAAGTCTGGGAAAAACTACCCTAGTTAATAGATATCTCACGAAAATATTTGACGAAGACATAAAAATGACCGTCGGTGCAGATTTTTATGAAAAAGACTTAAAAATAGATGGAACGAATATTCTTCTTCGAATATGGAACTTTGGGGGGGAACAGCGTTTTAAAGTCTTATTACCAAGTTATGCAAAAGGCGCTGACGGGGGAATATTCGTGTTTGACGTAAATAGATATTCAACTATAAAAAATGTAGATGACTGGCTTTCTATTTTTAAGAAAAATGTTAGGGATCAGCAAATTGAAATTCCAATTATAATGGTAGGAGCTGTAACCGATGGAAAGGATAAGCGACAGATCTCAGCAGAAGACGCAAATGAGCTAGTAAAAAAATTCAACTTAGCTATGTATCTGGAAATCTCTACAAACACGGGAGAGAATGTTGAGACTCTGTTTGAAGAAATCACGAGATTAATAATGAGCAAGGTAGGGATGCAGGAAAAAAAGAAAAGTAAGAAAAAAGAGAAGAGAAGAAGAGAAGAACCTCCTACAAAAACGGTTGAAATCGAAATTTTAGAAAGCGATGAACTAAAAAAAATAATAAAACTATATGAAGAAGAAACAAACAAAAATGCTATTTGGCGCGGTAGTGTTACAGAAGGATTTAAAAAATGGCTTAAAAGCGAAATAGCTTATGATTATCTTGGCTCCTTTAAGGATATACGTACTGCGAAAAAGATTAAAAAACTTAAAGATTCTCAATATGATATTCTATTAGTGGAAGGCGATTTAGCAACTATCCGACTTTTGACAAATTATTTTGAGAGTAAAGATATAACTTGTAAGGCAGTTGTGAACGGAACAAAAGCGTTAGAAGAATTAGAACATAATACTCCTAAATTAATTCTTACAGATATTATACACCCAGGTCCTAGCGGATATGAAATTTGTAAGAAGATAAAATACGATCAAAATTTGAAACACATCCCTGTATACTTTTTAACTTCTATCCCTGAATCTGAAGTTAAAAAACATCTTGCTGAAACAAAAGCAGACGGCTATATACTAAAGCCTTTTAATTTTAGCGATTTCGAAATAATTTTCGATGAAAACAGAAACAGGGACAAAGATCGAGATAAATTTCCATATCCTTATGTTTTTAAACCTCCAGAACCCCCTGACGACTTAGATTTGGCTGTTCAAACACAAGTTCGTAAACCTCCTAAAAAGGAAGATTCAGAAGTAAAAACTCATTGTCAATATTGCGGACTGGAGCTTACTAAAGAAGAGCAATTAACTCATTCCTGTAAAGAAAAGCCAAAAAAGGTTTTTTAAGAACCAGTATTAATAGGAAAAATACAAGAGAAATACCGAGAAAGCTTGTTTTAAAGAAATAGTTGGGATTGGGTTTTATGAACACACGAGGATTACAATTCTTCTCGTTATTCTCTACTAACCTCTTAAAAAAAGTTACCACTGATTCTAAACGCAACTATTTAAACCCATAATTTTATTAACACAAGATCGGTTTCCTAAAAAAAAAAGATAAGTTTTATATGTTCTTCTTTGAGCTTGAATATTAAGATACAAAGTTGTGGAAAATTATGGATGAGAGAGAAAAACGAGCTTTAGAGACTGTTTTTAGACATTTTGAGGGATCAAAACTAGGAAGATCTCAATCTATGCCTATTACCACAACGGAAATGGGAGATATCGTAATTTTAACAAGCAAATATAAATTTCAAATGGTACCGGCTGGTGAGTTGAAGAAGGTTGGCAGGAATCGCCTTTTTACTAGAAAACTATTAAAAATATAAATTGAAAGATGAAAATGAGCGATATTGAAAAGTTTAGAGGCGCAGAAATTCCAAAAATAGAGATTAAAGCTCTTAAAGCTATTGAAAAAAGTATTAGGGATCCCAGATGGGAGGAGAGTTTCGAAAAGTTTGAAATGGTAGATTCTATCGATTATGATCCCGAGAATATCGATCCTTCTTCAGGGATAACTAACGAAGTAAGGTATCAACTGTCTGATCACCCTGCTCTTTTTGTCGTAAGAAATAATCGTGTGGTTAGCCTTTGTTTTCAAGATCCTAACGATTGTGAGTATTGTGAAGCTATAGAGACATGGTATCAATGTGATAATTGTGGTCTAAAGATTCCTTACCTAATCAATGATTTTACGGCTTTGGAGGGATTGTATATCATTGGTAATTATCATCATCACTCCAAAATCCCGGATTCTGTTTTTAACCTTTCATCGTTGAAGATTCTATTTTTAGAAAAAGTTCGATTAGGGAGTAGAGTCTCTCAAAAAATAGACAATTTAAAATCATTAGTTTCACTACATCTAAATGAAACCAATCTTTCGCGATTTCCGGCGAGTATTAAAAACCTAGATTCACTAATCAATCTTGACTTATCGCATAATAAAATATCAAAGCTACCTACATCACTTAGTAAATTAAAATACTTAACTTTTAGTGGAAACAATCTTGAGGAAATTTCAAATTCTATTGGGGATCTAGAAGTACTTGAGTATCTAGATTTATCTTACAATTCTTTAACAACCCTTCCTGATTCAATAACAGATTTAAGAAATCTTAGAGGTTTGGAGTTATTTAGAAATAATATTAAATCACTTCCTAAAAACATTCACCTCATGAAATCCCTAGAAGCATTATCCTTAGAACAAAATGAATTGACTTCTCTTCCTGAAAATATTGGAGAGATACCTTCTTTAAAAAGCTTGAATGTAATGGATAACCATATCACTAATATTCCTGATTCTTTAATTAATAAAAGCCTAGAAAATCTCCTAGTAGAGAGAAATCCCATAAAATCTTTTCCGAAATCAAAAGATTTCATTACAATTGAATTATTACACAAAAAATTACATAGACCATTTAATTACCCGTTAAAAGCTGTATATCTTGAGGAAGCTAAAAAACTGCTGAACTATAAAGAAGCAGAATCCATTATAGAATTGGAATCCCTTGCTGGAAGCGATATAAGAATAAAAACAGAAAATTATCATGTTAAAGAATTGGACATGCAATCAATCAAAGAAAAACATATTCCTGAAAGCATCGGTGAACTAATTTATCTTGAAAAATTAGCCATTATGAATTCAGAAGTTGAATCAATTCCAAACTCTTTTGGGAACTTTACCCAATTAGAAAAACTCGACTTGAGATATAATAAATTTGGAGAACTTCCTAATTCATTCGGGAAGTTAATCTCGCTAAAAGAGCTGAAATTAACCGAAAATTTACTAGAAAAACTCCCAACCTCAATAGGTAATCTTAGTCAACTCATAGAGTTAGATATTTCGCAAAATCGATTATTAGAAATTCCTGAGAGCATAGGTAATTTAGCTTCATTAGAGTCGTTGAAATTAGAAGATAATAAAATAGATCTGCTTCCGAAATCAATAGGTAAATTACATAAATTGAGAATTTTATATCTTCATAAGAACAATTTACAGGAGTTACCTAAAACGATTGGAGGGTTAAAATCTTTAACTAAACTAGAAATGTACGATAATTCTCTTAAAAGAATCCCAACCACGATTGGAGAGCTCAGCAATTTGGAGTCTTTAAGCATTTCAAATAACAAATTAGAACAGATACCGGAATCAATTAGACAATTGAAGACTTTAAAAAGATTATCATTAGGTCATAATTATTTGAAAACTCTACCAGAAAATATGATTGACGATTTGTCTGCCTTAGAAAATTTGTTTTTAGACGGTAATAAGCTTCCTTCTAAATATAACCGCAATTTTCATAAAAAGGATCTACTTTTACGTAAAGATTTTTCTGTCTTCTTAAAAGAACTAGATAATTTACCAGAGCACGAAAAGTACGATTATTGTGACTATTTTGTTAATTCAATAAGAAATCCTGAGATATTGAATAAGAACTATTCGCAAATTAAATACCAATTACAATCCTATTTGAAGTCAATAGATCAATTATATGGTCAATTTCAGGTTAACTTCTATTCTGAACTTCTTAAAGTAGCAAAAGAAATTGGATGGATAAAAGAATTTTATCCTCAGTTCTTAAAGGCTATAGAAAAATTTGAGGATCCTCGTATAGATAAAAATGTTCATAGGGAAGAACTTAAAGCTCTCCTTTCAAGTTTTAAAAATTCTGATAAATAATTAAGGATAATACCTAAATTTTTATAATTAACATTTTCCTATAGTATCCCTTTTTTTCAAAAAATCAAAAATATAGATCTTGGCTCAGGTTTTGGGATCAGTTTATCGCTTGACAAATCTTTAAATTTAAAAATTTTAAAAAGTTGCCTGATAAGTTGCAAATTTGGGTTAAGATTAAATTTATTCTTAAGCCCCTATTAATTGTAATCGGGCTACTTATTACAGTTGTACCTGTATATATTGAACAAGAATCCCTCTTAAGAGTATATAAGGGTATAACTATTCCTAGTGGGCCGGTATCAATAAACTTGAATTTTAGCGATCCTACTAATATCCATGTTAATTTACCATATAAGATAGAAAATAATGGATTTCATGATTTACATGAAATTCTACTCAAGATCTCTTTGAAACTTCGTTATTTTCATAAAGATACTGAAGAAGAACGATTACAAATAATATTTTCTGCTTTTGGAAATGAAGGATATGCTAAGATTGGTAATGTCTATCAAGATATTTTCAACAAAGAATATCTTGATTTCCATTGGGCTAGTATTAGTAAATTTATCTTAGAGTTTGATGAAAATAAACAAGTAACCGTATTACTTGACATAGAAGTGTCATTTATGTTATCAGGAGTTGAGAAAGATTGGATTTTACCAGCAAATAATAGTTTAACACCTTCTTCAGGAGATATCAGTGCTATATCATAAAAAAGGTTATAGGGTCTTAATAAAACTTAGGAAGAAAGCCTTTTTTCTTTATCTAAATTCTTTACGCGTAAAATACTCCAAGTACAGCATCACAATTTGGACACACAATACATTTAATATTAAAATCATCTTTTATCTTTCTTAACTCTTTCGGACTCTCAAAAATTGTCTCACAAAAACCACACTTTACAGTTTTATCTTTTCCCATCTTCTACTTTCACCTCTTTTCTATGACTTTTTTCTTTCTCAAATATACAATTATCAAGGAAATTACAATGAATAAAAAGAAAATCGTTGTAATATTAAATCCTGGAATAGCGGGTTCAAGATTAATTTCTTTAATGAATATTACTTCTTCGTATCCTACATTGCCCACCGTGTCGTTGGCAAAGAATTTAATAGTTACATGACCTTCAAGAAGGGAAGACCACTCAAGTTGATGAATCACTCCTACAAATGAGCTTATTGTTATGTTATGCAGTCCGTCATCTAAAGTATACCACATTGAATCTAAATTTCCCTCATAGATACTAATATTGTAAGCAGGAGAAATAGATCCAAATTGAGAATTAAGGATAGATTAATAAAATCAAGCAGTAAGTTTCCTTAAGTCGTATAAGAAGGTGGCTCCTGCCACCACAACCTAATACTTAGGTTAGAAATAATAAAGGAGAAGAATTATGCTATCAGGACTTAAATCTTGATTAGTAGCAGGAGTCATTACTTTTACATTTAACTCATTAAATAATTGAGTCTTTATAAAAGAAAAAATCGGTTTTAAAAGTTATAGAAGATTACAATTCCTCTAAGCTTAAGTTTCAGATCTTTCGAAACTCATCCTTGATTGAAGATTTTATGAAAATAAACACACAAATTACTGATAGTTATGAAAAATATTTAAATGTCATAATTGATTACACAAGGACAAATAATTATGTAACTTCCGGAAATTTAGCTAAGGAACTCAAACTTCATAGATCAACTGTTCAAGGATTCTTGAAAGCAAAGAAAGAGTTTTTTGATAATTTTCTCAAAGTTAATATCGGTAAAAATCGCGTAAAATTTTACAGTTTAACCAAAAAGGGAAAAAGGTATATAGAATTAATACAATACATTAAAGAATATTATAAATTCAAGATTTTCTAAAAAGAGAATATTTATTTTTAACATATTTATCCAGTTAATATAAAGAATTATATGAGGGATATTATTATATTTTTACATTATATTCAAATGTAAATTATTTTAGAGGTTTTTAATATTCAGAGAGAAAGTGAAGAAAATAACTTGAGATTGAAAGTATGGCGCATTATTAACTTAATTCAAGCAAACCAATTGTTCGTACACTCAAAAAAACTTAAAATTAAACACTTAGATCCTGCTTCAAATAAAATCAAAGAAAATACACTTCCAGAAATATTGTCATTGTGTATTCTTAATGCTATTGTTCCAAATTCAGCAATGTTACTAGTTGGAGGTCATGGAGGAGGGAAAACTACTTTAGTTAAGTTATTAGGACGTATGTTTACGGGAAAATCACTAAACGAACTAGAGACTTCAATTGTAAGGGGTCACAGTTAAGCTTGATTAAGGTTTAACGGCTAACCACAACTTACAGAAGAGAAGCTAGTTGGGACATTGAAACTTGGAAAACTAATGAGTAAAGGTGAAGAAGAAGTAGTATGGAGGAAATTTGTAACAAGTTTTTGGAAGATAATAGATGAAGTGAATAGATTAACACCTTATGCTCAAGATATACTTTTATCCTTATTAGCAGAAGGACAAGTGAAATATTATGATTCTGTAATAGATGTAAATAAATACTCCCTGTTCGCTACCATTAATCCACAAGATGTTGGGACCTTCGAAACTTGATTTGAAATACAAATCATGCGGAACTTGTCCCAACCCTTCAAAGATCGGTTTGGAATTTCAATCCCAATCGTGATGCCTGCTAGTCACGATTTAGAATTGATTTTAACTGGTAAAGACGAAAAATATAGTGGCTTTGACGAACTTATCCAAGTGCCAAAAGTCTTAATTCTTGATGAACTAATGGAAATATGGTACTATGTGAATAAAATTCCCTTCGATGCAGATGTAAATAATTATATCCATGCAATCATCAGAGACTTTACGTTATGCGAGAGAGTAGATAAAGGGAGTTCTGAAAATCTCAAACCAAGTACAGGTTTATGCTCAGGATGTCATTT
>JABXKC010000063.1 GCA_013375495.1 Promethearchaeota archaeon
AGAATACTTCTTTTCCTTATCTATAATGATTATACCGATCAGGTGTTTTTCATGCGGGAAATTAATCGCCCATATCTATAAACCCTACTTGGAACTCATCGAAAAGGGCGAGGATGCTGATGTTGCTTTTAAACAATTAGGTATTGAACGCTTTTGTTGCCAGAGAATGATAGTCAGCCATGTTGAGCTTTTGGATGATCTTTTGAAGTTCTCGAGACTCCAATAATGTAAAAAGAGAAGAGATTTTACTACATCTCAACCCTGAGATATTTTTCCTTGAAAATCTGAAATTTATCTTCAAAGTTATCTTTCCAATTTTTGTTTTCAATTCTTTTCCAATAAGAATGAGGTAACGATTCTACATTCCATTCTTGACAAAGCTTATGAAAAGTTTCAAAAGAAACTCCAAATTTTTTAATCAGAGTCGTGATTGGGGCAATTCGGATCAAAGTTTCTAGATTAAGTTTATTTTTTATTAATTCTTTTAAATTCTTATATGCATACTTATCTATGCTTAAGGGATAGAATTTTCGCTTTCTTTCCATACTTTCACTAACGGATTCCATCATTTCGTTAAAAATTTCACTACCAAGGGCCAAGTACCAACTATCTTTTAAATCACCAACATAATCTCTCCCTCGCGACCGATATTTTATATTTTTCCCCCCTTTTTTACTTAAACGAACAGAATTTTGAATTTTAAATTCTCTCTTAATTTGCTCTAAGAAATATTTATTTGTATTATGAATATATGTAGTACCTTGTTCTCCATCTCCATCATAAAAACCACATAAAATAGATAGAGCTACTTTCCTATCTAATTTTAAGAAGAAATCATTTGGAAGAGGCTTCCCTTCTTTAAAATCATAAAAATGTAATGTTTTTAAATCATCAAGCATAGGTTTGCATCCAACTCTCACCCCATATTGTATTGAAGGTTCTCCAGAATTTTTTTTTGTTTTACTGACTTTTTGTTCGATTTTATTCTCAATTCCAAGAGCCTTTCGAAATCTATAAATAACATTTAAATCTTTTTTTGCCAAAAATAATCCAATACTAACATCCTTTTCAGTCATTCCATCCGCTAATAACAAACCAAAATAATATCCTTTATCAGTAGTATCTAATCTTTGAAAAAAATTAATATTCAAATTAGGATTATGTATCTGCCATTGCTGATGCCTGTATTCTAAGATAAAATTCGAAGTTTTATACTTTTCAATCTTTTTAATACAGTTTTGAATTTTTTTTTCACCAAAACTTATTTCTAAGTTTTGAATCATTTGAGCTAATTGATCTTCAGAAAATGTAAAATCAGGATTATAAGCTTTATGAGATTTTGCCCTTATCCTTGTTTTTAGAACTCGAACATATCTTTCCTCAAAGCCCAAATATACTGAGAGTTTTTCATTTGACAATTTACCTTTAGGTTTCTCACTCTTGGGAACCAAATGTCCAACCTCTACATTGAGGTCGTCTAATAAATTAATCGTATTATATTCAATTGTTAAGTTGTCTAATTCGCCTTCAAAAAATTCTTTTAAATCTCTAAAGATAGTTAAATCAATTTTTGAGAGTTCGTTCTTACTTACTTCATCAGAGATGATAAGATAAACCTTTCTTATTAACCAACGTGTATAAACATGAAAGTCTTCTAGATATTGGCGGTTAGATTGAATTTTGGTTTGAAGTTTCTTTAGATTATTCTTAAATTCCTCTTTGGAAATTTTCCGGAGATTTGTTAAGAAATCAGCATTAATTTGTCTATCTTGAATGTGTCTCGTAGACATATACAAATCATTCATGGTATTTTCAGGTATTTCCGAGTGACCAAGCTCGATTTCGCCTTCATGTTCTAGTCGTAGAGCAGCGAAACAGACTTGACGAGAAAATACAATAACGAAATTGCTCTTAAAGACTAGTGGAAAATCTTTATCATAGAAAACCCGACCAATTGGGAAGTTTAAAACATCTGGATTTGGTTTTAATTCTTCTTGAGGTGTTTCAGGGGTTTTATTGATATTCGTCTTAGGCTCGTTTTCAGCAATATCAGGAGGATTAATACTATACTTGTTTTGAACTCTTTTTATTATATCTCCACAACTCTCGCAATATACATCGTCTTTTTGATTTTCAATTCTTTTGAGAATATCGTCTGAAAAAATCGAATTGCAAAATCGACATCGATGGTATCCTGAACTATCTTCAACCATACTTACTATTCCATACAATTGTATTTAAACAAAAAAAAAAAAATTAATCTCCTAAATTATTATATAAAGCTTCTTCTATGTCTTCGATAATTTCGCGAGCACTAGTTTTTTGTTCTGGTTCTATAATTTTTCTGCTTCTCCTTCTTTTAACTCTGTTTCCTACATTCGTGGTTACGCCAACGACGCTAGCACTGCTAGTCAATCCTATAACACCTAAAATAAAGCCGTTCATTTCGAGTGATAAAAGGTCGGGAGGGGAAAATTTGTGTTGAGAAGTAAATAAACAAAATCCATCGGTGTAGAACTCGTCAACTATGGAAAAATTGTATGTGTAGGTCCCAGCACTACTAATTTCGTGCTTCAAGGTGAAGGTTGAATGATTAGCGAAATGTTTTCTGTGTAGCTGTAATGTTTCAATGTATGTGTTTTCTTTGAATAAATCTACGAACACATGGGAGTTAGAAACGGGATGGTCTCCGGAAATCAACGCTCTGGTGATGTTAATTTCGAACGATATCTTGTTGGCTTCTTTTTTATAGGACGGAGTTACGATTTGATTAAGACTCGTTCGAAAGAAAACTGGAGTTTCCCCTATTACTGCTGTATTTTTATATGCCTTTAGCGATCCGTTAATGAAGGGAAAATTTTCAGTTTTTTCGGGTACCATTATATTGGCTTGGTAGGTCGTATCTGATTGCCTATCGAGCTCAAAAACACCTAAAGTGGGGCTTTCAAACTTAACTATTATGT
Organism: Promethearchaeota archaeon; assembly: GCA_013375495.1. The sequence goes on from JABXKC010000063.1 coordinate 2,964, forward strand.
CGGTGCCATATTCGGGAAATATCATGTTGCAAAATGATGTGGTTATTGTATTTATGCCTCCTAAGATAATGGAATCTTCATAATCACTATTTACGACGAACTCACTACTGACAGCTAAGTCACATATCCATAGAAAGGATTCTTGGTCTAATTCTTGAAACTCAGAGTTGATAAAAAACTCGTAATATTCGTCGGAAAATAGGTTAGCTACTATATTTTGCGCTGCGTCCAAATCAAATTCTATGTTTAAGTTCAAAAGATCTGATATCTTGTAACAGTAGTAAAGTTTTAGAATGTTATCGTAATCCATATTTCCTAAGACGAATTGAGTGATTTTATTAAGATTTAGACTAGCAACGTTAAGCGCCTTCAAAATGTAGGCCATGTAATACGTGTATTTCAAGGTAACATAGGGGTCAGTTGTGAATTGAGGGTTGAAGTATAAAGTAGTGTTTGTTTCAATTATATTTCTTTCGATATATCCTTGTAATGCCATTTTATTAAAAGGTAGATTAACTAGAGGTCCTAATCCGAGGTAATTGGAGAGCAATTCGAGCGTTTTGACCGCGTAATAGCTATACTCAAAAAATATAAAGTTATTTTGGTATTCTGGAGTTCCAACTTTTTTAAACATATGAAACGCACCGAAGTTGTCGTATCCATCGTTTAAATATTGGGAATCAATAATATTGTTAAATATGTTCATTAAATTGTATTGGTTGTCAAAATCATCGAGCTTATACAACTTTATTAATGAATCTAGAGCCATATAGTTTCGTTTATGATCAATTAACGCGCCCGTAATATTTGTGTATCTATGTTCTCCGTTCGAATAGTATTCAATTGGTCGAGATCGGATATTAGTAAATCTTTGATCTAAATTAAGACAGGCGATAAAACCAAAAGTATCGTATTCTCCCTTGTAACTAGACTCAATCATATCGTATAGCCCTGAAATATTTAATTCGGCGATTCCACGCAACATTACAAACGAATTTACAATGGTATAGATAAGATTAAGAGAGGTGTAGTCATTTGAGAGAAGAGAATACCCTTCGAATTGTCGATATAACTCCAACGAACTTACGATCTCACTCTTTTCCTGCGAATTTAGTTGATTAATAATGCCTATTTCTTTTAAACTCCTTACTATTTGAAACGTGTCAATTAACTCATGGTTGTTATATTCAGTGGACGAATCCCAGTTTCCAGGAGTCTTTCGGTTTGAAAGGATAAAATCAACGACTTCAGTTTTATCGAATCCCGAAAATCCTGTGATATCTGCCAATTCAAGTCCCAACGCTGTTCCGACTAAATTATATATGTTAGAGTCCCAATCATACATTTTAAAATAGTGGTTATTTGGGTCGTACACATGTGTTAAGTACTGGTGAAAATTGTTGGTCTGAATTGTATCTACTAATTCCAAAGTATTCAATGTTTTTATGCTATAATAGGACGCTAGCAAATTCACTCCACCGTACATCGCAAGAGAATATAAATCGGGGTCAAGATCGTTATAAAATCCCCCTAAGTCATCGTTGGTAGATAAATCCTCCTGTAATCTGTTTATATAATTAACTAAACTTGCCAATTCAGAATCGTGACCTCCCCAATCGCTCATAAGTAAATTAAGCGTGGTAATCGCAAAGAAACTATTGTCCATAGTTGCTGTTTTAAATCCGTAAGATAAAGTTGGATCGTACGGTTGACCTAAGAATCCATTCTCTGTTCCTTCTGGATTAAAGCAGCTCCAAATGAAATCAATTGAATCTTGAATGTCAATCAAATAAAGCCTATTTAAAATAGCTAAGGATTGGATTGCGTAGCAATTTACTTGTAGCACCGATGAGTAAGGATTATACTGTCTAGGAAATATTGTGTCCAAATATCTGTAAGAGTATTTGTCCATGAAAATATGCGTTTCCTCGTTATAGTAAGACAAAATGTAATCTAAGACGTTTGCTTGATCAATCTGATCTAACCGCTCTAAAGCGTTAAGGATGTATAAAGCGTAATAAGTAGCTTGTAGGGACGATTCGTAGTATTGTGGAAAGTAGCCTAATTGAGAATAATCTGTCAATTTTTGAGAAAAAATGCTTTCAATCGTTTCGTAGTTATCTAGAGAGGAAGTTTTTAGTTCGAGATCAAAGTTTTTTTGCGTGTCTCCAAGTGATTCTTGTATTAGAACAGAGTCGTATATGGCAATTTCGTTGAAGGCGGTTCCAGAGAAAATCGAACAACATACTATAAAGACAAAACCGCTATAATATAGGTACTTTTTCATGTTATTTCTTTTCATTGCTAAAGCTCCTTTACTAGTTCTAATATGCCTGATATAAGGATCAATATTGCGGGTAAAAAATTAACAAAGATTAGATTAAGCGCTGCCAGTACCACAAGTGTTATCCAATGCCACGGAATGGGATTGTTAGGTTTTAAGGCAGCTACAACCGTAAACCCGGCAATTAAAAATCCACAATTGATGAAAATCAAACTACCAAATCCTAAATTTAAAATCCACACTTCGACATTTTCAATTTCGTATAACTTCGAAAAAACAATGAATATACCAATCGCGCCGCCTAATACGGTCAACAATCGCACTATCTTTCTATAAATATCGCTTTTTTTCATTTAGCACCTCTTTAAACTTTTGTCAAAATTTTATTGAAGAACTTCCATTTCTTAAGATTTAAGGTTTAACCCAATAATAAACGAGTATATTTAAATAAAAAATACTAGCAAAATTTAGAATTAAATTATAAATAGAAAATGCGTCTGATGAATATTCAACTTCTTATTAATTTTATGTAAAAAGCAGCAGAATATATAAAAATTAATGATGAAAGTTATTATTTATGATAAAAGGAAAGAAGAAATATTATATATGTCTCAAATATTCTGGTTTAGATATACCATATATTATAGAAACAGACCTCCTATTCATAATTCCATCAGATTATAAACAAAAATTAACCCAACTTTTAGAAATATGTAAAGAGAATACCAATATCCCAGATATAACTTGTGAATGGGATAATAAAAATGAAGTCTATGTTTTACTAAAAAAAGTTATTCAATTCAACTCTGATATTAATAATATCTCAGAGATAATTCCTAAGATTTACGATTTTTTCATCTCTCTAATTGGATTAATATTTACAAATCATTTAAAGCTCAAAACAGTCAATATTTTGGAATTGGTTGACAATAATTATCGAATTGTAAGAATTTATGATTATATAATAAAGAGAGAACTCGAAACCACAGATCCATTCATTTTTGGAGAAGACATTCATCCTGGAAAATTAAAATCATTTCTAAATGAATCTTTTAATAATGTGAAAGATATTCATAATATCAATGACTTTTATTATAATTTCTTCCTTTGTTGGTTTTTATATAAAGAGGGCAAGACTAAATCCCAGTTAATACATAAAATATCCGATTATTGGATTTGCCTTGAAGTTTTATCTACTATGTATTTCAAGCATATACATAATTATAATATGAAATTATTTACTAAAAAACAATTAAGAGAATTACAAAAAAACCTAAAATCATTTTTACAAAAAATACCTAGAAGCGAACTGGTTTGTATAGAAGATCTTAAAGATGAATTTATTGACCAAGTTAAAGATAAATTAAATAATAATATCTCGATAAGGAAGAAAGTTAAGTTATTTGCCGATAAGGCATTATTACCAAATCTTAGGGATCTGGAGCTATCAAAATCAAATTTAAAAGAGATCTACGATATTATCGATAAATTCTATAAACATAGAAATAATTTCTTTCATAATGGTATCCTTCCCGATCCAAATGATAAAAAATTTCATGAACATATGAATTGTTTTTGTCTTCTGATAGAAAGACTTTTATTTAGCATCATCAAATCTGATAAAGTCAAATTTTATAAGAGAGGTAAATGCTTCCAAACCCTAATAGTTAATTATCCTTTCGAGGAAATCGCCATAACTGCATCATTTGAAGAAGTAAATAAATTCTATAAAAAAGAATTTGAAAAACATAGCGAATTATTCTCTACTGTAGATGAACTCAACCAAAAACATGATATTATAAAGGATATATACAATAAATCAATTGAAATGGTATTTAGGAATGATGAAACTAATATAACACAAAGTGTTAATTTGGATCTTGTATATGATTATGATCAATCTTTCACATCCAATAAAATTGAGTATTCTTCAATACATGATATTTCTGAATCTCATTCACCAATTGTTTTGAAGACAGAAATTGATACTAATTTAATATTAAAAATCCGAGGATTTCTTAGCGGTTATTCTAAATCAGCTAGTAGCAACTTAATCAAGATCAGGGTTTTTATTTTTCCTCCCTATTTTGAATTTAATTTTAACTAAATTATTAAAAGATTACCTGCATCAGTTCGAAAAAAAAATCTCAACTCAATCAAGTTTTCTCGATTACAATAAATGTAAAAGGTAAATAAATTTCCTATTTTTGTATATTAATCAGAAGATCTCTTGAGGTTCGAATCTATTCGCTAACGGGATCGAAAATAATTGGTCAAAATTTAATTGTTCAATACTTTTGAAAACGCCCTAAATCTTTAAATAATTTCTCTGCATAAAGATTGTAACGAGAAATCTTCTTTGTGACATTTAAAAATATTATAGAGGACGAGACGGATGGCTATCACTTTTCAATTTTGGTTTAGCTCCCTTGAACATTTCGTTCCTATAGCTACGTATTGTGCCTTCAGAATTGCATTTAGTGCTTTTCTGATTGCTTCTAGTCGAGATAAGGGTCGTGAAACACTTCACAAGAATCTCATGTTACTCGCAGCTATCATTAATATTGTCAGCACGGTTTTATTATTTTTCTTTCCCATCGGTTCCCGAGCTTATAGCCCTACGGCAGAGGAAGAAGCGCTAAGAAATCTTTTCATTATAATTAGTTCGTTAATAACTTACATTCCAAGTATTATATCGTTTGGTTTGGTTTTCTTTATCTACGGTTATAAAAATAGAAGACAAATTGGAAATTATCTGATGTATTCAGGCATATTTTGGCTAATTTTTACAATATGGGCTTCCATTTCTCTCTTCTCACCATTTAATAATACACCTCAATTACCAATGATAATAGATCTCATATTTAACTTGCCAAGTTCCTTGGTTTACGCAATAAGTTTCCAAATCTTAGCAATTGGTTCTTGGTTTAGCGTTTTAGCTAACTTATTCCTATTGATACACGCTTTCCTAACCAAGGATCGAATGTTAAAAATCGCGGGGATTATATATTTCATTTGGCATGCTACAATCGGGTTAAGTTTTATTCCACTTTATTTCAGTATATATCTTTAAACCAGAAAACTTTGAAGTTATTAAGCGCGCTCATTTATAGTTTAAAGAATAAATACCAAACCTAAAAACCAATAGTAATAATCGAGGACAAGGAGTATAATAAAGAATATCTGGAAATTGATTCTAAATCTAAGTTTCAGATAGTAATTTTGTATTTTTTGGATTCCTCAAATCAAAAATTTTATTTTATATCCTAAATTAAGTAATACATTAAAAATCGATGATTTGTGATAATATATTAAAACAAATATATTGGAAAGAGAAAAAATGAGTTATATAAAATTTAAAATTCCGGACGATCTAAAAAACGGAATTAAGAGTTTTTTAGATAAAGTAGCTT
>JABXKC010000064.1 GCA_013375495.1 Promethearchaeota archaeon
TCAGTTTATAATAACGCTCAGCCCATAAAGAATACGAGTATTCTTGTAATTCTGGGTTCTTTACAAGATGAAAACTCTCCAAATACACTTTTAAAACTTTTAATACATTGTCGAAATCTTCAAGTAGATCGTATGCATAGAACATATTGTTATATGCAGGCTTATACTTTTTCCCGTCTTTGAGGATTTTTTCACAACATTCTATGGCTTTGTTGTACTGGTTCGATAAATTGTATTCTTCCGCTAATTGGCTGAGAAATATGATTGAATCAGGATGTAATTTTAATACTTTTTTAAGGTCTACTATTTTTTCTAAATGAGTATCTTTTTCCGTTTTAAACCACTATAAATTTGTCTTATATATCACTAAGCGAACTTTAGTATTAAAAATATATGTTTAACATTTCTGTCAATTTTTTATTTATATATAATTATTGTATCTCTGTTATATGCCATTAGGATTAAGGTTCAGGCGTTGGAAAATTCATTTAATTTCGTGGATTAAAAAATCAGATAATTATAATCCCATTAAACCAAACTTAATTTTATTGAATAAAATCATCATCCTTTTCTTATTTAGAATACTAAAAATATAAATTTTTTGAATAAAGAGAGAGTAGAAGTATGAACATTTCATCTTTAGCTCTTTTTGGGAATTTTGGGAATTCACTATTTCTATAACTTATTGATTTGAAACGAACTTTTTTTCCATTAGATAAAAGAAATGTTACTTCGGCAGTGTACACTGGTGGGGGATGTCGAGGTCGTGTTACTCTACCAGCTGCCGCGTCAATAAACTTCACATCATCCCATTGAAAGAAATTAATTTTAAAAAACCTTCGATAATAGACTCCTGTTGGCCCGATGACGAGAAACCACCTTTGCATTAAAATGCCCATACTAATTAAAAGCAATCCAAAAATTACCCAAAAAGATGATGTCATAATTGCATAAGAAGGAAAAGATCCTAAACCAAGAACAACTAAAAAAGTTAAAGCTAAACAGAAGGTGTATATAGCCAATTTAAAAAGAACGAATCCCCCCACAAACACAAAGATTTTTCCATTTGAGAACGCACTTTGAATTTGTTCTATTGTTGCATATTGACCAAATTCATAATTTTTATTTTTGTAGTCGCTATAAGCTTTTTTTAATTCACTTAGAGAATTAATTGATTCCATTTTTTTTACGGCCTCATTACATTCAAATCATATGAGCATAATTTTTTATAATTTTTATCATCTTGCGTATTTCTTTTACTAAATTCTTTGACATTTATCGATTCATCTAATTTGGCAAGGAAAATACTTTTTAACAACTTTAATAATTTTTCTTGATATCTTTACCAACAATTCTAACAATTTTTTTTGATTCCTACAATCCACTCTAAGCCTGAACCTCGAGCTCCTCTTTCGAGTGCCTACCGAATCAATTATAGATAGAATAGGTTGAGGAACAATTTTGTTCTTGACGAGCATTATATTTTTGGTGGTAAAATTCCTTTTTCACCACTCCAGATTTGAAGTAGCTTTTTATATATCCTACACATTATATTAGATAGTCTTAACTAATAGAGTGAATCTAATATGAAATCAAATACAAAATCTAATTTAATTATAATAGGAATCCTATTAGCGTTATTACCAATATTTATGCCTAATCTTAGTTATACTACCAGCATTAACAACAAAATTTTGGACTATAACGATGTATTTAATTTAGATGATAAAAATCTAAAAATCTCAGCAGTTTCGGGGAGAATTCATATTGATAATAATTGGACTGCTGCAAAAAGTGCGGGAATTTGTGCGGGGAACGGCACTTATTCTGAACCATATATCATAGAAGATTTAGTAATCGATGCTAATAACACGGGAAGTTGTATCTTGATTGAAAACTCAAGTGTATATTTTAAGATTGAAAATTGTACACTATATAATTCTGAGTATAGAATATACCCCGATTATGGATTTAGAGATTGGACTGGGGGAATCAAATTATACAATTGTTCTAATGGTATTCTAATTAATAATAATTGTTCCTTTAACTATATAGGAATATATTTATTGAATTGTATTGATATCACTGTTTCGGCAAATAATGCAAGTGACAATTACCACGGGATTTATCTAACCTATGTTGGTGATGATGACGCATTATATAAATATACAACCCAAAATATAATTATGGGAAACACCGCAAGTTTTAACACTCGTGATGGGATAAGGTTAGGAGGGGGTAAATATAATGTCGTCTCGGGAAACACTGCAAATAATAACGGTGATTATGCCGCTGGTATTTATTTAGTAAATAGTGACGATAATATAATTTCGGGAAACACCGCAAATAATAACTACCGAACTGGGATAGATTTGCAATTATATAATAACAACAATAATTTATCGGGAAATGTTGCAAATAGCAACGGAGTTGACGGTATCCGTATTTTTAGAAGTTTTAATAATAAAATTTCGGGAAATACCTTAATTAATAATGATGCTAATGGAATAAGTTTAGCTGAAGGGGATGACAACATTATTTCGGGAAACACCGCAAATTATAACTTAGACGGAATAAAATTAGCGAATAGTGATGATAACACCATTACGGGAAACAATGCAACTAACAATGATTCATGGGGTTTAAGTTTAAATAATTGTAATGATCATCTGATTTTGGGAAATAACATAAGCTATAATAATTTTATGGGATTATATTTATGGGGTAGCGATGGTAACACCATTACGGGAAACACCGTAAAAAATAATACTGATTTCGGAATATATTTAAATACAAGTAATTATACCACCGTTTCCGGAAACATATTAATAGGAAATGATGAATGCATAACTGAAATAAATTGCCGAGGGAATATTTTTAGCGATAATGGGGATTGTACTTATGGTCGAGGAAATGGAGAACCTATTATTCCGGGTTTTAGTCTATTCTTCTTGCTGGGCATTCTATCTGTTGCTGCAATCATTCTAACCAAAAAAGAAAAAAAATCTAAAAGCTAATCTAAGCTTATTTTTACCTTTTTCTTTATTTAGTTTTGTAAAAAGTTAGTTAGCTAACTAGCATCATCAATCACTCACACAAACCTTCACACTCTAAGCCTGAACCTTTTTCATCGTTCTATTGATTTTTTTTATTATCTTATCGTGAGGTAGTATGTGACCATACATTAATCCAAACGAGGTTAGAGTAGCCTGATGAATCTCTAAACTCCAAGCAGCACAGCAGTCATCCACTATTACTACGTAAAATCCATAATCGGCAGCCTCTCGAGCAGTGGAGTGCACGCAAAAATTGGTCACTACACCTGACACTAAAACCGTTTCTACTTCCATATTTCTTAAGAAACTATCGAGCCTTGTTGAAATAAATGTTCCGCTTGTGTTCTTTTGGAGCACGAAATCTTGATCGGCAGGCTTTATCTCTTCAATTATATCAGAACTAGGGTGAAAAATATAAGGAAACGCGACCTCTCCCATTAGATCATACGCAAGTTCGTTAGTAGATTTAAGGCTTTTAGAAAAATCACTGCCATCAGGCATAAAACTTGAAAATTTCGTGTAAATCACTGGGATACCTACTTCGTGACAAAAATCAATCAACTTTCTTAGATTTGGAGTAACTTTTTCTTCTACCTCCTTAACAAAATAATCTAAAATTCCCGGAACAACTTTATTCATAGCTTTATACGCGATATAATCCTTCTCTACTTGATACTTTTGCATATCAACTACGATCAAGGCAGTCTTTTTCGGGATTATATCAAATTTTTGCGCTTGTACAAATTTATAAAAAGCACTGATTTTTTCATCCATAAAATCATAACTTTTTGATTTTTTACACTTATACTTATTTGTAAAGAGTGATATAACCTTATTCTTATTCCTTCCTATTTATACCTAATTATATCCTAGCATTGATTAAATAAGATTTGTGCTCACACAATCAAGCCTTTACCACTCTAAGCCTGAAACTCGAACCCCTCTTTCGAATGCTATTCTTTCCTAATAATATTTTTTAGGTCTCCTTTAAAAAAAAAAATACAGGTATAAATATAAATACTCGTATTGAGATTGGAACCAAAGAGGTGAAATAAAATGGAATCTATAATGAAAAAAAGAGCGAAGGAATTGTTAAATATTTATTGGAGAAAAAAAACAACGGGAAGCTGATTTAGAGAGAGTTTTGAAGGAAAACGACAAAGAAAACATAGGGTATTGTATCGCGTCTTTATGCATTATTATGACGCAGATAAGATTCAACGAACTGCTTTTAAAATCAAAGGTATTAGAAGCAATAGAATGTTCAATGGACATGTATAGCTGGAGAAAATTTGAGAGCGAAATACGAACAAAATTTAACGTTCCGAAAAGTGTTCCGCTAAAATTTTAATAATTTTTTTAATAGATAGGTGAAATAAAAAATGAGAAAGGTTACAGAAGAAGAACGGACAAGAAGAAAAAATTTATTAGAAATAATCAAAGTTCACTTTCGTAAATCAATGGAATTTTATTTAAAATGCAACGAGCAAACAGAAAACTTACTAGAACAACTATTACAAGAGAAACCCGTAGATTTTCAACAAATAAAATACCAAATAGGAATATTGACTGGACACATGATTTTAGTTGAAAATTTCAGATTATCAGCAGAAGGAAAAATGTCTGAAGGATTGGAATATTTATACGATAATAATAATTGGGAAAAAATCAAAAAGGAGTTATACGAAAAATATATTCCACCACAACAATAAAATTTAAATAAAATTTTAATAGTTATTGGTGAAATAAAAAATGAAACCCTTGTCAAAAAAAGAATGGAAAAAACTTCAAAAGATTGTAAAAAAGAAAGACGAAGAACCCTTATCTAAATCTATTGGAGTTAATTTCTACACTTATTCAGTTTGCGTTAGAGAGGATGACATGAAACTGATAAGAAAAGAAAATTTTATAGAGGAGAAAACAAAATTCCTATATCGTATTATCCCCTTTGCTTTGGTTATGCTTTTTATTTTCCTTTCCATTATCTCTTTCTATTTATACGTTAGGATGTTTTAATTGACCATCCGATCGTTTCGTGTAAGTTTGAATTTTTTATGAACATTTATTCTTCTAAGTAATACTGTTAGGGGTAAATATACGATTTTTTCTTTTTTTTTCATTTAGATTTCACCAAATCGTAAATGATTTGTAAGTTAACCTAAGAAAAATTATATACAAATCTATATAATATAATAAAGAAAGTAAAATAAAGATAAATTTAGAGGATACAGGGGCTCTCTACAAACTAGATGCACGCATTAAATCTTCCTTGACAGCAAGAAATAATAGCAATTTAGCGTATCTGGATTGGAAATGCAAAAATTTTTCCCAATTTCAATTGAAGATAAGTTCAAACAAAAATTAGGCGTGTCGTCAACACTCAACACAAACCCGATTCACTCTAAGCTTGAATTATGAACTAAACATACTAATAAAATCTGAATCATTCTTTTGGCAAGATTTTCATTGTGCGATAACCATAGTTAATTAAAAATACTCCAAGGATAGCAAGCAATATTGTAAACCAACCATATAACAACAACCACTCGACCCAATAGGATAATGGTTCTAAGGGAACGTAGAACCCAATAGTATACACCTGATTAAATAATATTGAAAAAATTGGATTAACCAAGGCTAAATAAACGCCAAAAATTAACAGCGAGATTCCAATCACTCTTTTTCTCATAACTAAAAAAATTTAGTATCAGAAAACTTTTAACTTTATTGTAAAAAATCGAATCTTTCTACGAACTTGCATCATATAAGCCATTAGTGATCTAGAGGATTAGAAAAAAATAAAAAAAATAAAATTCAGGAACACAACTTCTCACCTTCAATCTCGAAACAAACGCGTATCGTCAGCCAATTTACACTTAAGCCTTATCCACTCTAAGCCTGAACCTCGAACTCCTCTTTCGAGTGCCACACATTCGCGCTGTTGAGAATGGCAGCTAAATACCTCTCCCGAAAGCTCGACACGCACACCCACCTCACCAACCCCGTCTTTGATGGCTGTGCTCTATATTGGCAAAACTGACAAAAATGTTAAAAGCCCAATAATATTATTTTTTAATATTACTATAAAAGGGAATAATTCATGACCAAAATTTATTGTTATTATACTATATTAAACCCTAAAGAAGTCTATAATCCCAATGATAAGATATCTGGGATTTTCTATATTGAAAATAAAGAAAAAGAAGGAAGCAAAGATAGATTATTAAAAAAAATCGAGATTCAACTAATGGAAATATATCAAGAACGCGTATCTTATGAACAAAAATCTCTTCTAACTGGAGAAATGGAGACTAAATATAAATGGGTTAACCATCAAAAGAAATTACAGAAATATTATTACAAAAAGAAGTACCCTATTAAACCCGGTGAAATTAAAGAATTTGAATTTGAAATGCCGTTACCAAAAACATGGTCACCTAAAGTTTCTGGAAATCTTAAGGATTGGCATCTCGCATTACTTTTTAAACAAAAAACAGGTATGAAATTAAGTCTAGGTAAATCACCAAATACAGCATACTATGTTATCCCAGTACAACACTCTGCTCGACCTGGGTCTTCACCTAGTATTGCAGGAGAGAAGGAGGAAAAATCGGTCATTTTAAAGGAGGTAGAGAAACATAAACTTCAAAAACTCGCTAATTTGGTTCAGATATCCTCAAAAATAAACATTAACGATATTAGTGAAATATTAAAACTAAAAAGAACCATAATATTAGAAAAATTAATCGAATGGGCTGGAAAATACTCGTTAAATATTGAAGGAGATTATTTAGTGATTAACGAGGATAAAAAGTCTGAGTTTATTAGCGCACTCAAAAGTATGATTGTCTGTCCGTATTGTCTTTCTGAGATAGAAATAGACATAGAGATGTGCCCACACTGTGGAGTTTCACTTCAAGAAGAGGAATGACACTCTGGTTTAAATTAGGTATTTCGATACTTTTTAGAACTCTACTCTATATTTAGTACTAAATAGTTTAAATTTCTTAGGTTAGAAATTCTAAAAAAATTAATTTCAGGAACACAACTTCTCAACTTCGAAACAACACTAACTTGTATCGTCTGCCAAGATATAAATTACGTGAGTTTTTCTTTTTATATTAAGGAGCACTTAAATGGTTCAAAGGAGTTGAATATCAATAATTTCAATAACCAGACCCCACATGTGAAAGGAAAATAAATCACGCTTTATTATCGCACTAAAAATAACTCTTAAGCCGTCTGTTTTAAAACCTTCAGGCAAATTCATAGGATCGTAATGGCTACCATCGTCCGCAATTATACCATAAAACCCACCTTCAAAGTCCATATATTTAACAGTACCAGTCGTATGTATAGGCTCATTCGAATAATAAATGCCGGCCCCCACAACTATTAATACCAACAATATGCAAATACTTAACGCTATAAAAGATTTTTTTCTACTAGTCATATTTACTGTTTTTTTCGAATTATCTGAAATTGCCAGGTATGCCAATAATAATTATAGACACTTGTGCATATTAATATTATGTTTAAAAGCTCTCTAATCATCATTAGATTTTGGAGAGATGAACATAATTTCTGAGTGAAGTTGACATTTTAATAAACCTATAACATCATTTACCTTTTCTTTGATGGTACTTTTCAAAGGAATTTCAATGAAAATCAGACTCTGAATTTACCATTTACACAAATCTCTTAGCTAAGACTTTAAATTCTAATTTTTCTTTTTAGTATTAAAACTACATAATACAGAAAGACCCATGTCAACGATTTATTTTACCAAAAATCCGGATAGAAAAAGATTTGTAGCGTCATTAATATCAGGATTTAGAAATAAAATCGAAGGGAGGGTTCTCATAAAAGTAAATCTTGTTTCATATAATCCATATCCAACAACAACTCATCCGAAAATGATTGAAGCAGTGTATGAACAGATTAAATCTATCGCTTCAGAAATTATTTGTGGGGATGGTCAAAGTATAGATTTACCAGCTAAGAAAATAGAAAATCATCCAATTCTAGAAAAATGTAAGGAATTAGGTATTTCGTTTGTAAATTTTTATGACCATCCTTTTAAAAAAGTAAAAACTTCTCGAGGTTTTACTTTAAAAGTTTCAGAGATTCCCTTTCAGCAGGATTTTGTAATTTCTCTTCCAATTTTAAAGGATCACTCTACTGTGAACCTTACTAATGCTTTAAAAGATAAGTTTGGATATCTAGCAAAGACCGAACGATTAAAAATGCACACAAAAATCAAAGACATTAACAAAGGAATTGCTGAACTAAACACTATATTTAAATCTAATCTGATTATTTGCGATGCTTTAAAAGTTATGGTACAAGCTCAAGAGTTTAGGCATGGGGGAAAAGAAAAAGATTTGGGTTATCTTTTTGCAGGAACAGATCCTATTGCCTTAGATTATTACGGTTATAAGTTATTGAAGCTGATTTC
>JABXKC010000065.1 GCA_013375495.1 Promethearchaeota archaeon
ATCGTGAAACGGTTATTGTCTAAACCTATTTATCAGCTAATTAAATTTTATTGCTAATATCTGAGATTTGTCTTTTTAATCTTGGTAAATCCTTATCAATCACTTGCCAAGTGAGGTTTAAATCTACTCCAAAATACTGATGTATTAGAATATCCCGCATTCCAGTGATTTCTTTCCAAGGAATTTGACTATAATTTTCCTTTATATCATTTGGGATATTTTTAATCGCTTCACCAATTATTTCTATCCTTCTTATTACAGAATCTTGTAATTGTTTAGAGTTTAAAAAATCAAGTTTACTTTTACCTTTAAGATACTCTTCAACTAAATTTATTGAGTCTAAAATATGAGTAAGGAAGATTTTTCCATTCTTCTTCATAAAATCTCAACTTGTTCAGCTAATATTTGATCTTTTAAGAGGGGGTGGATAGAATTATAAGTTAAAATATCAACTTTCAATTTTAACGTTTCTTCTAGCTCTATTTGGAGTGCTGCTAAATCTAGAAGACTTTTATCTCCTTTGAACTCGATTATAAGGTCTATATCGCTATCTGTTGTCATTTCTTCTCGTACTATAGAACCAAAAAGAGAAGCCTTTATTACTTCGTGTTTCTTTAGTATTTCTAATAATATTTCTTTATACTTTTCAATCTGAGATTCCATTCTTATATTTATTATTGTTCTAAAGTATATATATTTCTACTATGGTTATTAAATTTCTAAAACATAATCAATTTTGTTCATAATATATTCGTGAAATAACCGAAATTTTTAAGAAAATTTCTCTTTTTAAAGAAGAAACTTCAGAGCATAACCTATAGTATTAAAACTACATAGAAATAAATATTCGTTTTTATTACTTAACTATGGGGCAAGACCTAGGTTTCATCGCTTATTGCTCCAATTTGATAAAAAAAATAAGGTATAAAAAATGACAGAAGAATTATTGAAAATTTTTGACCAAAATAGGAAAACCCCCTTAGAAGACAGAATGAATCGAACCATTAATAGTTTTGAAAATATGTTCAGCCTATTTTTAGAAGTGACGGAAATAATCGATAATAAATTAAATTCGCTTCAAGACCAAATTGATTCGTTAGAAACACGATTTAACACTTTGGAAAAAAGTATAACAAAAAAGCAATTAACAACCATCACTAGTGTACCTGCACCAGCCCCAACAATTAAAAAAGAAAATACTGATAATCCAAGTAGAGCTGTATTGAACGAACTACGAGATTTGTTCGAGAAAAATAAGAAAAATAAGGAAGAAGAATAGAAATCGCTGGATCTGTTAGATTAATATCTTAAAGTAGAAAGAAATTACTTAGAGGATTATTAAACGAAATGTACGACGCAACTTTTAAAATCATCATTTTTGGAGATGCTGACTGCGGAAAAGTAGCGCTTACGCAGAGATTTTTAACTAATTTGTTTGTGTCGGACCAAACAATGACTATTGGAGTAGATTTCGAAGTCAAAAGTCTCTCTGTTGACGGACAAAAAGTAAAGCTACAGATATGGGATTTTGGGGGTGAAGAAAGGTTTAGGTTTTTACTTCCAACCTATGTTAGAGGTGCTCGTGGTGGTTTATTCTTATACGATATCACAAATTACTCGTCGATCGCACACATAGACGATTGGTTGAGCGTTATTAGGAAAGAAATTAGACAAGAAGATATGTTTCCTATAATAGTAGTTGGTAATAGAGCACATTTAATAGACGATAGAGAGGTCTCTGGCGCAGAGGGGATAAGGATTGCGAAATCCAGAGGAGTAAATGGATTTATTGAAGTCAGCGCTAAAACTGGAGAAAATGTAGAAAAAGCTTTCGAAGCGTTAACAAGATTAATGTTAGATAACAGAAAGCTCCGTAAACGTCAAAAACGTACACTCTCTGAAATTTTGCTAGAAAGATTTGAATCGAAAGCTGAAATACTTTTAAAAACTTTACTTGAGAGAATTCCAGAAATTAAATCTGCGGTTATTGCGTCTTCTGAAGGCTTTTCCTTTGCACATATGCTTCCACAAGGCGTTGATGAAACAAGAGTCGCAACAATAACTGCTGCTTTACTTTTCTTAGCTGAAAGGATAGTTATAGAGAATGAAATGGGATTTTTTGATCAGATATGGATAAGAGGAACTGAAGGCTTTCTTATAGTAATGCAGATAAACCCAGACATTGGTATGATTGCTTTTACGAAACATTCTGCTATATTACTAAAAGGGAAATTAAAGACGAAAATTAATTCCATTGCTGATTATTTTTTGAGAAAATTATTCCGAGCAATTCCATATGTAAAACCTGTTACTATTGCTTCTACTGAACAAACTCCATTTACGACTACGCTGCCAAAAAGAGACATCAAAGAGAGAGTTGCAACGATGACCGCAGCTTTACTTTCCTTATCCAATAGGGTAATTAATGAGATGATAACGGGAGAACTCCAAGTACTTTATGTTAAGGGGAGTGAAAGTACTTTAAAAATTTCCAACGATTCCCCCCCTCCAATTAAAAGAGAAAATGTTGAACATCCAAGGAGAAAAATTATAAAGAAACTACGCGATTTATTAGAAAAAAGGAGAAAAACCAAGGATGAGAAATAAAAGGAAAGAATTTATAGTTATAAAGCAATTCTAATTAGATTGCTAAATCCAAAATTAATAATCGTGAATTCCATGGAACCTTATAGTAGTGACGATATAAAAAGAAAAAGGAGAAAGAATGGTCACGGATTGGATAGACTCCTCGAAGCAATCCCAGAAATAGCATCTGCTCTTATTGTGTCTACTGAAGGCCGTCCTATTGCTTATCACCTTCCGCAAGGCACTGATGAAACAAAGGTCGCTGCAATGACTGCTGCTTTACACTCTTTATCTGAAAGAGCAATCATAGAAATGGGGAAAGGGGATTTCGATAAGTTATATATAAAGGGACGCGAAGGCTATCTCGTGGTCAGTCAAGCAGGTCCAGACGCAGTTATGGCAATATCCACTACCAAGGATATTAGACTTGGATTAGTTCTGCATGATATAAGAAGGTTTCTTGAGAAAAGAGCGCGATCTGGTTTTGACGAGGACGATGAAGATGATGGTAATTTTCCTTATCCTTATATCGACAAACTTCCAGAACCTCCTGGAGCTCCAGGAACTGTAACTCAGTTACGAGTAAAAAAATCTGCTGAAAAGGAGCTTAAAAACGAGATGGTGTGTCAATATTGTGGCCTAACCCTCACGGAAGAAGAGAGGTTATCTCATAACTGTAGAAAAAAGCCTTGAGTAAAAGTAAAATCTTACTCATGTAAGATTTTTACACAAATATAAACCTTACATTATGATAAGATGATTCTCATTATAAAGTCTTTCACAGTTAAGGAAAGAGTAAAATTTATCATTCTTGCGTGAAATATCAAGATTTGTAACTTAATCTTACAATCAAGGAAAAAATATTTTTAGTGCAGATTATAAAGGATTCTCTTTTTTTTAAACCTACATGTGATTTGGATTATGTTATGGGACACATTGTATTATTTCATTAGAAAGATTCATTAAAACTCCATTTATTCCATTTGCTATAGCGACTTAATAATAATAACAGAATCTACTAATAAATTTTAATTATAAAGCTTAATTAAGAATATTAAATCACAACAATACTATCAAAAGAGGTAAAACAAAATGAAAGTTCTAATAGCCTATGATTCAAAATATGGAAATACTGAAAAAGTAGCTAGATTAATTGCAGAAGGAATCGCTTCTTCTGAGAATAATGAAGTAGTGGTTAATAATGTAAAAGATGTCGAACTTAAAAAAGAAGATTCCTATGACCTAATTTTAATAGGCTCTCCGAATCATTTCGGACGTCATATAGGATCGGTAAAGAAATTTATCAATAAACTTCCAAAATCTCAATTAAGGGTAAAAGCGTATGCTGTGTTTGATACCTATATAACTTCTGACTTTGAGAAAGCTGTTAAAAAGATGGAGCAACAGATCAGTGAAATGATGCCGGATCTAACAAAAGCAAGTCCAGGGCTGTCTATAAAAGTTGAAGGTACAGGAACTTCGAAAGGGCCTATAGCAGATGAGGAACTCCCAAAATGCAAAGAATTCGGAATCAAATTAGCACAATGATACAAATCCTTACGAGTATAAGAGAATTAGATTAAGATATCATCTCAGATTGACAAGTTGAGATTTTAAATTCCTCCTTTTTTCTATTACTTTAGGTAAATTGAAGCAATTATTATCAAAGCTATTATCTTATAATTCTTAAGTTTTATTTGAAAAAAAAAGGAATTTTTTCGTGAAATAACCGATGAATACTTATTTTAATGATTCAAGATAGCCTAAATTTCTATATATTCACTTCAACCCCTTAATATTAAGTTTTCTTGAACTAAATTTTTTTATGTGAGATAATTTTTAAAGAACTAATAAACTCCAATATTAAAAATCTACAGACCGAATAACTTTATAAGTGCTATTTATCTTACTTTAGTTAAGAAATTCGAACTTATTGAAAACTTTTTATTTCAGTTGCTCATAAATTAAGAAAGTTAGGGAGATTTAGATAATATTTAGTAGTATAGAGGTTAGAAAATTAATGTCTAAGGAAAGGGATACAATCGAAGCAATTCATAAAGAAGATCTAAAAGAGTTGTTACTAAATTTTGAATTATTTGATGAATTTCAACAGTCAGAAATCAAATGCAAGTATTGTAATGAGATTATGAACACAAATAATATTTGTGCGATCATTATAAACGAAGGCAATTTAGATTTTATTTGTATTGATGACGATTGTTTTGATAAGTTAAGTAGATATGAAAAGGGAGATATTCTTGACTGATTTAACAGATATATTAGATTTCATTTTGGAAAATGGAGCTTGGGGAATTGTAATTATTCTAGTTGCGCTTATTTTTTACTTTATAATTAATCCCGAAAAAGTGGAAAAATGGAGCTCAATGCTTGCTCATGCTTTTTCATTTTTAGGAAAAAATGTTGAAAAACAATATATTTCAAAAGATATTCAATTTAGAATCAATAGTTTTGGAAAAGAAATAAATAAAGAATGTGATGATTTAGTTCCTTATAAAACGGAAATTAAGTTTATTAATCCTTCGGGATTTAAAAAGGAATCATGTCAACATGTAAAGGAAAAAGTGATAATTTTTATGAAAGATAGACATAATCAAGATGAAAATTTTATTATAGCGGCCATGGTGAGTACAGAAAAAACATTAATCCCTAATTCAAGAATTTATGTTGACAAAAATTTAATGAAATCAGTTGATCTTCAATTTGTCAAGAATTTGATAGTTTCTAAAAATGAGAGTAAGTTAAACTCTTATGTAGATAAATATTTTTCTCCCGAAATTAAAAAAAAGAAGGTTTTGAATGAAAATGTTCAAATTTTGGAGAGGATGACCGAACGTGGAATATTTACACGAATTTTACTACAAGAATTAAAATCCTATGGTATGAATTTTTATCCAAAATCGACAAATCAAATGATAACTAAGGAGACCAAAGCATTCTTTGTATCGTTAAAGGATCTTGCTTATAAAAAGCATCAAGAAGATGTTAAACTACAATTTAATGGATCTCATATCAAAGTGAGTTTTATTCTAATCGGTATTACATCAAAAGTTTTCAAACCAAGAGGGATAAATACTAATCCTTATAAACAACGTGCATTTCTGTGTGAGGAGGATGGAATTAAAACTATTTACATACTTGCTTGGGGTGTTAATACAATTGCTGCTAAAATGCTAACAGAGGAACTGGCTTTAATGCCAGATAGATTTGAAAAAGTTTCACAGAATGAGTTCAAGGTCAAACTTAATAATAAAAAGAAGATTGAGGCTATTTCTATTAGGTTTAGATTATTAAAAAATTACGAATGATCTTCGTGAAACGGTTACTTAGTTACTTAGTAACTTACTTTTAATTTCTTTAGCAACTTACTTTTAATTTCTTCCCTGAATTCTTTAAATTTAATTTATTTAATCCAATTATTTATATTTCTAGAAAGAAGAGTGATATTTTTAGGTCTAATTCCGTTTCTATTTACCTAGTTTAAAGAAATCCAAACTAGTTAATAAGATTCAAAACTTCAATTTTCCACCTTTTGGAAGAATAGATATAAATATTAATTGAAATACTTAAATCTTAAGACTGCGCGTTATGCAATCTTAATAAATCAGTTTGCGCGAGATGGCAGCTGATCGACACAACCGGGTAGCGAAAAAATGAATCGTTTAACTAAAAACGAATTCATTAACGAGCCATCTTTGCACAAATCAAATTTCCTATTTAAACATCTTTTATAATACAAGTAAAGCAATACCTACATCTAATTCCTTTACCATGTAATAACTTTTGAACAAGATTCTTTTCGACTTTCCAACCACAATAAGGGCAATGCAAATTGTTTAGCTTCTCCATAATTCTTTTAGTAAGGTCTTCTGGAATATTGTATCTGAACCATTTTAATAAATTCTTTAAAAATTTTGGGTTACTTAAAACAGCATCCCATTCTTCATGACTAAGGCAATTTAAATAATCCTCTTCAATTAAGTACAATACAACAGATGGAAAACCGCTTTCAAGCCGTTTAGCAATTTCTTGCTTAAACATCTTTCTTGCGAGGATATCTCCTTCTTTTACAAGTTCTCTCAACAATGGAAAGGCGATATTTCGATGAAGTATACGCGTATCGTAATTACTTTCGTACCATGCCTGAAGGTTCGAACAGTGTCCCCAAAATTCTGTTTTAGAAGTGATTATAGAATGATCGTGCTCCATTCCTTTATTCAATTTAGCTTCAGCTTCGTCAATAGAATCAATCTTTTTCAACTCATTACTTTTACCTTTTGAGATATCTAATAGGAGATACTTACATTGGCTGAATAATCTCCCACCAACATAGATATTTGTTTTATTATTTTCTAATCTGAGAGAAAGATGATCGTTTATTTTGAAAATGGGTTTAATTAAACTTGTTTCACCAAAATCTTGAAACTCAGCATACTTATAAGGAGTTACACCTGATCGATTATAATCTCTGCCTCCTCTTCCTTCTAATGTCAATTCTGTCAATGCTTCAAAGACTTTATTAACATTTTGCCCTGTTTTAGCAGAGACCTCTGCAAAAGCACTTAATTCATTTTTTTTAGCAATCTCAACTCCATATTCTCTTGGAACTCGGCGATTATGTTCTGCAAGGTCAATTTTTGTTCCAATTAACATAATAGGGATATTTCCTCCTTTTTGGCGCACAATATTAGTCCATTCACCAATTTTATCAAGACTTTGGGGGTCTGTAATATCATATAGTAAAAAAGCAGCATTGGCTCCTAAACAATAGGTTGGTAACAAAAATCTAAATCGTTCTTCTCCTCCTACATCCCATAACTGTAACTTTACGAGTTTGTCTTTAATTTTTATTGTTTTGACGTGGAAGTCGACTCCTATTGTTAATCCATCGCTAGGATTGAAAATATTATAGCAATATCGCTTAGTAAAAGCGCTCTTTTCTGCGCTCGAATCTCCTAATAATAACACTTTGAACGTATAATCGTATGAGACCATTTTACTGTTAAAAGATAATGATTTTTATAGGGGTAATATCATTCTTAACTAATTTGAGAACCACCCTTAACCAAATATATGTAAAAAAGTTAAAATATATAAATTTGACATTTCGGTCTCTTATTCCAAGGACAAAAATGAAATCAAAACTTTACAAATGAAATATGCTAGGAATGTCTCCATTACAATAATTATTTAAAATTTCTATGTCAAAAATCGGGTATATTATATTAGTTTAAAGAAATCTAAACTAGTTTACACAAGCATAAACTTCAGATCTCCACCTTTTGGAAGAATACATATAAATATTCAACTGAAATACTTAAATCATAAGACTGCACGATTTGCATTCTTAAAAAAATCAGTTTGCGCGTATTGCAACTGACAAAAAACACCAGGTTGGAATAAAATGAATAATCTAAATATAAAATCATCCAGTAAGTCAAAAGAAACCACTCACAGAGAACCTAAAATGACTAACAACAAAAGTCAAACCGAAAATATGTCAAACCTGCCAAAAATCCGAACTGTCTATGCAGACCTAATCGATTATCTCAAAACCATCATGTTCCAAAAAGGCATCCTTACAAATCCATCATACGCTGAACTCTCCAAAAAGTTAGGATTCACCTACAATTCCATTAAAGAAAGAAAACATAGGTTAAGGAAACACTTTCCACAGAAAAAAACATTTAATGACTTATATAACCGACTTTCGAAACAATATAAAGCAAACCTACAAAAAGAATGGCCTTTAATAGAACAAAAATTCATACAACTCTATGTAATAGCATTTCCATCGAATCCGAAAATACCCTCAATAAAAAATCCACATCAATCAATT
>JABXKC010000066.1 GCA_013375495.1 Promethearchaeota archaeon
CTTTGTTACTCCTGAAACATCCATTAAGGCAATGTCATCTCTAATTGCCCAATATTCTTTTTCAAACTCATGATACTTACTTACCATTTCCCAATCTCCATAAGTTTTAAATTCTGCCTTGTTCTTTAAATGAAATTCATACAACGGTCTTTTTACCATTTGGTTAACACCTCTTTGATATTTTTATTTCTTATGTGCAAATGTTTCTTCGAATTTAAATAATACTTTAAGTCTATGAGAGTTTTTATTCCTCTCTGATTTAATTTTTTTTCAATAAACTCTCCAATATAACTTACAGTTTTAAGGTTATTTAACAGTTTTTTCTGTGTTTTAAATAAATTAATTTCATTTGGTATATCTTTTTCCTCCCAAAAGAATTCAATAAACTCACCCATATTATTTTTAATAACACGATGGTTTTGATATAAATCTTCTAAACGCTGACCGCGATATTGTTCTACTAATGGTGTAATTTCGAAGCTTTCGAATTTGTAGTTATCCATTATCTATAATTAATTAAGAAATTTTATTTAATAATGTATTCTCTTAAGATTTATAATAAAACTAAAACATTTCAGTCATTTACTCTATCAATCACATTAATTTTATAAAAAAAAAGGATTAAAAAAAAATCTATTTAGAATATTTCTTTGAAAATTCTTTGGATTTTTAATCATTAACTTTAAGTTTTAAAGAATCTCCTTGATTCTGCATCTCCTAGCACATAATGGCTTCCTCCACCATGTATCATGCAGTAAGCGTCAAGAAGTCCCACTTGATTACAATACTGTTCTGTAAATGCACGTCCTCCCATAGTCCTAAATAAATCAATTGAACTCTGAAATGCCAATTCAGAAGTTTGAATCTTTAAACCCATTGATTGAGAAGCCATCATTTTAGAACTAGCGGAGTGAGGATGTTTATCAATCTCCCGAGTATAATTTATTAAAGCTGAAAGAAATAAATTGGTCTGGCGAATATTTTTAGCAATCGGAAATCTAATGATCTGGTATTGATGTAATTTGTGTTTAAATTGTTCACGTTGAAGGGCAAAACTATGAGAAAAAAATAGTTTTTTAATGCAATCACCTATTGCTTCAGCACTGATAACTAATCTCTCTTCAGTTAATTGATGAAACATAATGTCTAGCCCATCTCCTTCGAGAAGATTCTCTTTAGGAAGTTCAACATCATTAAATACCAAACGGCTGACAAAAGCATCATTCATTCCATAAGTTCTGACTCTCGAAGATTCGAAATTTTTCAATTGCTGATGTTCTGTATTTACTATTATACCCCCTAATCTTCCACTATTTAATCTACCATAAAGAATAATATAATCTGCTAACATTCCATTCGTAATAAAAAGTTTTTTTCCATTCGCGATTACTTTTTCTCCTTTTTCATCAAGTCTTAACTCTATTCTAACAATATCACTACCAGCATTAAATTCAGTCATAGCAGAAGCAGCCATCAAACCATATTTTACTACGGGGACAAGATATTTCTCTCTTTGATAATCATTAGCCTTATAATTCACGGGGTTACAATATAGCGTTCCTCCCGATAATCTTCCCATCTCAATACTCCAGTTCCCATTTATATATCTATCACTATTTCGAGACCAAAAACCTCCACATAAAGCTAATGCTATAAGAGCGTTTCTTGTAACATTTCCAACTTCTTGATCTTCAAAATCTATTACTGTGCTATAGTAGCCCTTTTCTGCTAATTTTTTCATAAAATTAGCCACAATTCCTTTTTTCTTTTCTTGAATTGGTTCCTCTGCTGAATAATTTAACTCTTCTAAAGTTTTCAAATCTTTTTCAAGATTTTCTTCCATGTAATCATAAAACTCAGTTAAAAATGCCTTTTCATTTGTGTTAAATATTGGGTTATTTATTAAATCTAATTCGGGTATATTTCTGCTAATTTCTATTTTAGGAAATTCTGGGAGTCTTGTATCCATAATGAGTAAGTCAATTTTCAAATAATTTTAAATTTTCTTCTATATCAAATAGGATTTTTTTCCCATATTTGTTAATAAGTTCAATTAGAAATCTTTTAATCAAAATAAAACATAACAATAAAATATCAATTGAATTTGAAAATCAAATACTATAATTAAAAAGACGTGAAACTCTAAAAAGTGAAATTGATATGATTAAATTTAGTGATAAACAATTAAAAATACCGAAATTAATGCGACCAGTTTATTTAGCTACAGTTGGTATGTCAAAATTTGGCAGAGCTTTTCCAGAAACGCGAACTGAAGAATTGTGCATTGATGCATTAACAGCAGCAGCAGATTTTGTAAAAATGACTCCCAGTGAATTGAAACAATATATTCACACTTGCTATTATGGTCATTTTGCTGATCATTTTGGAGATCAATTACTTGGTGAAGCAGTAATTCATGATAGACTTGGATTAGATCCTTTAGGTAATATTGGTGTAAAGACAGGAGGTGCTACAGGTGGTTCTGCTATGTGGGAAGCTGTTAAAGCTGTAGCTTCAGGTTATAGTGATTGTGCTCTCGCGTTAGGATGGGAGAGAATGGATGAAGTTCCCACTGATGAAGGGAACCATCTTATTTCCTGTGCAGCTGATAAAGATTGGGAAACACCGTTAGGTCATATATATACAGGATATTATGCAGTTATGGCTCAAAGATATTGGAAAATTTTTGGTAAGGAGGAAGATTCATTTAGAAATACCATGGCAGAAATTGCTGTAAAAAATCGAGGTTATGCCAGAATGAATCCTCATGCTCATGGTCCTTTAAAAATAACTGTAGAAGATGTTATTAATTCTCCAATTGTCGCTTATCCCCTTCGTGTTTTAGATTGTTGCTTAATGAGTGTAGGATCGGCTTGTGGAATTGTTTGTGATGAAAAAACAGCATATGAGATAACAGATAACCCACTTAGGATTTATATTGCGGCAGGAAGTCACACATTACGAGTAGCCGATCGAAGAGATATGAAAATACCTCTTTTACCAAATGAAAAACCTAGTTTATATGATGATTTAGGAAAACGATTTCCTGGAGGAGATAGATATCCTGGGTTTACTAGTTTCTTAGCTGCTAGGATGTCCGCATATTATGCATATCATATGTCAGGAGTAAATGATCCTTCCGAAGATTTAGATTTAGTGGAACTACACGATGCTTTCACAATTAGTGATATACAGACCTATGAAGATATAGGGATTCGACCGTATGGTGAAGGAAGAGACTATATAGAATCAGGTGACGGATATGTTATAAATCCAATTACTAAAAAACCAGGTAAATTACCAAGTAATCCATGTGGTGGATTAATAGGTTGCATGCATGCAGTAGGTGCAACAGGTCTTATGCAAATTGCCGAAATTGGGTATCATATATGGAACCGATGGGATGAGATCCACGAACCAGAAGAAAAGTGGCAAAAATTTGATAGAGAAAAACCAAAAGATTGGAAAAGTTTGCAAGTTAAGGGAGCGAAAAGAGGATTAGCTATTTCCCATGCAGGTGTTGGTTCTCATGTAACATGTACTATTTTAATGAATCCAAATAATCTATTAAAGGAGGATTAGAAAAATGCCAAAAACAGAAGAAGAAAAAGGTTTTGTAGATATTGTTAAAAAAAGATATAAACCTAAAGGGATTTTTCATATAATCGAGGCAAATCAACCTATTTTTAATAAGGATACAGGAAAATTAGCAGGTGTTACAAACCCTAGAGATATGACGTATATACATTCATATGGCGGAGAAGCAATATTTTTTGAATCTCTCGGTAAAGGAAGACTTATGGCCTCTAGATGTGATAACGAAAAATGTGAAACAAAAGGTTCAATTTATGAACCATTTAGGATTTTTTGTCCAGATTGCCTAAGAAAAAATACCGTTATAGATATTACTGAAAAAGCTCAAAAAACAGCAAAAATACACTCATTTATTATTACTCATCGTTCTGGAGCTTATAATACACTTCCAAAACCAATCAAATTCATAAACATTGAATTTGATGAAGATGTAGTTACTATTCTTATGAGCGTGTTAGTTGTCGGAGAACCAGAAATTGGAAAAAGAGTTGTGCCAATCTTTCGAACTAAGAATCCAACCTATACAATTATGGATTTAATGTTTGTTGTTGAAGGTACAAAAGAGTCAGAGTTACCTGAAGGTTTTACATTCTAATTTTATTTTTTACTACTCTTTTTTTTATTTAAACAAGCATTTTCATTTCACTTTAAACATTTTTTGGAAATTCTATTAAAACTAAATAGAACATTCGTGTTAAAAAACTAGCAAATCCTAAAGATTTATTCTTTATTATTATTGAAAAAATTAATAATTCAATATGAGGAATTATTAATGCAAATAATTTCGTTAAAGATTTCATGAGTACAAAAACTATAGTTATATAACGTCCAAATTATAAACATGAAGCTTCTATAAAATAGAAAAATAAGCTTTAAAAATATTTTATTTTATCTCCTTTTTTTAAAAATCTATTTATTGAAATGATGTGTTCTTTTACAAAAATTTTTTTGGTGGAAAGTAAGTTATAATACGATACTAAAATAAGTAAAAAGTAAAAAATTTTATTTATAGTTGCTTTTCGGTTTAGATGCCTACTTATAACATTACATGTTCTTGTTTTAGGTGAAATATTTTTCTTGCCTCTTCACCTTGAGCAATTTCTCGTCCCGCAATCTCAGCAACCTTTTTGGCCCATGCTACTTGCTCATAACTACCTTTAGCTAATTCTCCTGTAATAATACGAGTATTATCTTCTAATCCAACACGAATATGCCCTCCCAAAGCTGCAGCACATAATCCACCTTGAAATTGTTGTTTAGAAACACCACATACACTCCAGGTAGCTTCTGAAGGTATTAGATCTAGCAGCAAAGCGAGATTCTTTGGGGAGAATGGAATTCCTCCGAGTACGCCCCATACAAATTGGAAATGTAATGGTTGTGTGAATGTACCTTCTTGTCTATTTAGAAAAAGCATATTATACAAGCCTCCTAAGTCGTAAATTTCCATTTCTGGTTTAGTTCCCGCTTTTTTCATCTCTTTCGCAAATTTCGAAATCGTTCTAAATGTATTTGCAAAAATATTATCTGCACCCATACCAACTTTTCCTGTTCGGTAATCACCGACTGCAAAATTCATGGAAGCTGTATTTAAAGATGCTAAGGGGGGTTTAAATGTTTGAACTGGAGCTATTCTTTGTTTATCAGTTGCAACTGTACTAATAGCAGAACTCAAATTGATTATTACATCTGGGGCTTTTGATTTAATGTTTTCTAGCACTGCTTTTATTAACTCTAAATCATGGGTTGGATTGCCTTTTTCTGGATCTCGAGCATGAATGTGGACAATCGCAGCACCAGCATCATAACATTTTTTAGCTTCATCTCCAAATTCTTCAGCTGTATAAGGAACATTTGGGTTATTTGCCTTAGTGGTGACTGCTCCCGCCAACGCAGCACTAATTACTAACTTTTTCGATAAATCTTCTTCCGACATTTTTATCACATTTTAAAATTTCTTTTATGAGTTTTAAATTTAGATTACTATGGAAAATAGATTTTTTTCATATTAATATGTTTCATATTCATATTAAAATTTATTCAGAAGCGTTAAATAAATCTAAAATGAAATTCGATAAATATTGTAAAATTTATATAATAGAAAATATATTTTTGCTTGTTTAAATTTATATTACCAAATTTTAAACAAACGAGGAAATAAATATGAATCTTAGAGAATTAGTTAAAAGTCAAGCAGAAAAATATAAGGACAAGACATTTTTATTTTGGAAAGATACAACAGTCTCCTATTCTCAATTGGATGCATTATCAAATAAAGTAGCGAATTTTTTATATGATTTAGGTATAAGAAAAGGAGATAAAGTAAGTGTTTATTTACCAAATATGCCCGAATACGTGTATTTATACCTTGGTATCCCAAAAATAGGAGCAGTAACTGGCCCTGTAAATGCTTTGTTTAAACCTAGAGAAGTGAAATTTGTCGTTGGGCATTCAGAAGCTAAAGCTATTGTTACTATTCCGAACTTCATGGAATTGATTAACCAAATTAAAGGAGAGCTTCCTAATTTAGAGCATATAATCGTAATCGGAGAGCTCGTTGAAGGAACCTTAAATTATAGTGAACTAATGGAAAAGGCTTCAACTGATAACCCCCCTGAAGTGGATATCGATGAAAAAGCAGACCCTGCTGCTATACTTTATACTTCAGGAACAACTGGTTTTCCTAAAGGTGTATTACAAACTCATTTTAATATTAGGAGAAATGCTGAAATGATACGAGATTTCATGGACGCGAAAGAACACTACAGATTTATGCTAATTTTACCATTATTTCATGTTAATGCTCAAATTGTCACTATAATGGGACCACTTGTAATAGGAGCGAGCTCAATTTTAACACCGGGATTTTCAGCTCAAACACATTGGGAAACCGTTGCAAATTATAAGGCATCTACCTTCAGTTGCGTTCCAACAGTACTCTCTATCTTACTTAAAATGCCACATGAAAATCTGGATCTTTCTTCATTAGAATTTGTTATTTGTGGAGCTGCTCCTTTACCTGTGGAGGTATTTCGGGCATTTGAAGACACATTTAAATGCAAAGTAGTTGAGGGATATGGTCTCACAGAAGGTACATGCGCTTCATCGGTTAATCCATTACCAACAGAAACCGAAGATCGGCGAAAAATAGGTAGCATCGGTTTACCTTTACCAGGCAATGAAATGAAAATTGTAGATAGCCAAGGAAATGATCTTCCACCAAACACTAAAGGTGAAATTGTTGTTAAAGGAGATAATGTTATGAAAGAATATTTCAAAAATCCAGAGGCAAACGATGAAACTCTTAAAGATGGGTGGTTGTATACAGGAGATATTGGTCATATGGACGAGGATGGCTTTTTCTATATAACTGATCGTAAAAAAGATATGATAATTCGAGGAGGAGAAAACATATATCCACGTGAAATTGAGGAAGTGATTTACTCTCATCCATCAGTCTCATTAGGTACTGTCATTGGAGTGCGTGACAAGATTTATGGAGAACTACCTAAAGCGTTTATAGTACTGAAAGAAGGAGAATCTGTTACTGAAGAAGAAGTCATCGAATATTGTAAGAAACATCTAGCTGATTTTAAAGTTCCGAAATATGTGGAATTTAGGGATAAATTACCTCAAACACCTACAGGAAAAATAATGAAACAACCACTCCGTGAAGAGGAAGAAGCTAAAACTGGTAAAATATTTAATGGTTAATTTTTTTTTTCATTTTCATTATTCTTGATTAGAAGGTCTTTACCTTTTTTTTTGTAGAAATATCCTAAAATCCATTTTTGCTTTAATAAATTATTTTACTATTCAAAAGCTTTTATAGATGATTCAATCAATATTATAATTATTTCTTAATAGAAAAAAAAGAGAAAATAAAAAATGGATAAAGTAGCAATAGTTGGATGTGCTCAAACAAAATATGAAGCAGAAAAAATAGATTTAACAATTTCAGAACTTGTTTTTGAAGTGGTTAAAAAGCTACATAACGAATTAGAAATTACAAATGATGATGTTGGCTGTGTGATTACTGGTTCTAATGATTTCAATGATGGAAGAACAATAGCAAATATGGCGATTCAAGATGCTGTTGGGTCAGTTAGAAAGTCAGAATCTCGAGTTTCTGGAGATGGCGCATTTGCTTATGTGTATGGAGCTATGAGGATTCTATCTGGAGAATATGATACAGTTTTGGTAGTTTCACACTCTAAATGTTCTGAAGGTGATCAATATCTTATAAATAATTCAATATTTGATCCTTTTTACCAACGACATTTAGGTTTAGATCAAATTTCTTCTGCTGGTTTAATGGCAAATATGTATATGAGCAAGTATGGAGTTAGTGAAGAACAAGCTGCTAAAGTGGTAGTAAAAAATCGAACAAATGCTATTAATAATCCTTATGCTCATCTAAAAAATGAAGTTTCTATAAGTGATGTTTTGAATTCACCAATGTTGGCATATCCTTTAAAAGAATTAGATTTTCCCCCATATAGTGATGGGGCAGTAGCAATGCTCCTCACTAATGAGGACAATGCTAAGAAGTATACTGATACGCCTGTTTGGTTAAAGGGA
>JABXKC010000067.1 GCA_013375495.1 Promethearchaeota archaeon
AAGATGTTGAAATAACTGATAGACAGGATCTAGAACAAAAACTCTTGATCTTTGGAATTCGCCCGTGTGATGCTTATAGTTTTGAATTATTTGCTAATTTCTTTTCTTTTCATGGAGATTGGAAGGATGAGATCTATTTAAAGAAAAAAGAAAATACAACACTCATAGGAATCGGTTGTAATACTCCAAGAACTACATGCTTTTGCACTTCTGTTAATGGAAATCCTTTCAAAAAAGATAATATGGATGTATTTCTAACTGATTTTGGAGAAACTTATTTAGTTGAAGGAATCAGTGATAAAGGGAAAGATATGGTTCAAAAATTATCATGGCTCTCTGATGCGTCTAAGGATGATTTGAAAAAAGCAGAAGAGTTAGCAAAAATAGCAGAAGAATCAATAACTACAAAGATAGAAGTTGATACTGTTGTAAAAAACTTAGAAACATGCTTTGAACATCCTGTATGGGACGAGATCAGTGAAGCTTGTATAGGTTGCGGTTCTTGTGCTTACTTATGTCCCACCTGTACGTGTTTTGATGTTATTGACGAGACTGATCAATATAATAATCGAGGTAAAAGAATTAGAATCTGGGATACCTGCCAATCGTGTCTTTATACATTGGAAACAAGTGGTCATAATCCTCGAGATACTAAAATCCAACGTTGTCGAAACCGAATAATGCATAAATTCAGCTATTATCCTACAAATTATGATTTATTAGGTTGTGTTGGATGTGGTAGATGTGTTTATATTTGCCCTGCTAATAATGATCTTCGAGTAATATTAGAAAAAATAAATAAAATAGAAGAAAAGGAGGATGAAAAAGTAGTTGCCTAATCCATATATACCATATATTACTAAAGTTAAATCGATAGTATCAGAAAATAAGGTTAATGATATTAAAACTATCGAGTTAGAGTTTAAGAATGAAGAAGATTACAAAAATTTTGATTATATTCCTGGACAATTTGCTGAAATTAGCTTAATTGGAAAAGGTGAATGCCCTATAGGGATAGCTTCATCCCCTACTGAAGAAGGAACCATTAAGTTTACTATTAAGAAAATGGGAACTGTTACGTCAGGATTTCATAATTGTGAAGAAGGAGACTTAGTTGGGGTAAGAGGTCCTTGTGGGAACGGCTGGCCAGTAGAAGAAATGAAAAGTAAAAATATCGTGGTCATTGGAGGAGGATTTGCATTCTCAACACTCAGATCACTGATAATTTACTTGCTAGATAAGAAAAATCGAAAAGATTACGGTGATATTACAGTAATTTATGGAAACCGTGACCCAGGAGAAGTATTATATCAAGATATATTAGATGATTGGAAAAAACGAGATGACATTAAGGTAGTTTTAACCATTGATCGTGAAGCAGAGGGATGGACTGAAGAAGTAGGATTTGTTGCACCTATCGTAAAAAAGGTTGGTCCAAGTTCTGATAATGCCGTTGCAGTTATTTGTGGACCTCCAATAATGATTAAAACAACAATTGCAGTTATGGAAGAATTAAATTGGAAAGATGAACAAATCCTAAATAGTTTAGAAATGCGAATGAAGTGTGGAATTGGTAAATGTGGAAGGTGTAATATAGGCAATAAATTTGTTTGCGTTGACGGACCTGTCTTTTCTCTTGCAGAACTTAAAAAAATGCCAAATGAGTATTAAATTAATAAGAATAAATATTTTTAACAATTAATAAAAAATCAGTGAAAAAAATGGTCGAAAGAGCAATTTCAAAAACTTTTGAAGACTTAATAATAGAGGTCCATGAAAAAGGATTGTGTGGAGAATGTGGTGGATGTGTTAGTTTTTGTTCAGCTGGGGAAATAAAAGCTATTGAAATGGCAGAATCAGGACCTCCTAAATACATTAATAAAGATAAATGTCTTAAATGTGGTATTTGTTATTTTGTGTGTCCTCAAACTCATGTACTAAATGATCAGTTGAATAATAAATTTAGTTATGACCCTCCTATAGGAAATCAGTTAAAAATAGCTTCATGTCATGCATCTACTGAAGAAATTAGAAATTATGCAACTGATGGTGGTGCTGTAACAGCAATTTTAAGTTATTTATTAGATAATAAGTTAATAGAGGGTGCAATTGTTTGTAAAAGGAAAGGCCCTTTTAATCGAACTTCATTTTTTGCCACATCTAAAGAAGACTTAATTGAAGCTGCAGGATCCCATTTCGACTTTTCTAGCCAGGTAGTTGGATTAGAAAAGTATATAACATTCATACCAGCGAATATTGCTTTGAAGAGAGTTATGAGTCCAGATTTATTAAATATAGCTGTTGTAGGAACACCGTGTCAAATAAATTCAATTAGAAAAATGCAAGAATTAAGTATTCTACCTGCACATATTGTAAAATATACATTAGGGCTATTCTGTTATCTGAACTTCTCATTTAATGATGAAGATAGGAAAAAACTAGAAGAAAAGTTCAATTTTTCCTTTGAAGATGTTGAAAGTATGAACGTTCGAGAAGATCTTATATTATACTTTAAAAACAAGAGTACGTTAAGAATTTCATTCTCAGACTTACACGACATTGGACGTCCTGCATGCTATGCATGCTCTGATTTTTCCAATATTTATGCTGATATTTCTTTTGGAGGTCTTGGTTCAAAAGAAAAATTAACTACTGCAATAATTAGGACCAAAATTGGTGAAAAAATTTATAATAATGCTCTAAATAAAGGTTACATTAAAGAACCAATTGAATTAAATAGACCAAATAATAAAATGGAAATTTTGGCTAAAGTTAAGGAATGGAGTAATAAGAAAATTAAAAGAGCAGAAGAAACATTGAAAAGTAAAACTTAATTTGAATATTCTTAAATATTTTTTTATCTTCTACTTATTTTTCTATGTCATACTTCTCTGCTAAATGTAGATTATGTAATAAACTACTATTAAATAAAGAGTTCCTTAAAACTTGAAGTATAGGATTAAATTAATTATTTTATATCAGAAATGTGTATTCTAGTCTTCGATTAAAAAGTTAAAGTATGGTGATGCTAGAGTTACAATTTTAATTAATTAAAAAGAACTTTTTTTATAGTGTTTTGTTGGTTTATTATCGTTATACTTTAACTTATCTAAATATCGTTTTTTTATAGTCGTTTGTCTATATTGTCTGAAATATTCCCATACTTCACGTTTCATTTCTAATGTTTCAGTCTTCATGTTAATGAACATTTTTAATTCTCTTCTTATTGAATGAAAAATAAAGTCCCCGTTATTTATTATATTTTGAGTCCAATTTTTAAGATTTATATTTACCACTATAGCTCAAAGATATTTCCCGTGTTATAGATAGTACTATCTAAATCGAGAATAATTTGCCCGCCCGAAGCTATTTTTACGGCATAGTTTATTCCTTCTAAAACTCTATGCATCATAAATTCATAGGCTCTAAAACAATCCTCAAGTTGCGACCTATGTTTTTCAGCATAACTTTGTGAGATTGCAGGAATTAATGCTGGAATGAAATCTTGGCTTATCATCATCTCCTCTGCATCAATCATTACTTCTCCTGCTACCGTAAATGGATTATACACATCCATTTGAGCAAACATTACTCTACAAACAAATAAGGAGGCTTTTATCTCTTTCATAATAAATTTAATCCTATTTTTATCGTCAAGGAACTTTTTAAAAGTAATGGCGTTGATTATATCTTCATTTGTAATTGTTTTAGATGTATCCATTAATTCACTCACTCTCTCTGACATTCTCTTTGAAGATAACATTAATTTAAGATTCATTTTATTCTTTTTATAATAATCCTCATAAAAGGCAGAAAGAAATGTATGTGCTCCCAAGTACTCTTGGTCTTCAGAAGTATCTAAGTTATAATTTTTCTCTTTAAATTTATCCATAAAATTCTTAATAACTAAGAACTTCAACTTTAATCGATGTAAAGCTAAAAATAAACATAATCTTGTTTTTGTATATGCTTCAACATTTCCCATCCTAAACCTATCGTGATGTTCTCTTTCATACATAACAATTGGTTTTAGTTTACTTACAATAATTTCGATGAAATATGTAATAATGTGTTCAAGAGGTTCGCAGTCTATTACGTGAAATTTTTCTATTAACCTTTCACTTGATGGTTGACTTTGTGGTAATTCCTTGATTTCATCATAATTATAATATTCCAGAAAAAGAGAAGTTAGTGCTTCCATTTCTAAAACTGTTCGACAAGGAATAAAAACCTTGTTTAAATCATATAATATCGTTCCGCTTTCGGGCATATTTACCACTCCTATTCAACAATACTAGTGAAAAATGGGAAACCCCTCTTTATTATCAAGTAACATTTAGATCGACATCGATAATAAGTTTATTCTCGAGTTTTCGATATGAAACTTTCTACATATTCTTAATTTTTGTCTTCACAAGTGTGATGAAAAATAGAATTTATTTGAAAATGAATATGAAATTTGTTGTCTTAAACGACTAAAAAATCCTTATTTTTTATACATAGAATTAAATATGATTTTACATACATTTTTCATGTTTTTTAGTTTGTATTCAAAAAATTTATAAACATAAAATTTATTATTATTTTAATTTTGATCTTGCAATTTATCAATTTAAAGATAAATAATAAGAAAAAATTAGTAATAAGGTTTTTAAAAAATTAACAAAAATAATGTAATCGAAGAAATTAACCGAATTAAAAAAATAATTAAAATTAAGAGCTGAATTAGAAATATGGCAGAGGAAGAAAGCTTTTTGAACGCAAAAGCCCTGGTTGTTGACAATGGTACCGGAATCTCCAAGAATGGATTTGCTGGTGAGGATCAACCAAGGTCAGTCTTCCCTACACTAATTGGTTATCCTAAGTATGAAAGCATCATGACTGATGTTGAACATTATACTCGGGAATATTATATTGGTGAGGAAGCTATGCAATTAAAAGGCGTTTTAAAGTTAATGTTCCCTGTTGAACATGGTATCATTGAAGACTGGACTGCTATGGAGAAAATCTGGCATTATACCTTTTATACTGACTTGCGTATCGATCCAAGTGAACATCCTGTTCTTTTGACTGAAGCACCATTAAATCCACGCCCAAATCGTGAAAAAATGGCTGAAATTATGTTCGAGACTTTCAATACACCTGCTCTTTATGTAGCAATGCAAGCAGTATTGAGTCTTTATGCTTCTGGTCGTACTACCGGATGTGTTATAGATATTGGTGATGGAGTTTCCCACGTTGTACCAATTTTCGAGGGATTCGCCTTAAGCCATGCTATCCAAAGAATCGATCTAGCAGGCCGAGATATTACAACCTATTTACAGAGACTTCTTCGACAAAAGGGTTATTCTTTCACAACATCAGCAGAAAAAGAAATAGTTCGAGATATCAAGGAAAAATTATGCTATGTAGCAATCGATCCTGAAAAAGAAATGATGCTTTCAAAGAAAGTAGCCGGGATGGAAAAGAGCTATATGCTTCCTGATGGAGAGACTATAAATGTTGGTGTCGAAAGATTCCTTGCTCCTGAATGTTTCTTTAATCCAAGTGTAATCGGTAAAGAATTAGAACCTCTTGATGATGTTATCGTAGGCGCCATTTCTGAATGTGATGTTGATCTTCGAAGAGATCTCTATTCAAACATCGTTCTCTCAGGCGGAAGTACTATGTTTCCAGGGATTAAGGAGAGATTAACGAAAGAGATAAAAGAGCAAATTCCTGAAAGTGTTGATGTAAAGATTATCGCACCTCCAGAGCGTATGTACTCAGTATGGATTGGTGGAAGCATTCTCTCTTCACTTAAGACGTTTCATCGTATGTGGGTAACGAGAAGGGAGTACAAGGAAATGGGCCCTCAAGTAATCCACAGGTGCTTCTAACCCGCAGAGCAGATTCACCCAAATCAAACGGGAATAAATATTATAAGTTTTTTATTTTTCTTTTTTTATTGTATTTTTACTAATTAGATTTAAAATTATTTTATCATATATGAAAGATTAAGGTAGTTTTGAATTTTTTAGTTCAGCTTTAGCTAGAAATTAAAGAGCTTCGTAGGTTCAAAAGAATTTATAATTTTGAGTATCATATACAATAATAAGACAAGAATAATAATGTAAAATACATTGATATTTTAAAAATCGGAAGTATTAATGAATTCATAACCACAACTCGTACAAAATCGTTGAGAATCTCGCATAATTTTTTGCCCGCATACTGGACAGATCTTAACAACTTCTTGTGGTTCTTCAGATAATTCTGATTCTTCCCTATAGAGAGGGATATCTTCTTGAGAGGGTTCAAATGTAGGTAATTCTGGTTTAGACCGTCTAACACTGACGATTACAAGCCCAGAGACTGCTGCAATCACACCGACTGCTATGAATGTTGAGATCAAAAAACTATTATCCGGTGGTGTTCCATTAGAATTATCATCAGGGGGAGTATCTTCCTCAAGCCAAATGTTTATTTGATCAAACTTATCTTGATTTAGCCGAGTGCCCATATTCGCATACGTACCATTTTCATATTCATAAGCATTAATAGTTAGAATATAATAATTCCCTCCACTCTCTTCCCACACAGGACCACCGCTCTGACCCGGAGCAGAATCCATCCAATACCAATGATTGTAATTATCAGCATCCTCCCCTACATCAGAATCATAATACATATTTAATCCTAGATCTAAATCACCTGGATATCCCGCAGTATGCAAAGTTCCGGTATAAATAGAATCTAAAGGATCAGCGGTCTTTCTTCCCATCCATCCTGTCTGATTGCCAATCGTTCTATCAAGAGTTACCACAGCCCAATCATGTTGGAACATTTCATCTTGAATCCACTGTGTATACGTACGAAAGTAGGTGGCATACGCATGCCCGAAAGGCTCATAAGAGCTATTCATTCCCGGTACTACTTTTACTTCTTTCACCCAACCTCCATTTTCATGGGTGTATACGCAATGACCACACGTTAAAATATGAAATTCATCTAGCATTGCACCAGACCCGATCCATTCAGTATCATCATCAGCAGTTATAAATAATTTACATATAGTACTCCATGGATAACTTGAAGTCAAATTAATTTTTACTCGATCATCAGGGGGAAATGGATAGGAAAGCTTAAGAGTATCATCATGAAAAGTAACTTTGTTAAGTATATTACCTAAAAAAGGCGGGCTGATTGTTTGAAGGGATGAAGTTCTAAAATTATCAATTCTCTCTTCTGTTCTTGCAAGAAGATTATATCCAATAGTGGAAGAAGAATCATTTAAAAAAGAGGTGTTCTCATTTGCTGATAATTCTTTATTAATAAAGAAAAGAAAACTATAAGCATAAATAAATGAACAAGAGAGAGTTAGCAATATTACTCCAAAGATTAATTTCTGTCTAAATAAAATTTTCAATTAACTTTTACCCTTATGATTCTTAAATTATCATATCACAGCATAGTAATAAATTTTAATGTCTATCTCTTTTTTCCAACAAAATTAAATTATTTTAATTCAGCGTCTGATTTCAATGAAAATTCATTTGAAAAGACAAAAAATCTTAAAATAAAATATAACAAAAATATATTTCAAATTGTTCTTTAGTAGAGAAACTCTATTACTTGAATTAGTAACTACTAGTAATAATTATAGTAACTAGTAACTTATATGCCATTTTATGCTGAAAATATTCCTAAGTTCTACGTTTCGTACTATATATACATTAAAATTTTATAGATGTTTTGCTAACTTTTATTAATAATTAATAAAATGGAATCAAAAAAGTTTGGAAATTGACTGGTTAATTACAATATCATTGTTATTTATGGGTTTAATTATTGGAACAATGATATTAAATG
>JABXKC010000068.1 GCA_013375495.1 Promethearchaeota archaeon
ATGGAATTGACGCAATTGCTGAAGCTAGCGGATTTGGAGTTAAAATCGTGAAACCAAGAGAGCAAGATGTCATTATAGAATTCTTTAAAAAAGCAGAAAAATCTGGATGCGTGGCGGTTGGAGTAGATATTGATGGATGTGGGTCTTATGCTATGTCTACGCATAACAAACCGGTTTATAAGAAAAATAGTCATGATCTGAGGGAATTAGTGTCGTCGACAGAATTGCCAGTCATTGTAAAAGGAGTCATGAGTATAGAAGATTCTATTCTGGCAAAGGATGCGGGAGCAGCAGCCATAGTTGTATCGAATCACGGGGGAAGGGTTTTAGATCATACTCCTGGAACTGCAGAAGTGCTTCCCGAAATAGTAGCTAAACTAAAGGGTAAAATTAGAATTATTGTCGATGGGGGTGTTCGAACTGGGTACGATGTTCTAAAAATGCTTGCTATTGGTGCAGAAGCGGTGTTAATTGGGAGAGATATCGTCAGGGCAGCTGTTGGGGCGGGATTAGACGGTGTTCGGATTCAGATGGAATACTTGCAGAAAACTTTAGCGAAAGCGATGATAATGACTAATTGTAAAAATCTGAATGAAGTAGAGTCTGAAATATTACTTTAAAAAAATCTGGTTGTATAGTAAAATATCTTATAATATGAAATATTTTTAATTAAAACAGAAAATTCTCTTTTTTGTATAGTTTCCCATATTTTTTGTGGAAATGTTTATTTTTCTACTCTACTTCATGTTAGTATAAGGATTTAATCATCAAATAATGAATCTAAATCATGAAAGCGGCACAGTATTAAGAAAAATGCTTAAAGAAATATAAAATTTTTTTTTACCCCAAAAAAAATTAGATTTAAAAAAGAAAACTTAATCCCCAAGCACTTAACAAAATGATAAATACTATAATGGAAAAGAATCCAACCACTAACAATCTCCCCCTTTTCTTACTGCGCGAATTGAATAATTTTACCTTAGATTTATCAATTCCTAGATTTTTTAACACATTTTCCGTGAATTTAGTGTCCCATCCGCAATTCTCCAAATTTCCAATACCAATTTGTTTTCCTGAGCGATCTGTAACTATTGCTCCTCCTTCATAAGCGTACCCTCCACCGGCCCATTCCATCCGTTGGTCTTGCGTTAAAGGAGAAATAAAAAAATCGCCTACGGGTGTATTGATAAACTCAAACTTTGTTGGATATTTTGAACCATCTAAATGAGTATATTCCAAAATTCTCAATTGTAATTCTGGTATTGATTCTTGTTTACCCTCTGGACTTAAATATTGAGAAAGTTGCTTTTTAGGATTAAAGAATTTGTTTTGAGGAAGTTCTTTAACACCAGCAAATACGGTAGTTATAAATGATCCATCATCGAAATGAAAACCAAACCAACTTTCATAACCGTATAAACCAAAACCAGCATCTAAAAATCTAAACTTTGCACCGAGAGCGTATAGAAAATCACAAATATTTTGAACTTTTTTGGTAAGTGGTCTTCCTATAGTTCCCCATTCATGGTCTACACCAAAACTTCCCTCTAAAACAACGTAATCCTCGTCTTTATATTTAAGTGTTCCAGATGTATGAAAATATGGTGCGGTATAATATCCATAAGCAATGCCGTTTTCAGTATCTCCCATATAACCAGTACCTGAATGAAGTAGAATTGGATCTTTTTTTATTAATTTGAAATCTATTGCGATTCCTTTTTGTTCGTCTTTTCCAAT
This sequence comes from Promethearchaeota archaeon, assembly GCA_013375495.1. The sequence goes on from JABXKC010000068.1 coordinate 1,738, forward strand.
AACTCGAAGCGTTTCGAAATAATTTTCATCGTCTTGGAGTGATACTAGTTCAAGGTTATGCGTTTTAATAATGAACTTCTTATTTTCGGGATCGGGGAGTTTAAGTGTATTATTATAATTCCATACGGCAGCTGGTTTTGATTGTATATGAGTCTTGTCTTTAGAAACAAGCGAAAAATGAGTTTCAAGAATCATTTTTTGATTTCCGGGTTCAATCCTGCGGAAAAAAAAGCAAAATATACAGCTAAAATAAATCGGTTCTCCCACATGATCACCAATCGAATCTGTCTGTGAACATTTAAGATATCCTCCTCCCATATACCATTCCAAAGCCAAATTTTCATGGGTATAATGATCTTTTGGAAATTTTAGAGGAATTTCTTCTGTTATTCTTCCAAGTCCGTCGGCACTAGTCTTTCCTATTGGTCCCGTTCCGATTAAACAGTTAACTGAAATCGCCTGTTCTGGGGTAATATCCTCTGGAATTGCATTGAGAAGGATTTCTCTCCGTTCTCCATCCATTAACTTCTCGACACGAGATTTCATAATATCAGATAATTTGCTCATATTCAACACTATAAGATTAATTTCTTTCTTAATATTATTGATTTCAATTTTAATTAATAATTAAAAAAGATTAAAAAAAATAATTATTCTTTCTTTTTGAAAAAACGACTATAGGATGTGTATTCCCACAACATGTAAATAACTGTTCCTATTATCATAAGCATGCCAAGCATTGGGGCTAATTCTCCAAAGAAGAGCACTGGGGTGTAGAAAAAGAACGATATAAAGATGTAGATCCCAATTCTAATGAGTTGTTTGTCACCAGCCGCTTTCGCGTCTCGAAATATTAATAATGATAGCGCGATCCCTTGTATTACCCAAGGAATGTTTCGGATTACTTGCCATTCGTAAGGAGCCGTTTGAGCTGTCCATTGATTTTGAGGAAATACAAAAATAATCAAACCAACTATTCCTACACCAATCAACGCTTTAAATAGTAAGCTATTCTGATGGTCAAAATGTACTCTCCAAGCATCTGTGAAAAACATAAAGACAAAGATTAAACCAACCATTTCAAAGAGAGTCCCGATTCCTAAAACGATATAATTCAATTCCAAATCTCCAGAGAAAATAGCGATTAACCGAGCACCAACATGCCCTAAATCACCTATAAATAGCGACAAAAATGCCAATCGTATTTTTTTTGCGGTAGCAACTTCTTTTTCAGAAACTTTACTCATGTTTTTAGACATGAGAATGACAATTACACAAATGTAAATTAAATAGATTACATTGAATGTCGTTTCCATCATAATTTGAGGTTCTAGTGCCATAAATCGGAAAATGATTTTTACAACAAATATATTTCTAAAATCAGAAATTATATCGAAAAATGTTCAGTCCTTTTAATAATCTCGTTTTGCAAATCCATTCCTAAGTTTACATAATAATCGCTGTAACCAGCAACACGAACAATTAGATTATGATATCGCACGGGATCATTTTGGGCAGCGCGTAAGGTATTTGCAGAAACTACGTTAAATTGAATGTGATGACCACCCATTTTAAAATATGAGCGTATTAGATGAGCTACGTTGTTAATGCCTGATTCGCTTGAAAAGAATTTTGGCGAGAATTTTTGATTTAATAAAGTCCCCCCAGTTCGAAGATGGTCAATTTTTCCAGCGGATTTTATTACCGAAGTCGGACCATTAATATCCATCCCTTGTACAGGCGAGATTCCTTCAGATAAGGGCGTAAATGCTTTTCTACCGTCTGGTGTGGCGCCAGTTACTTTTCCAAAATAGATGTGGACAGTTGTAGGAAGCAGGTTTATTCTGTGAACTCCTCCTCTAGTGTTTGGACGTCCATCAATGGCACTATATACAATCTCGAAAATTTGTTGGGTAATAGAGTCTGCGTAATCTTTATCATTCCCGTATTTAGGAGTTTTTGATACCAATTTTTGTCTTAGTTCCTCAAAATTCTCGAAGTCATTCTTAATTGCATTGAGCATCTGCGCCATGGTAGTAATATTATTGTCATAGATATTGTATTTTAATGAGGCCAAGCAATCAGTTATACTTCCCATGCCCACTATCTGAATGTAGGACGTATTGTATTTTGCTCCACCGTCATTATAATCTTTTCCATTTTCGATGCAATCGTCAATAATGATTGATAAAAACGGAGAAGGATTTTGAGCCCAAATCCGCTCTATTATTAAATTACCTTTTATTTTAATATCAGTAAAATGCTTTATTTGTTTTGAGTACGCTGTTAATAACTCCTCAAAGCTGGTAAATGTAGTAGGGTCTCCCGTTCTTATCCCTACTTGTTTATCTGTTAAAGGATCGTATCCGTTATGTAAAGTAACTTCGAAAATTTTCACAAGATTAAAATAACCCGTTAAAATGTATGCTTCTTTACCAAAAGCTCCTGTTTCAACGCACCCACTCGCACCCCCATTTCGAGCATCTACTAATGATTTTCCTTGACGCGTAAGTTCTTGGACGATGATATCTGCATTAAAGACCGATGGTTGACCAAAACCCGTTTTTATTATTTTAAGTGCTCTTCTAATGAATTCATCTGGTGTTTTTTCACTTATTTGAATGTTACTACTAGGTTGTAGTATTCTCATCTCTTCAATTACATCAAGAAGTATATAAGATAGTTCATTTACTCCATTAGAACCGTCTTCTTTTAATCCTCCAAGATTGATGTTGCAAAAATCTGTGTAAGTGCCACTTTCTTCAGCGGTTACACCAACTTTTGGAGGTGCCGGTTGATTGTTAAACTTTATCCAGAACGCTTGGAGTAGTTCGACCGCACTTTCTTTAGTTAAAATACCTTCAGAAATGTCTTTCATGTAGAAAGGGTATAGATGCTGATCAAGGCGTCCGGGATTAAAGGCATCCCAAGTATTATATTCCGTAATAACTCCTAAATGAATAAACCAGTAATGCTGTAACGCCTCCCAAAATGTCCTTGGAGCGTTAGCTGGAACATGAGAGCAAATTTCGGCTATTTTTTCAAATTCAATTTTTCTAATTGGATTAGTTTCTTTTTCAGCTAACCTTAAAGCCTTTTCAGAATGTCTTTCAGCATAGGCAATTAAACTATCAGCAGCAATATCCATGGCTTTTAATTGTTCTCTCTTAGCAAAAGCGTCAGGATCGTTGAAAAAATCCAGATTTTCAATAGATTTTTGTATTTGTTTTTTAAAGTCTAAAAAACCCATTTTCCAGATATTTTTACCCGCTACTGTGTGTCCAGGAGCACGTTGTTCCATGAACTCGGTAAATATTCCCGCTGAATATGCATCTATCCATTCTTGATCGACTTGGGAAAAGATTTTTTCTCGAATTGTTTTTCCTTTCCAAAAAGGAATGACAACATCCTTAGATTGTTGCCACACATCGTTGTGTACTTTAAACGAGATTTTCTCTCGAGAATCTAAAATTTTTAAATCATTTAAGGAATGACAACATACCTCGGGATAAGAGGGAGTAGCTTTTGGTTCTGGACCTCGTTCTCCAACTATTAGTTCATCTTCATTAAAACAAATCTCTTTATTTTTGAGTAGATACTCGAAAGCTTTAGCTCTAGAGACGGGTGCTGAATGTATTTGAGATGCTCCTTTCTTGTAAAACTCTGTTACTAATAAAGCACGCTCCAATGAAAGATACGGTATTGCTGAGCGACTCTGGTTTCGCAATTTCTTGATTCGTTCATTCATTTTAGATGCCTTCAAACAATTTATACTTTATTGATAGCGATGTTTTTACACATATCTGATTAAAAATCTCTAATATAAATACTATAAGTATTAGTTTAAAAATTATATTTTTATTAAACTAAAGTTGAAGACTGAAAAACATGCAGAATTCATTAACAAACTCTTTGATATTTTAAGTAAAGAACCATAGTGTCAAATCGTTATAAGTATAGAAGTATGTAAATGTAAATACCAGTAAAAATAAGAGCTTACCGGTTAAATTCAGTGTAATCTTTATATACAATTAAAACAAATCATGATAAAAATATATATCAAAAAAAAAGTAAAAAAATGATACGGAAAAATAAAATTATAATTTTACTAATCTTAGGGATTCCATGTGGAATTTTTGGATTATATTTTACTGCGTTAATGGTCCATGACACCTATTTACCAGGCGCCATTGTGTGGTTAGGACCTTTAATAGGTTTTTTTGTTCCTACAGGAATTTATTTGGTGATATTAGTTATAGTCGATGAATTTAGAGATATAATGGGAAAATGAAAAAAAAGACATTAAGTATTAAGTTTTTGAAGTAAATAAGCCATATTTTTACCTAAATTTTGAAACGTAGCTATACCTTCTTCGTCTTCCATAATTCTATCTGGTTCTGAAACATGAGGATTAACTCCTAAATTCCAGTAACTCGAACCAACAACAAACATCTGGTTAATTAGGAAGAAGTAATTCATACTCGAAAAAACATGAGTTGCTCCTGCTCGTCTAACTGAAACTACAGAAGCACCGACTTTGTGTTTTAAAAGGTCATTATTCACTTTACTAACAAGACCGGCTCGTTCGATAAGTGCTTTCATTCGAGTTGTAGTGTCAGCAAAGAAAGTTGGTGAACCCAATATTATTCCATCAGCTTCTAGCATTTTTCCTAAATACTCGTTTAATTTATCGGTTTTGACTGCGCATTCTTTATCTTGATTCTGGGCGCATCGATAACAAGAAATGCACCCTTGGATCTTATCCATGCCTATCCAAACGTATTCCGTCTCAATACCAGCACTCTTTAATTCGTCCATCACTATGTTCAAGCATTTAGCCGTAACACCCTCTTTCCTAGGACTTCCATTAAATACAACGACTTTCATAATATTTAATTTTAATTAATTTAGGATTAAAAAGCTTACTTCTATAATTCTTAACATACAAAACTTCAGAATTAATCTAATTTACCATAATAAACTTCGGTATCGTATTCAATTCTAATGCTTCCATTCCTCTGGTGTTTCTTAAATAATACTTCCAATTCTTCTATCATTATTGGGAAAATTGGGTCATCTGATAAAGGAATATAAGATGCAGAAAGAACTCTACCTTTAAAACTAGAAAAATCTAATTCTTGATAGTTATAAAATGATTCCTTTTGATAAGTGTAAAAGTTATCCACATTTGCTTCTTTTTTCATTACTACTTTATAATCTGTGCCATATTTTAACATAAAATTTTCATAACTACTGTTAAAATCTGAACCCCCTTTACCGCGGTTGTTCCATATTAATACCACATTACCATGTGGTTTTAGTACTCTTTTAAATTCTCTCTTTGTCTCCTCTACATTGAACCAATGAAAAGCTTGTCCTGCAATTATTAGATCTATGCTATCTTCTTCTAATCCTGTAGACTCAGCAGAACCTTCGAGACTCAAAAATTTAGGATATTTTTTAAGAATTTTTTCAGACGCTTCCCTCATATCTTTATTGGGTTCAACCCCATAAACCCGATTACCATGATCCAAGAAGATTTGAGTTAAGATACC
>JABXKC010000069.1 GCA_013375495.1 Promethearchaeota archaeon
TATGGGGGGATTAGATTCTTCTGGAGTTTTAACTTACGGTACTCCTAAAGATGTTGAGGAAAATGTGAAAAATACTATAAAAAGTGCCGGAAAAGGTGGGGGTTATTTTGTAGGACCTTCCCACGATATCATAAATATCCCCTGGGAAAATATAATGGCGATGCGAGCCGCGATCGAAAAATATCGAAAATATCCTTTAAAGCTATAAAAATAGTTACAGTAATGTAGTTAAGTTAATAGTGCCATATTCTAGAAAAACTGCTAAAGATTTCTTTGAGTAAATCCTTCTTATATTTGTTGTCTATATCAATATTTTTAGAAAGCAAGAAGCTATCTAACATCTCCTTGGAGATTTTATTTTCTCTTTGTTCTTTCAACCAGTTCCTAACACCAAGCACTATTCCGCCCTCAAGCCCACCAGCGAATTTTGGTAAATATTGGTTGGCGATGTATTCCGATCGATAAAAAGTCCGTACGTACAGTCCTTTTGGATCTAGAATTTTATAAAGGTGTGAAACATTTTCCGGAGCTGAATCAATTACTAAATTTTTACCTGCATCCTGTATTTTCTTATATATGGGTATCCAATCCTTTGAACCCATTGGTGAATTTCCTGCTCCCGGAACCCATTGAATTCCTGTTATACTCGGCTCTTTTAAAAAGGAATCTAAATAAGGCAGAGCGTTGGGCCCATCTAAATGATAAATTGCGTAATCCATATGCTCAGCTTGTTCGACCACATCAGGTAAAACGAATTTATTAAACCAATTAGGATTCAACATAGCGCTAAAGTCACTTTGTAGAGCATACCATCTTTTTTTACTCCATACGCCTAACCAGCAATTGCAACCATCACAGTATTGCGAGATAATCCCCTGTAAATCGTCGTAAACTTTTAATAATTTCTCTAAAATTATTATTCGGCATGTATCTATAATGGTAGGATTTCGTTTCATCGTAAGTATTATGTTGGTTGGTCCTAAAAACGATGAAAGTATGTCTAGAACACCTCCAATATCGGTTACTGATATTAAATAATTCTTTTCAGCCCTTTTCGCAGCAGTTTCAGTTATGTTGAGTAACCTTGAATACCAAACATTACTTTGATTTAGTTTGACGCTTTCTAAATGTTCTACGATATTTTCTGGTTTTATAGGAAGACTAAACCACATTGTGTTTGACTTAAATTCGGGAGACACTCCAAAAACTGCCGCTATTATTCCCGGACCATAATTTGGAAAATAAAAAGGGATTGATTCTCCTCCAAAATAAGTTTCTTTGGCTCGTTTTTCATATCCATCTAGGGCATTATCAATTGCATCATAATCTTCAGATAAAGTCCAATCTTCACCTACGGTATCTAAAAAAGTACCAAGTTTTCCTCTTTTTTTTGGATAGTAATAGCTTAGAACCGGGCGATCGATGATTTCGTGATCCCACCACGCACTCATTCGTTCTTTCGCGTCTTCAATATCCTCCTTATACTCCATAAAAAAAATATTAAAACAAGTTAAATTAATCTTTTCATTATATAGTTTTAGATCGTTTGGAAGCGTTTCTATTTGCAAATGATGAGAAATAATTTTAGAAATCTAAGGTAAGTAAAATGGAAAAAAATAAAGTTTTGATCGTTTATGGTACCCGATATGGAGCAACGAAAAGCACAGTTGAAGAAATCGCAAGAGTTCTTCAGGAAGAGGATTTCGTTGTTAAAATCGTCAATGTAAAAGAAGAAAAAGTCCGAAGCATCGCAGAATATGAACTAGTAATTATTGGAAGCGGAATGAGAATCGAGAGATGGGTGAGTAAGGTGGAAGGATTTTTGAAAAAGTACAATGAAGAACTCAAGAAAAAGAAAGTAGCAATCTTCGTGTCTTCAGGAGGACTAGCACTCATGGAACATAAAGGAGAACTTGAAGAGATTGAGAGGGTAACAAAAAAGTATCTTGAAGATAAAGCTTCTAAATATGCCTTAAATCCAATTTCAATGACGATGTTTGGTGGTGTATGGGATTATAATCAAATCTCTAAAATTTTTATAAAATTCCTGGAGGCTGAAAGGGAAAATTTTATTGCTGCGGGGTTTAAAGAGACAGAACCTGGAGTTTATGATACAAGAAACTGGGACGATATTAGAAATTGGACGAGAGAATTAGTTAAAAAAGTGCGGATGTAGGTAAAAATAATCAATTTGAATCACAAACAACTTTTAAGGTTCCGAAAAAATAAATTTTTGGAGTTTTATCAATTAATGCAAAATGTAGTATCCTTATGATTTAAGATAATAATTAGACTATTTTATCTCCTTAAATTAAGTAGATTAGATAGAACCGAAATTTTTAAGATATTTCTGGTATTATATTAGATAATTCGAGGAATTATAATGACAAGCGATTTAAATAAAATTTACGATCACCGTACAATTGAAAAGGATTTATATGAGTGGTGGGAAAAAGAGGGTTTCTTTGCTCCTGAAAAGTCAAAAGAATTGGGAATTACCAATGAAAAATCTGAAAGATTTTGCATTACAATACCCCTACCAAATGTAACGGGACAACTCCATTCAGGTCATGCCCTAGTGATTTCACTCGAAGATTTGATGACACGTTATGAGCGTATGCGACAAAAAGAAACACTTTATATACCGGGCACCGATCATGCCGGAATTGCGACTCAAAATGTCGTTGTTAGGGAATTACTAAAGCAAGGAATAAATCATAAGGAGTTAGGACGTGAAAAATTCGTAGAAAAAGTTTGGGAATGGAAACATAAATATCATGCCCGAATTACTGAGCAGTCAAAAAGAATGGGTATAAGTTGCGATTGGAGTCGAGAATATTTCACATTAGACCCCGATTTATCAAGAGCCGTTCGGGAAGCCTTCTATAGATTATATCATAAAGGATTAATCTATCGCGGAGAGTATATGGTTAATTGGTGTCCGGGAAGGTGTGTTACCGCAATTTCGGACTTAGAGACTGAAGCTATTGAAGAACAAGGTCAACTGTGGTATATCAAATATCCAATTATTACTAAAGACTGGAATGGTCCTCAACATTCATGGGGAAGTGGTGAATGGGCACAAGGTGCTAAAAATTTTATTATTGTTGCTACCACAAGACCCGAGACATTATTAGGTGATTCTGCTGTCGCTACAATTAAATCTCATCCTAAGTATGCTAAGTTTATTGGTAAAAAAGCAGTTGTTCCCGCTGTGAGCAGGCCTGTACCGATCATTGTTGATCCTTTCGTGGATCCCGAATTTGGTACTGGGGCCTTAAAAATAACGCCCGCTCATGATCCTAACGACTTTGAAATTGGTAAAAATCACGATTTAGAGTTCATTAATATTTTTAATGAAAATGCTCAAATTCTCACGGGTTTTGTTGAAGCTTATACAGGCCTAGATCGATTTGAGTGTCGGAAAGCCATACTTAAAGATCTTGAAAGGGAAGGACTAATAACTGAAATTGAACCATACAATCACTCTGAACCACACTGCCAGCGATGTCATTCAACTATTGAGCCTCGTATTTCTATTCAGTGGTTTGTGAAAACCAAACCACTTGCTGGACCCGCGATGGAGAAAGTTCGGAATGGGGAGACGATTATAATTCCTGAAAGAGAAAAACTTCGTTTTTTCCAATGGATGGAAAATATACATGATTGGTGCATATCACGCCAACTTTGGTGGGGCCATAGAATACCAGTTTGGTACTGTGATGATTGTGGTCAAGAAATTTGTCCTGAACCAGATGTAGAATCGGTTTCAACTTGTCCTAAATGTAAGGGCTCAAGTATTCGTCAAGATGAGGATGTATTAGATACATGGTTCTCCAGTGGTTTATGGCCTTATTCTACATTAGGTTGGCCTAACATCGATCATCCTGATTATAAACGCTTCTATCCAACCGATACTAGGGAAACGGGATACGATATTCTTTTCTTTTGGGTTGCAAGAGAAATGATGTTGGGAATCGAACTTACAGGACAGGCACCATACCATACCGTTTATCTTCATGGTATGATTCGAGACGAAAAAGGAAGAAAGATAAGCAAATCTATGGAAAATATTGATCAATATGATCCTCTCGTAATTATTAAAGAATATGGTGCTGATTCCCTCCGGTATGTAAACATATCAACTAGTGTTCCAGGATTAGATACCAATTTAGATCCTAAAAATATTGAGGTTGCTCATAGATATTGTAATAAGATTTGGCAAGCTTCTCGTTATGTTTTAACCAATATTTCTACAGATGAGAAAATTAGTAAAATTAGTGAAATAGAATTTGATAAATTAAAATTTCCGGATAGATGGATACTTTCTCGATTAAACTCAGTAATTCGAGAAGTCCAATCTTACATGGATGATTACGATTACCTACGTATGACAAGAGTAATAAAGTCGTTCTTTTGGAGTGAATTCTGCGATTGGTACATTGAGATGAGTAAGATTTTTCTATACGATGAGAACTATACCGATAAACACATTCAAAAATCTATTTTATTACACGTATTAGAAACATTCTACAAATTACTACACCCGGTGATGCCCTTCATTACAGAAAAATTGTGGCAAACGCTCCCAAAAAGCCTTAAAAATACTCCCACAATAATGTATGCTCCTTGGCCGGAAGCACAAGAATCATTTATCGATCCTAAAATTGAAGATAGTTTTGTCTTGATGGCAGATTTTGTCCGTGAGGTGCGTCGCGTAAAACATGACTTTGGAATTCCGTTAAAAACCCTTGTACCTTTACATATAGAAACAGATACTAATCGAGAATTGTTTGAATTATGTAGGAATGAATTAATCAAAATGGCATTTATCGACGAAGACAAATTCATAATCGATAAAAAAATCGTTCCGCCTCCTCAATCAGCCAGAATCGTCCTCAGCGGAATACCCGCATTTGTTCCTTTGTCAGGTATGATCGATATTGAAAAGGAAAAAACAAGAATCAATACTGCTTTAGACAAAGCTAAAACTGAAGCCAATAAAATTGAAAAGAAACTTCAAAGTCAATTTTCTGAACGAGCTCCAAAAGAATTAATTGCTAAAGAACGACAAAGCCTTGAAGAATTAAAGATTAAAATTGAACAACTTGAAGAACAATTAGAGATCCTCTAAAATCTCTAATAGAAGGATTGATCCTTAATATCCGGAATTTTTATCTGAGGAGTATTTTCTCTTATATATTTGATCGATTTTATCGTTTCATCCTTAGTTAATTCAAAAACAATGGGACCATCAAAATTCTTTTGATAAATCAAATTTAAAAATTCGGGGGGAAAATTCTTTCCAGTTCCTAAAGCACTATGGTCAGAGAATAGGTTCTCATCGTCGTAATCTTGAAGATGTATTTCGGCTGTTTTATCCAAATATTTTTTAGTAATTTCCAGAAGATTATGATTTCCCGAAAAGCCACCAAGGAAGTGTGCTGTGTCTATACAAAGTTTTGTCCTCAACTTTTTTATAATTTTTAAGGTTGCGTCAAAAGGAAACTCAATATTTTCTATGGCGATTTTACTTCTATTTATATTAGTTTCTTCTATAAATCTTTCAATACTCTGTATAGCATTAGTGCTGAATAACTCCGCTGTAATTTCTTGAATCTGAGGGTTTTCAATAAAATTGATGACACTTGCGACGGTTTCGCCAGTGGGATGTAAGACAAAAACATCAACATCATCTTCAAGTTCTATAATAGAATTATAGGCTTGAATTATAGAATTAACACTTCCTTCGCGTATGAATTCATTTGGACCTCCAAGATCTAGGCTCAAGAAAGGAAGATGAGCCGAATAAGTGATGTCATATTCATTTTTAATCTCTTGTAATGTTCTAATTTGATGATTATTCATTGGAATCGGAAAAACTTGGAATAAATCCAACTCAATTTCAAAATGTTGATAACCAGATTCGGCAGCTCTTTTAACCAAGTCAGAAAATTGAAATTCTGATATTCCTTCCAACCCTTTTTTGGCAAGGATACCATCAATTAATAGATCATAATTCATGGGTGAAATTCCAAATCTCATACTATATAGTCAACAATTTTCTACAATTTCATATAAATTGTTAAAAGGGGCTTAATTTTTAAAGTTTAATTTCATTTTTACATTCCATAATAATAGGAAAATTTATCATGACATTATCAAAAAGAGAAAGAGTGATTAGGACATTAGAACTCGATGATAATATAGATATGCTCCCCGTTCATTATCTGGGTTTTGAATTTAGCGCTAGTTCTTATCAAAGATTTCTAAAAACTGATGAATACAACAAAAATAAAACTTTCATAGAAAATGATTTCTCCAAGGTAAAATATTGTTGGGCAGGAGATATTACTGAATTACGATTCTGGAATGTTGATTGCCATTCCATGGATCCATGGGGCCCCAAAAAATACAAAGAACCTACAAAGCGTGCACCTCCAGAATATCCAGAATGCATGATCAGTGCGATGGACGGAAGAATATGGAAAATGGTTAAGCAAGTTGATACTGGCATAGCATATTTGTGGTATGTAGATGGACATTTTCGGACTCCAGAAATTGTACATCATTATTGGGACAAATATGGAAAACCTTCAGAGCAAGTTAATGACAAGCTTAATTATACGCCCCAAATTTGGGATGGATATGTAGATTCCCTAAAAAAGTATTTATATCCGATGGCGTTCGTACCCGTAGCTATTCATGAATCCTTATTTCAAGGGATGACAATGAGCCGTGTAGCCTATTATATGCGAAAAAATCCCCAATTTATCCATGAGGTTCTTAGCGAGTATACTAAATTAAACATAGAAGTTATTAAGCGCGTTCATGAAGCTGGTGTAGATATAATTTTCTACTCAGACGATTTAGGTTTTAAAGGGCGGTCGATATTATCAATTGAGCAGTTTCAAAAGTTCATTCTTCCTTGTTATAAGAAACTATATAACGCTTGTAAGCAACGAGGAATGTTTATCGTTCAGCATTCTTGTGGTTATATTGATAAAAACTTACCTCATATGGCAGAAGCAGGACTTAATTGTATCCAAGCACTTGAACCTGCTGCAGGTGTTGATTTAGCTTACTTAAAGCAAACTCTTGGTGATAAATTAAGTTTCATGGGAGGAATAGATTCAAGTCGGATTCTTAACTTTGGAACGTCTAAGGATATAGTAGAGGAGGTAAAACGTTGCGTAAAAGCAGCAGGTAATAACGGTGGTT
>JABXKC010000006.1 GCA_013375495.1 Promethearchaeota archaeon
AGCGATCTGTTTAAAAGCGATTGGTCGAGAGAAAAAGACATAATGAAGCTACTCATCGTGCTTTTGCCAATTTCTCTCTATTTATTACAAGTTATACTTAAAATTATGCAAATTGAATCAGTGTCAATTACAACTGGAGAAACTGCTTTAGGTTGGTTCATCGAAATCCTATTTGTTTACCTTGCAACTTTTATATTCAGTTTAGAAATACTTTTTAGTTCACAGATTGCATTAAGAGGAAGATATTTTGGAGAAAATATTAGAGAACAGACTTATAAGAGCTTATATACGGTTGGAGCTCCAATATCTATCTTATCTATTATATTATTCATTGTTGAAGATATTGGATCTTTCAATATAATCATTTACTTCTTTGCATATTTTCTTATGGCGTCAATTATTTTTATTTTATTTCTTAAAATTTTTGAACCTATATCTTTACTAATTTTTATCAAAATAATTGATTGGTGGAAAAATAAGAAAGAAAAAAGAAAGAAAATGAATACTGCTAATATCTACTATGGTATCGTATTTAGTTGTCTCGCGTTCTTTATATTTTTCATCCTAAACAATTTCGTTTTTGGTACGGCCTATATATTTATGTTTGACGATCCTCAGAGCATAATCGACTCAGCCAATTTTGCAAGTGGAACGGTCTTCTTATATGAAAGTCTTGGATTTGACCTAATGAATATTTTCAGTTTTGTAGCTTTAGTGGTTGTTTCTCTAATTATAGCCGTGCTTTTCTTAAATCTCAGCTTGAAATATATGAAAAGCATGTTTCTGAGTATTGTGTCTTATCTGCCTATCCTAATCGTATTGTCCGTGTTGTTTGTAGCATTTAATGCTGGTAACGGATTGATTAATTTTACTAATGTAATAAAGAATTCTGAAACTCCCGACCTCTATTGGATAACTGGCCAATCGAGCTTTACTTCCATTTTTGGATTTTTTGACTTTTATACTCTAAGGACTGCTGGATTCAATGCTGAATTAACAGGATTTCTGAATATACTTGCGATTCCTTATCAATATACTCAATACATTTTTAATATAGTTTTTTGGAGCCTGATTATATTTTACATGAAAAAAAACTTTAGAGTCAAAAATTTAGTTATTGACGAAAAACATTTAGAAAAGGTTATCTTTTCTTCAATAACTGAATTCCCAACCTACGACGAATACGCGAAAACTGATACTCGTTATTTAATTACAAGAAGTTCGGATATCGACTTAAAGGATATAGCGTTAGAGCGAGAGGAAGTAAAGTCCTTACTAGAAGAATTAGAAACAGAACAAATGCTAGATAAAATTAAACCCGTCGAACAAAAGGAAATGCAAAGATTTTACTTTACTCTTAAATACTTATTTAACAACAACCTAATCGATGTTTTAAAGCAAGAATTCAGCTACATCTTCGAAAAAGCAGAAAAACAAGGATTATATATCATTTACGACGATGGTAGAGGTATCTTTGATTATAATTTTTCTGAAGAGTATAGTCACGATCCTGGAATTGTTTCTGGTATGTTTTCAGCTATTACTTCCTTCATAAAAGAAACTACCAAATCTCAAGAACTACTAAAAACCATAGATCACGGTGATATAACTATTCTCATAGAATACGGGAAGCGAATTTTTGGAGCGTTGTTTATCAAGGGAAAACAGACTACCGAAGTTCGCTCTTCATTAAAGGAACTCGTCACTACATTCGAAGCTAAATACGCTGATGTTTTATCCGACTGGAGCGGTGCACTTATTTATTTTAAAGAAGACAACAAGTTAGTAGAGAGTATATTTAAAGACTAATTTTATTTTTTTTGTTTTTTTTATTTCTAACTTTTTTTCAACAACCTAGAGGCTCAGATTTCAAAATCGCAAGATCTATTAACATTAAAAGAATTATTTTGATATACTATCGAATTTATAATTGTGATCAAATTCTATGTCTAAAAAAGAATTAGAAGGATACGAAAAACTTCCATTCCCCCGAGTTAGAATGGCAGCTGTTGACTTAATCGCTCAGGCAAAAAAACAGGATAATATTCATGGCTTAACTGAACTTGATGTCTCTAAAATTCGAGATTTTATTCGCAATTACAAAAAAAAGACAGGTGAAAAATTATCCTTTACAAGTTTTATAATTCATTGTCTTGCTCAAGCAATAGAAAAGAATAAAATGGTGCAAGCATATAGAAAAGGTCAGAAGTCTCTTATCATATTTGACGATGTTGATGTTAATACTATAATTGAGAGGAATATCGAAGGGAATTTAATGCCTTGGACTTATGTAGTTCGAGCAGCAAATAAGAAATCCTTTTTAGAAATTCATGAAGAAATTAGAAACGCTAAAGTCGGAGAAATTGGCATAAACCAGTTGAAAAAAAGAATGAAATTGTACTCCCACGCTCCAAGAATTATAAGAAATCTCTTCTGGCGAAAGTACAAGAAAAATCCACTTTTACGAAAAAAGTTAGCGGGTACGGTTGCTGTTACATCCGTTGGTATGTTTGGTAAAATGATGGGATGGGGTATTCCAATTGCTTTCCATACACTAGTAGTAACCGTAGGTGGCATTTATTTAAAGCCTGTAATAATTGATGAGAAACTTATCAACCACGAATTTTTGAGTTTGACATTCAGTTTTGATCATGACATCGTTGATGGAGCACCCGCTGCACGATTTATCTCAAAATTTGCTGATTTAATTGAAAATGCGTATTGTATAGATTCGCTAGAAATTAATTAGTATTTCAAATTCTATCTTTCTCCTTAATAATTGGTTAATCTGGAATAGTGGCGACAGCTCTAACCCAACCAGCGCTCGCTCTAGCAATTTTAACTGGAAAACAATAAATAGTGGCGCCGATAGGTGGAACTTTATCCAAATTCATCATTTTTTCTATTTGAAAATACCCTAGCTCAATGCCCGCGAAATGTCCTTCCCAAATGATTGATGTATCTGGTTTTTTTTCTCTTATAGACTGTTTCCATTTTTTTGCTGTAAGAGCAAAAGGAGCATCCCAAGACCACGCGTCGATACCAACAACGTGAACACCTCTTCGAATTACATGAAGTGTAGCTTCTTTACCAACTCCGACACCATGGTTAATGTAATCTTTAGTACCATAATGTTTTGGAGCATTTGTGTGAATGCATAAGATATCTCCCTCTTTTAAATTATAGTCAATATCTTTTAGCTTCTTATCAATATCTTGAGGTGTCATTACATAACCTTCTTCGTAATCTGTACAATCCAGAACGATCAATGGACCAATACCCCATTCTAATGGAAAATCGTCGATCTTCATAGCTTTTTTCTCTCCAATTTCCCTATCTTGTACAGGAGCAAAATGCCATGGTGCGTCCATGTGAGTTCCAGTATGAGTCCCTAAAGTAATAATTTCTGTGGCCCACCCTTTTCCATCTGGTAAATGTTCAGGTTTCAACCGCAAAAAGACAAAACCCATTTCTTCAGCACCTCTGTTGTGATCACCATATTCAATATGCGGTTGTCCAAGAGGTGGGTCGAATATTAACTCTTCGGGATTTATAATCGGGATTGAAAGATCGATAAATTTCATTTTTCACACTTCAATGATTTAGTTAATTCTATTATTTAGAAATTAAAGAAGATATTTATTAATTTACGAAAAAAAATTTAATTTAGTTACTTAATTTAAGAGTTTATTCGTAATTTGAGACTTTCTTCGATTGATGAAGAGATATGTAATAACAACAAAAATAGAAATAAATATACGAAGGTAAAAAATAGATTGTTTAAGTATAAAGAAGGGAAGGAGATCTAAAGAATTCTAATAGATAAAAAGGCATGTATATTAATAAGGCTATATTAACTTAATCAAGCAACTGTGAGCGACTACTCTCGAGTTTTTCAACAAAATGAAATCATTCTTTAAAGAAAAAACAGCTATTATTGTGATTCTAGGAATTATTATTTTCTCATCAGGTCTATTTTATTGTAATCCTGATCTCTACCCAAAAGATAGGATTACAAATTCGATTGATACGAACGATATCGAATTTAAAATCTCAAATCTGAAAACTTCGAAAATATCAGAAAAAATTCATATTAACAATAATTGGACTGAAGCTAAAATCGCGGGATTTTGTAACGGTTCTGGTACTTGGAATGACCCCTACATTATCAAAAACCTAATCATTGATGGCGAAAATTCTAGCAACTGCATTGAAATCCAAAATTCCAGCGCTTATTTTAAGATCGAAAATTGCACTCTCTACAACGCAGGAACCGATTGGTCAAGTGAATACGCAGGAATTCTACTCAACAATACAAATAATGGAATGATCGTTGATAACAACTGTTCAAAAAATATGTATGGTATATCCTTAGTCTCATATAGTAGAAATAATACCATTTACGGAAACCACGCAAGTGAAAACTTCTATACCGGTATATCTCTAGACACATTTTGCAACAATAATACATTGTCTAGAAATTATGCTAAAAATAACTCCGTTTTCGGAATAAACATTTCTTGGAACAGTCATAATAACACCGTTTTGAAAAATAACGCAATCAGAAATAAAATAGGATTAGAAATATCGTCCTTTTCTAAATATAATGTAGTAAAAGATAATAATTTATCTTTTAACATATTTCCTGGAGGGGTTACTAATGGTATTAGAATTAGTCGATCAGAAAATAACTCAATTATAAGAAATATCGTAAATCAGAATGGTTGGGAAGGAATACAAGTCTACGAGAGCAACTATAACTTTTTCTTTAATAATTCCATAAATAATAACGGGGAACACGGAATATATTTGATTCGCTGTATCGGTAATAGACTTACAGCAAATTTAATATCCTCCAACGGACAATATGGCGTATATTTAGATGACTGCGAATATAACATCGTAAATTATAACACTATTAATAATCACGATGTCGGTATTTATCTTGATATTCAATCAAAATGCAACATCGCATTGAACAACTCTTTTGCTGGTAACGGGGTAAATATTCGGGACTTCCAGAGAGCATGTGAAGAAGATGGATTAACAGCACCTCTCGTTGATGTATTAATAATATCAATAATAATTGTTGTAATTATAATCCTTATAACCGGAACCATATTGGTTTTGAGAAGGTTATCTAAAATTAAGGTCATTAGAAATAAAAAAAGTTCATAAAAAATTAAAAAAAAAATATATAGAACAATTCTTAATTTTATTCATTCATTTCATATGCGTCCTTTAACGAGTGAACCACGTTCCATACCTTACCAAACCGTTCAGGATCGACGTTAGGTTTTCTAATCATCTCCAAACACCATTCCATCTGTAGGGGAGTAGTACCAGATTTATTATATAGATTCAACGCGAATTTGGAAAAGTCTCTCACTAGAAAATCAAATATTTGGTCTATAGTATCTTCATCGATATCATATATTTTAGCGTTTTCAATGATTAAATGAGCGTATACAATAAGAGAAAAGATTTCCCCAATCCCTGAAAGCATGAAGTCCATATCTTTTTGTTGTTCAATACTGGGAGTAGCCTTTGTTCCCATGAGGTTAAACATCTTAATTTGCTCCATAAATATTTTAACATTGGGTAAATTGTATCGCTCAAACGCAGACTTCCAATCGTGAAAACGAACTCTTCCTAACCCCCGTGTTGGACCTTGATTAAAAAGGAATTTGTCGTCTTTAGCTTGATCTTGCTTTGGAATTTCCTCGTATTTCTTGTGATTCATAAAGAAGTTCACCATAAATTTTAAGATTAAGGCGATATTTACGTGAACAGTGCCTTCGAGCTTCGGTAAAGCACGAATATCCTTTGCAGCCATCTCAAAATACATATCTTTTTCGAAACCTTTCGCCGCAATCACATCCCATAAAAGATTGATAACTTCCTCTCCTTGAGTCGTTGTTTTCATCTTCATAACTGGAGCATAAAGCAGATATCGACGATCTTTATCGGATGCGATTCTCATGTAATCAGCCGTTCTTAGCCCAAATAATTTCATTGCGACCAAACGAGCATAAGCGTCAACAAAGTTTTGTTTGACGTGCTGAAAGTCAGTTATGTACATATTGTAGAGCCTTCGATGTGACGCGTGATGAACAGCCTCATAAAATGCGTGCGTACAAATTCCTATTGAAGCCCATCCTAAGTTATATTTCCCTACATTAACCGTGTTTAGGGACGAATTCCATGCCTCCTCTCCTTTAGAAAGAATATCTTCCTCAGTTATGGGATAATCACGAAGTGCAAAATTTGAAACGTAATTTTGACTATTACATACATTCTTTATCAATTCATAGTTCTTGTGCTTATAGTTTGCTATAAAGAAAACATACTGTTCCTTGTTTTTCATGTCATAGGGAGGGATATTACCATTTTTATCAGCAAATTTTCCGAAATTTGAAACCATTTCGGCTTCGTTTCCGTTGCCAATATAATACTTCTCTCCATTAGCTCTATATGAACCATCTTCTTGAGGAGTAAGCGACATTTCAGTGCCGTAAATATCCGCTCCGTGTGCTTGCTCAGATAAACCGAACGCAAATATAGCTCCTTCGTTCAGTAGGTTTGCTGCTTTTTCCTTTGCCTTCTCGTTTTTACTCATCCAAATAGGTCCAAGACCCAGAATTGAAACCTGCCAAGTATACCAATAGCTCAATCCATAAAAAGCAAGAATTTCGTTAAACTCACAGATTCTCCACGTATCCCATCTATAATTCGCGTCTTCTCCATACTGAGATGGGGTCAATAAATGGGCAAAAAGTTTATTATTCTTTTGAAATTCGATAAAATCGGAATACCAAACTCGCTCGTGATCGTCCTCCTTAATTTTCGCTTTCCCTTTGTTTTCGAAAAATTCGATTGTTTTAAGCATAATATCCTTTGACTTCTCGTCAGGATAATACCTCTTATGTTGCTTTGGATTTAATAAAATTGTCATGATAATTTTTTCACTTTAAGTTGTAGTTAACATTTTAATTATAATACAGAATCAGTATTTCAAAATTAACTTTTTTATTCATTTATATTGCTTTTCATAAAAATAAAGAAAAAAAGATTTTATGTGATATCCTAATTATTTACTTTATCAGCGTTATTCGCAATAGCATCTACAATTTGAGGCCAAGTTTCAGGCGGTAAACTATGCCCCATACCCTCAATGATTATCAATTCCGCCCCAGGGATAGATGCTGCGGTTTCTTTACCACCCTCAACTGGAACTAAGGGATCATCGCCTCCGTGAATTACAAGTGTAGGAACTTTTATTGAGCTAAGTTTTGATACGCGGTTTTCAGTACCTAATATCGCAAACAATTGGCGCGTCATTCCTTGGGGATAAAAAGAACGATCGTATAACTCTGCTGCTAATTCACGCACTTGATCTTCGGGATAAGGAAAACCTGATCCATAAAGAATACGCCAACGTTTTACTGATTCCTCGATATAAGCTCCACGCTCGGTAGGTGCAGGTTTTAATAACACTTGCATTGCTTCTGGTTTAGCTTGAGGAAGATTAGGATTTCCCGTTGTGCTCATTATTGAAGTAAGGCTCAGAACTCGGGCCGGATGGCGGAATGCGATTATTTGAACAATCATACCCCCCATTGACGCTCCACAAATATGAGCCTTCTCAATATTTAAGGCATCTAAAAGACCAACTGCATCATCAGCCATATCTTCTACGGTGTAAGGTGGTGAAACCGTTTCTCCCTTCTGGCGTGCCATAAATTCTTTCATAATATTTGGCATACCAGCTTCTTCAAATTTAGTAGATAAACCTATATCTCGATTATCAAATCGAATTACGTAAAAACCCTTATCTACAAACATCATACAAAGGTTCTCATGCCACCTAATCATCTGAGATCCTAACCCCATTACCAAAAGTAAAGGTTTTGATGAGGGGTCCCCAAAGGTATCATATTCTATTTCAATATTGTTAGTTTTCGCTTTAGGCATTAATAATACCTCAAATTTTTTTATTTTTGTTTCTAATGATTTATTCTTAATAGATCAGTATTGCTTTTATCTTATTTAAAAATTTTTTCGAATGATTTTCTACTCGTGACTATCTTCTGATAAATATATATTATTTGAATAAAATAGGCAATAAACTGAATTAATATTCTCGAGTGTGGAATCTCTCAAAATATAAGTAAAAAATTAAAAGAAGAAATTTAAAAATCTACTTTTTAAATAACAAAAAGAACTCTTCCCCTTAATATATGTATTTTTAATTATATGAGTCAATGGTGGATTTTTTAATAAGAACTTTTATCAATTATTAAGCCATTTTTATTAGATATGAGCAATCCCGAATTTTTAGAGACAGAAATCTTTCTAGAAGGTTTAAAATTTCCCGAAGGTCTGCGCTGGCATGACGAAAAATTGTGGTTTTCTGATATGTTTGCGAGAAAAGTAATGACAGTAGATCTACAAAGGAATGCCGAGACTATCATTAAAATGGAGGATTCCCCTTCTGGTTTAGGTTGGCTTCCCGATGGTACATTGTTAATAGTCTCAATGAATGATGAGCGATTAGTGCGACTCGATCCTGATGGCTTGAAAGAGGTTGCAGATTTAAAATCATTAGCTACTTTTAGATGCAATGACATGGTTGTAGACAAGAAAGGAAGAGCGTATGTTGGAAACTGTGGGTTTAACTTTCAAACTGAGCAGATCAAACCAGCTGAAATTATCCTTGTAACACCAGAGGGTAATGCTCAAATTGTTGCTGACAATTTAGCACATCCAAATGGCACAATCATTACTCCAGATGATAAAACTCTTATAGTCGCCGAAACTTTTGGAAATAAATTGACTGCTTTTGATATTTTGGAAGATGGATTACTAAAGGAACGACGAATCTGGGCAAATTTAAAGTCTATGATGCCTGATGGGATTTGTCTTGATGCAGAAGGAGGAATTTGGATTGCTTCACCAGGTAGCGGTAAAGTTTTTCGAATTCTTGAAGGTGGTAAAGTGACTCATGAAGTTAAGGTTTCAAGTCAGGCTTATGCATGCATGTTAGGCGGTATTGACCGATGCTCTCTCTTTGTAGCCACATCTACAGCCTTTGACCAAACAGACCGAATAGAAGGACGAATTGAAATAGTTAGAGTTGAAATCCCTGGAGCCGGGCTTCCATAGAGAAAATGGGAAACTCTCGATGAACTCATAGCACTCTTAATAGAAGTAAGAGTGGATTTAACGATGTTATGCAAATTCGTTAATGTGGAATATATTAAAGAAGAACTTAAATGGGTGATCAACGGAATTGATATAATCGGGTGTGGACTCTCTCAAAAACAAAGCAAAAATTAAAAGAAAAATAGAAAGAAAAAATAAATTTAATAGATTGATTATATTACATCATGCCAGGAGGAAGGCCCCCCATACCACCCATTCCTGGAGGCATACCTCCCATCCCTGGGGGCATCCCACCTGGACCACCCGGTGGCATAGCGCTTTTCGCTCCTGCGATTACATCGTCTATCCGTAAGATCATTGAGGCCGCTTCGGTAGAGCTTTTAATTGCTTGAATTTTTACTATGGTTGGTTCGACTACGCCAGCTGATAGCATGTTGTTGATAACTTCTCCAGTTTCTAGGTTGTGTCCTGCAAACTTGTTTCCTGCTTGATGAGAGGCTCTCAGTTTCATTAACACTTCAATCTGGTCTAACCCTGCGTTTTCAGCGAGCGTCTTAGGGATGATATCTAGGGAATCGGCGAAAACTTCGACCGCTAATTGTTCGCGTCCTCCTAGAGTTTGAGCGAACTTTCTTAATTGAATTGCAGTTTCAATTTCTGGAGCTCCACCGCCGCCAACGATATTTTCGTCTTCAATAACATCTCTTGTTACGCATAAAGCGTCGTGAATAGCTCTATCAGCCTCGTCAATAACAAGTTCAGTTCCGCCTCTGATTAAAATTACGACTGATTTAGGGTCTTTACATTCTTCGATAAAAATCCAGCTATCGTTCATAATTTTGCGTTCTTCGACTAAACCAGCAAATCCGAGTTTTTCTTCTGTTATATCATCGAGATTAGTGAAAATTGTTCCCCCCGTAGCTTGCGAGAGTTTTTCTAGATCAGATTTTTTGACGCGTCTTACAGCCATAACATTTGCTTTTGAGAGAAAATGTTGAGCCATGTCGTCAATTCCTTTCTGACACACTACTACATTTGCTCCTGAATTCACGATCTTTTCGACCATGGTTCTAAGCATTCGTTCTTCTTCGTCGAGGAATTGTTGGATTTGATCGGGGCTCGTTATCTGGAGCTTGGCGTCAAATTCAGTTTTCTCAATTTCAATTGCGCTTTGTAATAAGAGTATTTTCGCGTCTTTAGCGATCTTAGGCATTCCGGGGCTAACAACTTCTTTATCCAAAATAATACCTTTAATGAGGGATGTTTCGTCAACAGACTCTCCTTCTTTTTTTTGAATTTGGACTTTTTCGATATCAGCTACCCATTTACCGTTTTCGCCTTTTTCTGCTACTGCTTTTATTGCCTCGATACAGATGTCGGCAAGCATATCTCTTGATTCAGAGACGATTTTTGAAGACATACATGTCATTGCGGCATTCTTTAATCCTTCGCTATCTTCAATTCCGCTTTTTATTGACATTGCTTCCAAAATTTCAACTGATTTCTCAGCGGCTTTTCTAAAGCCCTCAGTAATGACTGTTGGGTGTATTTTCTGTTGTAAAAGCTTTTCTGCGCGCTTTAATAGTTCACCAGCAAGGATTACAGAAGTAGTTGTGCCATCACCTACTTCGGAATCTTGAGTTTTAGCAACTTCAACCATCATTTTAGCAGCTGGATGTTGAACATCGATTTCTTTTAGAATTGTTGCGCCGTCATTTGTGATCACAACGTCGCCGAATTGATCAACGAGCATTTTATCCATTCCACGAGGTCCTAGAGATGTTCGCACCGCTTCAGCGATAACTTTCGCAGCCGCTATGTTATTTTCCATAGCGTCTTTTCCACGAGTTCTTTCGGTTCCTTCCTTCATAATTAGGATAGGTTGACCGCCTAATTGTGCCATTTTAATTCACACTATTTTGATTTTTTTTAAAATAATTATTAATTATATAATGATCTCTAAGTCATAAAATTAAAAAAGTTTACGAAAATTGTAATTTTTGAATCGCGAAAGTGTGAACCTTTAAAATAATTGGTAATAAAAAGGAATTGTCCCAAACACTTTTAATTCTTAACTGTAATTATTAATGATCTTCGACAGTGATAATCTTATCATTTGTTTTTAAGTGAATGGAGGATTAACGAATCTTATCTCTATTAATTAATCTATTCCCACTAAATTTTCATTGAAATCAGACACTGAAAGTAGCGAATAATTGGTTTTATATATAAGTCTACGCAATCCATTTTTTTTATTTAGGTGTCTTTCTATGTGATATTTTTAATCAATTTTTTAAGATTTTTATTCTCTTTTTTTACGTAATAACAAACCAAGAATAGCCCCTATTCCTATACCTAAGCCTAAGGAAAAACCAATACTAAGACCTAATATAAGCGGTATATTCATTTCATCATATAATGACGTAAGAGTAAATGTAATGTTGACGCTTTTTAGTAGAGGTGTATTATTTTGCAACGAATTCGATCGAAAAATTACTCTGTATTTAATAAATTTACTTATTCCTTGAAAAGAGAAGTTTTCATCGTGTAAATCAGTGTAAAGAAAATCTTCTTCCTCAGGTGAATTTGAAAATCCAACTTGGATATGAAGAGATTGCCCACTCGGTTGGTCTCTGGGATCCCATGTTATTCCCCCTGAGATCTTATACGAATCTTCGAAAATTGTTATTTTGGAATCAAAAATTCCTTGTGGGAAATAGTTATCTGTAATTTTATAAACCCATATACTATCACTATAATCCCATATATTCTTAGGTCCTCCAAATAAGATCACTTTGTCGTCTTTTGAGTCATAGATTATGGAATGACCACCGCTTGCGTATGGTTGTACTGTTGGATGCATATTTATCCAGATATTGTCAGTATAATTATAAATCCATATAGCATCATCACTTTGACAATACCATCCCCCAAATAAGATTACTTGATCATGAGTAGAGTCATAGACCATAGAATGACCCGATCTCGCACTTGGTTTTATTGGCGAATCCATAATCTTCCAAGAATTATTGCTATAGGTATAAATCCAGGTTTCATCAGTAACTTGCCAATTCCCATCATACCCCCCAAATAAGATTACTTGATCGTGGGAAGAATCATAGACCATGGAATGATCGCTTCTTGCACTGGGGTTTATTAATTGATTCTTTTTCTTCCAAGAATTATTGTTATAGGTATAGATCCAGGTCTCAGAATATATTACACTAGTATTATGAGGATTATAGCTATTTCCACCATATAAGATTACCTGATCGTGAGTAGAGTCATAAACCATGGAAAATTCCTCTCTTTTACTTGGTTTTATTAGCGGATTCATTTTTTTCCAAGAATTATTGTTATAAGTATAGATCCAAGTTTCATCACTATCTTGCTCACTCCCAATATAACCTCCAAATAAGATTACTTGATCATGAGTAGAGTCATAGACCATGGAATGACCCATTCTCGCACTCGGTTTTGTTGTAGGATTCATATTCTTCCAAGAATTATTGGTACAAGTATAGATCCAGGTTTCTTCGTTTAAATTGCCATTTTTATCAATTCCACCAAATAAGATAACTTGATTATGGGTAGAGTCATAGGTCATAGAGTGCCTTGTTCTCGAAAATGGTACGGGGACAGCTCTTGTCCAATAATTACCACTGTAATTATAGAACCACCACGAATTATCTACATCATGACCTACTAAACCACCAAATAAAATTACAGAGTTATGGGTAGAGTCATAGATCATGGAATGATCCTCTCTCGCACTCGGTTTTGTTGAGGGATTCATATTAATCCACGCATTACTGCTATAATTATAAATCCAAGTGTCTCCATTGTCATGCAGACTTTTATCCCATCCTCCGAATAAGATTGTCTGGTTATTTTTACAATCATAGACCATAGAATGACCATCTCTTGCACTTGGTTTGGTTAACGGATTCATGTTGATCCATGAATTATCAGTAAAATTATAAATCCATGTATCATCTTTCATATCCGGATCTGGTCCAAATAATATCGACTGGTATCTTTCATTACCACCAAAAAGGACAACACAATCAAGTGTAGAGTCATAGACCATTGAAGTAGAATATCTTGAACTTGGCTTTTCTGTTGTGTTCATATTGGTCCATGAATTATTACTATACGTATAGATCCACGTTTCATTATAATACACATATCTATTTATTTCATAATTAGCATACATTCCCCCAAATAATATCACCTGATCATGTATAGAATCATAAACCATTGAATGGCGGTATCTTGGGGCTGGATTGATTATGGGGTTCATTTTAGTCCATGCATTGTTGCTATAATTATAGATCCATAATTCATTATAAGTTATAATCGGTTCATCAAGATTATAATCAATATATACTCCACCATATAGAATCACTTGATCGTGAGCGGAGTCATAGACCATAGAAGTTGAAGCTCTTCTGCTTGGTCTGGTTGTGGGATTCATATTGGTCCAGGAATTCTCAGTATAATTATAAATCCATGTATCATCATAGTATTGCCCATCATACCCACCAAACATGATTCCAAGGTCATGAGTAGAGTCATAGACCATAGAGTGATGCGATCTCTCGCTTGGAAATGGAGTAATATCGGTCCAAAAATTATAATGTTCAAGTTTTAAATAACCTTCATTATCTAATATTAAATGTTCCCTTACTCCTTCGAGAAACTCATTCTTTTCTTCTAAAATAGTTCCAGATGGTTTAATATCGGCATCTAGACCTATTCTATCTATATTTGACTTGTAATTGGACGGTATAATGTCATAGGACAGAATTGGAAACGTAATCGAAATTAAAAAAATAAAGATAAGATACTTTCTTAGGCTTTTTTTGATAATTTTTAACCCCTTTTATTTGGAATTCTTAACTGTATAATTAACATTTAAATTATTCATCCATATAAAGTTATTATTAGGGAATTGTAAAGATGGTACTTAGTTCCCAAAAAACTAGATCTAAGTAGATATAAATTTAATAAGCTAATCCTTTAAAGAAGTGAACTGTAGTAAACATGTGTCTGCCTCCCGTTCGAAGGTAATCCATAGCTTGTTCAATTCCCTCGATAGTTAAATCAAACATTGGAATAATGCTCGAAATAATCTTTCGGGTCCAGGGCGCCCATTCTGGGCGAATCAGTTCTGGGTTTAACCATACAACATTATTTTTGAAATGGTTTGCGAGTTCTCGAATATAATAAATTCCAGTAGTTTTACCTTCTTGTAAAATGTAAGGAATCCTGTAAAAAACCACCTTGGTGGGCGAGGTGCTCTTTATTGGTTTTCTTACCAATCGGGGTCATCTTTTTCCAAATAATGAGTTATTTTTTATAAGATTAGCAATAATTCATAGGGAAAGTTGAAAAATTATGACTAAAGATTATTAGAAATATATCCCTCCAGTTAATAGAGCAACTATAGTTATTATTGCTACTATTATACAAGCAATTATACAAGCAGAGGAATTAAACTCTTTAATACAAGCATTGCATTGGGTGTATCCTCTTAGAATAGCGTCACTGCGATTCATGTGCTTAAGCGTTCTTGAACGAGATAAATATCCACAATTATGCCTATGATATAGTTTACTACCCTTTCCCATATATACTTCAAAATCTTTTTTTCTATAACATACTTAACCGATTCATCATTTGTAAACGAATTCAAATTCACATCCTTGTTTGCTTTCATTCTCAGATACTTCTGCCAAATTTCATCTTTTTTTCCTATAAAAATCCTCGCTTTTTTTTGTTGTTTTTTGGAGTCTAGTTTATCATGAAAAATAGTATATCTACCACATCTATTACAAATTAAAGTAATGCTCCTAAAACCATTGGAAACCCTCCAACCAAATTGATTATCGAATCTTTCTCCTTCTGTATTCCCTATGTTTCCACAATGGGGACATTTAACCTTTCTGACCCTTTTTTCCATAATATTCGACTTTTGATGTTTGAATCTTAAATCAAGATTGATTATTAATTTCAAAATTAAAAGTAGGAAATATTGACTTTTATAGTAATAAATTTATAATTACAAAATAATTATTTATTCATTGCGCAAAATTCAAAAAAATTCCTTTAGATAGTTTTTTAAATTCTAAAAATATAGTAAAGAATCCCCAACTCCCTAACTCTTCTCTTTTTCAGATTTATTAAATTCGAGTTAACTGATATTAAATACCAGATTTTTTTTTCAAAGGAATTTTCATTGAAATCAGATGCTGAATTTACTTTCTGATTAGTTTATTAATATGAATTATTACTGCAATTAGGAGATTAATACTTCAAAAAACGGGCAAACTCTCGAAGATAGGGTAAGTTAAACATTGTATATATCAATATTTAAAAAGAAGCAAATGTTATTTTTACTTTATTTCTGTAGTTCTCTTTTCTTTAGGCGTAAATCTTTAGATCTGCACCTACGACATTTTTTTGCTCTGACGGGGTTTAAGGCTCCGCACTTGCGACAAACTGTTTTCATTAATAAATGATGTCGTGCAATTTTTCTTTTATATGGGTCATCAATTGGCATATAATATTCTCCTTTATCTGCTAACCATTTTGGTTTGTTTAATATGCATTTAAACGCTATTCTTTTTGAAACAATTCTTTTAAGTCTCAATTTAAGTTTCAAGTAAAGAATATTTTGTAAAACATTTGCAAGCTAAAAAATTTTTTGATATAGGATTACATACAATAAAGAAATAAAGTAAAAATTAAAATTTTATAAATAATTTTAGGCATTAAGTTAGAATTATATTAATTTCAAATATAGTTGAAAAAGTTGCCAAGCGAGATATTTGACGAGGAAAAGTTTTTAGAATTAGCGGAGTTTGCCGTTCATTGTCGGGTTAAACGAGTAAAAGATGTTGTGAAGTTGAAATTAAGAACCAAAAAACGACTTTATACCTATAAAACGGACCCTACAACTGCCGATAGACTTGTAAGGAATCTAACTTGTGATATTATCGAGTTATAAGTGGATTAGAAGCTAAATGAAAGATCTTCCTGCGTGTAAAACATGTGTAAATTCCGAATTTTTATGTGCTAGTTGTCAAGAAAAACTAGATTCGGGAGTTCTTACTCAATTTGAATTAGATTTAGCTAAGGATTTACTTGTTTTGGAAGAAGAAGAAAAATTTGGATTTTTAAAAAACGTATCATTTTTAAAAGCAATCGATTTCGAGGATGTCGTCATATTTGTAGTCGGAAAGAAAGATAAGATAAAAATCACGCAAAACTTAATAAATTGGATAAAAGAAACGTACGAAGTAGACGATATAATCTTAATCGAACGGACTCAAAAAATTAGAGCCACCTTAGAAAGTTTAATCGCTCCAAGCAAATTGATTTCACTTAACGAGATTTTTTTAGCTACAGGAGATATTGAATTTAAAGGAGTTCTTTCCAAAAAGGATCAAGAAGTTATCTTATTTACCAAGGAAGAACTTGAAGAATTAATTCTTGAGCTCACTGGCAAAACAATTCGTATCGAATTTGAATAAAGATAATTATTTTATTTCTCAATTTCTTATTATCGAATAGGTTTAATATATTATGGATGAATATAAACAAGTCATCTTAATACGGACAGATTTAAAGATGGGTACGGGGAAGAAATGTGCCCAGTCGTGCCATGCTTCGATATCTTCAGCAGATTTGGTAAGGGTAAAAAATAAAGAAGTATGGAAAAAATGGAAAAACACAGGGCAAAAGAAAGTGGTTCTAAGAGTAAGTGGTATGGAGGAACTAAAAGAGATTGTTTCTAAATTAGAAAGAAGTAAGATTCCGTTTTTTTTAATTCAAGATGCTGGTTTAACTCAACTAGCTCCTGGAACCACCACAGCTTTAGGAATAGGACCTGAACTCTCAAAAACCTTAGATAAAGTTACGGGGGATATAAAGTTACTCTAATATAATACTTTTAGGCTAATTAAATTGGAAGAAAATAGAGATAGTGTTCACATCTTTAATAATAACGAGAGAGAAGTTGAAAAAATTGTAGGGATTGAAGTATTTTCAACTTCTGGAATAAAAGCTATTCATGGAACTATTAAAAACCGTTATAAGGACTTCATCGTTAAAGAGATCACTTATTCAGGACGAGTTCTAGAGATTAACGAGGATTACACTCCTACAAGTTATTCTGCAGAAACCAAAGACAAATATACTACTTTTAACCTCGTGAAAATCAATAAAGACACATTTGAAGCAGTAAGATTGATTAGCGATGCTTTGGGAATAGCACCAAAAGCAATAGAATATGCAGGATTAAAGGATAAACGAGCCATAACCGTTCAGCAAGCCTCAATTAAAGGAAATCATATTGAAAAGTTAAAGAAATTAAAATTAAAAGATATTTTCATTAGAAACATCAATCCTTCAAAATATCCCGTTAAATTAGGAAATAATTGGGGGAACCACTTTGAAATTACTATTAGAAATATTGAACATAAAAATAATGAAAAAGAAGAAATAGAAGATTTGCTAGCAATTTTACGCACTCGAGGATTTCCAAATTACTACGGGATTCAAAGATTTGGCACTTTTAGGCCGAATTCGCACCTATTAGGGAGATTTATTTTAGAAAACAAATTTAAAAAGGCGTTTGATGAGCTTGTTATAGCAACTTATTCCTCAGAATTACCTCAATCTCGAAAAGTGAGGGAAGATCTAAGAAAAACAGGTAACCTCGAAAAAGCGTACGAGGTATTTCCTAAAAGTTTAAATTATGAAAGAATGATGATTAAATACCTAATAGATAACCCTAGTGATTACGAAGGAGCAATTAATCACTTACCTAAGTACCTCATTAAGTTACTGATTAGTTCAATTCAATCTTATTTATTTAATAAAATGATAACTTTGAGATATAAAAAGGGAATTTCTTTAAATAAACCCGTTAAAGGCGATATATTCAACATTTTAGACGACGAGAATGGTAATATCACTCAAATCAAATATCTGTACAACGGATTGTACGATAAGTTTCTCCAAGAAGCCTACGATTTAAACCGAGCTAAAATAGTTTATCCATTAATTGGATATAATACCAAATTAGACAATTATCCAGCCATTAAATCTTTAGCATTAAAAATTTTGGATGATGAGGGAATTTCTTCAGAAATATTTAAAAATAAATTGCTAGAAACATACGAGTTCAAGGGATCTTTTAGATCAATAATTACTAAACCTTTGGGCTTAAACATTTTGGACTATTCTAAGGATGATGTTTTTCAAAATAGACATAAATTAAAAATCGAGTTTTCTCTACAGAAGGGCTCGTATGCAACATTACTATTACGAGAGATCGTAAAATAGAGGATTA
The DNA here is from genome assembly GCA_013375495.1 of Promethearchaeota archaeon. The sequence continues at coordinate 18,527 of JABXKC010000006.1, forward strand.
ATCTATATTTATCTCGTATTCTTGAATTGTTTCATTTCCAAGAATATCATTTACCTTAATTGCTATACAATAATTTCCTTGTTTGCTATAGGTATGAGAAATTGAACTTAAGTTTAATCTACGATTCTTTAATGTTCTGTATGAAATCCAAGTCGAATTAAAATAATCTTTTCGACGATTAAAGTCTATTGTCCAACTATCAATCCAATCAGAAAATTTTTTTATCTTACTTCTGATCTTCTCTTGAATAATATTTATGTTTGGAATGGAGTAATCTACTAAATCAATTATAACATTATTTTTGTCTTTAGATATTTTAACATCAAATTTGACATTCTGAAATTGGGAGTTTTTAGATCTATCTTGAACACCTTCAACTATAAATCTTTTATCAATATTATAATCTTGCTGATTATTGTTAATCCTTAATACTCTAAATGGTTGGGGAATTTCTTGATATTTTTGTTCCCAATTTATTAGATCATTACTGTTCCAAACATCAAGTATTCTTTTACGACATATGTTTATAGCGTGTTTTCCTATATCTGAACCGATCCATCTTCGTCCAAGTTTTTCTGCTACTACTAATGTTGTACCAGTTCCACAGAAAAAATCTGCTACGATATCATCTTTATTTGAAGAGGCAAGAATTATCCTTTTCAACAATCTCTCAGGTTTTTGCGTGGAAAATGCTTGATATTCTGCAGTGTTTGCTCTGATATAAGGTAAATCTGTCCAAACATCACGAGGAAAGATTCCCTTATTTGAAATGTATACTTTTCGCGAGAGTTTTTTACCGTTATGACTACCTCCACGATGATAATACGTTCCATTATCGTCAGTTTTTAAAGCAAATTTAACTCGATCAGAGTACTCCATATAAATGTTAGGATCGTCGTTAAATGTGTAATCATTAGATTTCGTATAAAATAAAATCGTATCAAAAGAGCGGATAAAGAACTTCCTCGTTCTAGCTGAAGCTGCGGGATACGCCCAAATTATCTCATTTTTAAAATTTTCTTTTCCAAAAATTTCGTCCATTATTATTTTAATATAATGCGAAATGTGCCAATCTAAGTGCACATAAATGCTTCCGTCTTCTGCGAGTAACTCCTTCATTAGAATTAATCTATCATACAAAAATTCGATATAAGCATCAATGCCTCCATTCCATGAATCTGAATAAGCCTTAGTGGCCTCAAACGCGTCGTCCTCTCCTATAAACACTTTGGATTCGAAATCTCCTCCTGTTGCAAAAGGTGGATCGATATAGATTAATTTGATTTTTTTCGCATAAATTTTGAGCAAAGAATTCATGATATCCTTATTGTCCCCTTGGATTAAACAATTAATATACTCATTGGAAGTTAATTCTTTCTTTTGATATTCTCTCATTTTTTTTTTTATTATTTCGTTCTGTAATCCAATATTGTCAATTAAAGGGTATCTAATCAACTCTTTTATATGGAAAGGGTAAACTTGTTGAGACTTATTGGTGTTAGACAATTGAATTTTATCTTTATCTTTCCAATATAGATTCGGCATTATTAATCGTCTATAAGATGACAAAAAATTTATTCTTAATTTCCTTTACAAATTTAATTTAAAAAAAAATATGAAATTAGAAGGTTATTATGTCTTTTGATGAATTAGATGGATGGAGGAAAACTCATTATACCCAAGATGTTACCCCCGAATTACGCGATCAAGAGGTAATTCTAGGTGGATGGGTAAGAAATTTCCGCGATCTAGGCGGTCTGAAGTTCATAAGCTTGCAAGATAAATATGGAGAACGACAGATTACTTTAAAAAAAGGAGTTGTATCCGATGAGTTATTTGAAAAAACTAAACTAGGATACCAATACTGCTTAATGATAAAAGGAAAAGTAAAGGAATTCAAAACAGCACCAGGCGGAATTGAAATTATTCCATCAGAAATAAAAATATTGAATAGAACCCCGGAAAAGCTTCCTATTGATATGACCGGAGAGACTATATCAGAACTTGATCTTAGGCTAAATAATAGGGCTTTGGATCTACGATCCTTAAGAAACCAAGCAATTTTTGAGATTCGTGGGCAAGTTTTAAAATCAGCTAGGAGTTTTTTACGTGAGCAAGATTTTACTGAAATTACAACTCCAAATATAATAGGTTCCGCGACAGAAGGCGGTACTGAGTTATTTCCTATAATGTATTTTGATAGAGAGGCATTCTTAGTTCAGTCTGCTCAGTTATATAAAGAACAATTAAGTGGAGTTTATGAAAAAGTATTTGAGATAGGTCCTGCTTTCAGAGCGGAAAAGAGCCACACAAAAAGGCACATCTGCGAAATTTTTACTTTGGATGTAGAAATGAGCTTTGTTGATATGTATGATGTTTTAAAAACATTAGAAGAATTAGTTGTTGATGTAATAAGGAATATTAGAGAGAATAATATGACTGCTCTGAAAATTCTTAACATGGAAAATAAAACAATCGTTCCAGAGTTACCCCTTCCACGCTATAGATACGATGAAATTCTTGAATTACTTGAAAATAAATATAAAATTTCTGTTGAATGGGGTGAAGATATCTCGACGGAGGCGTATAGAAAATTAGGAGAAGATCTAACTGGATATTACTACATAACTCATTGGCCAATGATAATAAAACCGTTTTACATTCAACCATCAAAAGATGACAAGTATAGTGAATCGTTTGATCTTCAAATGGGGTGGCTCGAATTAACATCTGGAGGCACGCGAGTTCATAATAGAACCCAATTAGAGAATGCCATAGAAAACAAAGGTTTGAATGCATCTTCCTTTGATTCTCATCTTAATGCTTTTGATTTCGGAATGCCCCCACACGCGGGATTCGGGTTAGGAATTGCCCGTTGGATAACATATATTTGCGGTCTGGATGACATTCGAGAAGCTGTGATGTATCCAAGAACGCCCGAACGATTAACGCCTTAAATATGCTACAAATGTAAATTTTTGAATATTATGTCAGAAGAATGGATTGAGTCTTATTTATGCGCTGGAAAAGCAGTTGTAGCTGCTAAAGAGCTAGCTGAAAAGCTCATAAAACCAGGAGCGTCTTTTTTAGAAATTGCCAATAAGTGCGAAGATGAAATAATAAATCAAGGCTGCGAATTGTCATTTCCAATTAATATGTCGCTAAACGAGTATGCAGCTCATTATAGTCCTACTATCGATGATCTTACTGTGGTTCCTAATAAAGGACTGTTAAAAATTGATTTAGGCTCGCATCATAATGGATTTATTGCAGATTCCGCAATTACATTTAATATAGATAAAGATCCAAAGCTTCAAAATTACATAGATGCTGCCCAAGAGGCGCTTGATGCAGTGATCGAAATTTTTAAACCTGGTATTAAGTTGTACGAATTAGGGGAAGTAATCGCAGATAAAATTCATAACCATGGATTAAGACCAATTACTAATCTTGGTGGTCATGAATTAAAGCAATATAAGTTGCATGCTGGTCCATTTCTTCCTAATATAAAAGATAAAAGTCATAATGAAGTTTTAAAACCGGGGGATGCATACGCTTGCGAGCCATTTGCAACTTCAGGTGAAGGTTTAGTCACCAACGGTAAAAAATCTTACATTTACCGATTTACTAAAAGAGTAAAAAAGAATTTACCCTACGAAGAAATAAATTATATGAGAAAAATAGAGGATTTAACTAAAAATCTCCCTTTTTCACCTCGATTATTAGAAAAACATAGCATTATCCCGAAAAATAAAATACAAAGGATTATCGATACTTTTATACGAAAACAAATCCTCGATCATTATCCAATACTTATAGAAGTAACCAGAGCTCCTGTCGCGCAACAGGAACATACAATCATAATTGATATGGATGGAAATCCTATTGTTACCACACAAGGATAAATTAAAGGAAACAATCACATGTGTCATTCTATGTGCTGGTGAAGGAACACGCACCAAAGATATTGCTATAAACGTTCCAAAACCACTTCTTAAAGTAGAATCTTTAAATAATCAATCCATACTTTCCTTAATTATTTCTAACTTAATAGATTTAAAGTTCAATCAAATCGTTATAGTAACAGGGCATTTAGGGGGACTGATTGCAGATTTTGTAAACTCTTCTCAAATAAAAAATCAAAATAGTAGAGAAAATATATTGATTCATCGTTCAGGAGATAGATACAAACTAGGTCCTTTATATTCTTTTTTAAGTATTACAAAAAATAATCAGATCTTTAAAGAAGATAAGTTATTTATGGTTTTTCCTGGAGATACTGTTTTTGATTTCAATCTAATTCAAGAAATCTTTGACCTAATAATAGAGAAATACATGCAAATTATCAATAATTCAATTCTATTTTATAGGAAGATAAGAACCGATATATTAAAAAAGAAGTATGAAAAATACTACCCAAAATATGAAAAAAGTATTTCTTATTTAAAAATTGAAGAAATGGACTCAAAAGCGATTGTTAAAGAGATTTCTCAAGAAAAATTGGATCTCATCTCGGATCAAGAAGAAATTAATCAGATTATTCCCATTTTTATATTCAACAACGTATATGTTGAAGCAATTAGAGATCTCGCTAACTCAGTCAAATTTCGTACTATTCGCGAAGCAGTAAACTTACTGATTGAGAGAGAAAAGCATTTTTTTGCCATATCGGTTAGTCCAGAGAAGAATTTCTATGACATTGATACTCCTCTAGACTTAAAAATTCTAAACGAAAAAAAAAAAAGTGGACAATAGTAGCTCCGATTATCTCAGAAAACATGTTTCAAAGGAAATCAATCTCTTACTCCAATGAATCGTATCTGGATCAAAGCTCTATTGAGGAGGCATATAATTTTATTTTAAAGACATATAAAGTTTGAATGTCTCGTGTAGCAAACTTAAAAAATACTGCTAAATTCAACAAGATATCAAGCAAAAATGCTTCAATTTATACTTTATTTCATGTCAATTTTAACTAAATTGCTTCTCTTTACAAAATTATTGCTCCTGTGTGATAAATAATAGAAATCTCCTAAAGTAATAATAAACTTGTTCGTAAATTAGGATTCAAAACTAATGGCATGCAATAATATAAAACCGTATGGAACTCAAGGTGTAAGTATTAACTCTGGTAGGAAAAAAATTACTCCAGAACTTAAGAATCTTCATTCAATTTTGTAACAACAGGCTCGTTGTTTAAATTGTAATTCTGTGTCATAAACCAATGATTTAAACTATTGTCCAATAAAACATATGCATAATCATCTATTTAAATTTAATTATTAATTTATGAAATATATTCATTCAATTAATAAGAGAAAGTTTAATAGATTCCAATATTTTACTCAAAATGAAATTTAAATAAGAAATAATAATTTTAAAAGAAAATGTCCATAAGAATAAAGATAGATCTCTTCGGAATAGGAACTCTTAAAGGTGAATTGCTAAGAATCTACGCACCACTATCCACCGATGCAATCATTAATAAGTTACCTATTGTTTTGCGAGGTCGATTTAGTTTTGGTTCAAATGCTTATTGGACGCTTCCTGGAATTGAAATCTATAAAGGTCATAATCCGAAATCTGTCGAGAGCGTAGAGAAAGGAGATATCATATATAATCCTAAAACTGATGAATTACTCATAATTCTTGAAAACATTGAGATGCCTAATAAAGTAAACAAAATAGGTAGAGTTTCTGATAACCTAGAAATTCTTTTAAATGCTAAGAATGGCTTGAGTACTAAAATAACTAAAACAAAATAAAAAATATCGTGTTTTTAAGAGGATTATTATGGCTATCTCGAATAAATTAACCGTCGTTTTTACTTTTTTCTACTTAGGTGTTATGATTTACTTGATTTTATTTCTAACAGTTCCTCCCATTCAAAATGCTATAATTCAATCAAGACAAAATATCACAGGACTTACTGAAGGCTCCAACTACTTTATCGCACTTTTAATTGCTTTTTTTATATGCCTTTTAGGAAATGCAAGTGTGGGATTTCCAATACCTTATCCATTCGTTATTTTCTCATTTTCAAATTCTATTTTTATTAGATATTCTAGTTTAGGATTAAATCTTGGTGAAATCTTATTGAATGGACCATTTTGGTTAGAAATATTAATAATAGCAATTATTGGAGGCCTTGGAAGTGCACTGGGCGAACTTGTAGGATATTTAATTGGTATAGGGGCAAAAAAAGTAGCAAGCAAGTCTCAATCAAGAACACTTAATAATGTACAGGGATTTGGAAAACTTGCCTTAGAATACCCAAAATCCATGCATTTATTTATTTTTGTTGCAGCTGCTCTACCAATACCAGATGATCCTTTATGGATAGCTTTAGGAATGTCTGATAAAAAGATTAATTTTCCTATCTGTATTTTATGGGCTTGGTTAGGTAAAAATGTGACTACTATCTTCTATGTTATTTTTCCTATTCTAATTTCGCTTGGATTTGGAGCTACTGGGATCGAAGTTGATGATATTTCGAGTGTTATAACGGAAGCATTAATGCTGATGTTAACCCTAGCTATTATGCAATTTATATTAAGTTTTAATTGGGAAAAATATCTGAATAACAGAAGAGAGAAGAAAAAATAGTAGACGATTATTTCTTATTGTTTCTTAAACAGTTTTTGCACACGAAGACCGTTTTCTCTCTGCTTTTTGAATTCTCATCGTGGTAAATTCGTTTGTAAATATAATCGCCGCATATTTGGCATAACGCAACTGTTCTAGTTTCCCCTAATAATGGGCCTAAATTATCAAAAGTCATAAATATAGTTTATATTTGTGATTTAGAGATGGTTATCTCGATTTTCGAAATTAAATCCTTTTTATTTCTATTAGATTGAATGTCTCTCCTATAATTTCTGCGTTGATTTCTTTCGAAATAAGGGCGGCTACCTAATGAAACATTAGCAATTTCTACGCCAGGATAAAGGCGATTTTTTAAAATTTCAGCAACTTCAACCGCTGTTGAAATCTCTTCTCCTTCTCCTTTTATCAATAATGATTTTGTCCCCCCTGAAAAGGCAAAAATAGCATCTTTAATTGTTTTTTCCCGATCTGTACGATTTCTGACTATAAGTGTTGTGGCGTTAGGCATGAAAGAACCTCATTACCATATATTTGCTAAATTTGATTCAAAAGCAGTCTAAAATATAAAAGTGTTCCAAGCAATATAAAAGTTATTTATATTCATTCATTAACACGGTAATTAAAAAGCAATACTGCTAATAATCTTTTGATTAAAACCATGAAAGTGTCTTACGTATATTTATTTTTCTAGAATTTCACAAGTTAAAATCCGAACGAGAATTTAGATCGTCTAATATCTTTTGATATTCAAAACTCCTTTTCTCAAAATGTTCAATAATTTTTCTTTCATCTGTATCTAAATAATCAAATAATGGAAAAATAACTTCAATACTTTTAGTAAAATCATTTAATATCTTTTTATACCATTCATTTGGTTTTACCAACATTTCCTTGATTTTTTTGCTAAATTTCGCTTTTTTTTTCTTAAAATCAGTTGTCTGATTGGTTTTCTTCAGATCAATTAGAATCTCTTCGCATTTTTTTAACTCTTTTTCTATTTTTTCTCTAAATTTAGGAATTCTGTAAATTTTTTTATCAATATCAGGATCCCATTCATATAAGTAGTAATCATCCTCTTCAGCTTCTTGTTCATCATCGGTAATTTTAACATCCCTTTTTAAAACCATGATGAGACCGAAATTCCTTTGAAGTTGAGCTAAACCTTTTTTCCGCAATACCTCATCTATAAAGTTGATTTGTTTCAAAGTATTTCTTATGTTTTTTTTAATCTCTTTTATGTCATTTTCGACTTGTTTAACCATTTTTTCTTTTGCAAATTCGAATTTAAGTTCAATAGTATTTGAATAAGTAGCAAACATACCACGATCTGGGTTTTTTAACCTTATTCCAGCAACCCCAAGATAATAGGATTTTGATCCTTTTTGGCAATGATCGAATACTAACGCTATTGCGTATGGGTTTACACCTTGATAAAACAACTGAGTTTCAATATCTCGTGGGGAAAAAATAAAACCGATACCTGGATGCGTATGCCACCATCCTACAAAGAAGTCTTCTTTATTATCTTGGATTGCTCTTTCATATATTGCTGTGTTAAATTGAGCGGTATCTACGTAATGTTTACTTTTATATTCAACATATGCTCTACCTCCTGCCATTACGGGGATCGCGTCTTTAATAATCACTTCTTTATTTTCCTTTATCGATCCTATCAGAATGCCGTAGACTTCTCGCCAATTTCTTTGAGGTAGATCCTCATTTCCATATCGCATTGCATACCCAACAATGCGCCTATAGGCGTTATATGATATGAAAATGGGTGATACGGCAGGGTCAATTCCAAATTTCTGAATATAATGTTCCTTTGTCGAAATTTCAATAAAAATATCTGAATTTGATGTTGTAGCTTCTAAATCTTCATTCTCGTTTTGATTATCTTCATTATTGTTATTTTCCGCTTCCTTACTGTTACTCTCTTTCCCGTTCATTAAATAATCAAATGATTTTCTAAATTCTTAATAGTTTCAACTATATTATTGGATAAATTTAAAACTTTTAAATTTATCAATCTTTTTAACCATTAAGAAAGTTCTTACAATAAATTCACTTCAATATTTATCGAACCCTTATGAAAGTAATAGGATTTTGTGGATTACCTGGTTCCGGAAAATCAACAGTGTTAAAAGCTATTGAGGATTTAGGTGTTATAATTACGATGGGGGATGTAATAAGAAACGAAGCACTAGAAAGAAATATTGAACCAACAGACGAAAATTTAGGTAGAATTGCACAAGAATTACGAGAAAAATTCGGTTCAGAAATTATAGCCGTAAAATGCGTAGAGTTAATTAAAAACTTAGATCGTGAGGTTGTTTTTATAGATGGATTGAGATCGATTGCTGAAGTTAAAATATTTCGAAAATCGTGGATATTTCCCATTGTAGCAGTTATAATTGATGATAGTATAAGATTTGAAAGACTCTCGAAAAGAGGAAGACCCGATGATCCAAACACTTTAGACGATCTAAGAGAAAGAGACCAGCGTGAGATCGCTTTTGGATTAAATAATGTAATTAGAAGTGCGAATTATGAAATAAACAATAATGTCTCAAAAAACGAAGTTCAAAAAAAGACCCGAAACTTAATTTTAAAAATAATTAGGAGTTATTAGAACACTATTTTAGGTAATCTACTATTGCTTTTGTTAAAGAAACTTTACTAGCTTCATTATCGATAGAATCAGTTCCAATAATTTCATCTGCACCTGCTTTAATAATTCTAAACTTTGCATTTTGCAATAATAAAGCGTGAGTCGCGACAGCGAATACTCTATTAGCTCCACCTTGTTTTGAAAGTTTTATAGCTTTAGCCATAGTACCTCCTGTAGCAATAATATCGTCTGAAACGACTACATCTTTATTTTTTAAACTTAATTTGCCAGACATAGTTATCTCTCCAGTTTTTACATCTCTAACCTTTTCAAAGTAATCTACGGGCACGTCTTCTCCAAAATGTTTGGCAAATGCTTTGGATCTTTCAACAGCACCTTTATCAGGAGCTACAACTACGATTTCTTTAACGTCTAAAGATTTAATATAGTCCGCTAATATTTTCATAGAATCAATGTTAATCCATTTACATTGAACCTCTTCTAATATTTTTGGAGCGTGTACATCAACCACGTAAAGTTCGTCTACTCTCATAGAATCAATAAGGCACAATATCAAATTAGCAAACTTACACTCTCCAGGTCTAAAAATCTTATCTTGGCGAGCATACGCGAGATAAGGAATCACTACGACGAGTTTTTCAGCACCCATCCTTTTGACAGCATCAATCATCATGAGAAGCTCAATGAAACGAGCGTTTTGATTTCCACTTGAACTTGGTCCTGTTGACTGTACAATTATAACCTCTTTCCCTTCAATCAATGATTCATCATCTAAGTTGATCCTGAGGTAGTTTTCTCCGTCAGGGAAGGTTTTTGATTCTGTATTAAAGTATTCAATATTTAACTCTTGAGCTATTCTAATTCCAAGTATTTGGCTCGCTGGGCCTACAATTAAGATTTTTTCCATAAATTATCACGTTGTTGTTTTAAAATTGTTTATTTTAACTTATTATTCCATTTCTTATATTTTTTTTAAAAAATTAAGAGAAATATTAAAAATTTCTTCTCTATGCCCTTTAAAAGAATGGCCTCCCTCTTCAAATTGAATAACATTCTCCGCACTTAAGTTGAGATGTTTTTTTATCTGCGCGAGATTAGAGAATGGGATTCTTTTATCATCTTTACAATGAGCTATTAGAATTATTTTATTGTTTAACTGCTCATCTTTTAAAAAATATTTAGGGCTAATTTTCTGAACAATTTCCTCTTGAAATTTTATTTTAGTCGTATGATAGTCGTATCTCGTACACAAAGCAATTAAAGCCTTTACTTTTTTGTTGAGGAAACCTTGTGTTAAAATAATTGCACCACCCATACTCCTTCCAAATAGGATTATTTTTTGTTCCAAGATTCTGTAAGACTGATGGGTTAACACCCAATCTATCACAATTAGGATGTCGGAGAATATTTGAACGACCATTCTATCCCACCTAGATCCCGTCTGTTTTTTAGTTTCTCCATGAGCACGATAATCGTAAGATAGCACATAAAATCCAGCGTTAACGAATTTTTCAGTAAAATATTTAACAAAATAACTCTCACGATGATCTAATAGTCCAGCTAAATTAATTATAAAGGGAGCTTTCTTAGGTGTGTTAGGATTAGAATAAATAGTGCCCTTAAGAAATAAATCTTCACCTTTGATGGGGATATCTATATTTTCAATTATTATGCTGTTCACTTTATATTTATTTAATTCCTTTTGCTTTTGTATTTCACAATAAGATTCCTTAAGGTATTTACTGCTAATTCTAAGCTATGTTTATGATCTTCGGGTAAACCTTGTAGTGCGTGGTTGATTTCTTCTGGTTTCAGTTTTTCTGCATATTCAATGGTTTTACCCTCAATTAATAAAGTAGTTTGACTTCCTGTGGCTACAGTAGCTCCACAACCATCAGTAAAAAAATTCGCCTTTTTAATAATTCCGTCTTTGATTGTTAAAAAAAATTCCATGATCTCTTTTCGCGACCCCACATATGAATGTGAAATAGTAAAATTAGAGGGTTTCCCCCAATTTTTAGGGTTATGAGACAGATTTACAATCTGTTCGTTGAAGTCGCTTACTTCCTTGTCGATTATTTCTTGTTGGAGTTCTTCAACAAATCGATCAAAATCGTCGTCATCATGAGGCATATTACTTGAGTTCACCCAGATGTTTTAATACATGCTTTTTTAAGCGCTCCATTCGTATTACTTCGCTTGAAGTTTTATTATATTTATCTAATATGTTAATAATTTCTTGATTTAATTCATTATGTTCTGATGTACAGGTGCTTTTTTCTAAGAAATCTTCTCCGTGCCTTAAAGCGGCTAAATTCTCCGTTATTTTAACTAACTCAGTAGCAATAATGCTGTTTATATAAATTAAATCTGAAAACATATTCTTCATATATACAACTAATTTTAATTGGTCAGCAGACATAAGTTATTAAATTCCTACTAAAATTAATTAATTATTATTTATGAGACATCAAGTCGTTTTAAAAGATAATAACAAAATAAACTGCTACATACATCATTGCTCCGAAGATGAGAAAAATTACAGCACTCATTCTCACTAAAAAAGTTTTTTTCATCTCAGGTTTTAAAACTTCTTTAGGAAAATTTTTTAGATTGCTAAAGTATTTGAAAAAACATTTTTTATGTTCTAATTTAATCGTTATAGGTATCCTGTAGGTAGTTGTAGCGGTTTTTACTTCAAAAACATTTATAGGAAGGCATAAATAAAACACAACAATAATAATTATCGCTATCCATAAAGAGGTACTAATCAAATTATCTAGTATTAAAACTAATGTGTCTGCCGTTAGCCATCCTTCCAATTGTTGAATAGTTAAGAAAATCAATAATCCACATATTCCAAAGATATCAAAGAAATCTAATTTTCTAAACCATTTTTTCACAACAACTGATTCCACATTATTCGCAGCTACGTAATGAAATTTATAGTTAAAAATTCGTTTAAATCTAAATTTTTTCGACTTTTCGTTAAATTGAAATGTATCACCACCCTTTTTGCTGAAGTCATAGAATAAACTTTTCACCATGAGCATTGAACCATACATTAAAGCAATCCACCAAACTAAAGGACCAAATAATACCATCTGTGTTAACATAATTGTAGCAATTACAATCAATAACCCACCAAAAATTATATTGAATAATTGAAAATGAGTAGCCTTCACTTCTGAAAATAATGTGTTGTTGCTTTTCTCTTCTCTATCTCGTAATTCTGGGGTGCATTCCAAAAATTCACTGAAATCTTCCTTGAATTGAGATTGTCTTCTCAATTTTATTGGAGAGAACCACATTTCATAGAGTTTCTCTTCTGTTGCTATTTCAAAGTAATTTTGTGGGAAGAAAATCAAAATTACTAATGCGAAAATATCCAAAAAGGATAGAATTAAAAATGTCCATGACAATACAAACTCAGGAGCGGCTCGCTCTGCACCAAACAAGGGAATTGCGGTCATGAGCTGTAAGACGATGAATGGAACCATGAGTATAATCCAAGCTAGTTTTGGTCCTGCGTGATTATTTTGATATCGAAATACCTCGATATCTTTCTTAGGAATTTCTGTTAACCAAGCAAATCCAGGTCTGATTTCATAGAAAAAGAAAAAATTTTTTGATTTAGAAAAAATACCTCTAAATGGACTTAAAATGAAATATATCAACAAACTAATTCCCGTTATTAACATAGGAAGACCTGTAACATAAAACCAAGACGGTCCTCCGAGAAATACGGCGCTTCCAAATTCTACTTCGTGACCAACATCAAGTCCAAATGTAATATAAGAGATAATTCCATTAATTATTAAAACTAATGCGGCTAAAAGTCTTGTTAGGGTAAAAGAATTAAATTTAACGAATTTTTCGACTGGTTCCCGTAAATCTCGCATTCTTTTAATTGTTAAAGAATTTTCTCGTACATAGTAGGGAGTTATATAAAATTTTGAAGTAATTATTCCTCCAAAGATAATGATTAAGATATCGATGAGTAATGAGAGATTAAAACCCTCAAGAGTTATCTCAAAATCGAATCCTATGAAAGCGAGTAAACAACCTAAAAATATTATAAATAAACCCGTCAAGAGAAAAATATAGCGTAAAATTCGCTTTTTTTGATGCGTTAGTTTTAAATTTTCAATTTCTTCTTCACTTAAATAACTCATCGAAAACACACAATTATATTTTAATTAATAATACATTTTTTGTCTTTATCTTTAATAAAATTTCAATTTTAATTTTGGTTTAACAAAAAATGGATTACAAATATTTTCGCGACGGTTTAATTTCGTTATCAGCCATTCTATTCATTTTTTCTTTTACCTTTTTTTTCAGTTCAATACTTCTAAAACCATACGTCGCCTTAGAACCAAAAGAAAGAGACTTCATTGTTTTCGTTACTATCGTCAATATAATTTTTAACATCTATTTTTTAGTAGAAGCTTTAAAATTTGAGAAAGTTTTTAGGCTGGAATATAAACACATTCATAAATTTGGTAAACGGATAGGGATCGTTACTTCATTATATTTACCTCATGTTTTCATCTTTTCTTCGCTCTTGTTCTTAGATTTACATAATTTGCTAGTTATGATAATTTGGTTAAGCCTCATATTAGAAGCTCTCTTACTTGGAATTCTCTTTAAAGAAATTTACGATCTTCTCTTTAAAAAGGAAGCTGAAAGAAAATCTGAAATTGACCAAAATAGAAAAATCTATTTAGAACGAAAATAAAACTAAAAAATGTTTAAAAAAACTAGCTCTTTGTAACCATGTTAGTGTTTGACTGTGTGAGTTACTTTATCTATAGCAGTTTCTATCATTTTTAGTTTAGTTGAATATTTTTCCATTAATTCAGCGAACTTTTCTACATCCATTTCTTTGTTTTCTTTTAAAAGCTTCAATTCATTAATAGTTCTTACTATACCTGCTTTTTTATCTATTAATCTCTCTCGCTTACTATATGGAATTTTTTGTTCTATCTTCTTTTTTTGAAACGATTTGAATCTCTTAATGTTTAAATCCTTCGGTACAAATTTGGTTAGATAAATTGTACTTTTTGGAACAAAGGGAGCCAAATTTTCGGGTATAATAATTATCGGCTCAGGATCCTGAATTCTTTTAATTTCCTCGTAACCTAAAGACTCAAATTCGAACTGTTTAATGATATCTTTAACAACAGACAGATTAAGCTCTATATTTTCTTTCTCCTTCTTCGATAGATCAGAAACACTACTGATCATTTCATTCCAAATTTCCTCTGATTTTAAGAAGTAGAAGTTAGCCTTTTGTTGTAATTTTAATACCTTATCTTTGTTTATGTTCGTAATAGATGATTCTAAAGAGGCCTGGGCTTTAAGTTGGCATGCTTTACCCATATCGAAATGAAATTGTGCTCTTAATTGTTGTTTTTTCTTTTCCTCGTGCTTTTTCAGATAAAATAATCTTTTTGATAATGAGCTTAACCCAGCATACAATTTAGAAGCGAAGTAAATATTATTAGCATTCTCTTCTTTGAGAGCTGCGATACTCTGTGCTAAAATTCGCGCTTCTTCTGAATTCAATTCGAGGTTCTCAGACGAAAGGGTTAAACCTATATCATGTTGATTTACAGATGCAGCACTAAAGTAGGCTCCAGTCTTAAAAATTTTGCTACATTCAACCATCGCTATTATAGAATCTTCCCAATCCTCTTCCTCTTCAAATCTTTCTGAGATATGAGAATACGCTCTTGCCATTACCCACAACGTACGAGCACACTCATACATTAAATCCTTTATTTGAATATCTCTGTTATTTTCTAAAGGTTCTAAAAATATTGGTGTAAGATCCAATTCTTTTAATATTTTAACTTGATCTTCATTTTGATAGTTAATATTTAATGTTCTGGTGTATTCTAAAAAAAGATTCAAATCGTCTAAACTAAAAGTTTCTTCTTCTTTATCTAGTGCTTCTTCAATTTTTTTAATTTTATAATGCAGATATCTTATTCTTTGCATTACTTCTGTTGTAAAAAAAGGCATTTCTCACACTTACAGTTTTTTGTTTAAATTTTAGCTAATTACAATAATTTAATCTCATTTTAAAACCATTTTAAAATTATGAAAATTACTCTTTTATATTAAAAATGATCAGTCAAAAACTTTTTATCTTTGAATTTGTGTCTGGAGGGGGTTATAACCAGCTTGACATACCTTCTTCTTTATTTTGCGAAGGTTATGCTATGTTGAGAACTATAACAGAAGATTTCAAAAAATTAGGCTTCCATATTACTACTTTATTAGATAAAAGAATTAGTCATTTATCTCGTTATTTAAAATCCGACATTGTAAAGTTTGTAAATCCTAAGGACGATTACTTAAAAATTTATACTAACTGTGTAAATGAATCAGCATTCTGTTTTATTATTGCCCCAGAATTTTCAAACCATCTCTACAAACTAACTCGAATTGTAAAGGATCTTAAAAAAAAAATTCTAAGTATAGAATTAAACGGTGTTTGGTTGGGAACATCTAAGCTAGAAACTTACACTTTTTTCAGAGCTAATAAAGTAAGCACTCCAAAAACCTATAAAATCCCTCTAAAAGGAGGAGAGATGGATGCTAAATTCATCCTTCAAAAGTTTGATCAGCTCAGTAGTTCCATAATAATAAAACCTGAAGATGGTGCAGGTTCGGAATTAATATTTCACTTTACAACTAAAGATCAGATTTTACAGTTTATTGAAAAGTTTAAAGCAAAACTTGATGTAACTAGAAGCTATATTGTTCAAGAATATATCGAAGGCGATGATTTAAGCATTTCATTAATTAACAGAACTAATCCTGAAAGGTATGACACCCAGGATCAGATAATTCTGAGTTTAAACGCTCAATTTGTTGAAAATCTAGATTTTTTTAAAGACTCTCTCTACTTGGGAGGTTTTACTCCAGTAGAAAATTATCAAGTTTTAAGAAATAAATTTGAAAAGATTTTAAAATCCATGGACTTAACAAGTTTCCAAGGTTATTTTGGAATAGATTTTATAAAAAAAGCGGATGATTCCATCTATTTTATAGAAATTAACCCAAGATTAACTACATCATATATAGGTATTAGGAACATATTGGATTATAACCCCTTAGAATTTCTATTTAATCAATATAAATCTAAGTTTGAATTAACGAAATCACAGCCAAAAAAGTTTTCGCATTTCACTCGATTAGAGTTGAAATACTCTGGAAATAAATCGTTCAAGAAGATAATTAATGATATCATTCCTAATTTAATGAAACTGATTCCAGAAATAGTAACCCCCCCTATTGCTTTACAAAGTTCGAAAACCAACAATGAATTAATATTCTCTTGTTTTATCTCAACAAAAACAAAAAACAAAATGTCATCGAATATAAGACTCTCTCAAATAATGGTGATTTTTCACAATTTTAATTTTAGCGTAATTAAATAGCAAGTAGTAAAACTATTGAAAAACCTCCATAGTGAACTAAGAGTGATATTATTAACGAGTTTTCGATTTTCAATTTTTTATTTACGCTTAAATTGTATGTTAATAACCACAGAGCCCATACTTGAAATAAAATCATAAGCACATTATCTAAAATCCTAACTGAAGCGAAATCAAAAAAACCTGATGCGATTAAGATCAAACGCAAAAATAAGTAGATATCTAACGGGAATAAGATTAAAGCAAAAGAATTCAAAAATTTCAAGGAATTCTCTTTTCTTTTGTAAAAAAATCGACAAATACCTTCGTTAATTAGAAAATAAAAAAATATGTTACCAATAAAAGCAAGAGAGAGTAATATTTTAAAAGCTACATCTATTAATTCGACATTAATTGGGGGTTCACCAAAAAATAGAAAAAAGGGAAATAAGCCATTTAAACCACAAAGAATAGCACCAATCAACGAAATTACAACTGAAATTATAAGAATTTTGTATGTTGTGCTGCTTTCGTAGTTAATATACTTTTTTGGAGTTAGACGCATTAATCCTTTTAAAATTGGCGAATTAAATTCTTTTTTGCTAAAATCAGGAGTAATTATAGTAGCCTTATTGTCTTTTAACGAGTTATAAGCGTGAAGACCTAATTCCGTTAAATAGTACTTCTTATCGACTTGTTGTTCTATTAGTTGAGATAAAGTGTCTAAATGATGGTAAATCGTGCCTGTACTTACTTTCAATTCTTTTTTAAGGTAAGTAAATGAAGAGTATTTATTTTCTCCAATAATGGTGATAATTTTTCTTCTCAGTTCATGACCTAAAGCGTAATAATAGTCAGATTCAGCACCATTAGGTTCAATGTCTTGTTTTTGACTTTCTTCTTTTTCTTTAATCTTTAAATCCCTACCTATTTATTTTTCTTTACTTATGAGGATGTTTAAAATATCGAAGAAGATTAATATGGATCCAATTATTGAAAAGTAAAAACCAATTCCTGCTGAAGGAAGATAAAGGAATTCTCTAGGAATGATCTCTATTACAAAGACTAAAAAAAACCCGAGTCCTATGAAATTAATTATTACAGAATTTATTCGATAATCAAGATTATATAAGATTACAATAGTCCCAACCAAGCAAATTATGCCACATATTAATGGAAATAGATATAAAAACGAATCCTCGATTGCTACGGTCGTTGTAATTATATATATATTGAGAAGAGATTGGTTAGAAAACCAAGATAAAAATTGAGATAGAATCAATAATATCGAACCAGTTAATCCCAATAACCGGAAATCTAAATACTTTTTGATATCCATAATTTATCATATTTGTATTTGTTTTATTACATAAACATTCAAATAGTATAAACTAAAATACTAATATTAATTTAAGTCTAAAAATAACTCTAACAAAAAACAATAATATATTAACGAACATGTCATTAGAAGAAGAAAACGAGGTCGATTTAGATTCGATCCCTCTGTTTGATTATTTGAAAAAGGCAATACCAGTAGAAGAACTTAGAGATTTCTCCTCCTCAAGAAGAATTAGAAGCATAGACTTCGTCAAAGGTGTAGCAATAATTTTTATAATACTAGCGCATACAGCAGGTGCGTGGTTAGTCCCTTCTTGGAAATTTCTTTATGGAATTGTTTTTGCCTTTCTTGACATTCTTGGTCCGTCATTATTCGTTTTCTTGTCAGCTTTAAGCGTTGTTTTTAGCATCCGCCGAAGAAAAAAATCCACCCGTGAAAAAGTAATAAGAAATAGGATATTTTCAAGAGGCTTAATGATAATTGTTATTGCTGTTATTTTTAATTTAGTATCTATAGAGTTTACAATACCGGGATATTCTTTTCCCGCTACATTATGGGGGTGGAACATCCTAATGTTCATAGGTATTTCTCAAATTTTTTCCTATTACGCGCTAAAACTTAGTAAAGTTGCTAGAGCTATTATAGGATTGATTACTATATTTACTTCTGATGCTGTTAGGCAATTTCTCTTTCAGGGAAAAGAAGCGGGAGATTTACTAAGCACGATTCTACACTATATAATAACTTCTCCATCTCCTATGACACCTTTGTTACCTTGGATTTCAATTTGCTTTATCTCATCGATTTTTGGAGAATATCTATATGAGGCTATGATGGGAGGCACTAAAAAAGATTATCGAAAGCTATTTCGAACATTCTTATATTGGGGGATTTTTTTAGTTCTCACTGGCGTTTTTTTAGGTAGAAATTCCTATGTGCCTGGAGTAGAATTCTTGACTGCCACTGATTTTACGATTGGGACGCTGCCTTTAAGTGAATACCCACATATCGCTCTTTTACCTACAGCAAATATACCAACTTTTATACATAATATTACGTATCCTGGAATGTGGGAGTTTCTAATAAGAGGAAGAGCCCCTAATATGATTTATAACTTAGGCGCTGCCCTTATTCTTATTGCAGTATGCTTCTACATCGTAGATATAAAAAGAAAGATGAATAATTTTATCTCAATGATGAATTATTATGGAAAAGTTTCACTTAGCTTGTTCCTACTGCACTTCGTTTTTATAACGATATTTTTGGACGCTCTAGATTTATTTAGATTTATCGTTGTGATTTTTGGTTATCTTGGGTTTTGGGGCCTCACAATGTATTTATGGAACGAGTTCTACAATGGAGTAGGTTCGCCAGAGTGGCTTATGGTTCAAGTTGGGAGAATCGGACAAAAAACAGGAAAAACTGTCAAGAAAGAAATTCTCATAATTGAAGAAGAAATAAAAGAAACGGTTCATAAGATTAAAAAAGATCAGGAAGAAGACACAAAAAACTAGTCTTTTTTCTAAAAACCAATTTTTTTCGTTAAAAATTGTAATAAATGTGTTCTTTAATTTTACTTTTTTATGAAAAAGTTTAAATTTTCACAAGATAAGAATATTGTATAATTTCCAAATTAAAACATTATTTCAAAATACTAACTTGATTGATGAAATATGTCAATTGAAAATGAGTTAGGAACGACAACGGAATCTCCTCCGCTATTCAACTATCTACAAGAACTAATCCCTTTAGAAGATATCCGAGATTTTGCGTCTCCAAAGCGAATTGGAAGCATTGATTTTGTTAAAGGTTTTGCCATCGTCTTTATAATTTTAGCACATTCTGCCGCTATCTGGCTAAATAGCGAAAATCGTTATCTATACGGATTATTATTTACGTTATTAGACTTTCTAGGCCCCTCCCTATTTGTTTTTTTATCATCTTTAAGCGTGATATTCAGTATAAAAAACAAGCAGAATATTCTCCCCGCTAAAGTAATTCGCATGAGGATTTTCTCGAGGGGTATTATAATTATTCTGATAGCTACGATTTATAATGTCGCATCTCTTGCTATAGAAAATTATGATATTCCCTTCCCTTTAAATTTATGGGGATGGAATATTTTAATGTTCATTGGCTTTTCGCAGATTTTTTCTTATTACGCTTTAAAACTTCCAAAATTGCATCGCGGAATAATAGGTATTTTAATCGTTCTTTTATCTAATCCAATAAGAGATTTAATCTTTGTGCCTGGATTGGAAGGTGGTAATTTGGCAGTAATTGCAATTCATTACATCGTAATTGGTCCAAATCCTATGGTACCCATTCTTCCTGGGCTCGCTATATGTTTTATATCTACTATTTTTGGAGAGTATTTATACGAAGCGATGAATAAAGGAACGCACGATGCATATGTGGGATTGTTTCGCATTTTTATGATTTGGAGCGTAATTTTAATATTAGTTGGTATAGGTCTCGGATTTCAATTGTATACCATTGGGGGGCCTAAGCCAATCCCAGGAGGTGACCTAAGAGAATATCCTAGTCTTGCATTATTAGGCATCATACAAAATAAATTACCAATACCGGGGATACCCGAATTTCTAATAAGAGGTAGAGGTCCCAATATGCTATATAATTTGGGAGCAGCATTATTAGTGATTTCTATTAGTTTCTACTTTATTGATATAAAGAAAAATTATGGTAACTTTGTAAAAATGCTGGTGTATTATGGTAAAGTTTCGCTAAGCCTTTTTTTTGTACACCAGATATTTCTTGGCTTATTCAGTTGGCAATTTGGGATTGCTCTCTTCCTCATTAATAATTTAAGCTATGTCGGTTTAATGGGATTTTTAATGTATATTTGGATGGAATACGCCAATGGTGTTGGGAGTCCTGAGTGGTTAATGGCTGCCATGGGAAGAATGGGCAAGAAAAAGCGTAAGTAGGATATTGATAACGAAGTCTTATATCAATATTTTTTTTCTATTTCTCTTTAAAGTGCGTATATGCATTAATTTTAGCATTAAGAAAATTATATATAGTAAAAGTAACAAGATATAAATAGGAAATATTGTAAAAGTAATCAAACATAAATTGAAATATTTCTCCTTGTTTAGGTTGATAAGTAAGCTTTCTACAACCAAAACATAGAGCTCGCAATCTATTGGTGAAATTTTTGAGTAATATGTCATATAAATTTAAAGTGTGCCTATTTGGTCCTGGTAATGTGGGTAAAACATCGTTGCTTATTAGATACATAAAGGACTACTTTAATCCTGATTTAAAGCAAACCATTGGTTCAAATTTCCTAATTAAAGATGTGGAAATCGATAAAACCAACATTAGACTTTTATTATGGGACATTGGAGGGCAAGATCAATTTGCTAAACTACGTACAATTTATTTTAAGGGAAGTAATGCTGCTTTTGGAGTATTTGATGTAACAAGCCCACAATCTCTCTTGAAATTACCTGGTTGGGTTAGTAGTATTAAAAAAACCGTGAAAAAAACAATTCCGATGATCATTGTAGGAAATAAAATTGATTTGGAACGCCAGGTTGAAAGGCAAGAGGCAGAAGATCTAGCAAAACGATTGAACTGCGACTATTTAGAAACATCTGCTAAAACGGGAGAAAAAGTTGAATTAGCTTTTGAGAAAATTGCTCGAGCTTGTATGAGTTCGATTGAAGAATAAATTATATTAAAAAATTATTTATTTTTTCGCTTTTTTGAACTTAATTTTATTTTGTGCTTTTGTAGTTCTTCTACTAAATTATTCAATCCTATAAATCTTATTGAATTTATCCCCATTTCTTGAGCCGACCTCACGTTATTAAAACCATCGTCAATAAATAAAACTTCTTTGGGTTTGCACCCCGCTTTTTCTAATGCAAGTTCAAACATTTTTGGATCTGGCTTTGTCATATGTATTTCATGCGAGAGTATGAATTCGTCAAATAGTTCCCAAATATCCCATTTTTGCTTTTTTAAATATTTCCAATGGCTAGAATTAATATTTGACATGCAGATCAACATAAGGTTGTTTAATGACTTGATATTTCTAATTAATTCAACCATATCTAAATTAAGGTCGTTAAGAATACTATTGAACGAGGCGTAAAATTGTTTTTGATCAAGCGAACACGCTCCAAGTATTTCACAGGCTTGCTTATAAAATTCCTCGTCTGTAATTTTGCCTTGATGATAAGTGTCTGATTGACGAAAAAATTCTAACATAATAGGAGTTTGGGGTTTATTAAAAGGAGATGGAGTTATTACATCATTAAAAAATCTACTAAAATCCAGTTCAATAAGAACGTCCCCTAAATCAATAATAATACACTTTATTGCCATTGATTCAATTCACCTTCTAAAATAAATTTTGGTTGAAAATTTTCTGAAGGGCACTGGTAATTTATATTTTGGAAATCCCTTTGTATCTTCTTCAAGTAATTCGATTAATTTTGAAACCTTTATATCATTTAATTGTTCGGTCGTCGCTTTTTTTGGGCCAAATTGCTTTCCGATTAGCCTTTTACGAATGGATACATTTTGATTTTCTTCTTCATTTTTTCCAATAATAACTGTATATGGAATCCATTCAATTTCTGATTGTCTAATTTTTTTACCTAATTTCTCATCCCTATCATCCAAATCTGCTCGAAAGCCTGTTTTGTTAATAATATCTAAGATTTTATTCGCATACTCATTTTGGTTTTCACTAACAGTAATAATTCTTACTTGTATTGGTGACAACCAAGTTTTAAATCCAGGAACTAGTTTATCTTTATTTCGAATTGATGATTCAATTAAACCCCACAAAACTCTCTCTAATCCACCAGTTGGGGAATTATGAAGAATAATAGGGTGTTTTATTGTTCCGTCATTATCTTTAAATGAAATATTATATTTTTGTCTTTCTATTCCATCATTATCGACCATAGACTCTAAGGAACTTTCCACATCTATCTGATTAGTAGCCAATGTCGCACTTTTTTGTTGAGCTGATAGTACATTTCTTTCAAATTTAAGGACATAATAGTAATATCTATCTTCCCATAACTCTAATAAGGCAGGATTCTTCTCTGATTTAATTAAATTAATAATCCAATCTTTATTTTCCTTGTAAAATTCTTGCGTTGCTCTAAATATAACAAAACTCTTTATACCTAGATCTCTTTCGAGACTTTTGATAAGTTCATATTGAAGGATAAACTCATCAATAGAAGATTTCAAATCTTTACAAAGAGTATGAAGATCAGGCATAATAAAACTTCTTAATCTCCTTAATCCAGATAATTCACCTTCTTGTTCTCTTCGAAAAGCGTATTGCTCAAATTCGTATGCTCGTAATGGAAAATACTGTGGTTTCAAATTCATTTGGGAAAATAGATCAAAGAGCAGAAAATCACTCGCATATCTTAGTATATATCTATTTTTACCAGATTCTAACCAGTAACTTCTCGCTGGAAATCGAGCGGTTTGAGCAGTCAATTTTTTGTTTTTTACGGTATACATAATCGGAGTTTCTATTAAAATTGCTCCGTAATCTATTAATCTCTCTTCTATAAAATTTTTAATTAGGTTTTTCATAATTACGCCTTTAGTGTACCACCTAAAATTTCCAGCATCAGTGTTAGGATCAAAATCAACTAATTCAAATTCTTTCATCACTTTTATGTGAGAAGGTTCGATAGCTTTATCCACTTTTCTAGAACCTAATTCTGACATTAAAAAGTGTTTAAAACCCTCATCTTCAATTGTTGAATCGATTTCAGGTAGTATTAGCATGTTTTCCTTGTTGAATTTTAAATCAATTTCCTCTCCCTTTGTCGTAATGATTTTAAAGACTGAATTTTTTATTTTTTCTTCTGGTTCTATGGCTAATTTAACATCTCTATACATTTCAGCCACTTCGTGACCAATGCAGTTAATTTTAAAAGATTTATACCACCCAAATGGAGAATAGCTTGCTTCTATGCCTTTATCGTTTAAATCATTAGCTATTTTGGGACAAACTTCCATTGCATTTATCTCATTACTAAGAAATTTACTTAAATGTGCCCAAGGATATACTAATACTTTGTCAACTCTATACATAGATCTATCTTTAATTAATTCGAAAAATTTTCTTTGCTGTCCTTTTATTTTACCACTCTCAACATCTTTATTATGTTCTCTTACCTCTTCGTTTTTTTGCCTAATTTTTTCTGGGAAATTAGTTATTTGAAGTATAGCTTCTTCTATAACTTTGGCTCCTTGAATAGATATTAAATCTGTATCGTAAGAGTCTTGATCCTCTACAGATACATAAGCAACCAGAATTAGTCCATCCATTTTAATTATATCTTCGGGGAACTCTTGTGGATTACTCGTTGCTTCCTTATTTTTCGTAACTTCTGCTCCATCAGAGTGTATTAACAAAATTTTCATAGTATTTTCAACTTTTCATTTTTCTAAATGTTCTCTAATAAAAAATCCTAAATAATTTTTCTTCCTTTTGATAATTAAATATATTTTAAATTGGAATTAATTATTACTAAAATATTTATTTATAAAAAATGAGGCTTAATAAGATTTTTTCGGAATTATCTGAAACTTTGGATAAATTAGATCAAGATCGAGAGAAAATTTTGAAATTATCTCGCATGCTAATACGAGATTGTAGCATTGCGATTAAAAATATTCATAGAAAGGATTTTGATCAATATCACCAAAAAGTTATTAATGCTAAAGAAACCCATAAAGAATTGCTAGAATTAGTAAACAAAAATCCTGGTGTCTTCCTAAAGCATTTAAAAACTCCAGAACAAGAATATGCTGAAGCAGTAGGGTTCTATTCCATAATTTCAAAAGAACCTCTCCCCTTGCCCAGTGAATTAAATATTACCCCTTTAAATTATGCACTTGGACTTGCCGATGTAATTGGGGAATTAAGAAGATACGCATTAGATAATATTCGGAATTCCATTGTAGAAGATTTGAATTATATCCTAGAAAGTATGGATGATATATACACTCAATTATTTTCAATTGATTATCCTTCTGGATTAACTCAAGATTTAAGACATAAAACTGATCAGGCGAGAAGTATTATTGAAAAAACTAGGGGCGATGTATCAATATCGCTTCAAATGAGCGATTTAAAGAAATGTATGCAGGAAAGTGAAAGAAAGTTATAATTATAATATAATCCCAAATCAACTACGATAATTGTTTAACCTTGAATTATAAATTTAAAATTGAAAATAATAAATTGAGCTGACAAAAAATAACAAAGAAAGTATTAATTGCTGGCACATTTGATCTTCTTCACCCTGGACATATATATCTGATAAATGAAGCTGCTAAAATGGGTGATGTTTATGTTATTGTAGCGACTGACAAAAATCGAAAGTTGTATTCTGGTGAGACTCCTATAATTCCCGAAAATCAGAGATTAGAAGTGATAAGGAGCGTAAAAAACGTAAAAGAAGCTAGACTGGGACGATCTGATAACGATACACTTAAAACCGTTAAAGAAATTAATCCAGATATAATATTCTTAGGTCCGGATCAAAAATACAATCAAGGAACTCTAAAACGCGGTTTGGAAGAAAAAGGACTGGATAATGTAATAGTTAAAAGGTTAGAAACTTATTATGATAAATATGAGCTTCATTCCTCTAGTCTTATTAAGAAAAAAATAATAAATAGTTATAAAAAATAGTTTTATTAGTGATTCAATGAGCAAAAAAGGAGATATCTCACCGGAAAACTACGCTAATTGGTTTGCGCTTTATCAACTTTGTAAGCATATAGAACACCGACAAACCATTAATATTAGCAGTGTAGAATTCGGAAAACTTCTTAATCTAAGCCAACAAACTGCCTCAAGAAGAATCAACGATCTAATTGAATTAGGTTGGATTAAAAGAAAACTTGAAAGAAAAACTCAGAAAATTGTTCTAACTAAAGAAGGTAGCGATGCAATGCTTTTAATGTATAAAAACTTAAAGAATATTCTGGAGAGCATTGTTATATTAGGTACCGTCCAAAGTGGCATGAAAGAGGGAGCGTATTATGTGTCAATTAAAGGGTATTTTGATCAATTTCAAGAGAGGTTAGGATTTTTACCATATAAAGGTACTCTAAATTTAGAGTTAAATAACACAAATATAGAATTATTGCGAGAGAAGTTAAAAAATCTTAAGCCTGTTGTTATTGCGGGATTTAAAGACGATAATTCAGAACGAACTTACGGTATTGTTGATTGTTATGATTGCGTTATTTCTCGTATTGACAATCCAGAAAATAAAATTAAAGCTGCTATTCTCGATATTAAAAGAACTCATCACAAAAAAAATATCATTGAAATATTAGCTAAGCCTTATTTAAGAGACTACTTTAACTTGAAGGATGGAGATAAATTAATAATTGAGCTAAATATTAATAGATGAAGGTGCTAATTTTCTTTCTCATAATCTTTTATTAATTTCGCTATTTTAAAATATCTGAAAAAAGCTGTAGCTAACACCAAGAGCATGAAAATAAATAAAAACTCGTTGACATATCCATAAAAATTAGCAATCATCATCGTAATAACTAAATAAAATAGCCTTTCAGAGCGTGCCATTATGCCAAAATCGAAGTCTCCTTTAAAGAAAACTTCTGCTCTTGCTCTTAGATAACTAATCATAATAGAACTCAAAAAAGATACAAAAATTATTAATTTCATGTCAAATAATCCCCATAATAAGCTATTCCAACTATATAATAAAAGCGCAAAGAAAATTACAAATTCGCTCATTCTATCCATTACCGAATCAAGAAAACCTCCAAATATTGTTTCACTTTCCTTTATTCTTGCAATTGCACCATCTACTCCATCAAAAAACCCTGTAATGAAGACGAAAATTGAGAATAGGAATAAATTAGAAAAATAAACAAGAGCAACAAAACTAAAAATAGAAAAACTGAACATTATAAAAGTAGCAAGATTTGGACTTACACCAATTTTACTTAAAATTTTAGCTACTGATTTAACTAATGGGTTGAAAATTCTACGTAGTCTAAATTTTGAAGCCATAACTCTTATAATCCCTTTAATCTATCGTAAATTTTAATATATAATACTTAATTATACCATATAAATTTCATTATGAAATTATACAAGAAAAAACATGCTGTGTGAATTTTATTGAAATTACGACTTGTACTGAAAACTTCAACTAAAAAGGAAAAAGATGTATCTATTAAATTCAATATTGCTCCGAGTAAACACCTGGGATTTATTAATTTCATCAATTTAGCGTTAGAGCAGGGCAAACCCGTTATGATATCTTTCGAAAAAATTAGTAAGTCAGGAGATAAAGAAGAAAGTAAAATCGTTGGAACTTTCAAATTCGAGGGGAAAGATGAGGTCCAATTAAAACAATTGGAAGAAGAAATCAATGATAAAGAAAAAAAAAGAAAAAAGCAACACCAAAAAAGAGTTCAAGGATAATTGTATAATTTTAAATAATTAGGTATTGTTAATTTTATATTTATTTGGATAGCCTTATTCTTACTTCGTTAAAATTGAGTTTATCTTAAAGATGAAAGAAGAAATTAGTCTTAAAATTCCAGGACGTATTTGTATTATCGGAGATAAAGTAGATTTATTAGGAAAACCAGTTATAGCTATGGCTATTAACCTCATGATGAAATTTTACTACAAATCGCGACTCGATAACACGATAGAATTCTATAGTCGCGATACGAATGAGAGAGTAAAATTTAATTTAAAGGATACACCTCCAAGAAATATTGATCTAGCTTATTGGAGCGTTTTGTTTGAAAGGTTAAAAAACAAAATTACTCACGGATTTTATCTTGAAGTTGAATCTGATATTCCTATTGGGGTGGGGTTATCGACATCAGCAGCAATATCCGTTGGGTTTTTAAAAATTATGAACGAAGCTTTTTCTTTAAATCTCTCTACAAATGAAATTGCTGAGCTCGCGTATTTAGGAGAAAATAAAGATTTAGGAATACAATGCGGGAGAATGGATCAATATAGCATTGCTCATGGTGGGATAACCTTTATTCATACTGACGATAATCCTAAAGTTGAGCAACTAGACCTTAATAATCTTCCTATCGTTGTAGGAGATTCGATGGAAGAAAGAAAAGCAGCATCAGTATTAAATCGGATTAAAAAAGACATTAAAGAAGAAGATGTTAAAACGTTAGAAGCATTCAAAGTGATTGAAGATTGTGTTTATCAAGGAAAAGAAGCTCTCTTGACTAAAGATTTTAAAAAACTTGGAGAACTTATGGATTTACAACAAAAGCAAGAAGTTTTGCTAGGTGCTGCAACAGATAAAATTCTAAACCTATGTTTAGCTTCTAAAAAAGTTGGAGCTCTCGGAGCAAAACAAATGGGTGCGGGTGGTGGAGGTTGTATGCTCGCTATTACTCCTGGAAAACAAAAAGAAGTTGCTCAGGCTATTGAAGATGCAGGAGGACGAGCTTGGATTTTTGACATTTTTCGTTATAATTCTTAAGCCAAGTTCACAAACCCAAATTTTACGAGGTTTTTGCATATATTATATACTTGTTCGTGCTTTAAATCCAAACTTTCCGTAATCTGCCTAATGGATTTCTTCCCATCAATTTGATAAAAGACTTTATGTGAAGTTTCTCCCGTTAGAAAAGTTTTTGGATTAACTTTCTTAAGTGAAGTGAAATGTGGGATTTGATTAACATAATTTGGTAAGTTAGGGGGATTTGGTAACTTACTCTTTAACGTTAATAAATTAGTTTCTTCATTAATTTTTTCTTCTACACATTTAAATAATGCCACGACTCGTTCCTTAAAACCTGTATCACTCTCTTTTAATTCTTCCTCTACAAAGGCTGTTAAAATATCATTAAAAGAGTTAAATGCACCAATGTTGCCTTTCCAATTTACAATATCATCGATACTAAATTTTTGTAAAAAAGTACGCGAGAGTTTTCTCAATATCCTTAGAACATTAACAGGTTTAGATTTTTCATCATAAGTGGCAATATATATTAAATTAGGTATGCTTGAATCCTTTAAAAATGATAGTTTTAAATCATTGCCAGATAATTTCAATTCACTAATCGTTCCTAAATCTTCAAATGAATCAGAAAACGAGTTTAACGCAGAAAAAAAACCAGAAACCAGTATTAATGAATCTGCTTCTGAAAAAATATTTTTAGATATAGAAAAATTCTTAAATAATAATGGTAAGCCGTCTTTTATTATCAGGAAATCATGTATCATTAATTAAACTCATCATACCTATTTTAGATATCTATAAAAATTCCAAGAAAAATCATCAATTAATGTGTCAATAAAATCTAACTACCAAAAAAGAAAAAAAAAAGTAATATCCTTGTATTATCTTAATCATACTCTGAATTCTTTTTAATTATAAAACTTCAATTAAAATGATAAAGATTAAGTCCCCTGGAAGAATATGTCTTTTTGGCGAGCATCAAGACTATTTAAATTATCCGATCATCTCTATGGCGATATCTAAATATATATATTTAGAAGCAGAAAGAATCTCAGAACCAAAATTTTTAATTAATCAACCAGATATCGAAACTTCATTAGAACTTCCACTTCATAGTGGTGAATTAGAATATACATCTAATCGAGACTATTTAGCGAGTGGTTACAATCAGTTTATTCGGAGAAACAACAAGTTCGAAAAAGGGTATAGAATAAAAATCACTGGTGATATACCAATTAACGCGGGTGTAGCAAGTTCTTCCGCCTTAGTTATAGCATGGTTGTATTTTTTAAATTTAATTAGCGGAAGTGTATTAGACTCTTTCCAAATCGCTGTAGAGGGTTATAATACCGAAGTAAAGGAATTTAAAGAAGGAGGTGGTATGATGGATCATTTCACTTCTGTCTTCGGAAACTTAATATATTTAAAGCCTAAAATCCCAAAACCTAATTTGTTGGTATATAACTTACCGTTAGAAGGATTTGTACTAGGAAACTCGAATGAAAAAAAAGCGACTGTGAAGGATTTATTGAATACTAAAAATGCAACATTAAGGGCTTTCAAAATACTAAAAGAACTTATGCCTGAATTCAATCAATTTTTCACAAAATTGGAAGATATTGAACCATACTTGAATAGTTTAAAAGAGGAGTATAAGCAAAAGATTATTGGAAATATTATTAATAGAGATATCACTTTTACTGCAAAAGAATTAATCGATAAGCAGTATTCTTTAATATCTACAAAGATGAACATGATAGTCAATATTGACTTCTATGAAGAACTAGGGAATCTTTTAAATCTTCACCAACAACAATTAGCAGAAAACCTTAAGATTTCTACCGAGAAAATTAATAAGATCATTAGTAACTGTTTAAAAAAAGGAGCGTTAGGTTGTAAAATTAATGGTTCAGGATTTGGGGGAACGATGTTTGCTCTTTTACCCAATAATGAACAATTAATTAAGAAGGCAATTGAGGAAGCAGGTGGAGAAGGTTATATCTTAAAAACTAGTCGTGGAGTTGAAGAATATTGAAAGCTGTAATTTTGTGTGCTGGTCTTGGAAAGAGGTTAAAACCTTATACTGATCAAATCCAAAAAACCATGTTGCTCGTTCATGGTAAACCCTTTCTAGAATACATCATAAATGGAATGAAATATGCGGGTTTTCGAGATATTATTTTAGTTGTAGGATACCTCAAGGAGCAAATTATTGATTATTTTCAAACAGGAAAAAAATGGAATGTAAATATTGAATACGTTGAACAAGTCGAATTAAACGGAACAGGAGGGGCATTATTACTTTGTGAAAAATCCATTCTTGATAACCACTTTTTTCTCACCTGGGGAGATACCTTAGTTCCTTACGATATTTATAAAAAAGTGTATGAGGTATACCAAAATGAGAATCGTGATTTTGTTCTAGTAGCAAATTACACAGATGACCCTTACATGGGAGCAGCAATTTATAGCGATGATTTTATATTAACTAACATTATTGAGAAACCCCCACGTGGGTCTTCTAAAACAAATTTTAATAATTGTGGAGTATTCATATTTTCTAATGAAATTTTTGATGTTCTAAAAGCTCTTACTTCTTCTGAAAGAGGCGAGATCGAAGTACCTAACGCCCTATTAATAGGGATGAAAGAACGAAATTGGAAAATTAGAGTGATTAAGATGGAAAAAAATCAATTTAAAGGAGATATTGGAGCAAAAGAAAAATATGAGCAATTAAAAGACAATCCTTATTGGCTCAAACTATTAAAAATTTAAATAGATAAAAAGCAATTTTAATTACATAGTAATAGAAGTGAGAAGTCTTAATCTAATATCGTACTAAAAGTGATATGAATGCGAATAAGGACAAGAAAAAACCTTCTAAAAAAAAATATTGTTGTTACCATTTTATTTTCTATTCCAGTTATTAGTTTTTTCGGATATATAGGCTTTGGTCTTTATATTCTTGACGATTTGGCTTCACTTACTTTAAATCTTGACCCTCCAAATACTAATTACTTCACTCCTTTAAACCAAATCATTGGAAATCAAACATATTTAGACCAAATGGCAGAAAGATACGATTATCAATTAGAAAAATGGCACATCCCTACTAATATTAGTATAGATGTTACATTTACCAATGATTCCTACAGTGAAGTTGGAACTTGGCATCACACGGATAATGGTGCACTCCATATAGGGTATACGCTTGCTTCTCAATGTTTACGCTATAAATACGCCCTAGATCATAGTGATTTAAACGAACTAGAAAACGCGACGCGGATGGTGAAAAAATGCGTGTCTGGTTTCACTAACATGCTTGCTGCCCCAAACGGGGGTATTGGACCAGATTATCCCGGGATGCCCGCGAGGTTTGTCTCTGCTCCAGAGAATCGGAAATATCATCAATGGCTATTCGATCCCTACTATCGTCATTTTAATGGAACAGGCCCTTATAGAAATTGGAGAGTTAGGCTACATACATCTCGCGATGAGTTAGCTGGTTACTATTTAGGATTTGCTAGCGTTTTAAAATTTATTGACCCTGAAGCAAATGAAGATAGTCGGTGGTGTGTTGAGAGGATTAAATTATTAACAGCGCAATTGATTGAAGGATTTCGTAAGACTAACTGGTTAGTATTAGGTGGGAATGGAGAGCCAGTAGGATCGGATTTAAATCCAATTTTAGGCGAAAGCGTATGGCAACTAACTCTACTACGCATCGGTGCTACAGCTTATCCAGATAAATACGATTCTCTTTATAATTACGCAGCAACAAAGATAATGTCGATGCACAATGGTCACATGGGCTCAGTGGGAAACACTGCATATGATACTTATGCCCTTGCTTTTAGTATGGATGTAGAGTTTGCTTTAATAATGCTAGAAGATAATCCGCTGCTACAACATCATTATATTAAGAGGTTTGAAGAGGGCTTTTACAGTTTCTTAAGATATCACCGAAATGCTTTTTTCAATATTATCCACCTTATTTTTATGACTCTAATACAAGATTCTTCTTTATTTGAGGATCCGAGTTACAACGATGAGACTATTCGATGGGATATTTTAGATCAATTGTGGAGGTATAATACTTCTGGATGGGGAAATGGGATAAGAGATTATAATTTATCTGTAAGACCTAACTCTACGAGAGCTACCAGTTTAAATCCAGAAATAGCTAGCATGGAAATCGATCCAAATAGAGCAAAATGGTCTAATTATTTTGAAAACAACATTTATGGTACACTTTTTTCTTGGGTTGGAGAAACAATTGGTATTTGGAGTGATGATCCAGAGGATATTCACTATACTCTTCCTTTAACAGTGTCTGAAATGGGTGTTCATCACTTTCTCTGGGAACATAGCAAATTTTTTGGACCTGGTGGCAATAATAAAACTGTCGACGGTAAGACTGTCAATAAGGGACTAAAACAGGTAATACCAAATAGTTATCTTGTCGTATACTGGATGGGAAAGGCGTTTAATATATTCTAATTCCATTTTATTTATTCTTTCTTTTCAATAATAAGACTTTTTCACGTTCTTAACGTACATTGTACAAATTGGACTCCAAATGTTTTTAAATTAATGAATCATCTCAATACTTACAATTCGATTCTAAAAACGAAAATTGTTTTAATTAAGGATGTGATAAGAATTTATGTCAGATGATAGATATAAGAATCGCTATTATTCTAAAAAAAAATATGAAGCTGCAATTGAAACTTTTGCTGTAGGCATAGTATTTTTATTCGTTGCAATACTTTCTTTATTTTTCATAGCATTTCCAGGTATATTCGATCCTATTAGTCTTAAATCTTGGGGCTATTGGCTTTTTATTCCTGCTTTCTTTATAATGTTAGGGGGTTTTTCGCAGTATTACACGAATATGAAATTCCAAAAAGCTATTAAAGTTGCGATACTTGACCGTGGTAACCAAGGCACTCATAAATTAGAGGATATTGCTCTTGAAGTTGGAATTAAACCCAAAGATGTGCTTCAAGTTCTTATTGATCTACGCAGTAAAGGAATTGTTAGCTATCGTTTTAACTCAGACACAGGAGAAATTATTCTTGGTGAAAAAGTTGCATATGTGAAGTCTGAAGATTATGTTGTTCCTCCCAAAAAACTTGCGGAACCTTTGGAAACTAAAGGAAAGGCGTATTGCGTTTATTGTGGTCATCAGTTACCTAAAGAAGGTAATTTTTGCGAAAATTGTGGGTCAAAAATATAATTTAAGAGCTAATTTTTTACATTTTTTTTAATATTTTTATAATAACAAAATTAAAATTGAAAGTTTATTAATTATGTGGGTTTAAATCATCATATTGAACCAGAGATGATTTTAATGACTGCAAAAGTACTAACTTTCGGAGAAATAATGCTAAGATTATCCCCTCCATATTTTAAAAGGTTTACACAAACGAGATCCTTTGATGTTATATATGGTGGAGGAGAAGCTAATGTTGCTGTTTCTCTAGCAAATTTTGGTATCCCTGTTGATTATATTACAAGATTACCCAATAATGATCTTGGAGACGCTTGTATTCAATATTTACGACAATTTGGAGTTAATACCGGCAAAATCTTAAGAGGTGGAGATAGAATCGGGATTTACTTTTTGGAAATTGGAGCTTCCGCTCGTTCTAGTAAAGTAATATACGATCGGGATAATTCTGCAATTGCGACTGCTGATGTAAATATGTTTGAATGGGATACTATTTTTAAGGACGTGCAATGGTTTCATTGGACGGGGATAACTCCCGCTATTTCGCAAAACTTAGCAGACATTTGCCTAAAGGCCGTTAAAGAAGCAAAAAATAGGGGAATTACTGTTTCTTGTGACTTAAACTATAGAAAAAAATTATGGAAATATGGGAAATCCCCATTAGAAATCATGCCTGAGTTAGTAAAATATTGCGATATAGCTATTGGAAACGAAGAAGATGCAGAAAAAGTGCTTGGAATTCATGCTCCTGATACTGATTTAACCTCAGGAAAGATAGATCCGGAAAAATATAAATATGTTGTAGAGACTATGACCAATCAGTATCCAAATTTGCAATTTGTAGCAGTTACACTTAGAGGCTCTATTTCTGCTAGTCATAATACTTGGACAGGTTTGTTATATAACGGAAAAGACCTGCTCATTAGCCCACACTATGAAATAACTCATATAGTTGATAGAGTTGGTGGTGGAGATTCTTTTGTTGCGGGTTTAATTTATGGGCTTCTAACTTTTAAAGATAATCTTCAACAAGTTTTAAATTTCGCTGTGGCTGCCTCGTGTTTAAAACATACTATATTTGGCGATTTTAATTTAGTTACAGTTGATGAAGTAAGAAAAATAATGAAAGGAGATGTCTCTGGTCGTGTATCAAGATAAATTTGAAAATATGGTAATAACGGCAACAACTGCTAATTCTTGGATATATCCCGATTTAAAGAATTGGGCTGAGAATACTGAAGACCTCATAGATGATGTAGTTAAGTGTTATGAGGCGGGAGCTGCTATTGCTCATGTCCATCTTCCAAGAGGAGAAGAAATAGAAACTGTCAAAAGAATTAGAGAAAAATGTGATATTATAATTCAAGCAGGAATGTCAAGTTATCCTATAGAAGATAGAAAATCGGATTTTCAAGCTAAGCCAGATTTGCTTTCTGTTATTGCTAATCATCACGCCGAACATTTTCCAGAAGGAAATGTCAATGTAATTCACGATATTAATGAACTTGAACAATATTGTATCACATGTAAAAAATTTAACATTAAAATAGAATGGGAAATTTGGCATACTGGTTCTTATTGGAATTTAAATCAATTAATTAATAATGGGGTTTTAGATCCTCCTTATGTTTTAACTCTTTTCTTTGATTGGCCTGGAGGGACATGGTCTCCTCCTACAGCGGACGAATATCTCCATAGAATTAAGTATATGCCTGAGAACAGTGTTCACACCATAAGTGTTATGGGGAAAGAACAAACTAAAATCGCAGTCCTAGCAATTCAGCATGGAGGAAATGTACGCGTTGGAACAGAGGATTATCCATTTATTAAGGAAGGTGTTCCAGCAAAAGGTAATGCTGAGATAGTAGCCCGAATGGTGAGACTAAGCAAGGAATTAGGACGTGAAACAGCTGATCCTTCCGAAACAAGAAAATTGTTAGGAATTTAGCACTATTGTTTGGTAAAAAAACTTATGATACTGCAGCAAGAAATTCTTAAAACTTTTTCGAAAGAAAAGACGCATAAAATCGTTTTTAGTCCAAGACTTTATTACTGGTACTTTGGGAATAAGATTTATTCAAAACAGAAAAAAAATTACTCAAAAGCAATCCCTACTCATTATTATGGTAAAACTCAATTCGATATTTACAAAGAACTAGGGAGTAGCCCACGTTATTCAGAAGAAACATTGTATTTACCATTATATTATGAAAAAATTGATCCCCTATCCCATATTAAAGTTCAAAGAGAACCTGGAACAAAGAAAGGAGAAACTATCACCATTCATAAAACTCCCCATGGCAATCTTAAACAAATTGAATCGATAGGAGGTGGGCTCGGAGGACATAGAACCGAATATCCAATAAAAACCTTAGATGATATCAAAGTAATGCAATATATTTTGAAAAATACAAAAATCTATTTTTCTAGAAAGAATTTCGAGTTAGCAGATAAACAATTCGAACATACATGCGTTACTAGTACCTACTTATCAAAATCTCCATATCAAAAATTAATCACTGAGTATATGGGTTTTACCAGAACTATCTTATTTTTAAAAAGATATCCTTCTCAAATGGAGAATCTCATGATGTTTTTAGAAGATTGGGATGATCAGATGTATAGTGAGATATCAAATTCTCCACTACA
Organism: Promethearchaeota archaeon; assembly: GCA_013375495.1. The sequence continues at coordinate 54,927 of JABXKC010000006.1, forward strand.
AATAGTCAATTTTGGTGAAAATCTGGATTCAAATTTAAGCCCTCCGCATTATTTTGAGAAGTACCTTATACCGTATTATGAAAAGCGAGTAAAACAACTGCATCGGGCAGGAAAATATTGTCATATTCATATAGATGGATCTCTTAGAGATTTTCTTCCTTATTTCGAAGATTTACCTTTTGATGGGTTTGAAGCTTTAACTGCAAAACCACAGGGCGATGTCAGCTTGGAGGATATCAAAGATGCTATCGGAAGTAAGATATTTTTAGATGGATTACCTTCTATATTATTTTTACCAGAATATAGTGATAATTATCTCAAGGAATATACTCAGAAGGTGTTAAATTTATTTTCACCAAATTTGATCCTTGGAGTGTCGGACGAACTCTCCCCGAATGGAGATATTCGAAAAATAGAAAAAATATTAGAAATTGTTAAGAATTTTAATTCCTAAATTAAAAGCAGGTTTCTTTAAACAAGTTTTAAATAGACAAAAAACATATATATAATCATTTTAACAAAAAAGAGATGTAATCGAAAAATGGATAGTTCTTTATATTTATTTGGTGTTTTTTTAGCTATATTATCTGGAAGTATAAATAATATAGGTTTAGTTCTCCAAAAAAAAGTCGTTAATGAAGTACCCCCTGAAGCAAAATTCTTTAGAAGTTTAGTGAAAAAACCTGTTTGGATTACAGGGCTATTAATGGAACTCATGATAGGCTCAGTTTTTTTCATGATTGCTCAAATTTATATCGGTCCTGCCTTAATACCCGGTTTGATGGCATTTGGTTTAATTTTTCTCGCTATCGGATCTGTTAAAATTGTTGGTGAGACTTTAAAAAAGGTAGAAATTATAGGAATTATTATAATGATTTTTGCGATCTTTTTGTTAGGTCTTTCTGAATTAAGTATAGATATTGCTGGTATAGACATATTAGCTTTTGATCTTGTACTTAATATGGCTATTTTTACGATTGCTTTATTTCTAGGGTCATTCATTTGTGAAATTTTACAAAGAAAAATTGAAAAATTAAAAGGTATCTTATTAGCAATATCCTCAGGATTCCAATTTTCATTAACTAATTTTTGGATCGCACCGTTAATGGCAGTTATCGCTCATGTTTTTGGAGGAGTCGCCACATTAGGCGAGATATTCTTATTTATAGCATGTGCAGTAATACTAATTGCAGCAAGTATATTAGGGATTATGAAAATCCAACAATCTTTCCAAGTGGCTAACGCTAGTCGAATGATTCCTATTCAGCAAGTACCTATACAAATTACACCAGTTCTAGCATACTTTTTTGTTTTTACGCTATTACCTCCTACAATCTTTCCTATCATATATGTGATTATTGGTGTTTCTTTGATCTTACTAAGCTCGTTTCTGTTAGCGAAAAGACAAGCAAGATTAGAAGCCATAAATTAAGGTTAGAAAATTGGCAAAAATTATATTTTTTCAACCACATCCGGATGATTTAGAGTTAAATTGTGGTCATCTCATCCATTATCTTGCTACAAAAAGTAAAAAGAAACATATTATTAAGATCGCTTCAACCACAAAAGGTGAATATGGACTTCCTGGTGCTCAATATGATAAGTTTAAAGGTGATTTTCTTGCAAAAATTAGAACTCAAGAATTATACAATGCTCTAAGTATTCACGGAATACCTCCAGAAAATATACACTTTTTTGGTTATGTTGATGGTTTAGTAGAATTTACTAATGAACTTGTAAATAAGTTTGCTGAATATTTAAAGAAGGAAAAACCTGATGTAATTTTCGCACCGGAAGCAATATATACGGCCTATTATCATATGGATCATGTTAACACAGGTAGAGCAATATATCTCTGTATTCATAACAAGTTAATAGATTTTGCTCCAAAGCTTTATTTTTATTCGACATTAAGCCCAAATTTTTTCTTCGGTTTTAAAAAGGAGGATTTTTCTTTAATTGATCAACTACTTGCTTGTCATAAAACACAATTTTGGTTAATAAACTATGCTACATGGACATATAAACTAAAAACGAGATTAGCAGGAAGGAAGTTAAGTGGTTGGAAATATGCTGAGAAATACCGAAGAGTATATTTTCACAAAAATAATGAAAATAAGAATAAACCCTCATTGATGGTTAAAATTTTAAGTCATTGGTATTCAAGTATGCCTTTTTTTCGAGCTAAATACCCTCAAGATGTGTTAGAAATGCTTAAAAAAAAAGGAAAAATCTAATGATTTAAGAAGAATCTTTTATATTTTTAGTAAAAATCTGAATAATAAAGATATATAAAGAAGAAAAGCAAAGTAATTTTAATATATAACAAAGAACTTAATTAATAATTTGAGAATTTAATCACTAAAAGAAAAGAGGTGTGTTTTATTGGCTACTCGTGAAGAAGTTAAAGAAGCTTTAAATAAATGGGTAAAAGTTCTTGATGATCAAGAGATTGCGGATGAATTTGAAGGATTTAATAAGACAATGCAATTCGAATTTTCAGACTTAGATTATAAAATAAAAATGATTTTTGAAAATAAAACGGCAAGATTAGAGGAAGGTTTTGATGATAACGCTGAAATGGGTTTAGAAATTAACTCTGATCTTTTTGTGGGTATTGCTACCGGTGAAGTAGATCCAATGGAAGCCTTTATGGAAGGAGAACTTAAAACTAAGGGCGATATGAACTCATTACAGAAATTAGATATCTTTATGGATATTGATTAGCGAATTTTTGTTAGAAATTAATTTTTTTTTTTTAAATTGCATTGTTTAACACCCAAGAATATTGAAAAAAAGTATTTTCATAAGAAATAATATAAAATAAAAAATTATTCTGGTTTGAGATAAAATGGAACCAATTGGTTTTAATAAGGAAAGAACTCGTAAAATTTTAGAGAAACACGATATAGATGTGCTAATTGCATCTACTCCAGTAAATGTTTTTTATTTAACTGGTTTGCCAACATTACATGTAGCTCCAAATCCTATTTTATATGTATTATATAATCAATATCCAAGTTTGTCTCTAGTTCGGAGAGACGGTGAGGAAAGTTTGATAATGTGGATTACCTTTCGTAGTGTAGATAAATTTTCATGGGTAAGAGATATTCATGGAATAGGTTCTCCTAAAGGTGCTATGGTATCAGTATCTGATAAGATTGAAGAATGGGGTTTATCAAATAGTAAGATAGGATATGAATCTCTTATGCCTTCTTATCAATCTGAATATCTTAAGACTAAATTCCCAAATGCTACATTTATGAATGGCGATCAAGCTTTTTTAGATATGCGTTTAATTAAATCCGAAGAGGAGGTAAAAAGAATAAAAAAATCAACAGAAATTTCTGAAAAAGCAATAATGAATATGATTGAAGCCTCTTATGAAGGAATTTCTGATATCGAATTATTACAAATCGCCCGCAGAACAATCGTGAATGAGGGTGCAGAGGGATGGGATCATTTAACAATGAATTTGGGGCCGTCTGATCCAGAAGCACCAGGAGTAGGAACTACTCTGAAAGCAGGAGATCTTAATAGATTTGATATAGGAACCATTTGGAAAGGATATGTTTCAGATGTTAGTCGAGAGGTAGTGATAGGACAAATACCTGATGGAGCAGAGGAGCTTATGAATAGAATGATAAAAGTTCAAGAATTTTGCGAACAAAACATTCATCCCGGTTTAAATATGAAAGAATTATATACTGACGCGAATAAATTTAATAAATCTCTAACAAAGAGGGGGAGAGCTTTTATAACGGGGCACAGTATCGGTTTAGAATGTGAGGAAACTCATTTATTTAGTCCCATGAAAAAGTTGGATCGCCCATTTGAAGAGAATATGGTTCTTGATATTGAGGTCTGGCAGAATTTTAAAAATCAAGGCTTAGTGGGAATTGAAGATTGTTATAGAATAACCAGTAATGGATGTGAGAGGCTTTCAAGTTTAGATAAGAACATTTTTGTTAAATAAATATTAAACACCCAAGCAATAAAATTTATTAGATAATAAAGGAAAAACGTTGGAGGATAATTAAATGAGTGATTTTGTAAAGTTTGGAATAATTGGAGCTGGTTCGGCTGTCTGGCGTTACCATAAACTAGGTACCAAAAATAATCCGCAAATTAAATTTGTTTCTGGTTACGACATCAACGAGAAGAAGTTAGCTAAAGCAGCTAAATATTCAAAATTAGAACCTTATTCGAATATAGATGACTTCTTAAAAAGTGATATTGACGCCGTTATGGTTTTAGTACCACATTATTTACACAGAGATATAGTTATTGCTGTAGCTGAAGCTGGAAAACATGTCATCTGCGAAAAACCTATGGCACCTACACTGGAAGAATGTGATGAGATGATAACAGCTACGAAAAAGGCTGGCATAAAATTCATGATTGCAGAGAATCATCGATTCCTACCAGCTCATCAATTTATAAAAGATGCTATAGAGCGGGGATTTATTGGAGATGTATTCCTGGGTCGAACTTATGAAGGTGCGTATGCTCGTTCACAATTTTTCAATAATAATGATTGGAGTTTCACCTACAAAAAAGGGGGTGGCGGTGTAGTCGCAGATCAAGGAGTTCATAAATTTACCATGCTGAATTGGTTTCTTGGCGAAATAGATTCAGCTCAATGTTGGTTAAGTAAGACTGCGAAGTCTTCTCCCGAAAAAGGAGAAGATACTGCTATAGTTCTATTACGTTATAAATGCGGAGCTATCGTAACCGTGGATATTTCTTCTAGTACAGGACATCCGCTTACAAATAAAACAGAATTCCATGGAACAAAAGGTACGATTTTCGAAGATCACGACTGGGAGAGACCCGTTAAAATATTTTCCTCTCATCCTGAAGCTGAAGTAAAGGGAGAGTATTACAGCCCTAAAATTGAACACGGACCTTTTCCAGATTACTATAAAATCTCCATGGGTCACGAAGACGCCTATTTTGCTAAATGTATTTTAGAAGATAAAAAACCAGAATTTACACCAGAAGAGGCAAGACAAGGTGTTGCGGTGGTTCTCTTAGCATATCTCTCTGCTAAAAATGGAAGAATGACGTCAATGGATGAATTGATGGAAATTTATAAAAAAGAAGGTACGAGTAGTATATTACAAGGACTTGGCGAAGTAACACAAATGAATTATAATAATATAAAATGGGATTAAATAATATGCGATTTACAAAGGTAAAATTCAAATTTTTGTTATTTCTACCACATGAATCCCATTTTCTTTAATGATTATAGAAATTAATTGATTTTTTTCATCTTTTTGAATTTCCCCCTCAGATACCTTTATGTTATAACCGTTTGGAAAATGGATTCTGGGAATATATAGAATTGTTGAGCCTTTTACAGAAACATCACCTTCAAATTCAAAATAAAAGAAACCTTCCTCCATTTGAAATTCCATTTTTTTTGGAATACCTGTACAACGAACGAAATGTGGGCGACAGAACCCCTTAATTGCTCTTCCACCACTATCAATATCCTCTGGATTAACTCTTTGATCTATACTATAAATTGATAGATCTTCTAAATTCCACAAATCCCCCCATTCGTTAGTATTATCCGGGGTATAATTCCATTGTAATGCATGCAATAAATTAGCATCCATTGCGTTATAATAATTATTTAGTGCTTCTATGTGCGTTTTCCAAGCTTCGCTCGCTTCAGTTTTTAATTTTTCATAAGCTTCTTTATTATTTAGATCAAACGGTAATCCAAATTCCTCAATTAAAGTAGGAATGCCATTAAAAAATGAATTAGAGTAATCTTTAACGTTTGCTAATTGTGAAATGAACATTTGTCGCACATTGTTTTTACCGATAACTGGATTTCCTGTAATAATATTATAATTAGCTTTAAGCATTGCTTTTTTTGTACCCGTTGTAGCAACATCGTACCAGTGTGCAGCATGTGCACTATTAGGAGGGATTTCTAATTCAATAACCTCTCCTTTCATCACACTTTCCATAGGTCCTGTAAGAAAAATTATTGATTTTGGAAATCCTGTTCGGATAGCTTGAGTATAAGCTTTGAGGAAAGGAGAAAAATAATCTCGGTAGAAATCAATTTTTTCTTCATTTTTATAAATGAAATAATCATTTTTTAAAATCTTTGGATTTCCGATCTCATCTAATCCCCATACACCCTCTTTTTTCCAGATATCTTCAAACCCTTCCAACCAACATGATATTTTTCCTTGATTTAACTCATCTTTTCTAGTTTCTTTAATACCAAATCTTTTAAGTTCTTGATATCCAATATTCCTAGTATGTCCTGCTCCAATAAGCATCGCATCTATAGGAGTAAAAACATGCCCCGATACGTCAGATTTTCCTTCCCATCCTTTTCCATCAACATATTTACTAATCCATCCTTCAGGAGGCTCATTTAATACATCAAATCCTAATACATGTGAATTATCTTTTACCCTTAATGCTACTTGTTTCATAGCATCAAAAAAATGATTCTGGAAATAGTCTTGAGCGTTTTTTCCATTAACTATACACGAAGGTGCAAAATCATTTCCTCCAAAAAATAAAGTCCACATCGTTCCATTCGCAAATCTATAAGTATTCCCCATCCAATGCATTGAAGAATATTTTGTAAGGTCATTAGGGTCATATCTAAGTTGCATTACTGAAGCTGCCTCAGAGCTTTCAAATTTAGTATAATCTAACCCTACTTTTTCAAATGTCCATCCGGGTGCACCATCTCCGCCAGTCATTCTACTCCAAACATCTTGATGGGGATCTATAATCATGTAAAACTTATATTCTCCAGCTAACTTTAAAATTTCTTCAAGGTAATCTAAGTATTCTTTATCGTATTCTTTTGGGCCACTATGTTCTATAGCCTCCCAAGTTACCAAAAACCTAAGACAGTTAAAACCCCAATGCTTTAATCGTGAAAAATGTTTATTTGCTTCTCTTAGAGGGAATGGTCTACCAACAAAAGAAACATCTCTATGATCTGTAAAATAAGTTTTAATATGTGTTGCACCATTAGGAGTAAACGGAACTTTTGAGGTTCCCGCCAAATTCACACCCCTCAGTAGTACTGTTCGGCCTTTATCGTCAACGAACTCCTTACCCTTTATTCTTAATGTCATTTAAATCAATTTATTAGTAGTCATTCTTATAAAGTCTTATCAATAAATTACTCTCTTTTCATTAAAGTTTTATGAAATAAAAATCAAATTTAAATTAATTTTAATTATATTAATCTACACTTATCAAAAAATTAAATTAACAATTATAAAAAAATGAAATTAAAAGGGAAGATTGCTGTTATAACGGGAGCTGGAGCAGGTATTGGGGAAGCAACGGCTCTCCTTTTTGCGAGAGAGGGTGCAAAAGTATGTTGTAATTCATTGTCCGCGTCTGCTAAGAAGATTGTGGCAAAAATTAACCAATCTGGAGGAGATGCAATATTTGTTCAAGCAGATGTTTCTATTGAAGCGGAAGCGAATCGAATAATTGAAAAAACCATCGAAACTTATGGTAAAATAGATATTTTATTCAATAATGCGGGAATTGTACTTGGTGGCGCAATCGATACAACATCTTCAGAAAACTGGGATAGAACTATGGCTGTCAATGTACGGGGTATTTACTTAGTAACGAAATACGCGATCCCCTATTTAAGGAAATCTCAAGGTGTAATTATAAATAATTCGTCTTCAGTTGCATTTAAAGGTGTAAAAGATAGGGTCGCCTACACTGCTTCTAAAGGTGCTGTATTATCAATGACTAGGGCGATGGCAGCAGACTATCTAGAGGACAAAATTAGAATTAATGCCATATGTCCAGGAACTACAGATTCACCTTCACTTGCAAAAAGAATTAAAAGCAGAGGGGGAAACTATGACGAAATTAGGCAAGGATTTATAGATCGCCAACCACTAAAACGTCTTGGTACTCCTGAAGAAATCGCTGACGGTGTTCTATTTTTGGTATTAAATGAATTCTGCACAGGAGTAAGTTTACTCGTGGACGGCGGTATGACTATGTAAAAAATATAAATAAAAAAAACTTATAAAAAAGGATTTAACTAGATTGTTATCTAGTAGTCCAACCACCATCTAGTCTCAAATCTGCTCCCGTCATATAACTCGATTCTTCAGTAGCTAAGAAAAGGATTCCTGTTGCAATTTCTTCTGGAGTTGCCCATCTCCCCATAACGCCTTCTTCTTCAAATTCTTTTTTAACTTCTTCATACGATAGTCCTCTATCTTTAGCTTGTTTTGCTACATCACTCTGAAGCATCGGTGTGTCAGTTGCTCCTGGACTTACACTATTCACTCGGACATTATATGGTGCTAAATCTAAAGCTAATGCTCTGGTGTAGCCTAGTACTGCTGCTTTGGTTGAGCAATAGTTCGCATGAGCAGTTTGACCTATGTGAGCAGCTACAGATGCTAATGTAATGATTGAACCAGATCTTTGCTTTTTAAAATATGGAACTGCGTATTTACAAGTGTAATGAGTACCCTTAATATTTACATCGATAAGTAAATTATAATCTGCATCTGGAAATGTTTCAACATCACCTACTCTAACAACTCCCGCATTAACAATTAAGACATCTATTCTTCCATATTTTTCAATAGTTAGGTCAATCATCGCTTTTACTTCATTTTGATTTCTTACATCAACGACGGTTATCTTCGTCCTTTCTTTTGCATCATCACTAATAAGTTTATAAGTTTCATTTAATCCCTCTTCATCATTATCAGAAAGAACCTGGATTGCTCCCTCTTTGGCAAATAATACTGCTGTAGCTCTGCCAATTCCTGATGCTGCTCCAGTCAATACAACAATTTTATCTTTTAATCTCATTTATTAATCACCTTATTTTATCACAATCTCTTTATCAAGTCTGGAAAGCCTTTCTGTACCGGTTTCCGTCACTCGATAACAATCTTCAACTCCTACTAAACCTTGGCCTCGAACATTTAACCATACCTCAAGATCTAATACCATATTTTTTTCAAAAGCAACATCTAATGCGCCCGTAGGTCCAAAAAGATGTGCTTCCTCGCATTCTAAACCTATACTATGCGCAGTAATAAGATAAAAACCTTTCTTTGTAAGAGATTTTAGAAAAGCTCTTGCTTCTTCTCGAAAAACCTTAGCATTTAAGCCCGGTTTTATGTTCTCAGCGCAGAATTCTTGAACTTTGATCATGTAATTCATGGCTTCTTGAGCCTTAGATGGAACTTCGCCTATAACAACACCTCTGCTCACATCCGAAATATAACCTTCCCAAACTGCACCAAAATCAAATCTTACGATATCATTAGGAGTAACGGGTGTTCCTAGTCCTGGAGCTTCGGGATCTGAAGGACCAATATTCATTGTAAGGTGGTCCCACCCCCATGCTCCTTCATCAACTATTGTTCTCCTGGCGATTTGTAACAAATCAGTATCCTTCATATTTAACTCAACCGCGTCTATACAGGTTTTAATGGCTTTTTCAGCCACTTCTGTTGACTTTCGAATTCTTCTTATTTCTTCTTCTGTTTTAACTAGTCGCATTTCAATAAAGGCATTATCAGCATCAATAAATTTAGCGTTTGGAAATTTCTTCTGTAGTGCTTCAGATTGATAGCGTGGCATGTATGATTCAAGACCTATCGTTTTATTACCTAACTCCCAATCATCAACCTTCTTCAAAAGAGTATTAACTGCGGCTTGTAAAGAACCGACTCTAAACACTTCACTCGGGAGCACCCAAGAAAACTCTTCAACGCTATCATATAATGACCATACTATAGCACTTTCTACTCCATCCCTTCTTACCATAGATAGGTTAGGATATTGATTCGATAGCACATATAAGATAGGATTAGGCGCTACATGAGTAACTGGTAAACCGGTAGTATAAAACACATTAACAGGGCTAGAAGCAATTAAAAGATCGATATTGTGTTTATTTAATACTTTTCTTGCTCTCTCTTTGGTATAGCCAATTGGTTCTGCCATTCGTTATCAGTTTTTGCTATTATCTAGAGAATAAAATTAAGTTTTCATAAAAAATCTTTTTAGAATTCTATCCAAAAAATAAATTGATATTTTTACCAAATGCGATATGAATCTAAAGATAATCTATAAATACTTAAAACTTTTTTCAAAATTATGGATTATGTTAATTATGGTATAATTGGAAGTGGAGTTGCTTGGAGATATCATCAATTTGGGATACGTTATGTCCCCGAAATGAAGTTTAAGTCTGTTTTTGATATTAATGAAAGATCTGGAAGAACAACAGCTAAGGGATATAATATGGATTACTACTCTGATTTAGATAAATTCCTTGAAAGTGATATTGATGCTGTTATTGTAATGGTTCCTCATTATTTACATGAAGAATATGTAGAAGCTGCCGCAAAGGCTGGAAAGCATGTACTTTGTGAGAAACCAATGGCAACAACACTTGAAGGATGTGATAAAATGATTGCTATTACTAAAAAAGAAGGAGTAAAGTTTATGATTGCTGAAAATCATAGATTTTTGCCAGTTAATAATTATATAATGGAAACAGTAAAAGATGGACTAATTGGGGAAGTATTTTTGGTACGCTCTTATGAAGGAGTTAATGAAATTAAAGGACTTATGAAGAAGGGATTTTGGAAGGGCCATCCGATTATGGCAGGAGGAGGTTCATTAATAGATATGGGTGCACATAAATTTGCAACTATTAATTGGATTTTGAATGATACCCCTGAGACATCATATTGTTATTTATCTAAACAATGCACAAATTTAAAAGAAAAAGCTGAGGATAATGCCATTTCAATACTTAAATATAAAAAGAGGACTCTAGTAGAGATTGCTGTTAGTTTTTCAGTAGTATCTCCATTTAGTAATAGTTTAGAGATATATGGAACCAAGGGTTCAATCATTGAAAATCACGATTGGCAAAATCCAATCAGAATATTCTCGAAACATGAAAACATGGGGAAAAATTACGGTAAATGGTATGAACCCGAGATTGAACACGGACCGTTTCCAAAATATTATGAATTATCTATGAGAAACGAAGATTCACATTTCACCGACTGCATAATCAATGATACTGAACCAGAATTCACTCCTGAACAAGCAAAAGAAGCTATTTTTGATGTTCTTCTTTCATATTTATCAGCAAAAAAAGGGAGTTTAGTAAGTCGGGATGATTTAGTGCAAATTTATAAAACTATAGGTACACAAACAGTTTTAGAAGGTTTAGAAATAGCAGTTCATAATAACTACCTCAAAACTATTTAAAATTTCTTTCAATTTCATACTAAACTTGAAGAGGCTTCTTTTTTAAATACCTATTTCGATTTATTTTCTTTAAATCGAAAATTCTCCGGGATGAGTACTCATTTCAAGGGGTTTCATTAATAACAAAGAAATTGAACATCAATTCGAAATAAATAATCCTAATGAGAATAATATTCATTTAAGTAAGGAACAGATTATCGTCGGAGAAATTGATAATAATTTAAAAAGTCCAATCGATTTATTAATTCAAGAATGTGATGCTGCTAAAAAAGAATATTTTACCATGGCTGAAGATATACATATTATCTTAAAAAATTGTGAAGACTTATCTAACTCTAAAAAGTTAAACTACTGTAATAGCGAAAGACACTATATGAAACAGTATCTAAAACATACGATGATAAAGGTAAATTACATTATACCAGACTAATTACCAAATTCTAAATTAACCTATTTTTTATAGTAAAATCATATAAATGGTGTCTTTAATTATGAACAGTTATAGTGTTCTCAAAATCTATAATTGATATTATAAAGGAACGGACTTCTTGGAGAACTTACACTAATAAGTTACTTGAAGATGATACTAAAGAAAAAATCTTACAAATTTTACAATTAAAAGATTTCAAAAGTCCTTTTAGTGGAAATGCCGAAAAATGCCGATTTGAATTAATTAGCGTTCCAGAGTTTGATCCTGAAGAAAAGAAAAAGATAGGAACTTATGGGATAATAAAAGGGGCTCAAGAATTCATAGTAGGAGCAACTGAAAAAGCCGATTATTATCGGGAGGACTATGGGTATCTTTTGGAAGCCATGATACTGTCTGCTACTGATTTGGGTCTGGGAACTTGTTGGTTAGGAGGCTTTTTTAATAAAAGTTTATTCTCCACGAAAATAAATTGCCAAACTAACGAAATTGTCCCAGCAATAACACCTATTGGGTACCAAGCAGAAAAGAGACGAAAAAGCGAAAAGTACATTCGTTCATTCATTAAGGCTGATGTTCGATATTCATGGGATAAGCTTTTTTTTGAAACGGATTTTTCAAGCTCTCTTTCTCAAAAGAAAGCGGGAAAATATGAAACTTTGTTAGAAATGATTCGCCTAGGACCTTCAGCTGGTAACAAACAACCTTGGAGAGTAGTAAAAGAAGAGGATAAAGATAATTTTCATTTCTATGTAAAATTCACCAAAAACTTAAAAAATAAGATTTATAATCAATTCGTACGTCTTGATATAGGTATAGCGATCTGTCATTTTGATCTGACAGCTCAAGAGGTGGGATTGAAAGGAAAATGGGAATTTGTAGAACCAAAAATTAGAAAATCCGATGAATTAGCATATGTCATTTCTTGGATAAGTGAATAACAACAACTTCAAGATTATCTACATGTTTGTCAAACTTCTAAAACTTCTCTTATTTTAATACTATTAAATGTTTTAAAAGTTTTAAAAACAAGAATTAATGATTCTCTTTTATTTGAGACTGAATATACACAAAAAAACATTTTATAATGACTAATATACTCGTTACTGGTGGCACGGGATTTATTGGAATCCCTTTGGTTAAAAAACTACATGAATTAGGACATAAATTAAAATTGCTGGTAAGAGAGAGCAGTAATACTGCACCCTTTAAAGAGCTTAAAGATATTGAATATATTTTTGGTGATATCCAAGATATTAACAGTTTAGAAAAAGCTGTGAATAATGTAGATGCTATATACCATCTTGCAGCATACACAGCTATATGGGCGAAAGATAAATCAATTTACTACGATGTTAATGTTAAGGGGACAGAAAATGTCGCTAATATTGCTCTACAAAACAATTTAAATTTATTTTATGTTAGTTCCTTTACTGCATTGGGTCCTACTCCTTCAGAACCAGTTGATGAGCCTCATGAAGATGAGAATTTTTTTATGGAATATGAGAAATCAAAATTTCAAGCGAAAAAACTTGTGAGAAGTTATATCCCCAAAGGTTTGAAAGTTATGATTTTTTACCCCGGAATTGTATACGGTCCAGGAGATTTTAATATTTTTGGTAGAATGCTATTTGATGTTATGAGGGGTAAAATTCTTCCATTGGGTATCTGTCCTGGAAAGGGAGAATCTATGACTTGTCTATCTTATGTGAAAGATACATCAAATGCTTTAGCAGATGTAATAGATAGGGAAGATCTATTTGGAGAAGATTTTATTCTAGGGGGCGAAAATGTTACATTTAAGGATTATCTTGATCTAATTGCCGAAATTGGGAGAAATAAAAAAGCTAGAAAGCTTCCTTTTACAATTGCGATGGTATATGCATGGTTATTAGAAGTAAGAGCGAAGTTTAATAAGAATGTCCCTTTCTTAACTAGACCTACACTAAGAGCTATTAAATACCATAGATCATATTCTTCAAAAAAAGCAATCGATAAATTTGGTTATAAAATTACCCCATTAAGAGAAGGTTTAGAAGAAACAATTAAGTGGTATAAGGAATACGATAAAGAAAGTAAAAAAAAAAAATAGTTTATGAAAATTATGATAGAAGATGAATTAACAAGTCAAATTATTGATATAGAAGCGTGCAAAACAGAATTAGTAAAAAAATACACAACATTTCTAGCTCAATATCCTGAAATATTTGCTGATTTGATTTCTGGTTCTCATTTTGATTTTGCTATCTATGATTCAATTGAATCATATGATTCGAGAACGCCTATAGATGTATTTAATGTTTACCGAACTAGTGAAGGAATCGAAATAAAATCAGGGAAAGCAAACAATCCTGATTTGGAACTAGCTCTCTCAGTACAAGCGATTAAGAAGTTGATAAAAACAAAAGATAATGTTGAATATGCGCAACTTCTTGGTTCCTTTTATAATGAACCCAACGAGCAAAGTGGATGGATTGATTTTATGCTTTTCCAAAGAACTCAGAAAATAATTGAAATGGGATATGGAAAATTTGCTCAAACTGCAGGAATCCTCGAAGATGATGGTAGTATAATTAACCTTTAAAAAATTCTTCTAAATTAGAAAATTAAAAAATAAACTTAAATCAGAATTATGTCAAAATCTCAAGAATTAAAGATTAAAGATAAATTCACTGGGGAAGTTATAAGAACTGTAACTGCCGATACAATAGAAACAGTTCACGAAAAAATTAAAAAAGTGCATAGAAATCAGAAATTATTGAAAGATATGGATTTTTTTGAACGGGCTCAACTTCTCTCAAAATTTGCCAGTAAATTACGATTTAATAAAAATAAATTGAAGGATTTGATTGTAGCTGAAGGAGGATTACCAATCAAGTATTCTGAATGGGAGTTAAATGTAGTAACTAATGGTTTCAAATTTTGTGATTGGTATTACCAATTTATAGAAGAAAAACCTTTAACTAGCATAGAAGGAGAACAGCTCGTCAGAATAAGATATATTCCACACGGTTTGGCAGCATGTCTCTCTCCCCGCAATACTCCTATAAGTCTTCCCCTCTATCAATTAGGTGCAAATTATTTAGTCGGAAATCCTGCTATAGTGAAACCTTCTACCGCATGTCCATTAACAATGCTAGAAGCTTATTCTATGATGGAAGAAATGGATTTTCCTGCTCTTGAAGCCTTGGATTTGGTTATAGCTCCTGGAGAATGGGCAGTAGATGAATTTATCAAATCTCCGTTAGTAAAAACAATAATGACGATTACAGCATCTCACACAGCTAAAGATATCTTGGTACGTTATGGTAGATTTCTGAAAAAAACTGTTGACAGATCGATGGGAGTTGACATGTATACTCAACCATTTAAAAATTTCTTTTTTGAGTGTGCTGGAAACGATGCCGGTATAGTTATGGATGATGTTAATATAGAACAAGTAGCAAAATGGAATGCTATGGCAAGTTATACTAATTCTGGTCAACAATGTTTCTCAATGAAGAGAATTATAGTCCACCAAGATATATACGATGAATATACAGAATGTTTAATAAAAGAAATCGAAAAATTGAAGTACGGAGATCCCACCGATCCAGATGTGGATATTGGTCCTTTGGGAAGCAGGAGAATCTTGATGATGATGGAAGTAATGGTCGAAGATGCAAAAAAGTATAACGCTAAAATATATACAGGTGCTGAAAAAATTGATACGGGAGAAGATTATGGGTTATTTTATAAACCAACTCTAGTCGAAATTAAACCAGAATTATGTGAGGATTTAACCAAAGCGCCATTTTTATGGAGAGAAGAGGCTTTTGGACCTGTTCGCTCTATTACTAAAGCCAAAGATATGAAAGAGGCAATAAAGTTAGCAAATGCAAGTAATTATGGTATGAGGGCAGTTGTTTACACTTCCGATTTGAACAATGTTGAGGTTTTTAAGAATGAATTAGAAGCTGCAAACATATATATTAACGCAAGGCCTATGCTTGTAGACATTACGGTTTCATTAGGTGGAATTAAGGATTCTGCTTATCCCGCAGGTTGTAAATATTATCCTCAAGAGTTAGTTTATGGAAAATACATTTATGACGGTACTCCGCTGAATTTAGAAAAGATAAAATAAACTTTACCGACGATGGAAACTGAAGAATTATACACAAAATTAAAAGGATTTTTTCCTAAACAATTGGATTTAATGAGACATCTACACATAGATGCCTGTTGGGAATACAGCATCACTGAGCATTCCACTCAGGATGCCAATATCAAACTAAACTTCTATTTGTTCAAAAAGAATGAAAATTCGCTAGAGATGACAAAAAAAAAGCCTAACATCAAACCAGACTTACTTCTTTATTTTACAGAAAAAGCTATTTTAAATATGATTGAAGGTGTTTCAAGTGCTGAGGAATATTACGAGCGATATCATAAAATTATGAATCATCCTCAATCCGGAATTGAAGTGGATAGTAAAGTCAATAAACCTAGACTAAAACTTTGGCAAATTGGGTATAACCAGTGGCAGAAAGATTTTAAGTTTTAATTTGCTACAATAAAATCTGTTAACAATATGGTGAAGATTAGCCCATTCTAATTCTCAGGCTTTTTTTTCTTATAGAAACAATTATTACTGCTATAATCGCCAATATTGTAAAGCTGATAAAAACGGTACCAAAAGGAATAAATCGAAAAGTACCTTCCAATCTCACGATAATTTGGTCAAATTCGTCGTAAAAAGTTTCAGTTAATAGAACCCCTCTAGTGTCATATTCCTTTTCCCATAGATAATCCAGACCAGTATCGCTTTTTCCTTGCTTGAATAGTGAAAGTCCTATTCTATAGTATTCAGAAGGTAGTGATGCAATCGCTTCATCTAAATATTCTTCAACTGGAAAAAGGCTAAATAGGTAATCATCGTAATATTCAGGTCTGAATTTCATACCTAGAGTAATTGCTTTTCCGCTTAAACCCCAATCCGTTTTATAATCCCAAAATTCTATTTCAATTACCCAGTCAAGCGTGACCGAATAAATTTCTCTGATAATTATTCTATTTTGATCTCCTATCTCAAAATTAGGTTCAAATCCAAACATTTCTTTAAATTTCATTAAATTTAATTCGGTTACCTCCCAAATTAATTCAGTTCCTTCTGTAAATCCTATATTATATTCTTCTTCCTGTGCTTTAGTATTTAAGTTAAAGCAAGAAGTAAATATACAAAAATAGAATAGGCCGATTAAACAGAAGATCTTAAGTTTTTTTCTCACTTTTTCATCAAGAATTCCTTTTAAATTCTATGTAAAGTAGTACCATAGAATATCATTTATAATCTGTTGTAAATTATTAATTTTTTTAAACTTAAAAATTTGATTTTGGAATTTTTCATTTGTCTTATCTAAACAAAGATATTAATTTATATTAAATACTTCAAATAATCTATAATATATCAAAATTAATTCTACTATGGTAAAATACTATGAATAAAGAAGATATTTGTTTCATGTCAGCTAATGAGATGCGAGAAAAAATCAAAACTCAAGAGTTAACATCAGTAGAAATCACTGAAACGATAATTAACCGCATAGAAAAAATCAATCCTCTACTCAATGCATATTGTACTCCTACTTTTGAATTAGCAAGAAAAACTGCCGAAAAAGCAGATGAAGCAGTTAAAAGAAGCGAAAAACTAGGATTATTGCATGGAATTCCGACATCAATAAAGGATCTAATACAAACCAAGGGGATTAGAACTACGTTTGGTTCTAAATTGTATGAAGATTTCATCCCAGAACAGGATGACATCGCGGTTCAAAGATTAATGGCGGCTGGTTGCGTCATACTTGGTAAAACAAATACACCTGAGTTTGGTGCCATCGCTCTTACAAATAATAAACTCTTTGGAGAAACTAAAAATCCATGGGATTTAGAGAAAAATTCAGGAGGTTCTAGTGGAGGTGCTGCTTCGTCCGTTGCCAGCGGTATAGGGCCATTAGCCTTAGGATCAGATGGGGGAGGTTCAATTAGAGTTCCCAGTAGCTGTTGTGGCGTTTATGGTTTAAAACCTACTTTTGGGCGCATTCCAAGTTATCCCCGTACCGGTATCCACTTTATGACAATGGACCATTACGGCACAATTGTACGTTATGTAAAGGATGCAGCTCTTATGTTAAATGTTATGAAAGGCCATCATCCCGCCGACCATAATTCTTTCCCTGATGACGACATCGATTATGTTAAAATTCTTGAAGAAAAACCTAAAAAATTAAAGATAGGTTTTTCAATGACATTAGGCTTCGGTAAAATTCTCGATGAAGAAGTTAAAGAGAATGTTCTTAGTGGTATTCAAAAGCTTGAGCAATTTGATTGGGATGTAGAAGAGGCAAACTTAAAAATAAGAAAGCCAGAATCGGCATTTAAAACAGAGGTAACTGTTGGTTATGCTTATGATTTACAAAAAGATTTTTCTAATAGACCTGAAGACCTTAGCCCATATTTAATTGGTTCAATAAGATTGGGATTAGATAACAGTGCTATGAATGTTGGAAAAGCTAGAGAACAGAGAAAACAAGTTTACGAAGTTATGTATCAATACTTTAAGAATTACGATTTACTAATTACACCGACATTGCCATGTCCAGCTATTAAACCAGGTTGGTTAGAAACAGGAACGACATTTCCAACAATTGGGAATAAAACGTTAAGTATTATGAGTTGGATGACATATACGTACCCTTTTAACATGACAGGATTACCTGCTGCATCAATTCCATCTGGTTGGACAAAATCTGATTTACCCATTGGAATGCAAATTGTTGGAAAGCGTTACGATGAAAAAACAGTTCTTCAAGTCTCAAAAGCATTCGAAGAAGTCTCACCGTGGCAAGATAGACGCCCCGTATTTAACTAAAAACTATTATTTTTTTTTATTTTTTACTAAAAAGATTTCATCTTTGAAGTTGTAATGTAAGAAGAATCACCAATAGTAATATTTTTTTTAATCAGGTCTTCTAAAATGGAGTAGTCACCAATGATACTGTTCGAAGAAATAATTTTTCTTAAAAATACTCCATCTCCTATTACAGATTCAGAAAGAATACATTTTTCTAATTCTAAATCATCACCAATTGAAACATTAGGACCAATTATGGAATTTTTAATTTTTACATTTTCTCCAATAAAAACTGGAGGAATCAATTTTGAGTCTACAATATTTCCAGTTTGAAATAAACTTTCAAATAAGGGATCCTTTAACTTCGCTTCAGACAATAAATAACGATTGCCATCAAGTAATGATTCAGGTCTTCCAAAATCTAATACTTCACTCTGCATCACATTCCCTTTAAATGGAACGCCTTCCTTTATTAAATGCTCTATTATTGGTGTTAATTGATGCTCATTTCCGTTGGTTATTTTTACTTTACTCTGTTCTTCTAAAAGCTCGAATAATCTAGAAACGGAACGCTTTCCAAAAAGATAAGCACCAGAAACAGCATAATCAGAAATAAACTCTTGCGGTTTTTCGACGATTTTAGTTAAATTCATTTCTTCATCTACGACGGTAACACCGTAAAATTGAGGATT
This sequence comes from Promethearchaeota archaeon, assembly GCA_013375495.1. Next base: position 74,224 of record JABXKC010000006.1, read on the forward strand.
ATCAACCTTTTTAATATTAATTACCGCATCGCAATTTCCTTGGTGATATGTTAGTAAAACAGAAGAATAATCTTCCAAGGGGAGTCTATCACTTAGGAAAATAAAACAATCATCATTCTTAACAAAATCTTTCGCTAATAATATTGCATCTCCAAGACCGCTGAAAAAAGGTGTATCGGCCAAAAAACCAAGCGGTTTCTGCTCAATAAATTTAAGGGTGAAGTAGTCAGAATAATGATTCTTTATATATTCTGAAATCTGTCTTTTTTTATATCCTACAATAAAGGCTATATCCGTTTCTTTAGGGAAAGTTCTCTTTAACTTTACGAGGATATGGTCAATTAATCTCTTTCCAGCTAATTTTAGAAATGCTTTAGGTTTTGAGTAGGTAAATGGCTGAAGTCGTTGCCCTACGCCTGCAATTGGGCAAATTAATTTCAAATAAAAATCATCTCTCTAACTCTCTAATATGTCTCTTAAGATATTGTAATATTCTGCCTCTTTTAATTTTTCTTTAATGATATTTTTTAGCTTTCGCAAATAATAGTTATCTGAATTTGTTCTCTTCATACCTTTGAGTTTTTTGTTTATAGCAATTCGCATTGTTTCGTCTAAAAAATTAACGGGTATAGAATTATAATTCTGAATTATGATTTTCTTCTCTTTTTCACTATATTGACTATTATGGTTTTCCAAACTCTCGCGAAGAAGAATATGCAAATTTTCAACCCAGGTTTCTATTCTTTCTATATCCCCTTTTATGTATGTCCGATTATCAAGCCAATCCTTAAATTCTATAACTTTAGTTAGAAGATCTTTGCGGGGTTCGCTAATTATCTCCTTTTGTTTAACCTTTTGTATCAAATCGCGTACTTTTTGCTGTTTTAAATCATGTTTTTCTTCTTTCGATAGGGATTTATAAATTTCCTCCCGCTTCTTTCTTTCCTCTATCGTATCTTCATCATCGAGCCATTTATCAATCGACATGTTCTAATTAAATAATTAACTTAATTCCCAATTTTATATTTCTATTAAAATATTAATATAAAGGATAAAATTTTGCTTTAAATTCATAGAGAGATAGCTTAATATTAACTTATGTAATTAATATATTTAGAATGAAAGTAAAGGGTATAATTTTCGATTTTGGGTTTACATTGTTTTCTTTTGAGAATCCATCAGTTGAAAAATATTTCGATTGTTTTAACAGGGGATTATTAAAATCCATTGATCTTTTAAAAGAAAAGAGGATTCTCGATCAACAAGAAGAAATAGTTAGCGATTTTATAACTACTTTCAAAAAAAAAAGAGCAAATTCTTTTAGACAAGCTATGAAAACCAAGGATGAATTTCCTACTACTCTACTGTTTAGAAATGTGTTAACTTTTTTGAAAGAAAAGGGATATGATGTTAATTACGATAGTCTTGAGGAAGAATTCTTAGAAGAAATGGCAGAAATTTATCATTCGTGTGAAGAGGACGAGTGGAAACCTTTTAATGAAACAAAAGCGACCTTAGAAGCACTCTCTAAAGTTTCTAACTTAAAAATTGGGCTCATTTCTAATCATCCAAACCATAATACTATAAAAAATATGCTCAAAAGCAATAATCTAAAACAATATTTCGATGTAATAGTTACTTCTGCTAAGTTTGGTAAAAGAAAACCTAATCCCGATATTTTCTTATATACATTAAAAAAAATGGGCTTAGAAAAGCACGAAGCTAAAGATTGTATAATGGTAGGGGATGAAGCTGCTGACGCTGTTGGTGCTAATAGAGTCGGTATGCAAATAGTTCTGAAAGAAAGAGATTATGAATTTCCTTATGAACGAGAAATCACTACACCTAATTTAATAAAAATTAAATCGATTGATGAAGTTTTAAATTACATTAGTTAGAAAAAGTAGCCCAGAGGGGATTTATTCATTCAAAAAGAATTTTTAAGAAGATTGAACCCCTGATCACTGGCTTTTTGCCTACAAAAGTAGTCCGCAAGCCAGCGTCCTATCCACTAGACCACTGGGCTATTAAGTAATAATAAATATTCGTGAATTATAGTTAAAATACTTTATTTCTCTATTAAGAATTATTTTCTTTAAAAATCGAAAACTCTAAAGCATAAAGGGTTATCTAGGATAATCAGGCTTACTAGACACAAGGGTAGTCGTTTCTTCAATCCAGCGAGATAAATCTTTATCTACGCGAATGAATGTCACGATTTTATCTAATTCTTGCAGTTTGGTAAATGTGCATTCAGCAACCAAATCCCATCCCCCATAAACGGGTGTAATATAAGTTACGTTCCAATTTTCATCGGGATTATTTGATTTTAAGCCTGTTAACCTCTTGACAACTTCCCATTCAGTTCCAATTACTTTTAACCGGATTAATATATAACCACGATAGAAAATACCCTAACACCTAAGATATTATTTTTCAATACTTACTCTAATATATTTATTAGCCTTTATTCATCTTAATAATGATTTATTTTTTTTGAAAAGGTTTATTATTAATACTCAAATAGCTTTCAAATTTAGAATAAAAAATAACTAACTGGTATGTGAGGTTTTGGTAATGGATATTGTTGAAATTAAAAGGCTAATTTGGTTATTTGGTTTAACAAATGCAGTGAAATTTGGAGGGAAACCGAATTTGAAGGCTATAATGGGAAAATTAATGAGTCAAAAACCAGAACTCAGAACCCAGATAAACGAAGTCAAGCCCCTGATTGATGAAATGATCGTAGAGATTTCTAAACTAACAAAACAAGAACAAAGAGAAAAACTACTAGAATTAGATCCTACCGCTTTCGAGAAAAAGATTACTCTAAAAGAACAAAAAGAATTACCAGCGTTGCCCAATTCTAAGAATTACGGCAAGATTATAATGCGTTTAGCACCATATCCTAGTGGGGCTTTACACATTGGAAACGCGAGAATGGTAGTACTAAATAGTGAATACGTAAAACAATATAACGGGGAGTTAATTCTGTTCTTTGATGATACAATCGGGAGTCCAAAATCTATGAGAAATAGCCCTAAAGCAAAATATGTGCTCCCTAACGCTTATAAATTAATAGAAGATGGTTTAAAATGGTTGGAAGTTGATTATTCAAATGTATATTACAAAAGCGATAGACTAGATATATATTACGAATATTGTGAGAAACTTATACAAGATAATATAGCTTATGTTTGTTTTTGTAGTGCGAATGACTTTAGGGATAACTATAAGAAACTAAAGAAGATTTGTCCTCATAGAAATCAATCTGTTACAACAAATCTTAAAGAATGGAATAAAATGAAAATGGGTAAATACCATGAAACAGATGTTGTAGTTAGACTGAAAACTGGGATGGATCAAAAAGATCCTGCTCTAAGGGATCAAATTATAATGAGAATTTCTGAAGCGGATCATCCACGAGTGGGAAGTAAATTTTTCGCTTGGCCAATGCTAGAATTTTCATGGGCAATTGATGATCATTTAATAGGTGCGACACATATTTTAAGGGGTATAGACTTAGTAAAAGAAGATGTAATTGAAGAATTCATATGGGACCATTTTAACTGGAAAAAGAGTGAATTTTTGCATTACGGTAGAATAAAGTTTCTAAATATGAAGTTAAGCAAAACTCAGTCCAGAAACAATATTAACGAAGGGATTTTCGAAGGATGGGACGACCCTAGGACTTGGAGCTTGCAATCGTTAGAAAAGAGAGGTATTAGGGCTGAAGCATTAAAAAAAACACTTTTAGAACTGGGAATGTCGACTACGGGCATAGTTTTTGACGAATCATGGTTATATTCGAAAAATAAAGATATTATAGATGATCTTTCAAGTAGATACTTCTACGTAGAAGAGCCGATCCAAATTGAGATTGAAAATATGCCACTGTCAGAATACACTGCAGAACCATTACTTTTACCTTCAAATCCAAAGATGGGAAAGAGAAAAATTAAAGTTTCAGCCAAAAACGATAAATTAAAAGTTCTACTGGCACATATAGATGTAATCAAGTTAAGAAACGGACAAGTAATTCGATTAAAAGACTTATTAAATATTCAAATAACGGATGTAGACCTTAATAATAATATAATAAAAGCTAGCTTTCATAGTTTTGAATTAAATAGGGAATTTTCTATCTTTCAATGGGTTTCCAAAGAAGAAAATGTGCAGATTTCAATAATAAAACCCGATGGAACAATATCTAAAGGCAAAGGAGAGATAAATTTAGCTAATATCCCTTTAAACAAAACTATTCAGTTCGAGCGATTTGGGTTTGTAAATCCGATAAAGTGGGAAGATAATGTATTAATATGCTATTTTACTCATTAATTAGACATAATGTTTTTATACGCGTTATACTTTTAAATCAGAAATAATAATAAAACTAAAGCAAATAACACAATCAATCTTAAAATAAAATAAGAATGAATGAGAAGGAAAATTTCAACGAACTGAGTCGTAGCAATCTGAAATGGGCTTATTGTCCAATTTGTGGGACAAAGATACCTCAAGTTGAACATATTAAATTCTGTATTAAGTGTGGTGTTGACCTTCAATATATTAACACCCATATGCGGATGCCCCCTCATAAAAATACTATTTCTCTAGTCACTCCAACACCTAGCTCCTACCAACCTTACAGTTATGGAGTACGAAAGCCGTTAAGAGAAAAAATCGCTGAGGAGGATCTCCTTGATTTGCAAGATAAAAAATTATGGGGAGGTGTCGCTTCTGTAGGGATAACTGCAATAGCTTACTTTGTAATGAACTTTATCGGTGCTTTGGGAATTATCATTTTTTTGCTTTTTTCACTTAGTTTAGAAGAAATATATAATATAATCGATAATCCGTATTTTATAATATTAAGTTCTTTTATAGAATTAATCTTATTTATTGTTCCACTTCTATATGTTGGTAAATATTTAGAAAGACCAAATTTCAATAATAGATTAAGTATTTTAGGATTTTCAACAAAAAAATTTAATAAAATCCAGCTTTTTAAAGAAATTCTAATTGGATTAGGATTTGCAGTTGTAGGTGTTCTATTAGTGTTTTTCGTATCTTTTGTTATGGAAGTGTTGTTAACCGCTATTTTCGGTTTCGAAATTGTATCTGGCATAATTGGAACTCCTAGTGAAGTAGATGTAATTATAACGGCTTCAGATACTCTTAGTATTATCTTGTTAGTAATAATAATGATAGTGATTATAGGTACGTCCGAGGAAGTTTTATTTCGAGGTTTTCTACAAAAAGGATTAGTCAGAAGCATAGGTAAGACCTGGGGGCTTTTAATTACGGCATTAATATTTACTTCTATTCACTTAATAGCACTATTCTTATACCCCGAATCATTGACAACATTCGTAATCGCCTTACTCCTAAATTTCTTTCCCTTTTTCGCGATTTCTCTTTTACTTGGTTTGTTATATTATTGGAGGAAAGAAAATTTAATAGCAGTTATGATTACTCATGGCGTTTATAACGCCTTAACAGTTATCCTCGCGTTTTTAGTTTTTAATATTTTATAAAATCAATTGAGAATCTATATGACAATTTTGGATGCTTTTAGGAAGAAAGCTGAAGTTGTAATATCAAAAATTGGGATTGGATTAGGCGATTCGGCTATCCATAACATCAAAATATTAAATGCTGCCTTGGAAGTATTAAAAACGAATAAGTCCTCCTTTTTCTTCTTTGGAACTAAAAATCAAATAGAAGAAATCGCTAAATCTCCCTCATACAAAGAAAAAGAAAACTCTATAGTTTTAATCACTTCAGATGATCCAACTTCTGAGATACTGAATTATTTAAACGATAATCTTATATCTTGTGTTGTCAGAGGAAATTTAAATTCAAGTAAATTCTTGAAAAATCTTGAAATAATTTTAAATATCTCAGAAATAAACCGTTTAGCTTTATTAGAAACAAATTCAGGTCATCAATTTTTTTTTGGTCCTGTAGGTATTGACGAGTGCAATAATCTAAGTAGCAAAAGAGTGTTTATTCAGAAAGCTTTAAAGGAATTGAGTGTTTTAAAAATTGAACCGAAAATTAGTATTTTAAGTGGGGGTAGGCTTGGAGATATTGGGAGAAATGTTACCACAGATAAAAGTATAAAAGAAGCTAAAGAATTAGTAAATTTTTTTAAGTTAGAAATTCCAGATTTAGATATAGACCATGCGGAGATTTTGATTGAAAAATCAATTAAGAACAAATCCAATTTAATTTTAGCGCCTAATGGGATATCAGGAAATTTAGTATATCGTACCTTAGTTCATTTAGGCGGAGGTAAAGCATATGGTGCAATTTATATGGGAATTGATTATAACATAATAGATACATCTCGCGTAGGCGACTTTTCAGAAATAGTTGGGGGCTTTATTCTCGCTCTTGCAAAATCATACTGATCGCAACAATTTTAAGAAATAAAAAGTAGATTTTTTTAGTGAAAATTGTAAATTTCTAAATTAGAAAAAAGAAAAAAAAATTAGGTAATTGCTCCAAGAATAGTAGCTACAATAACTATAATACCTCCAATTAAAACTCCCAAAAATATGATCCCAACCCCTAAAATCCCTAGAAACACGGGAGTGTAATTAATCGGTCTGATTCCAAGAAGTATTGTAAGAATAGCTAAAACAACAGCAAGCGCACCTCCTATCCAACCCCATCCCCAAACTGCAATTTCTGCACTCATAATTTTTAGGACTGCTTCGATTAGCACTATAATTCCACTAACAATTGCTATTAGTCGCATCATCAAATCGGTTTCTTGAACTTCACTCATTTTTATTCACTAATTTTTAATTGATTTTTACATAAGAAATAGATTATTTCTCCTTAAAAATTTATAGCCTATTTACACTACACTATTAATATATTTTATATTAAAAAATACGACTAAAAATCTAAAATCATTATTTCCAAGAATTTAAGATGGGAGGGGAGGGATTCGAACCCCCGGCCACTTGGCCCCCAGCCAAGTTTTAAGCTGTAAAACAATAAGTTTTACAGTATCATACCAAGCTAGACCACCCTCCCTTTTAATAAATGGAAGTTTCTCCAAGGTTTAAAGAAAATAGTTGGTCTTTTTCAATTTTTATAAATAAAAATCTTAGCAAATATTTATTTTTAATTATCCTATATTTAAAACCAATAATTTTTAAATTCTTTAGAGGTTTTTTATTCTTATTATCTTAAATTAACTCAACTATAGATTGAAAGATGCGCTCCAGAAAACCGTTTATTATTTTTTGGCCTCAATATTTTGATGCGAAAAGGAGTAGATCAAATGGAAGGCGCATCCCAAAGAAATTTGCCGCAGATAAGATTACTCCTAGTGATATCTTAAATGCAGCAAAAAGATTGGGTTATACTGCTCATCTCGAAAAAGGTTATAAGTATCCTAGAACATGGTGGGACGATCCTGGTAGAGTATCGATTGATGCGAAAGGTAAGAAAAAAAATAGGGTCTTAATAGAAGTTGCTAAAGAAATTAAAAAGTCACAATCAAAGATTTAACCAAATAATATGCACGAGTTTTCATTTGCTTATAATATTTTTAAAGTTGCCGAGGCAACAGCCATAAAATATAATGCTAAAAAGATTTCAGAAGTTCATCTCGAAATTGGTGAATTAACCCTGATCGTTCCTGACCTTCTTAAGCGTTCGTTCGAAATGGCTACAAGTGGTTCAATTGCAGAGGGTGCGGAATTAGTAATAGAAGTAACTCCGGGAAAGATAAAATGTAGGGACTGTAATAAAATCTCGACAGTAACCTTAAGTGACGAATCATATCTAACAGGATTGCAATTGTTTCAATGCCAACATTGCCAAAGTAAAGATACTGAAATTATAGAAGGAAAGAAAGCGAATGTAAAAAACATTAAAATACAAGAATAAGTAGAAATTATTCACTTATTAGAATTCCATTTAGAATCCCGTGTTGTCCTGGACGACTTGAGATTTTTGCTTTTCCCAATTCAGTTTCAACAATAGCGCCCTTAGTTAGAATATGACGCCTATTAAAGTCCTTAGAAGCAGAGTTGCTTTCGAATTTTAATATCTTGACCTTGGAAGTCTTATTCGTCGTAAGATCTGTTACATTTATGAAAGTCGATGAGAACAACTTAAGTTTAGAATTTCCTCCTAAAGTACGCTGTTTTTTTTTCTTTTCCTGCCCTATTTGAGTTTCTATAGGGGGACGATTTAAGGCTCTTTTCCTTTTTTTATGGAAATATTTGTACTTTTTCCCCGTATATTTTCTTCTACTCCTTGCTTGACTTCTTGCCATGATATATAGACACTTGTCTGGTTGACTATGATATAAACGATAATATACTATTTCTTTAAAATTTTTGTGTTTAGAATCGAAGTTTATAATTTCTAAAAGAAAAATAGAAATAGTAAAGATTATTTTATTAAGTATAATTATTAAATTATCGAATATATACTACTGAATAATTATTATTTGTTGAAGAGAATGATGGAAAATAAACCCAATAAGCTTAACATTGACGAGGATACACTAAATAAAATAATTAGATCAAGTACGACTACAGTAGGAATTATGGTCAAAGATGGTGTTGTAGTTGGAACTGAGTCCCAAGCTACAGCGGGATACACTGTAGCTACTAAGACCGCTCAGAAGCTATTCCAAATTAACGATTATACTTGTGCAACCATCTCTGGAGGAGTAGCAGATTGTCAATATGTCGTTAATCAACTTAAAGCTCTCTCGAATTTGAAGCAAGTAGAAGGGGAAAAAGTGCCAGATCCTCAATATATCGCCAGTATAACTAGAAATATTCTATTTAGCGGAAGATCGTATTTTCTATGTATGATGATTGTTGGGGGATATTCCCTAAAAAAGAAAAGTGGAATCCTTTGTGGTGTTGATTTGCTAGGAACTTTATATGAAGAAGAGAACTTTATTTCTTTTGGCTCTGGTTCTCCATTTTCTATTGGAGTTTTAGAAGCAGATTGGAAACCAAATATGACTAAAGCTGCAGGAATCAACTTAATAAAAACAGCAATATCAAGTTCTCGAGAAAGAGACGCTGCTTCAGGATTTGATATTCAAATTTGCACCATCGATAAGACTGGATATAATCAAGTTCAATAAATTTTTATGACGAGATTAAATATGGATGTGACCCCAAATTTACTCACATTGTTTCCCTTTTTCTAGTTTTTAGATTTTAAAAAAAAAAAAAGATAGATAAATTATTCTCATTCTTTGATAAACACATTCTTTACGAATTTAGGCAAAGTATATCCAACATAGAAGCACCAAACATTTTTAATCTTCAATTACTTCTATTATTATCTGAGTAAGTTTATTATCCAAATAAATAAATCCATTAATATCCTTGTTTCTGGAATCTACTATTATCCAAACTAAATGAGTAAACTTCATTATACCACAATTATGATAATATTTCATACATTTCTTATCAATACTACTAGGGCTTGCTCCCGTTGGATGAGAATGAAAAATTGCTAATAGTTTTAAATCTTTTTTATCTAATGTAAGGTTTGATAGCTCCAATATTTGTTTATCATTATCTATTAGAAATGATGCCGGACTTGTCGTGCTAGATTCAATGCACTGGAAAAATTCACTATAATATATATATTTAAAATTACCTTTATTATTAATTTCTTGAATATCCCCAAATAAAAAACCACAGGCTTCGTTTGGGTAAGCTTTCTCAATACATTTATTAATGTTACTAATTAAATCCCTGCCTATTACAAAAGCTATATCTCTTTCAAATCTCATTTTATATCTTATATTTAAAATCAAAATAAAGTCAAAGCCGCATTTAGGGTAGCCAATCGTGACTTTTGCGGATTATCTCCAGAACCTATAATAATTACATCATTAGGTTCAAATTTCACATTAGCATCTTCAATCTTAGTTTTAAAATAATTTAATGTGTTTTGATTTATTTTTTCTCTCTCATTTATATTATTAAATTTTGTTGGAAAATATAGATCTCTCCCGTTATAAATAAGACACGTGGCTCCAGAACCATTAATCTTTATAGCAGCATCTCTTTGCTCTATTCCATCAATTATAGTTTTAACAGCGTTCTTTACTAAACAGAAATAAGGATTTTTATTTTCAGGTTCAATTATAATCTCTCTCAAAAACTTCAAACTTGCTTTCTCTAATATAGGAATCTTTTTTTTAATTTTTGTTAGAAAATTATGACCTTTTTCGGTTAATATATGTCCCTTTCTCTGTATTTCACTAATACTTCCTTTTCCTTCGCTTGGAACCATGATAAATTTACTGACATTTTTTAGTTTTTTAAATAAGGATTTTGCTGTCCCCGAACCAATTTGTAATTCTTCCCTAAGGCGATATCTTCCAATACCTTCTGAATTTTCTCCAAATATATATAATGATAATAAAACGTGAACATATTCGAATGTAGGTTTAATAGTACGACTTTCAAATAATGGTTCTAATTCGCTCAGTTCTTTCATAATATTGATAGATCTTAGGAAGCCATCAATAAAAAAAACAATAGTTCAAAAAAAATTATAAATTAAAATAGTTATATTTCTTCTATATAATCGATTATTTTCAATTCACAGAAAAACCGGCGAAAAATAATTTCATGACTGATAAAAAGATCGATCAAAACTCAGAGGATACTCATGAATTAATTTTATTCAGAGAACTATCAGCGAAAGACTCTGTTAAATACGAAGCTGAACCTCTACAATATGTCGATCAAGAAGATAAAATAAATATGGTCTATGAAATTGTCCCTTTTGGAGGAAATTATCTTTATTCTTTGTTAATAAAAAACCAAAGTGCTGATCCGATAACAGAACTTAAAATTAGAATCAATATTCCAGTATTTTTCAGGCTTTGTAGAAGCACACCCCCAACGGTAACAATAGAGTCTCTTAAAACTGAAAATGAAAGTGATAATGGAATTACTGAAGAGAAACAAGTTAAAATGGAATTTGAACTTTTAAATGGTAATTCCCAGAAACAAATAAATTTGTATCTCTGCCCGTTATTTCTAGAAAAGAACGGCAATATCAGATCTTTTATCACTTTTGTTAACAACGCAGATTATATTAGGGCAATCGATACTGATTCTATTAAGGTTGAATTGAATCCATTTAGTATTGAAAGAAAAATAATACCTCAATCCGAAATTAAACGATTTTTAGAAAAACCGTGGATAAAAAAAGCAAATAAAAGTATCGGGATTGACATTGACGGGGTATTTGACGAAAATTACTTCTTTGAGCAGATCGTAAGGACTATCCAATTAAGTAATTTCCAATTAATTCTCAAAAATCAAAATAACAAAATTAGTTGGTTTTGTGGCACAGATCTTGTGTCAGGAAATGATATCTTGGTAATTGGGCAGATTGTGGCTGGTAAAATAGAGTGGTTAGCAGCCTCGGCAAATCCTCACCTCCTCATTTCTATCTTAACCAATTTTGTTAATGTCTTTACGCGCGAAATGATACTACTTGGGCATATATCTTCAATAGATCAAGTTTACCCATTAGAATGCAAATATTGTGGTAATACATTACCTTACTTTCCAGGAAGAGGTAAATCTATCGAATGTAATAAGTGTAATTATGAACAGATCATTTGGAATTAATAAATCTAACTAAGATTGTAATCAACTCTTCTTTTCAACAGGTGTTATTCAAAATAGATTTATCTTTTTTAAGTTTCATATGACCAAAAACTTCCCATATTAGCGTTTCACAATTTGAATAATTTTTTAAATTCTTCTTAAAATTTTGCTGATCACTTATTATCGTTAGATCCTATAAGTATATTAGAGTATTAATCTTCAAATTTTGATGGGATTAAAAAATTGGTAAAAGAAATTTATGTTGCACGAAATGAATCGATTAGTACGATTTGATTTTTGTCGTTTAATTTTTTTGTTTTTATTCTTTCGAAAATTAAGCATGAATCAAAATCTTTAAATAAGTAGAAGATGATATCATATATAACTAACTCTTAAATTATAATAAATTTTAATAAAAATATTAGTAAATAAACCATAAAGTGGAGGAATAAAAAATGGCTGAATATATTTCCTGGTCCCCAATTAGGCGACTCATGAAACACAACGGTGCAATTATCGTTGCTCGAGACGCAGTGGACGAATTAGTTGATTGGATGAGCGCTTCCGCAGTAAAAATCACAAAATCTGCATTGACTTTAACCAAACATGGTAAAAGAAAGAAAGTCACTCGGGACGACATCTTACTAGCTATTAAGTACTTCTAAGTAATAGCAAGTTATATTTAACTAAAAAATAAAAATCTTCTTTTTCTTTTTTTACTTATTAAATTTTATAGGTAGAAGCGTAATTATCCAATAGAGTTTAAAAACTGAGATAAATCTTTTACGGAAAAAGATTTACCCCAGAAAAAAAGATATATAGTGTTAAAACAACCCATTTATGATATGAGCTTGTGGAAATATAAAAATTTGTTTTACTAAATTTAAACTAAATTCTGATTTTGATTATAATTTATTGGTTGAAGACAACTTTTTTTTTGTATTAATCTTGAAGATGAATTATAATCCCTCAAACTGAGGAAGCCATCGTTTCTCCGCTTCGAACATTTCTTCTACCATATCTCGAATTTCTTTAGGTGAGCATACGCTGGCTGTATTAGGATCTAACAATACTGAATGATAGATTTTTTCTTTATCCTGCATTAATTGCCCCTCCACTGCTGCTTTCTGAACCATTATATTCGATATACATAAAGCTTGGCATACTGTGGGAAGTGTAATTCCTCCTTGAGGGTGTAGACCATGATAATCTGCGAACACTGGGACTTCAACGCAACAATCTTTCGGTAAGTTCGTAATTAATGATCCGTTTTTATTCATAACATTACCATTAAATCTAAATGGGACATCAGTTTCGATTGCATTAATTATATGAGAACCATATTCATAGGAGGGAGCTTGTCTTAGACTTAGCTTTTTACCTGATAATCTTCGCTCAAATCGTCGTTCCATCCTCCCTGCGTTCTTTACCTGCATACGGTAATCTTCTGCTTGTAATAGGCTATCGTGACCCGATTTTTTTCCACTATATTTTTCTATTAAATCCTTTCTTTTACGATAATAGGAAAGATAATCGCTAAGGTGTCCCGAAGTTTCTGTCATAAAATATCCAGTTGCTTCCATCATGTCCCATCGAAGAAGATCTCCCCCAATGATGTTTGGATTAGCTTTATGATTTTCATATAAAAGAGGGTAAGCATTCTTCCATGGAAAGTCTGAAGAGTTTGATTCTCGATACCACAATTCAAGGAACCATGCCATGTGGTTAATTCCTGCGCACAGAAAGCTATAATTTTCCGGCTTAACTCCAATCCAATTCCTTAACGCCATACTAGTTCCTTGAACTCCATGACAGAGTCCAAGGGTTGAATCAGGATTAATTAAATTGCAATACCATGTATTCATTACCATAGGATTTGTGTAGTTAAGAAAAAGAGGTCTTCCTTCCTTATTTTCGTAGTTGAAACCTACTTCTTTTATTAATTCCACTATTTGCTTTAACACAGGAGCATTACGTAAAAACCGAAATACACCTCCCGGTCCTAACGAATCTCCTATGCATTGTGAGACCCCATACTTAAACGGAATCTCTACATCAACTTGAAACGCGTCTAAACCTCCAACATGAATCGCACTAATAATATACTTTGCGTCAGATATTGCCTTTTTCATATCCGTTGTTTTTTCAAATGAAACACCTTCCAATTCCTTGGGATTCATCTCTTTATATCTGTTCATTAGGTTATACATCAAATCTAAGCGATGTTCATCAATATCTTCAAGACAAATTACTGTGTCTTTTTGTATTGAAGGGAAGGTTAATATGTCAGTAAGAATATTCTCACCAAATACTATCGAGCCTGCTCCAATAAAAGCAATTTTCAGAATGATCACTGATATTTTTAATTTTTTTGAGAATGAAAATAATACACTGGTTAAAATGTTAACTTATTCAATATACTTTAACATTCTTACTTTCATGTAAAAGATTAAGAAAACATCATTTTCTATTGAAAGTAGGTTAATATAATAAATCTTAAGGTTTAGGCTTGCTCACTTATTTCGTTAATGTTTGCAGACTTTAGAGGTTTAGCTTCCGAGTCATTTCGCGTTTTTTCAGAAGCAGATTCCTGAACGGATACATTTATGTCTTTCATCAAATCATCTTTATTTTTTAACTCGTCAGAAATAACTTTTGTAGTAATTCCCTGGCTATAAAACATTGAAAGTCCTCCTAAAACACCTTGTTTTACTAGCCGTCCTAAACACGAAAGCATCCAATTAAATTTACCAAAAGGGTTCAAATATTCTTTTGCTCTTCTTATTAGCCATCCTTTTAGATAAAAAGCGGCATAGGCTTCGGCTACAAGGCGATACATCTCTTTTGAAGTCAATTCTGGGGTTCCCATCATAGGATGGAATAGGTCGTAAAATTTATAATTATTCGTCGTTATCCTTCCTAACTCTTTCATTTCATCGTAGAAATCCGTTCCAGGGAATGCTGTAATTGGCGTAAACTGAACGCAATCTAAGTCGAGTTCGATTGTATTCTGGATATTTTGTCGAACCATACGTTTTGTTTCACCTGGGAATCCAATTATAACTCCTCCAAAGATAGATATGCCTTTATCTCGTAAACTTTTAACTACTTGTTTAACCATGGCAGGCGTAGTATTTTTTTTATTCATTGCGTCTAAACTTTGTTGATGGACTGATTCAATTCCTAAAAAAACTTGTCTGAAATTGGCTTTATAGAGTTTTTCAATTAAATCTGGATTTCTATAAAGAGTATCAACGCGTGATTGGCAGGAAAAGTGCATTTTAGTATGAATTCCCGATTTTATAATGGTGTCTAATATTTTATTGGTCCGCTTTACGTTGATAGTGAAATTATCCTCACAGAAAAAAATGAAATCTGGCTTTTCTCGTTTATTCACATCATATACTTCGCGCATAATTCGTGAAATTGATTTAGTTCTGTATGTAGTGCCACCGCTTGAATTTCTCCACATTTTTATAATACAGCAAAACTTACAATTGTGTGGACAACCTCGGGAAGTCTCTACTTGACGAGTAGTTGTGCCTAAATAAGTATAAAGTTTCCCTTTTAACAAATCCCTTCTAGGCATTGGAAAGTTATCTAAATTGTGTTCTAATAGCCTTTCATTATTATGAATAACCTTACCATCTTTATCTCTATAAGAGATTCCATCGATTTGTTTGATTGAAACATTATTTTTGTTGTCATCAATATAATCAATAACCTCTTTAAATGTATGTTCTCCTTCACCACGAACTGTAAAATCTACATAATCGCGCTTAGCTACAAATTCTGGTACTAAAGTAGGATGGTAGCCTCCTAAAATAGTGGTACATCCTTGCTCCTTTGCCATTTTTGCGACTTCTAAAGCAGAATAAACCTGAGGCGTCATGCTTGTAATAGCAACTGCATCATATCGATTCAATTCGCTGCGAAATTTTTTTTCGCGATATTTATCAATTTTGAAATCAAACAATTTTGCGTCGTGTTCGGGGACCATGGCAGCTATCGAAATCAAGCTTAGAGGAGCACCCGTGATAATAGCATCCATTCCGGATTGCAAGCGTGCAGGATTTATATATAATATCTTCATAATGAATCACACATTTTTTTTTCCCAATGGGTAAACTTAACCGGTTTGAAAGTGAACCATACTTGATACATACTAACTTGGAAGAGGAGGTTAAGCTAAAATTCAGTTAGTCAATAATTTGAAGTTGTAATCATATTTAAACTTGTTGATTCTACATAGTATTTGTTTGATCAATATAGCATTAAACTCCTAGTAAATTATATATTAAAGGATAAATACCAATAAAAACCAATTTATTATAAAAATTAAACTTGTGTTTCTAGATGCTATAGTTAATTCTTGATTAAAAAAATCTTAACCCTCTCTGAATTAAAAACTCACCATTTCAATTAATCTATAACATGCAAGATGAAGTTTCTGGATATTTTAATGAACCATTCTTGAAAAAAAACAGAGTTTACTTTCGACAGTACCAAAATAATATTATTAACAAGTGTAAAGGAAGAAATTCTTTAATAGTTTTACCAACTGGTTTGGGAAAAACAATTATAGGGGTTTTACTTATAGGTAAAACTCTGGAAAAATATCCAGAATCTAAGATCATTATTCTTGCTCCTACTCGGCCTTTAGTTTCTCAACATAAAGCGTCCTGTGAAGAATTCTTAAATATAAACTCAGATGCAATAACTTTCTTTACAGGTAAAATTTCCCCCGAGAAGAGAATAATAAGTTTTACAAGCTCCAAAATTATCGTTTCTACACCTCAAGTGATTAAAAACGATTTAGAAAGAGGTCGATATGATTTAAAGCATGTATCTCTAATTATTTTCGACGAAGCACATAGGACAAGAGGAAATTATGCATATTGTTTTATTTCAACCGAATACCTTAATACATGCCAGGATCCTCTCATTCTAGGATTAACTGCCTCTCCAGGAAAGAGTTCCATTCACATACAGCAATTGTGCAATAAGTTATTCATCGAGAATGTCATATTCAAAACCTACGAAGACAACGATGTCAAACAATACATTTACGATATTGACACATATTTAGAATTTGTTGATTTACCTATCAAAGTTATTGAATTAAGTGCAATTTGGTATAATTTATTCGAAAAATTTCTTCGATTTTTTATCGAGAAAAAATTAATTTCTCCGAGCAAGCGATATTATTCTAAGTCAGATTTCTTGGGAATATCTCACGATTTAACTCTCTCTCTTAAGTATGACTCTGGCTATCTACCCGAATTATCAGAAGAAGAGTATAAAAATACCCTTTATTTTAAATCCCCAAGAATTATTGACATAGTAAGAGAAAACGCGCTTAATATCCAATCAATTTTTTCCTATTGTTCAAGTTTCATTTCCTTACTTCACGGGAAGGATTTGCTAGAATCTCAAAATATCACCTTATTTTTAACATTTTTAGAAAAATTAGAATGGAAAACTGAACAAGATATCCTTTCTGCTAAAAGAATTACTAACTCAGAACACTATAAATTTATCAAGAATAACGTTCTACAGAGTGAAATAGATGATTATACTCATCCTAAAATTGATAAGTTATTTTCGATCGTTACAGATGAATTAGAGAATTATCTTAATACTAAAATAATAGTCTTTACTCAATATCGAGAGATGGCAGAATTTTTAAAAGAGAAACTTAAAAATCATTTTGGAAATCAACTTAATGTGGAAAAATTTATAGGTCAATCAACTAAAGTGAATGATTTAGGATTTTCACAGATTAAACAGGGAGAAATAATAAAAGAGTTTAAAGAAGGGGCTATAGACGTCCTAATTGCCACCAGTGTAGCAGAAGAAGGACTTGACATTCCTAATGTTGACGCAATTATTTTCTATGAGCCCGTACCTTCCGAGATTAGATTGATTCAGCGAAGAGGTAGAACTGGGAGACACGGTCCAGGTAGATGTTACTTACTAGTAGCCCGAGGTTCTATTGATGTTCCTTTTTATAGAGCGGCCGATAAAAAAGAGACGGCAATGAATTGGGTACTATCCCATTCAAAAGAATTAGATTTATGGGAAATCACAAATCGAGAAGAAATTTGTTTTAAAAAAGAACCAACGGTAGTTTCAGAATTGGATTTAATTAAAAACTACCGTGAAAGGCGTGAGAAAGAAAAGGAACTGCTTGCAGATCGTTCAATTGAGGAAATAATCTCTGAACTGGATAATTTTGTCCAGAGTAAAGAGTTTCAATCATTCAAAGATTCTGGAGTAACATTTTATTCTGATGTTATAAGATTGGACGAAGCGAATTTAAAAAGGTCAATATTAAAATTAAAAGGAAACCAAAAAGAGAGAAATAAGAAAATGACAGAAAGAAAAATATATTTAAATAAAAATGTAAAAACGCTAATTAAAATTGCTGAAACTTATAGCGAAAACGGAAAAATGCCTCTTTCAGAATTTAAAGAATTAGCTCAAGAGGAAGAGATAATTGAAAAAAAATATTATACCCATTTTAACCAAGCTTGCCGTTTAGGTTATCTTAAGAGGGTTGCAGATGAGGTACACTTTGTAATGGGTTACGACTGAGTTCAAATATTACGATATAATCAAATCTTTTCGTCTTTTTTCTTCTTGAAAAGAAGGAATGCGAGTACCACTAATGTTAAAAAGATTGGAATCATGATTGTTAATGGATTTTCTCCGCTAATTCTGAATAAATAATAAGAAATTGTAATAATTGAGGCAAAGAAGGCAATGATTGACCCATATTGGTTGGTAAGGTTTCTTAAGCGCCTCATAAACATGTACACTCGAAAATTCATTTTTTTAATTACTTCTAATTCATTCTCGTCAAGCGATTTCAATACCTCCGAATTTTCATAGTATAACCCAATCTGAGGATCGTATTTACCACTTAACTTACCCGCACTAATAAGAGAGATAAGATGCTTCTGAATCAGTTGTTTTTTCATTTTCAATTCATTTTGTAGAAAACTTAGAGTGAGGAATTCATTTGCTACAGCTTTTACCGCCATTTCTACGTATGATTTAACGATTAATTCTTCTAAGGTTTTAACTTTTTCCCTTAATATCTCGTTAAATTCTTTGATGAACCGGTCAAAATCGTTGATTATATGCTTATTTTTGGTTTCAAAATCATTAGAGTTTCTGTTAAATGTCTTATAAATATCATAAATTCTTTTATTTGAATTTCTAATTTCTTGCTCGATATACTTATGTTTTTTATTTACTCGTAGATAAGCTCTTTTAAATTGTTCAGTTTCAATATAATCCTCGACTCGTGCTTGAAGCGTACCTAATAATTGACTGAGATGAATATTATTTTTGTTAATTATAGACAATAATTCTCCTCGATCTGTTTCAAGTTTTAATGTATTTATGGTCTCTTCAATTTTTCCCACTCTTTCTCGCACTAGTTTTTTGATTTCATTTTTCTTCTCGAAATAAAATTCTCTTGCTTCTGTTTCAAATTTTCGTGATTCGAAAGTTTTATTGATTACAATTTTCAACTTCTCTTCGATTTTATCATCTACTTGCTTTAACTTTAATTCAACTTTCTCTTTTTTACTGTCGAGAATTTCTTTCATCTTCCCGTAAAGCTCGACCTTCTCAATATCTTCAGTAACCTTAGTAAAAATGTTTTCTAAATCTATTTTCAAAGCATTATACTCGTTAACCATGAAAGATTCTAAATCTTTAAATAATTCTAAATTTTCTTTGATTTTTTCTAGTGCTAATTCGTTGTTGTTAACAATAGCGCTAATATTATTGCTCAATTCTATGTTTTCTATTCTTTTTTCGTCTACATTTAACTCTTTAATCTTTACATTATATTTATTATTTACTGATCCCTTTAAATCACTCATATCATTAATTCTATTCTGAATTTCTAATAAATTAACCCCAAGTGTTTTATTTTTTATACAGGAATCGTAAAGCGCCAATAATTGTCCAATAGTATCTTGAGTTTGTTTTAAAATTCTATTTTCCGTAAAATTTTTTAATTCCTTATTTTTGTGGTAAGCTTCAGAATGCACAATAAGTTCTTTTTTATCCTCGAGTAAATCCCCTTGTAATTTGGAAACTTCTATCATGTCCTTAATTCTTGGAATTATTGTCTTACACTTGAGTTTTAATTTATCAGCAAGCTTCTTAATATCAATTTTATCCGTATTTTCTTCCTCACTCATAAGATAAATTTCGTTAGAAATGATTTTGTTTACATATTCGTCCTTTAACTTGTTTATCTCATTGTTTAAAAATTCATTAAATTTCTCCCATTGAATTACTTTAATAGAACTTTCGTCAGGATTATCGACAATCTCATCTAAAGTAATCAATTTCTTAGAAAATTTTTTGTAATTGTTATTAAATTCTATATTAATTGTATCGAAACCACTTATAACATCAGGAATTTTGTTTACTCTGTTTTGATCGATACTGAATTTGTATTTTTCTAATCTATCTTTGAAAATTTGAATTGTGTTTGAAACAAAATTATCAAAATCTTCTACTTTAGCTCGTTTTCTCTCTTCTATGACTTTTTCCTTCAGAATTTGTTCTTGGTCAGCTATAAGATCAATAATATTTTCTTCGAGACTATCGAGTTTTTCGTTGAGGTACTTATAGAGAGGAAAAAGCTTCTGCTTAAAGCTAGTATTTTTCTTTACTATTTGTTTTAATTTATGAATTTCATCAGTTTTCTGTTTTAGTAGTATATCCGAGTCCATTTTAATAGTTTTAAAAGCGTCTTGATATTGATTATTAGCTACTTGATTTTTCGCATTTTCTTTTATTGTTAAAATTCCATTCTGAATGTTATCTTTGACATTTCCGATATTGTTGTTTAATTCATTAAAAAATTGAAACCCGTTAGTATAATCCGCAAATATCGAATCAAAATTTTCCTTGAATTCGATCCATTTATTAATCACTTTCTTATGATTTTTTGCTATTTTCTTCTCTTTTGACGTAACCTGATGCGAATACTTATAAATAACGCCGTCGTATTTACTAACACTCTGAGATATTCTATTAAACGCTTGGATAATAAGGTCAAACTTTTCATGATTGTATCCTTTGTCCAGAACTTCCACAATGTAGTTTTTAAAAGAATCTACTTCGCGATTTATCTGATCTTGAATATCGTAAATTCGAGTATCCAGTTCATCTAAAATAATATTAAACTTTTTTAAACTTTCTTTTTCTTGGATTCTTTCTTGAAGATAACTATTTAATTCATTCAATTCATTCTGTAATAGAGAATAAGATTTGCTCCATTGAGAAATTTCCGCTCCAAGGGTTGCTTGAAGATTAATATAAATTAATTCTTGATTGAAAGAGGATTCGATATTTTCGTTTAAGAAATCAGCTTCCATTAAAGAATCCCGCAAAATGTACTTTAATCTCTCTTTAGCGAAATCAACTTCGTCTATTAAAAGATACGATTCAATCTCTTCTCTAATATGCGGAACGGTGTTTTTAAGTTTTAATGTCATATTGTAAATATCGTTTCTAATTTCCTTGATTTTTGACTTTTCTTCGTATAACCTTTCAACATTAATTTCATTATCGACAATAAGAATATTTTTGAATAAGTAATCCAAACAAAGATAGTATTTAGTTTTGAATAAATATGCTTTTTTAGCTCGAATTTCACCTTCAAAAAAATGATTACTTATTAAATCATGAATTATCGGAAAAATATCTTCTTTTAATCTTAAAGGCTCATTAATATAGGAACCTCTATATTTCTTGAAAATATCAGAGAGTGATATTACGCTATTATCGTTTAATTGTTCATAAATTTCTTGAATGATTACTTTTTTACCTTGACTCAAATTCTGAATATATTGGTTAAATTCTAATGTATTATCAACCTTTTTTAATGTAAATGTGTAATTCAAATTGATATATAATACTATTTCTTCCAAGCCATGGCTTAATCCAAATGTATTTTTAATTTGGTTTAAGTCGATGAAACTTTTAGTCTCTAAATGTTTAAAAATGACCCTTTCGATTTCTTCAATAAATCTATTCCAAATTATAGATAATAATATGACTAACTGAGTTACTTCTCTTTGAATTTTTAGATTCCAGCTTGTAATTTCTCTAAAAATATAATCTAGTTTTTCTGTGATAAAGGAATAAATCCTTGCAGGATTATAATCAATTAACCAAGAATAAATGTGAAGAATATTTACAACCCAAAATGTTGTATCAACATCTACATCTTCGTAAATAAAACTAAAACCACCGTTCTCTTTTTGAAATTGGTAGAGAAATTGTATTTCTTTATCCCTTACTTCTGAATCTAAATCAAAGAATTTAAGGCTTAAAAGCTTGTACAATATCGAGGAATCCTTTTTCCTCTCTTTTAAATACGAACGAAATTGCTCCTTGAATACTCTTACATCTATGCCGATAAGTAGAAGACTTTCTGTTACATAATAAAAAGTTTTTGCGACAGGACCATTATTACATTCCTCACAACTTTTATCATGGCAGTGTAGGAATCCATTATTTCTTTTATGGTGATATATGAAATTTTTTATCTTCCGAACTATTACATCCTGTCCCTTAGAGGAAAGATACTCGTTTAAAATACCTAATAACTCTAAACTGGCCAATGCGTAGTACATAGACCAAATGTCCGGTTTTTTTAAAGTATTTGGAGATGATTTAAATCCTAAATGATCTTTTTCGATAATCTCAACTTCGCAACCTTTTATAAAATTTAAAAAATCCTCACGGAAGACATCCACTTTTTGCTTGATATACTTTCTAAGCAAAAGAAACCAATAAATATTCTCTAGATTTAAAGAAGTTTCATTTAATAAGCTCTCATTATAGTATTGATATAACTCCAAAACTTTCTCGTAATTGCTCAGATAAAAATTCCCAATTTCCTTTCTATTCGTCGTTAAAAAAGATTTAAATGGCTCTTTTTTGAATTCCGTTATGTACGGATATGCAGTCTTGTTTTCTATATTTGTCAACTAAATGAAACCCCAAGTTTCTTTTCTATAATAATAAAAATTTTAGAATTTATTTTTTTACTATTGGTATTCTTTTCAGTCAAAAAATTTCTCAATAGAGATGAAAATTTAAAATTTTAGATACATTTATGATAATGATTTGGAGTTTAACTCAAAATAAGTCTCAAGGAGTTTGAATTTATTATCGCAACTGAAAAGAAGCATATAGGGTGGATGTGTAGTTATACTCCGTTAGAACTAATCTACGCGGGGGATTTCCTTCCATATCGCATCATTGGTCATTCTGAACCACCACAAAACGCTGATTCTTATATTCACCCTAACTTTTGTCAATTTGTAAAATCGACGATTGATGTAGCAATTGATGGAGGTTATGATTTTCTTGAGGGGGTTGTCTTCGTTAATTCTTGCGATGCTATGCGGCGCCTTCACGATGTATGGAAGAGGTATGTTCCAACGAAATTTGTACATATTTTAGATATTCCCATGGGAGAGTTATCTATTGGAGCAAATTATCTGAAAGAGGAGTTTAATAAGCTTAAAATTGCGTTGGAAAAACACGTATCTATTACTATCAGTGATAAGGATATAAAGGGTGCTATTAAAGTCTTTAACGAATCCCGTTTAATATACAACCAATTAAATTCTTTAAGAACAGAAAATCCACCCTCAATATCAGGAACAGATTTAATGAATCTTACTTCCAATTTCTTTAAATCAGAACCAAAAACCTGGAACGATAAAACCCTGGGCGTTTTAGAAAATATAAAAATGCAAACTTCAAAAGGAGCTATAAATAATAACCCTAGAATACTCTTATCTGGAAGTCCTTTACACGAAATAGATTTTATCTCATTTATAGAAGAGATTGGATTAAATGTGGTATACGAAGATCTTTGTACTGGCAGCAAATTTTTCGATCTTGTTATAGAAGATTCTCAAGATGTATTAGCTTCCCTAAGTGAGGCTTATTTAAATAGAACTCCATGTGCTCGAATGATGAAAATTAAAGAGAGAGCTGAACAGATTTACAAAACAGCAGAAAAATTTAAGGTTAATGGAATAATTCACCATTCATTAAAATTCTGCGATACTTATTTATACGATGTTCCCGCTTTGAAAACGATGTTGACTGAGAAGGGTCTAAATGTGTTATTCATCGAAAGCGATGGGGGTTTAGGTAATATTAATCAGATTAGAACCAGAATTGAAGCATTTTCAGAAATAATAAAAAGTTAAATGAAAAAGGTGAAAAAAAATAGCAACTCAAGACATGTTAAAGAAATATTTTAATCAATTGGAAACAAGTCTAAAAGCCAAACTTGAATCGAAGACGACTGCTCGCAGAAAATTTGTTTACGAAATAGCAAGAATTGGAACGCGGATATTTAACGACAATTGGTCAATTGGTTGGACAACTGTTTTCGTTCCTTACGAAATTCTCACTTCAATGAGCGTTTCCGGCATGTTTGTCGAATTTTTTGGAGCGATGCTTGCGGGAACTGGAATGTCTAGTAAGTATCTTGATCTATCCGAGAGTAAAGGATTTTCTACTGATAGTTGCTCCTACCATAGAACAATAATAGGTGCTGCCTTGGATGGACTCCTACCAAAACCAGATGTGCTCATTGGGGCAAGCATCCCCTGTAATGGCGGGGTTAAAGCGTTAAAACGCATAGGAGAAATATTCAACAAAGAAGTTTTTATATTAAACATACCAATTGAAGTGACTCCAAAATCCGTCGATTACTTAACTGAACAGTTCGAACAGATGATAGAATATGTTGAAAATGAAACAGGTCGAAAATTAGATTTCGATAAACTTAAGAAATCAATTAGATACAATAATCAAGCAAGGGAATACCTGATTGAAGCAAATGATCTGTGTAAAAATATCCCAAGTCCCGCAAATTCAAACGATTTAAAAAATTTCATTATGATTGTATTGCTACTAGGAACAGAAGAAAGCGTTGAAGTTGCAAAATTATACCGAGACGAATTCAAATTTAGAATTGATAATAACATAAGTGATATACCAGAAGAAAAATACCGATTAATGTGGATTCAAAACAGAATCCAGTTTAAAACAGATCTTTTGAACATTCTGGAAGAAAATTATGGCGCTAAAATTGTAATTGACGAACTTAACCATATTTGGTGGGAACCCATGGACGAAAATGACCCTCTAAGAAGCCTTGCTAATCGAATAATGACTCACCCTCTTGTTGGCCCTGTTGATAGACGACTTAAAGTAATTACGCAATTAGCACAAAACTTTAAAATAGATGGTGCGATAAATCCTGCCCATTGGGGATGTCGTCAATCTGCTGGTGCTAGAGTATTATTTAAGGACGCTCTTCAAAAAATAGGGATTCCGCTTATCCATCTAGATGTAGATTGTGTAGATGAAAGAAATTACGCAAAAGGACAAATTGTAACACGTATGGAAGCCTTTTTAGAAATGCTCTCTAATTATTGAATTTAAAAGCTATTAAAAGTATGTGTAAAAAGTATTAAATTATAAAAAAGATAAAAAAAAGGAGTATTACTCCTCACTTATTTTAAATTTGAAGTATCTAATAAATTGTAGTTGGATACCATTTCAAGAAGGCCCATTACCTGCATACCATGATTGTAGAGATCGTTCGCATCTGTTAAATTTCTCCAGCAAAATGGGCATTCAGTTGTCAAAATATCTGCTCCTACGGCATTAGCTTCGTCGCAACGCAGACTTGCTGTTCTTAATGAGAAATCAGGATAACCCGCTCTAACTCCACCGCCAGCACCACAACACATCGAATTATTTTTTATTCGATACATTTCGATAAATTTAATTCCAACATCCTCTTCCAGTTTACGCAAGATTACTCGCGGAATGTCGAACCACTCTTCGATCATTTTATTAATATTGCGCATGTCCATCATTAAATTCTTTGAATCCTTGATCATGGATTGCTCCATCTCATGTGCAAAATGTCTTCCAGTGTGACAAGGATCGTGATAGGTGACGACTTTCCCCTTAAGTTCCTTGTTCGGCTTGAACTTAATCTTTTCTTCCTTGATCAAATTAGAAACATATTCGAACGCATGCATCGTTTTAAATGGAAGTTTATCTCCATTCGTCATCCATTTTGGGTAATCAACCGTAAAAGTCCGATAACAGCCAGCGCAAGAAAATAAAACTTGTTCCATATTCTTGAAACTTTCTAGATTTTTATTCATTAGCTCTTGAGCAGTATTAACAGCGCCAACCCTAAAGAAAGGGCTACCGCAGCATACTTCGTCTTCGATTAATGTGAAGTCTACGCCTAGCTGCTCGAAAATTTTTGCAGTCGCGATTGCAACTTCTACTTGTCGATAACTAGCCGTACAACCTACATAATATCCAATTTTAGCGCTTTTATTGTTAATATACTTCCCTAAGCCAGCTTCTTCTGCCCATTTTAATCGTTCTTCTGCTTTTCCACCGTAAGGATTATTCAATTGCTTGACTAACTTATCAACTAACTGATGTTTTTCGATCATAGGAATGCCAGCTTCAACACACGCTGCTCGTAAGGATTCAATTATGTCTACTGTGGGTATTTTATTCTCACATTGGGAAGAACATTGTCCACAAGTAATGCAAGGCATTAGGACATCTCTTACTTCTTCTGAAAATTCCAAATCTCCACTTAAAATTGAACGAGCAATCCACATTTTTCCTGCATTCCAAAACGCTTCCCAACCGTATTCTATTCCCGCGGGACACGCGTCAACCATACCTTCGTAAAGAACCGTACCTTGTTTTCCAGTGAACTCCCCTATTCCTTCTCTACTAGGCTCCCCCGAATAAGCAAACCTACACGCTTTACAGTGGATACACTTATATATTTCCTTCTCCAATTCTTTTAATCTTTCCATTCCAGTTTTAGCCATTTTTTTTTACCTCCTTACTCAGTTATGGAAGAGCAAGCCTCCCAGGATGCATTATCATATTAGGATCAAAAATCTTCTTCATCGTTCTCAAATATTTCCAATACATTCCTGCTTGAGAATAAGTGAGAGGTGCGTGGATGTATGGATCTGGACGATAATTCAACCACCCTTGCTTAAGCGCGTATTCTGTTGTTTCTCTATTCATCTCTTGAACTTTTTCGAAATCTGATTGTTTTGTGCTATCGAAACAAATAATTGGCATACAAATTGCCTGCCTACAACGCTCAATACTAGCAATCCACATAACTTCTGGAAAACCGTATTTCTTCATAGCAGCTGTATACATTTCAGCAAAATGGGCGCATTCGTTCCATGGTGTATAGAAAGTAATGAATAAAAATCCAGCCTCCCAAAAAGCATAAGGAACCGCAATCTTATTGGGTTTCTTCAATCTGCTTGCGATTTGTTTGGGGTGTAGTTCCTGAGGTTTTATACTATCAGGGTCTTTAGCTCTATTTTTTTTGAAATCTTCAGCCATTTCATTGATTTTATTAACTACATAATCTAATTCTTCTTGTGTTTGTGCCCAGCACTCCCAATTCATCCACCATTTACTAATTCCTAACTCTTCATAGAATTCGTAATCGTGAGGAACTTTATCTTTTGGCCAACGCGCCATTACTAAAGGATAATTTCCACCTTGAACCATAACGGTGTTGTGAGCAATTCCAAATTCCTGTTTTCCAATTTCTAATGTTAGGTTCTGCATATCCTCAGGATTGGACATGCCCCACACAACTACAGTTTTAAATTTTGGATGTGGATAAATTTTAACTGCGACTTTAGTCATTACGCCTAGAGCTCCTTGTGAACCCATTAAAAAGGACCAGATATCTGGACCTAGTCCGTATTTATAAAAAGGTTTCGCAAATGGAAGAGCCCATGAACCAGTTCGCACAATATCTCCGTTTGGAAACACTATCTCACCGCACATAAAGTTATCACCTTGTGGACCAACAGAGCTAGTGTAAAGGGAAAAACCTCTATCAATAGCATCACCCATTACGGTAGAAGCTGGTGGAGCGCCGTCTGGTACAGGAGGTGCCCACTCTGGATAATTTTTGTGCATATATGCCCATAGTTCTCCAATCGTGACTCCCGGTTCGACTACAACATATCGATTCTCTGTATCAACTTCGATAATTCTATCCATTCTTCCTAAATCAAGCATAACTCCAGCAGGCTTAATAGTTGGACACGCGAAACCGCCAGATAATCCGGCTGAAATCGGTGAGACTGCGATTTTTTCTGCAGAGCAATAAAGTAGTATTTTACGAATCTCTTCCACGTATTTAGGGCGTATGACGATATCAGGAATTTGTGACTCTAATCCCATTACAGATTTAGAAAGATATGACGCTGTAATTGCCTTGTTATTGGTGGCGTACTCCTTGCCTACAATACCAATCATTGCTTCTAAATCCTTATCATCTGGTAATTTATAGCTCATTTTTTAATACCTTATCATCTTTTTTTTTATAATTATTGAATGTAGATTAATAATTCTTTATAACTTCGAAAATTAATTGCTTAATTTTAAATTTGTTATTACGAGATTTCATGAAATAGATGTTTTTTGCTTATAACTATTATTGTTGAATTTTACAAAAGTTAAAATATTCTCAAGTTGAAAGAAATCTCTTAAAAAATAACCTTGATCCAAAAAAAAAAGTTTTTAGAATATTTTCGAATCAACTACTATTAGGTAATGGAGATAAGTCTCTCATTCTCAAAAGAGTTCTCCTTTTTTTATCGTTAGTAATAAACTTACTAAAAATTTCATTTTTATCGTCAATAAATTCCCAAAATTCTTCGTAAATCTCCTGCAAAGTCATATCATTTTTTTTATTAAAGTTTTCTTCGAAATTCGATGTTGGTTTTTTATATTTCGGTTTCTCTGATACATTTTTTGGAGTATTATTTTCTGATTTAATAGATTGGTAAAGATTTAAGCTATCGACGAAGTGATCCTTATAACTAGGCTTAAGTCTTTTTTCCCTTTTTTTATCTTCTGGATCTAATTGAAAATCTACTTTCTGATACCCCCGAATTGAGAAATTCTTGTCTAAAAATAATTGAAAGTGATGTGGACATACTTTATCTTGAGGAACCGAGATAGTAGTTAATTGAGATGCTTGATTTACTACAGATTTGGGAACTTGAATAACTTTTTTGGAGTTACAAACGGGACATATGACCTCAATATACCTATTAATTGCTATTGCTTCCATTAGATTTTCAAAAACTAATATATTTTTTCGTCTTACAAATTATCTACATCTTAGAATATAAATCCCCCTAATTTAGGGAACAAAATAGTTACAACCTTTAAAACTAAATTTTAAGTTCAATAAATAATAATCTTTTATGTATTCTTTTCAAAGAGACAATAAAAATTATGAGCGATAAAATAACTGATATGGATGTTTTCTTTAATCCTAAATCCATTGCTATCATAGGTGCTTCAGAAACTTTCAAATTTGGTTATACTATGACAAATTATTTATTGAATTCGAATTTTAAAACATATCCCGTAAATATTAACAAAGATATTATTTTTGGTCATAAAGTGTTCAAAAATATTAATGAAATACCAGATGATATCGAATTGGCAATTATCGTCGTAAAAAATGAAAATGTACTTCAAGTAGTGAAAGATTCTGTCAAGAAAGAAGTTAAAGGAATAATCATAGAAACTGCGGGCTTTGCTGAAACGAGTATTGAAAAACTTGTTAATATCCAAAAAGAAATCGAGATAATTGCTAAAAATTCGAATGTAAGAATAATTGGTCCTAATTGCGTAGGTATTACTAACTTTGACAACAAATTTACAACTGCAGAAATAGATTTTAATCAATCTATTGAGGGAGGTACTATATCTGTGATCGCGCAGTCAGGAGTGTTAGGAAATATATTTGTTGAATGGTCAGCAAGTCAGAATATCGGTTTTTCGAAAACTATAACACTTGGAAATAAAGTAGATGTTGATGAGATTGATATGCTGGAATACCTTGAAAATGATCCGAATACGAATGTAATAACAGTTTATTTAGAAGGCGTGAAAAGAGGACCGAAGTTAGTAGAAATATTAAAAAAATTGACTAAACCTGTTTTAATTCTAAAAAACGGTCGTAGCGAAATTGGATCTAAAGCGATTAAGAGTCACACTGGTTCTATTGCTGGAAACGATAAAATCTACGATGCAATTTTCAAACAATATTCCGGGATTTATCGCGTAAATAATTTTTACGAGATGTTTAATATCGCTCAAGTTTTTGCTACTCAACCACTACCTAAAGGAAAGAATATTGCTATAATAACTTCTTCTGGAAGTTTAGGGATATTAGCCTGCGACGAAATTGAAAGATTAGGTCTAAAACTCGCAGTTTTAAATGACTCTAGCATCCAAGAAATGAAATCGATCTCACCCAATTGGACTTCTTTGAAGAATCCTGTCGATTTGGGGCCTTCACTATTTATGACATTTAGTCAATCGTTAAAAGCAATACTAAACGACGAGGGTGTTGATGCATTATTACATATTTTCGCAGTCCCTCAAAGACCAATAAAAGAATTTTCTTTACCAATAACACCACACTTGAAGGATTTGAGAAATCTTTCAACTAAACTGAAAAAACCCGTAATTACTTGCGTTTTTGGTTCCCGTTGGGTCGTAGAATATTTTTTAAAACATTCGTATAAATATAAAATTCCAATAATGGCCCAAATAAGCCACGCAATAAAGGCACTTAAATTTATGTACGATTTTGGTCAATCAAATAAAAATATCAATAAAAATATCGAAATTTAACATTTTTCAACATCTTCAATTATATCCTTTTTTTCATTAAATCTAAAAACTGGACTCCAAATTTTTTATAATCAACTTCAAACTCCTTTTAATTAAAAAAATAACTTGTAAAATAACAATTTAAGAAGTGATTATTAATGGCAAATTGGGAACACGCATTAGGCTATTGGCAAGAATTCATTGAATGGTTTTTAGGAATGCCTATTTATGCCCAAGTTTTATTAATTGTTGGAGCTGTAGCTGTCATAGTTCTTGCGGTTATTCTTGTATACTTTGTACTAAAAGGCGTCGCATATTTAATTTACTACATCCTAAAAGGGACTTACTTACTCTTAAAAGCCATATTTCTTGGGATATATAAGCTTTTTGAAGAGCTTTATTATACAATATCGGGAAAACCTAAGCCTATTAAGGAATTTTCTGATAAAAAATGCTACGAGCAGCCAGAAGCTCCCCAACAATCTTATGAAGAACAGGAGATTATTGTGCCATCGCAAAAAGAGATTCAAATAATTCAGCCAGACGCTGTATTTTGCAGTGAATGTGGAACTCAATACACGGAAAGAATGCTCGAACAATTAAGAGGAAATGGAATCGCTTATTGCGTTTATTGTGGAAAAGGATACAAATCTACTGAAGTTGAAGTAGAACAATACTAATTTTTTTTCTTTTTTTAAACTTTTTCGTATATGATATTTTACATCCTTGTAAAATTTAAATTATTAATTGCATTAGCATTGAATTGATGTAATTTAGAAAACATCATCTATGAAATCTAATCAAAATACAAATAAAATGAGAATATAATGAGATTTATAGCATATTTTGAACTTAATCCCCAATTTGATCCATCTGAATTAGCAGAAATCGGAGTGGATCTTATGAAAAGAAAATTGTACCCTGCCGAAGGAGTTGAAACTCTTGCGTGGTATATGGCCCCAGGATTATGGGGTATTTCAGTTTCAGAAGCAGAAAGCGTTGAAGCTTTAATGAATAATGTTAACGCTTGGAGAATTGCGAAACCAGGAATATTTAAATTCTTTAAAATCGAACCCGCAATGGATACCAAAGAACTAATCCCAATAGCTGTTCAATTGGCTAGGAAAGTAAAGGGCTAGGGCATTTTGGGTCTTTAATTAAAAAAATTAACTTTTTTTTTTATTTTCATTCTCTCTTTTTTGATCTAAGGTCTTTCTCGAAAAGAACAACCGCTATCGGTTCGTTTTTATCTTCCCAATAGGGATTTTTAAATCCCATTTCTTTTATCGATTCTAATGCTTCAGTTTGACAATAAACTGCAACGATATTGATCTCGTCTTTATTAAGCTCGTGGTCAACTGTATAAGATATTAATTGAGAGGCAGCTTCAGGATCACCGTATACTACTATCCAAACCTCATTTTCTCTGGGTGTTTCAGGCAAAACTATACTTTTAATATCAATTTTCTGTAAAATTGCATCCGAATTGGTTATCCATAGAGAGTTTTTATCCTCTAAATTGGCTAAAGGTATATACGACCAACCAATATTGAGTTCATCCCCTGGACCTATATCCATTTCTTCATAAATCTCTTTTGCTTCTTCGTTAGATATTTCCCGTATCTCAGAGATATTGTACTCCGTTAATTTTAACTCGCTGAAATCACTCTCTAAAACTTCCGTCCTCTTTTTTTCCTCAAATCCATGAAATTTCGCCAAGGATATGGAACCAAGATTTCTTGAAGATGTATCGTACTGAGCGACTCTAGCACCAACTTTAATTGCGTAGTCAATAGCATATTTCAATTGTTCACGTCCAATTCCTTTTTTTTGATGAGAAACCTTCACTCGACCACCCTGTAACCAAGCCACTCCATTAGAAAACATCTTTACTCTTCCAAATCCAATTAATTCCTTCATTTCCTTATCAAGAAAGGTACCATAAGCCAAGTTACTTCTATCATTTAACCATCTCTCAATAACATCAGGAATGTAATCATCACCCTCCCATATGTCCTTACTGATATCTAAAATTGCTGGAATATCCTCCTTTGTTAATGCTCGGAAATATAATTTCATAGTTACAACTTTAATTAAATAGCCTACTTATAAAAACAATAATCAGAGACTATTTAGAAAGTTTCTTGTAAAAATTGTAATATAAAATCAATACTAAGAAAGTATGAACAATAATACACGCAAATACTCCAAGGGTCAATAGAATAAACCCGTTATAAATTCCTAATAGAAACGAGGATATAAGGTAAGAAATTAGAATATTCTTGTCTTTAAATCTAAACCAGATATGAACGTGATATATTGAAAAGGTTAAACTCGAGACTACAATTGCTAATTTAAATCCAACCATTAATTCGTTCAATAATAATCCTATAAGATAATAGCGAAAAATTAATTCTTCCATTATCATGGTTAAAGGGAAGAAAACTAATAATGCTGT
This sequence comes from Promethearchaeota archaeon, assembly GCA_013375495.1. The sequence continues at coordinate 107,113 of JABXKC010000006.1, forward strand.
TATGCTGTCTCCATTCATTAGTGCGTTAACAACATCGTGTTGTTTCATTAATTCCTTACTCGTTTCATTATATACAAACTTTTCCATCACTTTCCCTAATCCTAATAAAAGAACAAAACCAACTAATAAAAATAACACTATACCTAAGGATAGCTCCCTTATTATTAGAAATTCATTGTAGACACCAAAAAAAATCGGGATAATTAAAAAAATAACACTAACAATTATAGTTAGGTATTTTATTCTATACTTCAAGTCTTTAAAAATTCCTAATATTATGAGATTAGATTTAAGTAGTTGAAGATATCTAATATATATTATTTTATTCTATAAAAATAAGGATTTAAGACTTGACAGAATTATATCAAAAACTTGAAGACATAGTTTCAAAAAAATACATCTCAAATAGCATTTATGTAAGACATGCTTACTCGAGAGTTGTAGATCCCGTACTACAAGGAGTTCCCGATATAGTTATAAGACCAAAAGATGCCCAAGAAATTTCTGAAATTCTTAAGGTTGCTAATGAAGAGGATATTGCTGTTATACCTCGTGGAGGTGGAGACTGTGAATTCGGTGGTAGCAAACCCATAGGTGATAGTGGAATTGTCTTGGACTTAAAGCGAATGAACAATGTAGTTAATTTAGATCAAGAAAATCTAATAGTTACGGTTGAAGCAGGTATATCTTGGGGAAAATTAAACGATTATTTATGCAATTACGGGCTGTATACGGGCTGTTTAGGTCCTGGATCTGGACTGACAGCTTCAATTGGAGGCGGTATCTCTCATCAGTCGGTTGGGGGTGGGGGGTGCGCTAAATATGGGTCGTGTACAAATCAATTAGTTTCTTTAGAAGTAGTTCTACCGACCGGGGAAATTATTGAAACTGGTTCGCAGGCGAATAAATATTCTAAATTTCCGTTTAATCGCTTTGGAAACGGTCCTGACTTTGCAAGTATTTTTTGCGGTGATAACGGAATTTTTGGAGTGAAAACCCAAGTTTCATTACAAATTTTTCCAAAACCTCCATATGCGAATTATAAAACCTTTCTAATGCCTCGAAAATCTGAAGAAATATCAGCTAAAATATTTACCGAAATGCGGCTTAAAGGGATTGATGTTTACGATTCGATGTATTTTATGGATTTATTAGTCAGAGTTGGCACAGAAAAAGGAATTTTTCCCTTATGGGAAAGCTTAAAGAGAAAAAGGGGTACTATGTTTTACACAGTAGAAGCTAACTCCGAAAAAGAACTTGAAGAGAAAGTTAATCAGTTAGATAAGATTTTTCTACAAAATAAAGCAGAAGAATTAGGTCCTGAAATTGCAGATGGGAACATAGGGAAATGGCATTATGAAGATCAAGGACATTGGTTAATTGCGCATAATTTATGGGGCTTAATCCCTGGTTTTACAGCCTTAGATGCTGAATGTCACACACCAATATCCGCTTATCCTGGAATTTTAAAAGATGTTGAACTTTGGGATTTAGAACACTCTAAGGATATGGAACAAATTCTAGAAATTTCAGGCATGAGACCAATTTCTGGCGCAGGGCCAATTATATTAATCGGAGATCACAATGTTGAGCTGACAACCGGAGTTACAAGCTTCGAAAGCTATATTGACGGAAAGAATTATGAAATTATCGAAGAATTAAACATAAAACTCTGGAAATCGCTACTTGAAAGAATAACTAAACACGGAGTAACATGGTATATGTTAGGAGATATTCTAAGTAGACTTTTGGTTGAAATTGGAGCGTTTTCACCAGAATACATGCAATTTTTGAAATTAATGAAAAAAACACTTGATCCCTTACACATTTTAAGTAGAGGGAAATTTAATTTCTGGGGAGAAAACGAAAAAAAATAAATTTATGTTCTCATATTAGACGAGAATACATTTAAGTAATTAGGAATGCTATTATGAATTGATTTTATTATAATAAGAACGAGATTGACAAAATTGTCTGAAGTATATCAAAAGTTAGAAAATATTGTTAAAGAAATATACATTTCAAATAACCTTTACATACGACACGCGTATTCGAGAAATGTAGATCTTGTTTTACAAGGTGTGCCTGATATTGTAATTAGACCTAAAGATGCTCAAGAAGTCTCAGAGATTCTTAAAGTTGCAAATGAGGAAAACATATCTGTTACACCACGAGGTGGGGGAGATTGTGAATTTGGTGGTAGTAAACCCATTGGTGATGGCGGAATCGTATTAGAAACTAAAAGAATGAACAAGGTTATCAATCTAGACCGAGACAATCTAATCGTAACGGTTGAAGCAGGAATCTCGTGGGGGAAATTAAATGAATATCTATGCAATTTTGGTCTATATACCGGTTGTATGGGTCCTGGTTCTGGTATGACTGCAGCGGTAGGTGGGGGGATTTCCCATCATTCTGTAGGTGGAGGAGGATGCGCTAAATACGGTGCGTGTACGAATCAATTAGTCTCTTTAGAAGTAGTCCTACCGACTGGAGAAATTATAAATACGGGTTCTCAAGCCAATAAATATTCAAAATATCCTTTTAATAGGTTTGGCAATGGTCCAGACTTAGCAGGGCTGTTTTGCGGTGATAATGGAATTTTTGGAGTAAAAACAAAAGTTTCATTGCAAGTGTTCCCAAAACCACCTTTCGCAGCCTATAAAACTTTTCAATTACCTCGGAAAGAAAGAGAAATCTCAGCGAAAATTATGACCGAAATTCGACACAAAGGAATTGATGTCTATGATGTAATGTATTTAATGGATCTCATTGTTAGGCTTGGCTGTCAAGAAGGAATGTTTCCATTTTGGGAAGCGTTAAGAAAAAAACGTGGAGTCATATTCTATACAATTGAAGCAAATTCTGAAGGAGAATTAGACGAGAAGGTAAAGCAATTAGACGAAATAATCCTAAATAATAAAGCAGAAGAATTAGGGTCTGAAGTCTCGGAAGGGAATATGGCAAAGTGGCACTACGCTGAGCAGGGACACTGGCAATTCTATCATAACCTATGGGGAATATATCCCTCGATGCAACCATTATCCGCGGAGTGTTTTTCGCCGATTAACTTATATCCTGAAGTTCTAAACGATATCGATCAATGGGACATGGAGCATAACGAAGATATGCAAAAAATATTCAATATTACCCAAATTAAGCCAATAGCCGGAAGTGGGCCTGTAGTTTTAGTAGATGGTAATAACGTAGAAATTACGTGCGGTTTCACAAGCTTTTGGAAGTATTATGATGGAGATATTCACGAAATAATTGATAAAACTAATTTTAAGCTATGGAAATCGCTACTTGAAAGAGTAAATAAGCATGGAGTCCAGTGGTATATGATGGGGGATTATATGTCAAGATTAATGGTAGATATTGGTGCTTATTCTGACGAATATTATAATTTAATGAAGTCAGTTAAACAAGTATTAGATCCAAAAATGATTTTAAGTAGAGGAAAATTTAATTTTTGGGGTGAAAGATAAAATGAGCGAATTAAAGCATTTAAAAAATGAATGGAAAGCTGTAATGAGCTGCATGGGATGCGGTGATTGTGGATACGCCATTCGTCCGGCAGTGGATAGATATTTAACTTGTCCCGTTAAGGAGGCAAAAGGTGACGAAGGTTTTGAGATATACTTTTCTCGAGGAAGGATGAACGTTCTTAAAAGTATATTACTTGGGCAAATTCCTCTCTCAAAGGAGCTTGCAGAATTCGTGTATCAATGCTCAGAGTGTGGAAATTGCACCGAAGTGTGTCACATGTCTCAAAGTGAACACATTGTGCTTAACACTTCTAAGTGGATAGACCATGTAAAAGTATGGGAAGCGTTGCGACAAGATTTGATCGAAGCTGGTTTTGCTCCCCTTGATAAGCACGGCAAGCTAATAGACTTTATGAACGCCGATACCATGAGAAATCCCTATGGCGAAGAAGAAGCGAAGAAATTCGAATGGATATCTGAATTTCCTGAAATCAAGGATAAAGGTGAGCTAGTATTTTTTGGAGGCTGTACAATGCCATTAAGGCAAGTAGGTACCCTAAAAAGTATGATGAAAATTCTAAAAGCAGCTGGAAAAGATATTGCCATGTCTAAAAATGAGTGGTGTTGCGGTTCTGTAGCTTTGCGAATTGGAGATCAAAGCTCTCTTACTGATATTATTAAACACAACATAGAAGTTTTTAAGAACATGGGAGCTCAAACCATTTTTACTGCGTGTGCGGGATGTTATAGGACATGGAAAAAAGATTATCCGGAGTTGTTAGGCGAAGAATTGCCGTTTGAAGTAAAACACATAACAGAAATGTTAGTTGAAATGTTGGATAATAACGAGATACCGTTTAAATCAGTTGAAGGTTCGGAGACAGTAACATGGCACGATCCATGCCATCTAGGAAGACACATGAATCTTTATGAGATACCAAGAGACGCTTTACTTAAAATACCGGGAATAGAATTAAAAGAAATGAAACGAAATCGCAATAACGCATGGTGTTGTGGCGCCGGAGGAGGCGTAAAAAGCGAATTTCCCGATTTAGCCCTTGACATTTCAAAGGAGAGAATTAAAGAAGCAATAGATACGGAAGCTCAAATTTTAACTACGAGCTGTCCATTTTGTATAAATAATTTTGAATCGGCATATGAAGAGATGGAATCAGAAGTTCAAGAAAAAATTACCATAATAGATATAATTGACTTAATCGCAAGTAAAATCTAACTTTTTTTTTCAATTTTCTTTTTATAGAAAACTTTTCTGAAGGTAAATTCAGAGTCTGATTTATTAGGAAATTTCATAGAAATAAAGCATTTACATTATTTACTTTTAAAGGAAAAAAATCAAGAAGATTTTAGATATGGATCTTATAATTTATAGCAAGGAAATTTTAAAATTAGGGAATCTTAGTGATTTAAATGAAGCGAATATCATAACTCTTTAATTTTCTTTAAGAGTATTACTTATTTCAGATTTGAGGAAGATTTTATGAACAGAAAAAGAAAAATATATTTAAAATATATAGGAATTCTTATTTTGTTATTACTTCCGTTGCTTGGACTAATTGGAATCGTAATTAGTAGAACCATAATCACCCCTAATGATCAATTTTTTGTAGTAAATAAAGGTGAAATTCCAAATATTAATATAAATACCTGGAGTTTAACGATTGATGGACATGTTAACAATAATTTGATTTTTACCTACTCCAACTTTACTTCTCAGCCTTCGCAAGAGGTTTTAGCAACAATACAATGTGTTGAAGGACCCTCTGGTACAGCTTTATGGAAAGGGATCCGGTTAAGAGCTTTACTAGATTTAGCAGAAGTGAAGACTGGAGCTGTAGATGTTGTTTTTTACGCCGCAGATGATTATTCTTCTTCATTAACTATCGAAGAAGCAAGTGTGGATGAAGTTCTTTTAGCGTATGAAATGAATCATGAACTTCTTCCTATTGAACAAGGGTTTCCTGTTAGAGTAATTGCCCCAAACCATCAAGGATATAAATGGGTGAAATGGGTCGTTAGAGTAGAGATTGTAAATTATGATTATATAGGTTTTTGGGAAAGTCGGGGATGGAGTGATGATGCTTCAATTACACCTTTAACAGATTGGATTTTGCATGCTGTATTACTGTCGATTTCTTTACTTTTCGGAGGGTTAGCTGTTATATCTGGTTTAAAAAGGTCTCCAATAACTGAATTTTTTCATGATCTTCCTAAGTTTGTAAATAGGAAATTCCATATTACTGTTGGTGCTAGCTATTTTCTCACTTCTCTCAGTGTTTTCTTATATTGGATTATCTCCACAATCTTAAACAGAGGAGCTGTATTATATACGATTCATGGCATAACAGCTTTAATATCTATCATTTTTGTTATACTTGGGGCTATTTTAGGCTTTAGAAAATTAAAAAAGAGGGATATTAAAAAAAGAACTTTGCACTATAAATTGAGCCTATATTCTTTTTATTCGTTTTTAATAACTATTTTATTAGGATTTTTAATTGTGTTTCTGAGTATTTCTCGTCTCTATTAAACGAAGTATTTATGATTCCATTAAAATTGGATAGAATGGTAATATTCAAAAATAACTAAAATTTTTCATAAACATGGGGAATTTTGATAAATATCTTCAACCTACTGAATTTTTCGATTTTAACAAAAAATTTGTCCGAGAGAGAGCTCTCGAGATCACCGAAGGTTTAGAATCTGAAAAGGAAAAAGCAATCGTACTGTTTTATTGGGTAAGGGATCAAATTAAATATAACATGCACACATACATTCCATCCGTCAAAGCAAATTTTAAAGCAAGCGTAACTTTAAGACGAAAGAATGGTTTCTGCGTATCTAAATCTGTCTTGTTATCTTCTTTTGCTCGAGCAGTTGGAATCCCCGCAAGGATTCACTTAGTTGATTTAATAAATCACAGGATATCTCAAAAAATTATCGATTTTATGGAAACTAATGTGATGCATTATCACGGGTATAGCGAACTTTACCTAAACGGTAAATGGGTAAAATTGACACCTTCTTTTGACCAAGCAACTGCAATAAAAGCAGGATTCCTTCCTATGACTGAATTCGACGGTGAGAACGACGCTGTTTTTCCTCCATACGATATTGAAGGCAGAAAATTCGGAGAATATCTCCAAGATCGAGGAATTCACGCAGATCTACCCCTTGATGATATCGCAAAAGTATTTTATGAAAAGTATCCAAAGTTTTATAAATATATTATAACTGGAGAGATGGAACCGGTAAAAGATAAAACATTAACTTATAAAAAGATAAGCTAGCTCTAACTAAAATAACTTTCTTTTAAACCCAATTCTCTTAAATATATTTTATACTTACCTAATTTTCCCCCGTAATTCCCTGCTGAAATCTTAATCAGTCCCTCCATGTCTGAAATACCCTCTATAGTTTTTTGCATTGCCAATTTCAAATCCTCAAGCTGAAGTCCATTAAACACAATTTCCGGAATTGATTTCACTCCCACAGGAACTTGAAATTCCTTTGGAGTTAACTTATCTTTGAGCGTAGGACAAAATGGGTGATTCGTTGATGGTCCTATTTCAGGATATTTAGCATCAGGAGGAACAGGCTTTGAACCTGCTGAGCATACATCAAAAGTAGTACACACATTATCGATCTCAGCCAATATTTTGACGCTTTCTCTTCCAATCTTGACACCAGAATCGACAGAATCGCAAAATAACCATAAGTTTCCTCCCATAACACCTTTAGCATAAGATATGTTTTCTTCAATTAAAAAATCGTACCCCATCATAATTGGGATGTTAATTAGTTTTCGATTAAATTTTCCAACAATCCACTCGTATCCATCCCCACAGTGGCCTACATTTTTCATCATATTAAACCTAAACTCCGTTGTTTCTGGATAATTATCATATACCGCTGTTGTCGGAACAACAAGAATTCCCTGCCTCATTCTACGACCGAGTTGTTCGTAAAACTTAGCTGTAGCCTTCTTTCCTGTTCCAGTTACCCATAGTTGCACGATTGCTCCCAGTCTTCTATCGATAGTTTCTTTTTCGGAAAGCCACCGAACAACACCTCCTTCTGCATCTCCGAAAACAGTTGAAGGAAGGGCAGTAAATGCTTTTATAGCTCGAGTTAAGAATTCAGCATCTTGAGCAGTTACCATTAATTGAACTACTAATCCCTCAAATGCTTCACAATATGTATCAACAATTTCCAATTTTCACACTTCTTATCTATACTACTAATGATAATATAATCACTTTTATAATGGTTTTTAACTTAATTATTTAACTTGTATAAATGAAGTCGCCGTCCAAGTTTTTCCAAAATCAGTTATTTATGGAGTAAACTATAGCTAATTAACCCACAAGCTTAGAAAATGTTTTATTTTTTAACTAAATGATTTGTTGTAGAATAACAAAGAGGAATGTTTGAATTTCACTAGATTAGTAGCTAGAAATCATGCCTTAGGTTTATATTATAAAAAATATAATTAGATATTAAGGAAATAAAGTCTAAAATGTCTACTTCATTTTAGTCAATGATAAACCTGATGTGAAAATATGTCATTTATGATGAAACTGGTCTATTTATTCGTCCCTTTTATTAGATTGAGTAATTTAATCAAAAGAACCGTTTCTCCGCCCATTAAACGTTTTTTTGCACCTAAAATATCAGATCATACATACGAACTTGGTGAATGGAATAATAATGCTACTGTCCAAACAAAAAATGGGCTGTTAACTGGTTATTCGGATAAAAATACCTGGTGTTGGAAGGGAATTCCCTATGCAACTCCTCCAGTAGGGGAACTACGATGGAAAGCACCACTCAATCCTGTTCCTTGGCTCGGAACGCGTAAAACAAGAAAATTTGGGAATACTGCAGCACAATTTATGCCCTTCCTAGGCCCAATTGGCTCAGAAGACTGTCTCTACCTCAACATCTGGCGCCCTAAAAGTTCAGAAACTGAGTTACCTGTTTACTTGTATATCCACGGGGGTGGTAACTCAATAGGAACAGCTGCTACGACCCAATATTATGGTAATGCGGTGGCAGATAAGTCAAAATTGTTATATATCTCTGTTAACTATCGCCTAGGGGCAATGGGATGGTTTATTCACCCTGCCGTGACAGGAAATGGCTCTTCAGAAGACCAAAGCGGGAATTTCGGTACTCTTGATCTGATAAAGTCCTTGGAGTGGGTTCATGAGAACATCAGAGCATTTGGTGGTGATCCAAACAATGTAACAATCGCAGGTGAATCTGGTGGAGCTTTTAACGTACTTTCACTCCTTGTTTCTCCCGCAGCGAAAGGTCTTTTTCACCATGCTATTTCAGAAAGCGCCCTTTCGCTCATATGGAGCCCTAATGATGCCATAGTCCAGAGTAACAAACTTCTTGTATCTCTCCTCGTTAAGGAACGAAAGGCTGATAATGAAAAAGAAGCAGAACAACTCATTAGCAAGATGATGGACGATGAAATTAATGAGTACCTCCGTTCGAAATCAGCCTTTACAATCACGAAAAACATCCCTACTAAAGACTTTGGAATGGCAGAATGGCACACTATCTTCACCGATGGAGTTATAATCCCAGAAGAAGGGTATGATGTATTTTCATCTGGAGTTTGGGCAAACAAGGTACCTTTAATTATTGGTTGCACCAAAGACGAAATGAAGCTTTTTGGTTATTTTAGAAAGGATCCCCCTTTAAATCCACGGGAATATGATTTAGTTTGGGGTTACTATTCATTACTATGGCGTGCAAACGGAGTTGATGTCATAGCAAGGAGAATAACTTCTAATAGCGATGTACCCGTCTACGCATACCGGTTTGACTGGGGAAGCCCTGATAGTAACGGACTAAGCGTTCTACCAAGAAATAAGGGGCAGGAACTGGGTGCTCACCACAGTGCAGAGATACCTTTCTTTTTAGGGATGGGAATGGGTGAAATAGCCATGATGATAGGAAAAACCCATACAAAGCATAACTATCTTAGTCGTGAAAGACTAACTAACTTGTGCATGAGCTATCTAGCCAATTTTGCAAAGACAGGCAATCCTAACGGAGAAATGTTACTTCATTGGCCTACTTGGGATAACACTAAAGGAAAAGAAAAGATTCTTGTCCTCGACGCTGGAATCAGCGATTTAAAGCTGTCATATCTGAGGGAGATGATCAATGTCCGAGGCGTACTAGATCTTATCAATTCTGAACTCGAAGAACCTGAACGGGGAAAAGTGTTGGCGATGCTCAATGATTTCATACCTTTAGACTAAATTGATTGGTTAGGCCCTGTCATTCGAGATATATAAAAATTAGAACAAATAAAAATATAAAATTAAACGCTTATTAACTAGTAATTAATAACAATTTTAATCTGTAAAATTATATAGAGAATCAGTATTATGCCAGTTGGAATATATCTTTACGAAATTGACGAATCGTTTGGACCAAATGTATTAGCGGAATACTATTTGGCTAATGAGAATAAAGTAAATCAGGAAATATTAAAGGATTTTGAAGAAAAACACGTCCAAAAAGAATTTTCTGATACAATATTTTGGAACGAAGATTTACGGTATTATTCGTCAAAAATGGATGCAAAATCTATTGATCGAGATAATATGTTTCTAGGTTTCGTTCTAAAACAGGACGAAGATTTAGTCTCTTTCAAGAGTATTCTAGAAAACATCGCATCCAAAGTTGTTAAAGATTTCTCAAAAGATAAAGGAGACCTAGAAGCATTATTAAGGAAAGAATTTGATTCGATTTTCACTTTCATGGAAAAGTTGAAGGAACCAGCTATGGTTAAAGAAACTATCAATGATAAAACTAAAAAAATGCTTGACGATGGTAAATTGCAGGAAGCTAGAGAATTAATTGACTTAGGGGAGCAAATTCCTGAGAAATTATCCGAGGAAATAAAACTTGCTGAACAACAGCTAAATGAGGGGTTTTATAAAAAAGCAAAAAGAACTTTTCTAAAAGCTGCTGAATTGGCAGAAACCATTCAAGAAGTGGATATCGTCTCGTTTTTAATAAATAAAGCCGAACAGGTGGGAAAGTTTCCGGATTTAATTAAAGAGCGGGAAGTTAATCTTAAAGAAATAGAAAATAGGGTCGAAGAGTTACATCATAACAAACTTCATCTATATCACGAATTAGTAAAGCCATCAGATACTTTAATTAATATTTCGAACTCATTTGAGGATCATGAAACAACCACAACATTAACTGAATTCCTTAATAACAGCAAAAGAGCAGATGAATTAGCTAAAGAATTATTTAATTTAGATAAAAAATTGAAGGAAATTCTACAAAAACTGTAAGCGAAGTTATTATTAAATTTGAAAAAAGTTAATTTTTTATTCTTCAGAATTCCCTGAAGGTTCTTCAACTTGTGGTGGATTATATTCTCCAATATCGGGAAATATGATTCTGGCTATTTCCCAACCTTCTTTCGATGGATAAGTTAATGCGTTGGCAATCAAATTTTCGCCTGTTTCGTTCGATAACTCCACTTTGTGAATTTCTTGATTATTTTGCAAAATCGATTCAAATTTAGCACCGCTACTACCGACTGGTACTATTAAAATTGCTGAATCAATTGCTTTTTGATCAATAGCATCTTTTAGTCTTTTCGCGGCATAATACCCTGCGACGCCCGCGCTTCTATCGAAAGTCTTAATCGAGGGAATCTCCATACCCCATTTTTTACCTCCAAATTCAATCAATGCAGCTAATGTTTGACTCCTTTTTCCCATCATGAATTTATATTCCATTTGAGTATTGAAATCCTTATTTTTTTCCTCTCCGGCTTTAATAATGCTTTTTAGAGTTGCTCCAGCGACTGAAGATGGATTTACATCTATCACATATTCTTCTTCTGCTAAAATCTCCTCGATAGTCTTTTTAATGACTTCTCTAGGTTTCGAAAAATCAATAGCCTTTTCCTCCATCTCTCTTCTAGGTGGTTTTGCCGTCGCTACTATATCAGCACTCGCTTCTAGCAATTCTTCTACGCTCATTTCCTCTGTAACAACCTTATCAATGAACCTTCTACATAGTTTAATGGAATTTCTTGGATTTCCCTGAGTTTTTTCGTAAATAATTTCGATTAATTTTTCGTTCAATGGAAATAACGGATACAGTGGTGGATTTAAGTTGTTATCCTCCCAAAAAGCTTCCATGGATTTGCTAAAGAAGATTTTTAAATCATTTAAACTAAAAGGTTTTAAATCTTCTTCAGGTTCCATCCTTGATCTTAATGGAGGATCAGCTATTTCTAAAATCCGTGGCCAAATTTCTTTCAAAACTGCTATAATAATGACTAAACCTTTGACCTCGTTATATAACCTTTTCAAAATTTCAAGGAACTTTCTTTCGGCAGCTTCTCCAAGCATTCTATATGGAGATTCTAACTCATCAAAATAAAGGATCAGTACGCGATCTAAGTTTTCAGTTATTATTTTAATCATAGCGAGGCAAACATCGTCTTCCTCAACTACTGAGTTTATTCCAAGCTCACTTAGTTCTTCTGGTTGAAGATCTTCGCCTAATAACCACCTTTCTGCTAAGGCTTTTTTGCTTTTATCTAATTGGTAAGTAACCAACGCTTTTACGCAGTCAGCGAAAACCCCTGGAAATTCCCTTATACCTTTTTGAATAACTTCTTCGATTTTAGGTTTTTGAAATAACCCGCCCTTTTTCCCTCCCCATTTTTCTCTTACTAATTTTTCTGAAACAATGTCGAGGATTTCTGGACCCACATCTTCTATTATGCACGTATAGACGTGTAACAATACTCTAATAGAAGCAGGGGGGCTAGGGATATAAATAATTGTCCAATCTGTAGGTTCTAGCTGACTTGTATCTCTCTCTTCTGCTTCGGCGTTTTCTTCCAATTTCTTTCTATTTTCTCGCTCTTTATCTTTAAATGAATGATAAGCATGAGTCTTTCCAGTTCCAGCTGACCCTAGGATGGGTATTAATCGAGACGATCTATCTCTATAAGTTTGACGCACTAATCTATAAACTTCTCTGTCAATATAACTTCTTGGCCGCGAAATATCAATTTTATCTGGTATATCCCCTCTACTCACGAAATTAGAAAAGGGTAAAATCGGTGCTTCACGCAATACATCCAGATACATTTCCTTATCATCATCTGAGAGTTCTGAATACATAAAAATCTTCTCTACTTTATCGTTTTTAATTATGTTTGATTTTATATAACAATCTTTTTAGTTGGAATAAGTTTATTAAACTAAACAATTTTTTCTAGAATAAAAGCTATTATATTTCTAGCTTTAGTATACATATTTAAATTTATAAATAAAAATTTAAGTGTAATTAATATCTACATATATTTTACAAGGAAGTGATAAAATGTCGGGAAAAGACGATTATGATGATGAAGATGAGGAAGATATAAATGAAGATTTTTTCAACATGTTCAAAGGTTTAGGAGATCCAAGTAAAATATTTGGAAATTTCGATCCCGCCAAACTATTTAATTCAAAAGAATTTCAAAAAATGTTTAAAGAAATTTTTAAACAGCTCGCGAGAAATTTACCTAAAGAATTACAAGGACTCTCACCCGAAGAGATTACTAGAGAATTTATGAAAAAAGGACCAATCATGTATGGATTTAATATGGGTTTCGGTCCAGACGGTAAACCCATTATGAATTCATTCGGTAATCTCGAAAAGGAACCTATCTCCGGCGAACGAAAAGTAAGAAAAACAAGAGAACCGCTTGTAGAAGTGAACGAAGAAGAGGATCAGATTATTCTCATTGCTGAAATGCCAGGAGTCAACAAAGAAGATATTGAATTGAACGCTACAAATACATCCATAACGATTTCTACTGAAAAAATAGTTTCTGGCAGGAGTTATTTTAAAGAAATCGACTTACCTGCACCTATAAACTCAGATTATGCAAAAGCTCGCTATACGAACGGAATCCTTGAGGTTAAGCTAAAAAAAATAAAAGAAAAAGGAAAATCTATTGATATTGAGTAAAAAGTGTTGATCTCTATTCTCGATTTTTGCTTCAATATAAACCTAAATTGATCAGATCGTGAAACGGTTATTGTTCATAAATACAAAAAACCAATAGAACCTTTTGATATTTGAAGTGAAAGTCTAGCAAGCAAATACGAAATTGATGATTCATCCCCTTGATTCATGTTTAGAGAATACTCTCCAATACCATCGTGGGGGTTATGAGCTTATGATTACAATTGGTTGATTTGAAAAATTATTCACTTTCACTTATTTTTAATCCTAAATCTATTTCTGTTATATTATCTAATGAATACATATTTAAAAGAGAAAGCAAACAAGCTAAAGTAGATTCTGCTCCTTGATTTCTATTTATTCCAGTGGGGGTTATACTATCATAACACCCTCCAGTTTTATAATCGTAAAGAGAAAGATTCATATCATTGCGTCCTAAATACCATTCTAAACAACGACGTGCATTAACAATCCATTTTTTATCTTGAGTGCTTTTATAAGCCTCAATACATGCTTCAAGAACACTTTGGGCTTCGAGTGGTTGTTGATCAAATCTTGCTTTTTCTCCATTTTTAGGATACCAACCATTATTCCCTATAGGAGAAAATTGTCCTTTTTTATTAGTCTGAATTCGAATTAACCAATCTAATGATCTTATTCCTGCTTCGATCATATCTCCTCGTTGTAACCATTGTCCAGACATTATCAGAGCATGTGGGATCTTTCCATTATCATAAGCCAGCATATCTTCAATCCAAGGCCAATCATCTGAAGCATTGTTGCAATAAAAAGAAAATAATTTATTAGCGATTTCTTCTCTAAATCGTTTAATTTTAATATCTCCACTGAATCTTTCTAAATAAGCATGAATTCCTACTAAACCAAAAGCTAAGGCACGTGGAGAATTAAAGTCCGATAAATTACTCACAGCCTTTTCAAAAATATCTAAAACAATGTCACTTGCTTCTCTTTCCTCTGATAATGCGACTGTCACGCCCAGAGCCCAGATTGCTCGACCATGACAGTCTTCAGATCCCATCTCTTCAATCCATGTACGATCATAACCCATAAAATTACGAAACCGGTTATTTTCTTCATTAAAAGCATGTAATAAAAAGCTTAAATACCTATATCCAAAATTTCTCAAAAATTCTTCTTCAAATGCTAATTTTTGAGCAATTAATACTGCTACTAGTGCTCTAGCATTATCATCTGTGCAATAACCATGAAAACGATCTGGTATTATATAATTTGCATGTTGTAAGATGCCAACATCATCCGTTAAACGAAATAGATGCTCAAATTTAGGATATGGCATTTCAAATGGAGTAAATCTCAAATATTTCTTCTGAAATACAGTTCTTGGATGTAATAATCGATTTTCTTTAACATTATCAAAAATCTCTAGATATTTTCTAGCGACTTCTTTCCAAATCATATTTCTCCCGAACATATAGGCATTCTTCCTCATAATATGACTTTCAACTTCATTCTTTAATAAAAAGCAAATTTGATTAGCTATAGATTTAGAGTCCTTAAAAGGAACTATTATCCCTTTTCCATCAGCTAAAATTTCCTCAGCATACCAATAAGGTGTAGAAATAATAGCTTTACCAGCTCCAAGTGCATAAGCTAATGTTCCAGAAACAATTTGTTCTTTATTTAAATATGGAGTTATATAGATATCTGCCGCTCCTAAGAATTCACATAATTCTTTTAATTCTACAAATCTGTTATGGAATATTATATGGTCTTCCACACCTAACTCTCTAGCTTTTATTTGAAGAAAATGGCGATATGATTCACCTTGCTTCTTCTTTAAATTTGGATGAGTAGCACCTAAAAC
>JABXKC010000070.1 GCA_013375495.1 Promethearchaeota archaeon
AAATATTATAATAATGATATCTATGAACAAATTCTAAGCTTATTAGATCTTTCAGGTCTAGAAATGGAAAACGTGTTTCGAGGGAGCTATCCTCCATGGGAGCCCGATTTTAATTCTAAACTCCTGAAAATCGCTCAAAAAACATATAAGGATTTATATAATGAAGAAATAAATCTAATAATAATTCATGGAGGGTTGGAAGCTACATTATTAATAGATAAAATTCCTGGAATTCAAGCAATAGCTTTCGGCGCTAATTCTAAAGGACTTCACTCTCCCAATGAGCGTTTAGAAATTAAATCAGTAGAAAGGACTTGGAATTTTTTGATAAACCTTCTAAAAAAACTAGACTAATTAAAAAAAACTTATCTTGAACCAATTTGTTTTGATAAATATGGAATTCACAAATCAGAGTAAAAAAAAAAACAAAGAGAAAATTCCCTTTGGAATGGTTCTTATCCCTGCCGGAGATTATATTATGGGAAAAGACAGTAATCAAGAAGTTGATTATAGTCCAGCACACAAGATTCATATAGATTCATTTTATCTTGATATACATGAAGTAACAAATGAAGAGTATTATAAATTCTGTCAAGAAACACAATATGAATTGCCTGAATATTGGGGAGTAGAAATCTTTCGTTCTGGATTGGAATTTCCAAAATATCCTGTCGTAGGTGTAAGTTGGTCGTTTGCAAAAGAATATGCCGAATGGGCAGGGAAACGATTACCAACTGAAGGTGAATGGGAATTTGCTGCCAGAGGAGGGCTTATTGATAAAGATTTTCCAACAGGTAATGATTGGAATGTTCCATTAAGAAGAAATACACCAGGTAACGGTTGGAAAAATTTAATAGTTGAAGTTAAGAATTATGATTCAAATGCATATGGTTTATATAATATGTCATGTAATGTTTGGGAATGGGTAGAGGATATATATAATGAAAAATATTATAGTAAAAGTCCTAAAAACAACCCTAAAGGTCCAGAAAAGGGTGCTCTACGAGTTATTCGCGGTGGAAGTTGGCATTCTGGTGTAACGTGTAAAAAAGTGTATCATCGAAAAGCACTTCCTTCGAATTGGGTTGATTTTGCTGTAGGATTTCGCTGCGCCAAAGATCTTTAATAGTAATAAAGTAATGATATCTATTTTCAAATATATATACTAATTTTGATAATTTTTCCTAGATTCGAAATTCTTTTTTAATATTAATTACCTAATTCCATATGGAAATCACAAATAGAGAAATCATTGATATTGATAAACGGAAATTTCCAGAGAAGATATGCTTTAAACCAATTGGAATAATTCATACTCCATTTAAAACTCTTAAAGGCATCCCTATTCAATCATCGATGTCGAATGAAAAAGGTAGTATTGAAGTCTTTTTCGAATATCAACCCGGGTTAAAAGATTTATCTGCTTTCTCTCACATGTATTGTTTATATTTTTTTGATATGGTAAAACTACCTGTTCCCCTTCAATCTAAGCCTTTTTTGGACAATCAATTAAAAGGTGTTTTTGCTATTCGAACCCCCTTCCGTCCAAATCCTATAGGTCTTTCGATCCTAGAGATACTAGACGTTAAAGAGAATAAAATCGAAGTAAATAATGTTGATATTTTAGATAACACTCCTCTCCTAGATTTAAAGCCTTTTGTTTCACAGTTTGACAATATACAAACAACTAAAATTGGTTGGTTAAAAGATAAAATCAAGAATAAAGTTAGCTAAAAAGTCTAAGTTATATTTACAAATTTAAGATAATAATTCATTCTTCTTTTTTCGGACTCTGGTAGCTTGAATAGCAATTGTTTCAAGAAGCCTACGTTGATTTGTTGATATCCAAGGACCTTCGCAATCTATTGCAGCGTAGGGAATATCACTCTTGTTAGCTAAAGGGCGAATAATCGCTTGTGAGTTCATAGCGGGTTGACAATTAAAAGTGCCTAAATTTATTAAACCATCATAAATATCTTCCTTAATAGAATGTAAAAATCTCCCAGTTATTACTGGGGTTTCACTAAGACTATTTGAAGAAACATATTTATTTCCTTCTTCGAAGAGTTCAATAAAATCTATAAATGGGTCAAATAATAATCCTGATTTTCTCATTATTCTTCGGAAAACTTTGCATTGTGAATTTAAGAAGTTTAAAGCGCTTTTATTCCTCTTTGCCCTTAAAACTTCTTTCCGTTCATCTTCATCTAAAGCGGAAAAGTCAAGTAATTGTTCATTAAATTGTTCTTTTGGAGTGATAAATCCCTTTTTAAATCCGTATCTTATTGTACTTTCAGCTAAAATTAGGCTCATAGATTCTACTATATCAGCAACCTTCGTGATAATACCTCTTTCGAGAAAAAATTCTTCAATAGGATAATGATCAAACATTAAATTCAAACCGCCAAAAATTAACACTTTTGGGGTTTCTTCAACTTTTAATTTAAGAGGTATTTTAGCTACCTCTTTCGCCCATTTTAGTAAGCCTGTATTTAATGTCTTTTTGCCTTCTCCCACACTATTTATAAATTCGCTTGTTAAATCTTCAAACCTCTCCAAAGCCTTAACCCTATTTTCAGCAACGCATTGTAAAGCATTTTTTACTTCGATAATATATTGTCCTAAGATAAAATTAATGTTTTCCCATGCTAATAAATCGCGATTCAAACCTAAATAATTGTTCGTATATTTAGGGAAAGCACAAAAAATTGCATTCTTCAAATTTAACCTTTTTGCAAATGTCTCCCAAAGAACTGGCCATGCTCCATTCTGACATGGGCCGTGGTTATCGATTGGAGTTCGATAAATTGTGATTTCATTTTCATCTCTATATTCATTAATGTCCTTTAAAACGGCCCCTGCAATAGCTACACTCGCAAGACATTCTCTTCCAGAACATATCTTTTTAGCATATTGTAAAGTAGAGGCATTAGTTTCTTTACTAATTCTTATTTTACGGTTATGTTTTTTAAATAAATCTTTAACAAGTCGTCTTCCATATGGATTGCGAGGTTCTGGGTCGACGTATACTATTCTAGGATCGTTAAATTCAATCTTCTGGTCATCACTATCAATAATATATTTGCCATTTTCTGAAAATCGAGCTTGCTTGATAAAATAATCTTTTTTGGTTTTCAAATTTCTAGATTGTTCAATTGCGGTCATTTTTCAAACAGTTGTACTTAGATTTAATATGTTTTTCATATTTTTATTGATCTTTTGATGCTTTTCTTCAATAATATCTAGAAAAGCACCTACTCGTGTTTCAAAACCAGCATGGGCTGTATGTGAATCTATTTCTAGATAACAAAAAGTATGTCCTTCAAGCTGTTGCCGAAAATGATGATACATAGTGCCATCCGGACCACAAGAAAAGCAAGATACAAAACAAATGTATAAGTTAGGGTACTTTTTTACATATTCAATGGCATTATCGATCTCTTGGGTAAAACTCCATACATTTCTTGAATGATTTGATTCTCCATTTAGAAATGGTAACAAATCAGAAGGAATAGCATTATATCCTCTGCTAACAATCTTACGAGGGAGTGCAATATTAACATTTGGAGGATAGACAACATATGGTCTTCCAGCGATAATCACTGACGGTTTGCGTAATAGATCCGTTAATTTTTTTTTACCAAATTCGTGATAAATTTCTCTGACCATCTTATAATGAGACAAGGCTACAAAACCTGCATTTATTCCTATTTTGTTGTCTAATCCTAATATATTTGCAATTCTCGCAAATTCCTTTAAAGTAGTTTCAATATGTTCTTCTGAGATTCCAATATGCGGGGATAATATCTTTGTCTTAAAATTTTCAAATGCTGCTCGGATGATGTCTGGAATTGTTGTAGTAGAAGGACATGTATATCCATGAATATAACCATTTGGAATTTCCATTTCAATTACATGAGGCAATAAGATATAATCAACATTGCGAGTAATAAGATCATTTACTGCCCCATGAACTAATTCACAGGGATAGCATATAGGTGCTTTTGTTTTAGTATTGCCATTTTTTGAAGGATTTGATAAAACTACATTATAACCAAGTTCATTGATAAATTTGGTGTATAAAGGGAAGAGATTATGAGAAGTTAAAGCCATAGGTAAGCCTATTGTACCACGTGGATTCTTTAAATGGCGAGCCCCAAATTCCTTCATTATCATTTTATTCCTAAATTCTATAAGATCTTGACCCTCTTTTACTCTGGTACCTTTTTGGCGTAATAGTTTATATTTAGAGCATAATCCTCCAAATGGATAGACTTTTTCTCTTATCACAATTTTTTGAATTTCGCAATTGTTTTCACAAGCTTTACATCTAAAAGTATCTTTAATTTGTATTTCCCCTTTAGAAAGATTTTTTAGCTTATAATTTTGTTCAGAGATAATATTATTTTTTAATAGATCCCTAGTCATAAGAGCTGTACCTACAGCACCCATAAGTTCTGGATGTGCTGGTACAACTACTCTTCGATTTAAATGCGCTGCAATAGCTAAAGCAACAGATTTATTAAGAGCCACACCACCAAGGAATAGAAGTGTTTCTCCTATTTGACGAGGTCCAACAATTCGTGAAATATAATTATCAGCAATGGAATATACTAAACCAGCAATAACATCTTCCGTTTTTGCTCCTTGTTGAAGAGCGTTCCTTAAATCTGTATTGATAAATGCCGCACAACGCTCACCAAATGCTATTGGTTGAGTACTTTTAATTGCTATATCACTGATTTCTTCTACTGCTATACCCATGTCGACAGACGCAGATTCTTCAAGAAAACTTCCAGTTCCAGCTGAGCAACCTTCGTTCATTGCATAATCAATTGGCACACTTTTTAGAAATGATATAAACTTTGAATCTTGTCCTCCTATTTCAAATACTGTATCTACATTCGGAAGTTCTTCTGTAGCTGCTCTTGCATGTGCTAGTATCTCATTAAAACTTCGACAATTGTTTAAATATACTGATACCATTTCTCTAGCTGAACCCGTCACCCCTGATTGAATTATTTTAATAGTATTATCTCCTATTTGTTCCTTAATTTTTTTAAGACAATTTTTTGTAGCTAATATTGGATTACCTAATGTTCTTAAATACACACTTGCACCAATTGAATCATCAGCAACGTTAAATAATACTGCTTTTGTAGTTGTTGAACCAGCATCGATTCCGAGGATATATTTTCCTCCTGCCCTTATTTCTATTTTATTATCGATATTAGCACGATAATCTAGGAGATGATCTGCTTTATTTAGTGGATCATATGATTCAAACTCACCCTTCGATAATTTAAACAATTCTTCGGGACTTTTAATGGATTCAGATAATTCAGAGGCAAATAGTGATGCTCCAAATACTTCAAGGTAAGGACTTTCAGGTAAGACTTTAATCTCTGAATCTCGTCGAAATCTTGATAGGTTCTCAATAAAAATTTTATTTAAAGCTACACCTCCAGATATTACAATTAATTTTGTAGACCATTGAGTTGCTTCTATCATTTCACCAACTTTTCTTGCTAAATCAGAGATTAGAGTTTTTACAATATCTTCAGGTTTACACTCACCCTTATTTAGTTTATGAGTAGCATCCGATTTACAGTGAACTGAACATCTTGTTGCCAATGGAGTGAATTTGCCATTTAAACTCGCTTCAATTCCTTCTTCAATCGATAATCCCATCCTTTGAAGTTGTTGAACAATGAATTCACCTGTACCCGCAGCACATTTCGAAGTTGAGATAATGTTTTTTATTATACCATTTTTCATAGGATAAACACTAAATGTTTCTCCACCAAGAGAGAGTAAAATGTCTGGTTTCAGATTATAGAAAGATAACGCTTTTTCTAAACATTCCACTTCTGAAATATATGGAAAATTAAGAAAACTACACGTAGCTTGACCTGTTATTACGATTTTCGAATTTTTATCAACATTATATCTTTTAAATATATCTACTATTTTTTTTTTAGGATAACCTTCGTGACGTACAACCTCACTAGCTACTACGCCATCAATAGTTCTACGAACCCACTTTACTGAAACAGCTCCAATCTCTAATCCTTCAAAATTTTGAAATTCCCTTTTCTCTATCCCAGTAAGACTCCGATTTGACATTTTTTTACTTTTACTTAGATATAGATCGATTTGAATAAATAAGAGAATAAAATTATAACTAGATATTTAAACATTTTACCACGAAAAATACGATGACTGATATTATTCGATTAAGCTCGTTAGAACTTATACAGTCCCCAATAGATTAAACAAAAAATTTTTCTTTATCGGTGAAAGATTTTTAAATAAAACTAATTATTAAAAAATTAATTCATTTTTAATAAAAAAAGAATACAGCTCTTTTTAGTTTATTATAGAATGTGATAATAAATTGAACGAACATTCATTCATAAAGTTTTGATAGCAGAAGTTTTTTTTAAATCTAAGGCTAATTTTTTTTTCTTACGGCGTACCACTTCGACAAAACTCTCTACTCTCGTTAAAAGCCCTGATTCTCCAGAATGTTCATCCATCGTGATTTCTAAGAAAGGTAGTCCTACAACCTTCATATCCCTCATAATTAATTCAGAAATAAGGCTATCTGGACCACAAGCAAAACTTATAAGGAAAATAACTCCATCAATCTCACCACGCCCCTTTGTAAGAAAGTATCTAATAGATTGCATTATTTCCTCTTCATATAGCCTCTCAAAGGTTAAAAAGAGATCCGATACCAAAAAACGAATTTCTTGAAAAAAACTCGAGTCCATTCTTAACGGTGAATCCTACATCTAATTTCTTTGATGGATTCAGCATTGTTAAAACCATTGACATTGGTTTTTCAATACTAGACACGAAATATTCAAAATTGGATTTCGGCTTAAAATATATATTTTTTATTTCATCCGGGATCACATACTTGGCATCTCTAAACAAGGGATTAGCTTTCTTGTTGCCAACCATTAAATCATGAAATGCTTCGATTCTTGTTCTAAGTCCTTCAAAACCAGAACTTCCATCAA
>JABXKC010000071.1 GCA_013375495.1 Promethearchaeota archaeon
ATAATTATAAAGAGGAGATCATAGATAATCTCCACGGACAAGATATTAACTTGACAATAATTAAATTGTCTAAAATTAATTATGATTTAGTAATGTCAACATTCAAAACTATGATGAAAGCATTCTTAGAAAAGGGGGATTTTAAGTGTGAGTTTGCAATCATTGGAGGAATAACGGTAAACACGCAGCAAGAGGATTTATTCATATTTCGGGATTATTTCTTAAATTCTACTTAATTTTTTGTTTAAAATTTTATCAGGAATATAAAAGTCATTCACAATTCTTTAAAGCAAATTACCAAATTTTCACTAAATTTCCATATAAAAGAGACCGTGAATTTACCATTCACTACGAACTTTCAGTTTTTACGCTAATCCCGATTCACTTCTCAATGTCATATTCGTAAGTATCCTATTTTTACCGATAATTACTGCCCATTTACCCCTAACTTTTGTCAAAGCATTTATATACGCAAACAAAAATATATAATGTAATTAACTTAAGCTTAAGCAGATTAAAAGTAGAATCATATTTGATTATAATTCCTGATATCCTACCTGATAAATGTAGAAAATATGGAGCAAAAGTATCTCCCGGTTATGACATTTGCCTTTCGTGTGGTACAAAATTCAGTGAACTGCCACCACGAAAAGCAGCAAGAGATATGTGGTACGGTGAATCTACTAGATCTCGATTCTTTTATGAATGTATTGGTATTATTATTGTTTTTATTATTACAATGTTGGTTTTAGTCTTTGGTATGCTTCCAGGGGCAATGTAATTTCCTATTTTATCTTCTGAAATGTCAGTTGTGGGCGAATGGGATTACAGTGTTTGGTTTAAGTCTTTATTTATCTAGGCTGAGTTGAGCTAATTATTGAACTAGAAAAATAAAAAAAAATAGAATCCGGAACACACTTTAATAGAGCGATTACATATCTGAAATATCTCATTCAGTTAACGATAGTTTTAAAAAGCCTTCATGCATCATAATAGGTGAGTAGTAAGGGTGATACTATGAAAAAATCTCAACTATACCCCGCAATTCTCATCACTCTGTTTGTTCTCACCAGTAATATCGAAATATTCCCTAAAGTAACCGCTCCTCCACCACCACCTATCCCAACCGATTATATCGCAGATATTTTTCCAAAAAATAATAATACCAATATCCATTTGTTAAACGCCAGCACAACTATAACCATAAACGCTACTGATTTTCTCAACGAAATTGAAGTAACTTTTAATGGGACATACACTTTATTCAATCCGGGAATTCCAACCAATCTCACTATAAACCTGCCATTTTCTATACTTTTTAAAGTTGAAAATACTACTTTTGGAGTGTACGTAAACGACACGCAAGTTCCTTTTGAAATCGCAACTACTACTGAAGAAAATTTAACGACCATGGGAGTGAATCTAATTTACATATTCCCTTATGGCAACTATCTCCCCATTACCTTAATTACTTCTAATATAATGCTTTTGGAAAACAGCACATATATCGTTAAATATCAGTTTAACGGTATAATACCTAAACCAAATGGCACTCGAGCTTTATTCTACATGTTATATTCTTCATATACGAGCAAGTTTTGGAAAGGAAACGCGACGAAAAGAGTTGAGTATATAGTATTTGGTCGAGATCCTTTTTTTGGTATATATACATATGGGGGGGACTTCGAAGGTTTACAACAAACGTTAGATTTTGTAGGAGGGAAAAAATTTATCTGTGAATGGGACAATGCACAAGGCAACATTATCGCAATTGAAATAATAATTGACGAATCTACATATTTTCTGCCACTAGGAATAAATAATCTCAATTACTTAGTGTATAGTATCATTTTAGCAGTTATTTGGGTACTGATAATAAAGCGTAAAAGAAAATGATTGTAGGAGGGTAAAAAACTTCATAATAAATCCGGAACACCCTCCCACCCTTCAAGCTCGAATAAAATTAAACGCGTATCGTCTGCCACTCACACAAACCTTAACACTCTAAGCCTGAATCTTACTTTTGCTATGATTTTATTTTCCGTCTTCGAATGAGATGATATAAGATCCAACTTTCAACTCCGATTTCGGAAAAACAATTTTTACCACTAATTACTGCTCGTTTACTGCTAAAACATGTCAAAGTATTTATATACTAATTTGACCATAAAGGCATTATAATAATTTATCGTGAAGTTGAAGTATAATGTCGGTACTAAAAGAGAAATGTCAAAAGTGTGGAGCCAAATTGTCCCCCAGTTATGATTTTTGCCTTTCCTGTGGGACAAAATTTAGTGATGTAGCACCCACAATGATAGTAAGAGGTAAAAAAAAGGGGACTATAGAATGAAACCTTTACCCAAAAACGAACATATAGATACGAAAAAAGCTAAGAGGTTTTGTAAAAAATGCGGGCAAGAAGTAGTACCGTATAAAGAACAAAAAACTCCAGGAAAACGTGCCGCTAACTTCTTTGCTTTTTTTATAGGTGGTGGTCCTGTCTATACTTACCCCAAGAGATGCCCATACTGTAATAAAATTCTAAGAACCAAAACACAAAAAATCGTTCTTATAACTTTTATAATAATTTGGATTATTATAGCTATAATCGGTATTTCTTTTAGGCTTGGGTCACTATAATAGGTATTATTAAAATCTGAACATAACTTTCTATTTATGATATATTGGGTCAGTATTTTTATAGGAATGGATGATTAGTTTATACAAATAAAAAATGATCAAAATAAATTACGATATGTGAGAAATATGAAAGTGCTTATTGTTTATGAAACTAAATATGGTAATACTAAAAAAGCTGCAGAAACGATTGGAGAAGTTATTAAAGAAGCAGGTAATGATATTACTGTAGTGAAAGTTGATGCTGTAGAAATGGATACCATTAAGGATTATGGAGCAATTGTGATAGGCTCCCCGACATATGCCAGTAGTCAAGCAGGAAGTATTAAGAAGTTTATTTCTTCTCTTTCTGTTGAACCGAATACAAAAATAGCTGTTTTCGATACTCACTCTGGAGATGGGATAAGTACCGGCGGTCCCATGAGAAGAGCAGTGAAAAAAATGGAAAAACAAATCCACAAAAATCCAAAATTAAAGAAAATTGTGAGTGGATTGCAGGTTGCAGTTAAAGGAATTAAAGGTCCTCTCGTTGAAGGAGAACTTGAAAAATGCAAGGTATTTGCGAAAGAAATTGTTAAAAATCTTTAAAAAATATATGAACTTAACTGGCTTATATTCTTTCATCCTAAAACAATAATGTAAGGTAGAAATGAGTTTAAAAGAAGAATTTTCAGTTGCAGCAATTGTTTACCATGAAAATGAATATCTACTTCTTAAATACGGATTAGGTCATTGGGAATTTGTAAAAGGTCATAAAGAAGAAAATGAATCCGATCAACAGACAATTTTAAGGGAATTAGAAGAGGAAACGAGTATCACTGATGCCATAATTATAAATGGATATAAAGAGAATTATGAGTATTATTTTAATTTTAAAGGAAAAAGAATCCATAAATATGTACGATGTTATCTTATCAAGTCCAAAACCAAAGATGTAAAAATTAGTTATGAACATGAAGATTATATCTGGTTGCCACTACAAAAAGCACTCACAAAGGTAACTTTTGATAATGCTAGAAAGTTATTAAAAAAAGCAGATAAGTTCAGAAAGAACAATTAATAAAAAGGTTCGGAGTAAAACCTCTGGAACACAATCTCACCTCTCAACTTCAATCTCGTAAAACTCGTATCGTCTGCCGCATTCAACACAAACCCTAACACTCTAAGTTTAATTTCAGTAAGAAAAGAATAAAAGACTGATTTCAAAAAATAGTAATTTTTCTTTTTTATTTTTAGAGATTCTTATACAAAAAGTAAACATTCTTATACGCTAATAACATATATTACTATCAATAAAACCAATTAAAAAGCGTGATCTTAATAGCTACTAATAAAAAAACTCTAGGAATTATCTGTCTGTTTGTAGGGATAATATTACTAATTGTAGGAGTAATTGGATTTAATACAAGCTATGCAGAATTTAAAATGTTATTTACCGTCGGTCTTCTACTACCGGGGATAGTAATTCTCGTTGCTGGTATAATACTGCTCGCACTATATTTACACAGTGCAACGTAGGTAAAATATAATAAATTGTAGTAAAAAACCTCCGGAACACACTCCCACCTCCTTACTTCTCATCTCACCTCTCAATTTCGCTCCATTTATCACTATCCAGACCTAAATTTTAGGAAAATTCACCACCGGGGAGGGAAGTACTTAATATTAATTTTATTACAGTTTTATTCGTATATTTACTGTTTCTCCCGTCGCACACTCTTTTTCTTTAACGAAAAGCGAGCAAGATACAGTAGTTTTTCTTTCTTTCACTTCCTTAATTCTAGCTCGAAAAACCCAAGGTTTATTCAATGGTGTTGCTCGTAAGAATTTCACAAATAAAGAACCAGTTGCGTATGCAATTGGAGGCTCGGTACCTTCCTCTCGACCTTCCGCTTTGTAGGCTGCTGAAGCAGCAGCATTCAGACAGTGACAATCAAGAATAGTAGTAATTATACCTCCGCATCCCCTACTAGGATAAGCACAATAATATCTCTTAGGCTTCCAAGTACAAACACACTCTTCACCTTCCCAATAGCTTTTTATCTGTAAACCTTGCTCATTATTTCTCCCACATCCCCAACAATATGTTCCAATCTCAGGCCATTTATCTTGAATTGCTTTATTTTCCATATATAACTCACCTTTTTTGATTTTACATAAAATTTATTGAATTTCAAAAAAAAAATTCTTTTTGACAAAAATATCAATAATTAATGATATAAAAGGATTGTTAAATATTAAAGGGCACAAGTATTAATAGTTAATACTTATCTTAAGGAAACTTTAGAGAAATAGAAAAATAAAATATAAAAAAAAGTAAAATCCGGAACACCCTCCCACCCTTCAAGCTCGAAACTAAACAATCGTTTATCCTCTACCACTCACACAAACCTAAATCTTAATAAGAAAATTAATAAATCTGTAAAACGAAAAGTCTACTCTTAAATAATATATTGTCTTAATTCGTTAGCGATACTCATTAAAATTTTGATGAAATCAAAATGAAATCAAATCGAAAATCAAAAATAATAATTCTAATAATTTTAGGAATCCTTTTCGCTTTATTCCCAATAGTTAGTACTAAGCTTAGTTTTACTACTGAAAATAGCAACAAAAGTCCAGAATTCAGCGATGATACCAATTCAGATGATAAAAATTTGAAAATCTCAATAGTTTCAGGAAAAATTCATATTGATAATAATTGGACTGCTGCTAAAGCGGCGGGAATTTGTATAGGAAACGGAACATATTCCAACCCTTACACCATTGAAGATAAAGTAATAAATGGTGGTGGAGTCGGAGATTGGACAGCTATATTAATTGAAAACTCTTATGAATATTTTAGTATAGAAAATTGTAGCTTCTATCATTCTGAATGGCCACCATATTATGGAATCACTCTAAATAACGTTCAGAATGGACTACTACTAAATAACAATTGCTCATCGAACCGTTATGGAATAAGATTATCTAATAGTAACAACAATACTATTTCAGAAAATATAGTAAATAACGCCGGTTTAAAGGGGATAAGTTTATACAGCAGTAATTACAACCTCATATTAGGGAATATCATAAATAACAGCGGACAATATGGTATTTATCTAGAAGATTGTAAGTATAATACCGTTTTGGAAAATGAAATGAATAGATGCGGTTTGGAGATACAAGCTTCCCTTAGAAATGGAAACTGGACTCTTTTATTAAGTCATTTAAATATTCATAATATAGATACCACCAATTTAGTAAATGGAAAACCTCTTTACTATTATACCAATGAAGTGAGTTTAGGCTCGGATAATTTCACGAATGCTGGACAAGTCATTTTGGTAAATTGCACACAATCGTTAGTTTCAGGATTATATATCTCTTATGGTTCCAAGGGAATTTCGTTATACTTTTGTAATTACAATAATATCTCATATAACTCAGCAAATTACAATTCAAACTCTGGTATTTACTTAAAGAAGAGTGATACAAATCTGATTGTTGGAAACGATGCAGATTATAATCATAACTACGGGATAGATTTAATATATAGCAGCAATAACAGTATTTTAAGAAATACTGCTATTAAAGTTGTTAAACGAGGGAGTGGTATACATATGGAAGGTGGTAATAATAATATCATTAGTGAAAACATTGCGAATAACAATAATGATGGAATTAAGATAAGACACAGTACTAATAACCAAATTTTGGGAAATATTGTATTTTACAATCATCATGGAATTTCTTTATTTAAGAGTGTTAACAACGTTATTACGGGAAATATCGCGAATAACAATTCTAACGGAATTGAACTATTGGTTAATAGTAATAACAACCACGTTACAGGAAATACTGCTAATAACAATGGTCATTGTGGGATATATCTATATTTGGAAAGTAACAATAATATTATTACCGGTAATACATTAGTGGGAAACGAAATATGTATTCAAGAATACCGTTGTGATGGAAATAGATTTTGGGATAATGGTGGATGTACATATGGTTTGGAGATTTTTTTTGAACTAATTATTTGGATTTCAATTATCGGTGGGGTCGCAATAGTTATGGTAACACTATATTTAATTAGGAGAAAAAGAAAAAGGATACTATAAGCTTAAATATAACCTAAATATTTCTATTGAAATCAGGCTCTGAATTTACCATTTACACAAATCTCTTAGCTAAGACTTTAAATTCTAATTTTTCTTTTTAGTATTAAAACTACA
>JABXKC010000072.1 GCA_013375495.1 Promethearchaeota archaeon
TGCTTTGCAAGCAATAAATTTTTCCGTGCCAACCTTAAGTGGAGATGATTTTTTATGGCACTTTATTTTGGACAGATTTATAATGGTTAATCCGATCAATATTTATCTTACTGAAGTAATGACCGTACTTGAATGTGAAAACGTTACTGTTCACGAAAATAAGATCACATTTATGAGATTTGGAGAAAAAGCCTATAATGTGGAATTTACTTATAGTTCCCAGGGATTATTAGATACACTTATTGTAAAAGATAATAATAGCAACTTAATCTACAAAATTACCAGTTCAAATCTGAAATTTGTGGTATATATCATCATTGGAATTTGCTTCGGCGCGATTCTAGGCTTAATTGGTTTCAGCTTTTATAGAAAAAGAAAGTTAAATTATATGAGAAGGTAGAATATAATGCGTATTTAAATGATTGATTTCCTCCTCCTCATCCCCCTCCTAAAAAAGGGCTCTATTATTTTAAGAATTTAGAATTTTTATTTAAATACTCGCGTAATTATTTAGGTTTAAATCATAAAATCTAAATCTAAAAGTAAAAAAGGAAGTGATCGGTTTGAGATTAGAAGGAGAAGAAACCTTCTTTGGTGAAAGTATTGATACGCCAGAAGAATTCATCGGAGACCTCTGCGAGAGAGTCAATACCGTCTATAACACAGCAATGGACGAGGAAGATAAAATGCAGCAATTAGCGTACTTAATCGGATTTATAACTGCTCTTAAGGGAAGGCTGAATCGAGTTTGCGAAAATAAATAGAAATTACTTCGATTCATGATCAAAAACTAAAAAGATTTTTATAAGGTTCCATAAATGTCAAGTATTTCCAATTAAAATAAATGAGTATTTAAAAAAAACATGCAAAGACCTTCATCATTTTATAATCTCCCTCCCCCGTGGTGCCTCTCCTGAAGAAGTAAGTTCATAGAATTATTTTGCTATGAGTTCCATTTTCCCTTTAAAAAGGAAGTATGTTTAAATAGGAAAGCAACAAAATAACCATATCAAAAAATAAAAATTGGGATTCAAATGAACATCAATAACTCTAGAAAAAAAGTCATAATTTTAACCCTTATTGTAATTCTTCCAACCATAAGTTTGATTAAGTTCAATTTGAATCGTTCTAGGAATTATCAAACAAACACTGAAGATGTATTTTCATACCCTAAAATAAGTTGGGATTATGGAAACGGCTCAATCGATAACCCTCATGTTTTAGAGAACAAGACTTTTGTTGGAACGGGATCTAATGGCTATTTTTTGTACGATAAAACCTTTCACTTCATTATAAGAAATTGTACGTTCATAGATTCAGGCACCGCAGATGACAACGCCGGATTAAAGTTAGTCGCCGTTCAAAACGGAATTATCACAAACAACACCTTTACCTCCTGTCAAAATGGTATTTACTTTGCAGGTCAAGGAAGTAAGCAATGTAAGAATAATGTGGTATATGGCAACAAATTCATAAGTAATCTTCGTGGAATTAGATTATGGTCTCAAGCAAAGAACATCAACATCACTTATAATATATTTTGGAACAACATGGATGGAATTAAAGCGGGTGGTGAGTGTAATGGCAATAATATCTTGTATAATAATTTTAGTTCATGTAATAATGGGATTGAAATTGCGAACTCACAAACCAACTTGCTTGAGAACAATAGAATAACGGGGAGCAATTTTGCGGGGATTTATTTTTATTTTGGCGGTTCTCATACTTCAAGTAAAAACTTAGTTAAAAATAGCGACCTTGGGATCCTTTTGGATTACACGACCTCAAACACGTTTTCTGATTGCGATATTACAAACAACGACGCGGGAATATGGTTCCAATCTAATGCGGACAACAATCTTTTCTACAACAACACATTTGCAGGTAACACTCTGCAAGGACAAATTACAAACTCGTATTCTAACTCGTTTAGCTACAACGGGCGTGGAAATAGTTGGGACGATTACGATGGTTTTGATTGCAATAACGATGGGATCGGCGAAACTCCTTACGTATCGGGAGATATAGTTGATAATTATCCTCTCTGTTCTCGTTTGGACACCTTCGATCCAATTGTCTCTATTACCGAACCTATCATGGAGAGCGATTACGAGTCAACCGCGCCTTCTTTCGCATTGACGATCCAAGAATATCTCGTACACTCCCAATGGTATACATTAGATGGAGGGATTACGAACTACACCTTCACGGGAGTAACTGGGGATGTTAGTCAAGCTCTCTGGGATAATTTGGCTTTTGGTGATTATAATCTTACTTTTTACATCCAGGACTTAGCAGGAAATGTAGGATCTGCTACCGTTGTTATATCTAAAGAAGAAGAACCAGAACCAGAACCAGAACCACAGATTCCCCTTGGAAGCTTTTACTTACCCGTGATAGTCGTAAGTATTATTATCGCATTGCTTATTCTTAGAAAGAAGTATAAATTCGAGTTGTAAGATTATTATGAAAAGCATAAAGAGGGTAAGCATTAGAAGAGTTTTTACATACGTTATTATTTTTATTCTTTTCATAGGGTTTCAGGATAATTCCAAATCTTGGGAAAAAAATAATTTAGTTGATCCTAAAGTAACTAATTTAAGAACTTCTAGCGAAGTTGGTCAAATAAAACCCCTTTGGTCTAGATTATCGGATGAATCGATCAGTGATGTAGCTATGTCAGCAGATGGTAATTATGTTGCCGTAGGTGCGACAAATCATATTTATTTATATACTAGACAGAGTTCCTCTCCAATAATTAATTATAGTGCAACTTATGGTGGACGTCATATTGCAATATCTTCTAATGGCGACTATTTCACAGCTGCAAATGGGGGTGGAGGAGATGGAAAATTATTCTTTTTTCATAAATCGAGTTCTACACCATTATGGATTTTCGATATCCTAGATTCTGCGACATCGTTATCAATGTCTTCAGATGGTAAGTATATCGCTTTGGCGAGTTATGATAAAAAAGTTCGCTTGTTCAATCGGTCAAGTTCTACACCTTTATGGACATTTTCAGCGCCAAGTGGTATAGATGACGTTGATATCTCATCTGATGGGAGTTATATATCTGCGACGGGGGGTTCCATAGCAAATATTCCAAAAGTATTTCTTTTTGGAAAATCAAGCTCTATTCCACTATGGAATTATACTATATACGATAAAATTGTTTCGATGGCAATATCTTCAGATGGTAATTATATAGTTGTAGGTAGTAGTTCTCTCGCTAATAAAATATATCTCTTTAATAAAACAGGTTCTACCCCAATGTGGACATTTACAACGGGTTATCCGATTATGACGGTAGAAATTTCAAATGATACAAATTACATTGTTGCTGGCATAGAGAATGGGGGGGGAAAAGTATATTTTTTTAATCGGTCTAATCCCCTTCCACTTTGGAGTTATAGCACTGGGACTGATGCCCATCTAACAACTGTCGCGATATCCTCTAATGGCAGTTATATCATTGCCGGAAACGAAGATTATTCCGGTGAGACTGAAATCAGACCTGGAAATGTATATTTCTTTCAAAAATCTACTAGCATTCCGATATGGCATTATAGAACAGGAAGATATGTATGTGCCGTTTCAATCTCATCAGACGGTACTTATAGTGCAGTAGGGAGTAGGAGAGGATTATACATTTTTGATAACCATAGGATTACAAACCCATCACCAATTCCCGGCTATAATTTATATTTACTTCTCGGAACGACTTGTATAATTTGTGTGTTATATAAAAAAGTTAGACTGAAAACTATCAAGAAAAGGAAGTAATTGAAATTTAAGAAATGTCTGAGCTTCTACACAAACCATTCTCTAAGAAAAACTTTATAAATATCTTTTATCCCTTTCTTAAATAAAGACTTAATATTACATTCCATTAGAGAGCGTATGATTATTCTTCTTAGCGATTTAGAAAAAATCAAAAAGAAAATGTTGCTATACATAAAATTTTTTGGCTTAGGTATCATTTCATGTTTTACACTAGTGATCGTTCTTTCAGCATTTTACCAGGGATTAGTTCAGGTATATTATCCTTGGCCAGCAACTCCAATTCATCAGGAATTAAACATAATCGAAATTTTATGGATGATAACCCTTTTACTTCAACTGTTTTTTATAAATACTACCATCTGGTATTTTATCTCTTATAAATTAAGCAGTAAATCAATAAAAACCCTAAAAATTGCCGAAAAAAATGAGGGTAGTAATCAAATCTGTTACAACTGCGGAATTGAGAGTTCTATTGAAAATATAAAAACAAACAAAAGCAAAGAAATAAGATCAACTCAAATATTTGGCGTAAAAGGACACTTTTGTAAGGGATGTTATAAAAAATATTGAGGGATAACCGCTGAAACAATTTTTCTGTTCCCTATAATTTACTTTTTGATCCTAATTCTTACGCTTTTTTTGCCACGCGGATTTGGTTTGACAATTACAGTTGATTCATATTGGTATCTGTTCTCGATGGCTTTGCCTATTATTTTTCTAACGATAATTACAATTGCTCTTTACATTTTCTATGTAAAAGTTAAAATCTCGAAGATTTATGGTTTTAAACAATAAAAACTAGTGAAATAATGAGAAATTAAAAATTAAATTAAAATTTGCACCCGATAAAATGAAAAGTAGGTTAATTTTACTCGGACTTATTATAATGGGAATTGCTTTGTTTCCTATATTATATAACTTCATTGTAATAAGGTCAAGGATATATTACATTATTGATTACGATGTACCAAATTTGAATAGAGAAGAAATCATTCAAAAAATCGAAACTTTTAATTACACTGAAAATTTGAATAACTACTTTGAAGGGTTTGGAGAGCTCAAAAGCTATGTTGATAAGGAATTTGTATTGTACCTGCAGAGCCAAATTGAAGATGACACTGATATCCAATGGGTACTGTTTTATGAACATTATTTAAGATATTTTTTCGTAGCAGAGAATCATTCAGAATTATATTTAACTTATAATAACAAGACAATATTTCAATTAAAGGATAACAACAATCAATCACTATTTTCAGTAGAAAATTTTGACTGGGATGACATCGCATGGTATTTAAATTTCACGCAATTACCGTATGTCTACAACGATAATGCTACGATATTAATGAATAATGCCATTTTTGTTGAAATTCGTTTAGAATCCGGTTATATTTGTGGCAACTTATGTGGATTATGGTATTCCATCAACCAATTTATCGTGTTAAGCTCTGAATTGGATGTCCTCATGCTTATTATCCCCCATACTGGTATGGTGGTTGCTTAAGATTTTTAAGGCGAATTTTGATAGATTAAAATTATTCCCCTCCCCCGTGGTGCGCCCTCCTAAAAAAAGAGATTAATATTTTTAGAATTTGGAATTTTTATTTAAATACTCACGAAATTATGTAGTTTTAAATCGTTATTTCAAAATATATAAGTAAAATAGGAAGTGATAAGTTTGAAATTAATAGAAGAAGAAAGCTTTCATGGAGAAATTATTGAAACACCAGAACAATTCATAGAGGATCTGTGCGAAAGAGTCAATATCGCCTATAACACCATGATGGAAGAAGAAGACAGAATGAATCAGCTCGCATTTATCACTACTTTTCTCATCGCTTTCAAAGGAAGGCTTAATCGAGTTTGCGAAAATATATAGAAATTCATGCGGTTCATGATCGAAAACTAAAAAGATTTTTATGACATTCTTTACTTTTATTTCTATCTTAATTAGGATTAAAGTTCATTTTTAATTCCGAGTTAAGTGTAACATTGGAGTACCAAGCCAAGGTGGCGTAGCCCGGTGAGTTCGTTGGAGTCTTCCAACCTCGGGTAAGAACGCACCAGATCTATCGGAAAGCCCGATACAGGTGAAACTGAAGATCTGGGTATCGTGAAAAGTTAGGTCGTTTCGACCATTTTCGGCAAGGTTCAAAAAAGAAGCCCATTTTCGAGCTTTTTGGGGTATCCCACTCTTGGCACTCCTCTTTCTTCTTTACCCATTATGATTTCTATGTCAGAGAATAGATTTTTCCGTTTTATCTTTCTTTAGGAATAGTATTGGGGATATTTCTTACGAACTCGATTTATTTTACCTCTTAATTCAGGTGATTTGAAATTTAAAAAAGTCTGTAAAGTATCTGTCATAGTTAGGAAAAAGAACAATTTTTTTAAATTATTATGTATTCCCTTATTCTTTTCGTTTATCATTACGATACTCAAAATTAACAAAAAGGTATAATAGACTAATTTCTTTTACACTATTGTGAATGAATAATGAATCTATATACTAAATTTTAAATCTTATTAAAATTTTTAAATGAACAAACAAAAATTTTAACTTATTGATTTAAAATGAAAAATCTAAAGAATTGTATAATTTTATCTTTATTTCTATCAATACTTTTAGTGCCAATCACTTTTCATCTATTAGACATACAAGAAAGTGGTAAAAATAGTGAGCTAGAATTTGGTTATCTAAATTCTGCAGGTTCTTGGGTTTTAGACCCATTTGCAATTAATCCTTACGGTACGCGAGACTATACGTGGATTGAATTTAATGCAACGGACTGGTGTTCTGGAGCAGGGACGGAATTAGATCCGTGGATAATTGAAAATAT
>JABXKC010000073.1 GCA_013375495.1 Promethearchaeota archaeon
CTATTTTGGAACCCCTAATGAGCATTACGGAGACCCAGAGGGATATTATTATAACTCAGATGGAAGAAATGTGTTATTAATCTCAAACATCCGAGATGAACTATACTATGATAGAACTTATCCTTATTACACTGTAGGATATTATTCTCCTTCTATTGAAACCGAATTTGATAGAAATATCATTACAATCGATAGTCTTCGCTGGGAAACTCGAACAGGCGAGGGGACAGGCCAAGTCTATGAAGCAACGACAGCCCATGAATATCAACATCTCATTCACGATGATTATAATCCTGAGGATGATGATTTCATGAATGAAGGATGTTCGATGTACTCAGAATCATTATGTGGATATCCTTTGGCTTGGGGAGATATTGAGGCATATCTTGCTACTCCTGATAACTCTTTGGTTGAATGGGCAGATCAAGGTGATTATAATATTTTAGCAGATTATGGATGTTCATTATTGTGGTCAATCTATTTGAGTGACCACTATGGTGGTGCTGCGTTCCTTAGTAAATTTGTAGAACTAGGACTCCCTGGTATTGAAGGTATAACTGCTACTCTAGCTTCCTTTGGTTATACTGAAACTTTTGATGATGTGTATCACGATTGGAGAATCGCAAATCTGATTCATACTGACCTTTTTGGGGCAGGAGCGTATAACTATGTTTCTCTTGATCTTGGAGATACTGATCCTACTCGTGTATACGATGTAAACCGACCTTGGTTTCCAGAAAGACTAGGTATTGATTTTGGGACCACGAAAAGTTATATTCAGGATGACACGGGAATCTCTATGGTAAGCTCCTATGGTTCCGATTACATCAATTTAGGAGGATTAAAGGATAAGTTTAATCCAATCTTTAAATTCAATGGTGATGATTATGCAACACCTCCTTCTTGGATAAAGGAAGATATGAACGGAGATGGAGATCTTGAATGGTATTCTACTCCAGCATTTTCTGAATCTGACGTAATTCTTGAAACATCTTTAGATCTAACAAGCTATGAGTCGGCAATCCTATCATTCGAAACTTTTTATAATATAGAAGCACTATGGGATTATGGCTTCGTACAAGTAAGTTCAGATGGAATCAATTGGGTATCTCTTTCAAACGACTATACCATAATACAACATGATCCAGATGCTTATCCCGAAATTGTAGACAACTTACCAGGGTTAACTGGTGTGAGTGATGGTTGGATTTCAATGATTTTCGATCTAAATTCTTACATAGGCGATGAAATCGGGTTACGCTTTAGATATATGACAGATTGGGCATTCCAAGAACCTGGATGGTGGATAGATGATGTCTCTCTCAATGGAGTCGTTATTGATAATGCTGATGATGTATCTACATTTATTTTACCACCACCTCCACCAACAGAGTTTATGGTAACTATTATCGGAGTAGATTCTACTGGAGCATATTCAGATGACCGATTCACGACATTCAATCTAGATGGTCTTAATGAATTTTCTACGCCACTAGCAACTTATATGACCCTTGATGGTTACGTGTTGTTAATAATAAGTCCTCTTTTAGGTCCTGCCGACTATGCTTTCGAAGTAGAGAGGGGTTAACTCAAAAATTTTTCCTTTTTTTTTTTTTATTCTACTGCCAAGAATATACATTAAATATTTCAAATATGTGAACGTAAGAAAAAGGGGCCAGTTATTTACAATAGTGAGTTAGATTGAACTAGCAATCGGATCCAGAGCCTTAATAATAAGGAAGAGAATTATGAATTGGAACTTACTTTTGAACTAAAGAGTAAATTTCAGGATGTTTATAAGGGAAAAGCAGCAGAAAAAATTTTCTAACAATTCGAATATCCAGAAGAATTTATCAATAAAAATATATACTTTTAAAAAATAACTGAAAAATTTTTTTTAAATATTTTATTTATAAAACTATAGCAAGATATTCTTATTATGGACATTTTCACTCATTCTGTTTTTGGAGCTCTACTGTACATACTCTTCTTAAAGGAGGTAACCTTTGAATATATCTTTATAGCTATTTTTTTCTCCTTTTTACCAGATTTAGATATTTTCTTATTCCCATTGAAAAGAATTTTTAAATCTAATTATCTTGAACATCGCGGAGGTTCTCATTCATATATTATGGGTATAATAATATCAGCCGTTTTAAGCATTGTATTCTCTACCCTTAGAAATAAATCATTTTTTATAGCGTGGATAATCGGATCGGTGTTTTATGGATTACATGTATCAATGGATCTCCTTACTACTACGAAAATTCCTTACTTATATCCACTTTCTAAAAAAGAGCATAGTTTTTACGTCGAAAAAGCGGGTAGCTCTTTTACTTTTATAAATTCATTGATATTTCTTATTATACTTCTTTTAATGTATCATAATTCTGCAGGACTATTCCTTTTTGTGGGGGTTATTAACTTTTATACCTATTTTTTTCTAATCTATTATTTATATCGAATTCTTACAAAAATTTGGATAAATTTACATCTTAAAGATAATCAGAAATACTTTCCGGGAGTTTTACCGTTTTATTTCGTTATCTTTGAACACGAAATTGCTCATGATGGAATATCATTATGCATTGAAAAAAAGTCACATTTTTCAAAATCCAAGGTGATATATAAAAATCAATCTATCCTAGATTCAGAAGAAATGGTTTTTTTCAAAAGGGGTATTGAATTGTGCAATGAGTATTATTACTATGCAAAATGGACCTTTTTACCAATATTTATTAGAAATAATGGCGTATTTTCTATAAGATTTTTCTTTTTAGAAACGATGGTACATGGAAGGACTAATTATATTCAATTTGATTTCGATAGGTTTACTCAGCAAGTAGTTGATTTTAATCGGGGTTATGGGCGTATCCTAGCTTAGTTTTTTATTTTAAGAAAAATTGACCAATCCCAAAAAATCTTATCAATGTCAAATACTTTAATACAAAATGTTGGTTCTTAAATATAAATATTAAAAATTTAAACTCTTGTACCTTTTTTATAGTAGAAGAAACTCAGTTTTTAATAAGAAAATCTAATTTAGAGAGAGAATAGATTGGTAAGACCCCCGACAGAAAAGAATATTTGTCTTCGCTGTAAAGGAGCACGATTATTATGTGGGAAAAAAACATGCCCAATCTTATTAAAAAAGTCTGTAATGAAATCTTTAGTCCCATTTGAATTAGATAAAACGAGAAGAGATGTAGAAATATTTGGAGCCAGTCCACCTGGATTTTTTGTTGGCCATTTTAACTATCCAAATATATACTTGGGACCATTAGTACCATTTCAAGAATTTGAAACGGGACTTGATATATCCGATTATCATATTTTAGATGCTCCTGAGTTATGGTATGGTAAAAAAATGGTTGATGTCATTCGGTATAGAAGCAGCTTAGTGAGGAGTAATTTTAAAACAAACGTATTTTTAGGTAGAAAGTCAAGAAAAAACACTCCTTCATTGAAAACTCAAAGACTACTCGAAACCTCACAAGAATTATCGATGGCAGCAAGACCAGTAGATACTGAAACTAAATTGGAACGAATGAATCTGAGAATGATGATGGATAATCACGCTTTACCAATGGGACCTTCAGGAATGACAGAAAGAATAGAAATTACTGAAAATACAAAAGTTCATCCTCAAGTAGATTATTGTGTGTCGGATACAGATTTGAAAGCATCTGAGGCAGTTTCGGAAAATCTATACTTTAAAGGGCATGTTCCTGAATCTACAATAAAAAGGATATTTTCAGCGGGGCTTCTAGGTGAGAAAAAGAGGCGTAGGATTGTCCCCACAAGATGGTCGATAACAGCTGTGGATGATATAATTTCAAAAGCTTTAATTAAAGAAATTAAAAAGTTTCCAGAAATAAATGATTACCGCATTTTTGAGGCGACTTATCTTGATAACCATTTTAAAATTCTATTATTTCCGGGGAAATTTATATATGAAATGAATGAAGTCTGGGCACCAAATACATTATGGAATATTTCTTTGGATGGAAGCAATCGTAATTTACAACCACAAATTATGACTGATTTTGAATTTTACCGTGGAAGAAAATCATATGCAAGCAATATTACGGGTGCTTATTATGCCGCAAGGAAGTCGGTATGTGAATATCTTTATAATATTAAAAGACAAGCGAGAGTCCTCATTTTTCGAGAAGTTTCTGGGGGATATGTAGTACCTTTAGGAGTCTGGGTAATAAGGGAGACAGTAAATAATGCTATGTTTACAACTGAACCAATTAAATTAGATAATTTTAATGATTCTGTAAAAGCAATGGCAGATGGGTTTATGGTTGATTATAAATATTGGAAAAAAAGTAGTAAATTAATAAATTTTATTAAAACTCAGAAAACTATAGATACTTTTTTATAACTTTCCCTATTCAAATAATGAAGTGATTTCATGATTATTGATATGCATGTTCATCCCTTTTGTAAAGAGGTTTCTTGGGATGACTTAAATAAGATAGCAGATGCAATGTGGTCATCTGATCCTTTTAGGAGAAAATACATGTATAAGATGTTAAAAAGTGTAAGTAATCATGTTTCGATAGATGACTATATTACCTTAATGGATGAGTTAGGAATAAATAAATCAGTAATTGTAAGTTTTAATGTGAAAACAGCTTACGATATAATATTAGTAACTAATGATGATGTTGCTAATCTTGTAAAGACTCATCCAAACAGACTAATTGGGTTTGCAGGTATTGATATTCCGGCTTCTGGAGCACTTGATCAACTTGATTATGCAATAACATCATTAAATTTAAAGGGAGTAAAGATAGTACCTCCTGTTCAGAAGTTTAATATTTCGGACAGGCAATACGATCCAATATGGAAAAAGATGATAGATCTTAATATCCCCTTATGGACTCACGGAGGTCATCAAGTTTCAACCATTGGGTCAATAGCTAAATATGGACATCCTATGTTGATTGATGAAGTTGCAATGAGAAATCAAGATTTAACAATAATAATTGGGCATATGGGAGCCCCATGGTTTTGGGACACTTATTCCGTGGTTCTACGGCATCCAAATGTATATGTTGATATCTCAGCCCACCATCATTTATATTCCTATTTTCCGTGGGATGCATATATAAAAGATAAAATTGAACATAAAGTTCTGTTCGCCTCCGATCATCCCTTAGTTCATTGGAAACAAATTCTACCAGCAGTTAATAATTTACCAATTCCACAAGGGTTTAAAGAACGAATTTTTAGTGAGAATGCAAAAACATTGCTAAATATTTAAATACGTCTTTTTGCATGAAACGCGCCAATTTTAAGAAGAAAAAATTGATTAATGGTAAATCCTTTTAAGATTCATTATTTGATACCTAAAATTAATTTTAAGTGACTTCATTGATTTGGAAAACAAGAATTACTAAATTAACCAAGACAAAATATCCCCTTATCATGGCAGCATTTGCTGGATTAGGTAAAACGAAATTTGCTGCTGCATTCTCTAATGCAGGAGGTCTTGGAATCATAACAGCATTGAATTATGAAATTAATAGTTTCAAAAAGGAATTAGATAAAATGTATGAACTAACTGATAAACCTTTTGGAGTTAATCTCACAGTTATCCCTCCGGGAGTTCGATTTGGAGATGCTGTTATGACAAATGATGATTATCTAAACTATTTAGAAGTTGCTATTGACAAAGGAGTGAATATTTTTACAACATCAGCATATCAAGCTACTTTTCTTGGAGATAGGATACGTGAAGCAGGTTGTTATTGGTTTCATAAGTGCGCATTAATGAGACATGCAATATCTGCTGAAAAAGCAGGAGCAAATGCAATAACATTAATTGGCATGGAGGCTGCTGGATTTAAAAATCCATTTCAGCATACAACTTTGGTGAATTTAACAATAGCTAAAAAGTTATTAACTATTCCTGTAATTGCTGCAGGTGGAATAGGTGATGCTCGAGGATTTCTTGGAGCTTTAGCTATGGGTGCAGAAGCGGTTTGTTTAGGAACGGCAATATTATCAACAATAGAAAGCCCTCTTTCAACAGAAATGAAAGAAAAATGGATGAGTACCGATATATTCGACGAGGATTATCATAAAAGTCTTTATCATTTGACATTAGGACCTACGAGAGTGCCATCTTCAGCAATAGGATTTCAAAAGGAGATAATCCCGCTGAAGATTTTCGTTGAAAGTCTTGTGAACGATGCAGAAGATATTTTAAGATCATGGGGTTTTACAAAAGAAGAATTTAACTCCCTAAATAAAATATAAAGAAAACTATTTTTAAATCCATTTTACTTTAGGATTTATTTTATGTCTTATTGATTGTTAATAGTTTGAAGAATAGAATTATTTAAAAATAATTAATACTATTTAAAATCAATTCAATGATTTTTAGGTTAGTCTTATTCATATTATTGAAGTAATAATATTTAAGAGAAAAGATAATGTCATCTAAATCTATAGTATATTGGGCATCTCCGAATGAGGTAGCAGCTT
>JABXKC010000074.1 GCA_013375495.1 Promethearchaeota archaeon
TCCTCTTCGGGTACTAATGTTGATTGATAAACCCAGTAACCCAATCCAATAACAATTATTATAATAATGATTGTAATGATTGTCTTGAACATATTATCTCATTCTAACAAAAAACCGCCTGATTGGCGATTTTTATCGGCTCCGGGGGACGGACGCTATTCGAACCTATTTTATGAACACAGAAGAGATTTTTGAGGTACCGGTTTTTAAATAATTAAAATTTTTGTTTTCATTTTTTCAGCCCTCCACTTTAATTTCTAGTTCGATATTCTCTATTATATTACCTGAAAGTGTGGCTTTCCCTGTGGTAATAATTCCTGTTCTCGGTTCAGAATCTGGTCCACCAGTATGAGCTCTAGGAGCGTTTCTTTTGTACACAAAATTTTCATAAACCCAATCATTGGCAGGCCCATTTAGAGAACTAATATAATTGTTTATTATTTCCCCACCTCCTCTCACTTCAATGCCTATAGCATTGTCAATAATAGTATTATTTTCCACTAAGGGAAAGGAATCGTTATTTAACATAAAGCCCCTGGCTGAATTTTTGATAGTATTGTTCTTAATGGTTGGTTTTCCTCCTCCAGGCTGTGTATCAATACCTTCGTGGCCACAATCATAAATTTCATTACCAATGACTTTTGCAGAGGAGCTACCTAAACCTATACAGCCCCACAGAACATGCCTGATTATACTGTTAGATATAGTAACATCTTCACCTTTTCCATTCACAGATAAACCACATCTACCGCCGTATTCAACAATAACATTATCTATAACGCTACCCTCTTCCAAACCAATATGCTGCCAGTCAGCAAATTTCTTATCCTGGGCATTAGAAGTAAACAAAATTTTATTATCAGGGGTTCCTCTTGCTATAATCTTGGCATTGATTTCAATATGGTTCTTGGCATATTCTTCTTTTCTGATTGGATCCTCATGTTCAAATGCACTGGTTTCTTCTCGCCCTTTATTTGTATCATCGCTATTGGCAGCAATGTAAACAGTAGTTCCAGGCAGTATGGTTAAAGTTACCCATGATTCTACTTCTATGTCACCAGTAACGTGAATTGTTCCACCCCACACTTCAGATTCTTCAATGTTGCCTGTTTTTACACAGTCACCTGCACATTCTTCATATGTCTCTCCAGACTCGCATTTCCCGTTTCCGCAACAAGGAAATATTTCCTTGGTCATGCACTTTTGCTGGTCATAATCAAATGAATCTTCGGTGCAAGGATTTTCATCGTCACAGCGCTCGCAATCTTGAGGACAAGTTTCCCAATCTTCTCCTACATCACATTTTCCATTACCACAACAATCTGCCAAAGTAACAATCTGACATTCACTCTCTAGACATTGATATTGTTTACAGGTTTCTACTAAGTCCTGACAACCCTCGGTAGCCCCAACTATCGGAGAATGTTCGCATTGATAATTAGTTTCAGAAGAACAAAAATCCTTAGTGCAAGGATTTCCATCATCGCAAGATTCAGGGCAACAGGGAATCTGGTTATACCAACACCAAACACCACCACCTATGATAATAATCGCTACTATTAAAATAATTAAAATTTTTGTTTTCATTATGCTATTCTACTAAAAAATCGCCGAAATGGCGATTAATTGTAGAGATTTAGCCCCGAACATGGTTC
Source organism: Promethearchaeota archaeon (assembly GCA_013375495.1). The sequence continues at coordinate 1,656 of JABXKC010000074.1, forward strand.
GATATCCTATCGGGGTATGGGGATATATTTTCTCGAACCTTTCAAAAATATGAGGCCTTTCGGTCGCTCGAAAGGTCTCACTGGCCTGCTCCGGGGCGTGGACGCTATTCGAACCTATTTTGTGAACCTTGAAGGAAATTTTGAGGTACCGGTTTTGGCTGGACGATGTTAGGGCCTGGTTAGTGGGTAAAATCTATTGAGAATTTAGATGTTTTATTTGAGAAGATAAGGGGATTATTGGCAACCAAGCAATTCTTTTAATTCTTCAAAAGCTCTATATCCAATATGTACTTTTTCATCAATGACAAACGTTGGAACTCCTGAAAATTGATGCTGAATTGGCCCAATCGTAGCATCAACCTGATTCACTTTTACTCCCAATTCTTCAATTCTCTCAATTGTTCCATCGTCTTTAACTTTTTGACACCAGCTACATCCTTCACGATAATAGAAAATTATTTCATTAAATTCACATTCTAACTCTTCCATAGGTGTCTCTATGGCTCCTTCTTCTGTCTGAGGCTCTATTGTTCCACTCCCCTCCATTTCTTCTTCTGATAAAGAAGGTGCAGGGGAAGTCGTTACTGTAGCAGTTAAAAGAACAAGAAAACACTCGTCTGGTGTTGTTACTCCCACTTCCCTACATCTACCTTCAACCGATGAACATAGCTCTGGCGTTCCTCCCACTCCTATACAGAAATCCCCAATCTGTTCAAACGATTCAAAACCCTGAAGAGGAATTTTCTCACACATCTCTGGTGGTAGTGCTCCATTCTCTGTACAGAAAAAAGCTCTAAGCGATCCAGAGCTCTGAAGATCATTCACAAGTGACGCACACATCTCTGGTGGTGCTCCCTGTTCTATACAGAAAGCTCTAAACGATTCAAAGCTCTGAAGATCATTCTCTTTTGCCCCCTCAGCTTTCTCTGCTTCTAATTCCTGTTGAACCCTCATTTGAACTCTCTCTCTTACTTCTTGTGGAACCTGAGCTGGTAAAGTGGCTTCTTCTGGAATTTCACCCAAAGCATTTTGTGCTTTTAATGCCTCAACTGCTTTTTCGTGTCCTTTTACTGAAACCTTCATTGCATTTTCAATGGCTGGTTTTGCCTGCTCTGGAACTTTCTCATAAACTTCAGCTAAAACCTCCAAATGAATAGAGGTTGCCTGGCCGACTCTAGCCAAAACTTCCATAACTTTTTCGGTGTTCTCGCCTTTACTTTCTGCTCTTTCTACCCGAGCCATACTTTTTTCTAATTGATTTTCATATCTTGCCAAAGTTTTTTCTGTTAATTCTGGTTTCCCTTTTCCTGCGATAACTTGGGCTTCAGCCAGTCTTTCAGCAGCTAAAATAGCATGTCTTTCAGCTTTTTTGAGGTCGCCAAAGGTAAAGAAATTGCCAATTTCTTCAGCAATTATCTCAAGAAAGTAGAATGGACTATCGGGAGTAAGTCCTGGGTCTGGAAGTTCTGTTTCTTGAGCTAAAACTCCTGTTCCGAGAGAAAACAAAAAAACCGAAGTTATTAGTAAAGATATTGCTTTCATAATTTATTACTTCTTGTGCTTTGCTGACCTTTCATCTTTATTCTATCAAAAAAACCGCCTTCTTGGCTATAGCTCCTCATTGATGCGTAGTCCGAATAGCCCCGATTTATGGAAAATTCAAGGAAAAAGATAAAAAAACTCCTATTATTGGCGCTTTTTTATCTTAGAACGAGAGGAGAATTATTGACAATTAAGCAATTCTTTTAATTCTTCAAAAGTTCTATATCCAGAATATACTTTTTCATTAATAACAAAGGTTGGAACTCCCTGAAATTCATGCTCTATTGGTCCAAATTTCGCATTAACTTGATTTACTTTTACTCCTAATTCTTCAATTTTTCCAATCGTTCCTTCATTTTTCACTTTTTGGCACCAGCTACACGTATCAAGGTAATAAAAAATCATCTCGTTAAATTCACATTGGGTTTCGATATTGAGTTCTGATGATTGAGTTTTATTCCAAATCCACCATCCACTAATTAGAATAACAATTACCAAGGTTCCTATTAAAACTGGTTTTAGGGTCTCCATATATTAACTAGGTTTATGTTTGTTTTTTTGGCGACAACCACACACACAATCTGTTGGGCAGCAACAACAGCAACAACAAGTTGATTCTTCGCAAGGGCAACAATCTTCTTTACTTTTTAAGGGCATACCGCAATTTTTACACTTTTTTGTAGTCATAATTTTATAAGAATAGTTAATTTATTTTTAATTCCGACCTTTGAAGGTTACCTTGAATTACAATAAAGATTTATTTATCAGATTTTTTAAAAATCTCTAGAAGCTCGCGAATTTTTTTCTTCCTTTCTTTCTCATTCTTTCCTCTAATTGCTTCGGTCACGCATGTATTAAGATGATTTTTTAAAATAATCTGGTTTACTTTCTTAAGAGCTGCAATTACTGCTTCGTTTTGCTGAATAATATCAATGCAATATTTTTCTTCACTAATCATTTTTTTAACACCCTCTAAGTGTCCTATAAGATAGTTCATTCTATTTAAAATTTGTTTCTTTGACTGTTTCATTTTTATTTTTATCTTCATTATACCCCCGTGGGGGGGGTGCTTTTATATTAGCTCGGAGAAGAAAAGATGTCAAGAGGATAGTACGTCTCAAACCTGGTTAAGGACGGGCTAACTCCTTAATGATGCGCTGGGCGACTAGTTGTGAAACATAAACAAAAAAACCGCCTGTTTAGCGATTTTTTTGTTATCCTAGACAGATAATATTTATCCTTCTATTCGCTTTAATGTCTGTTTCTTTATTTCAACCATAGCTCCCAGGGCCCAACAGACTCCTAAAAGAGAAATAATCCAGCCAACAAAAGGAAGGCCTGTAAGGATATAGAAAACTACTACTCCTAAAAGCATTGCCCAAACCAATGAAACATCTTGCTTTTTGCTTGCCCATTTCAGCAATTTTTGGCCCAAAACCATTCCTACAAAAATTTTAGTTAGATACAAAGAAATCAGATAAACAACTAAAGTAATTAAAGACAATGGGATGCCAATAACAGTTATAGCCACCAAGAGCAAAATAATGGGAGTGACAATAAGATAAACCACTCCCCAACCAAGACTAGCCCAGGGTTTCTCTATCATTCTTTGTCCTATTGTTTTACTGGTTTTACGAGCTAGAAGAATTATAATCAAACCCACTATCAACAAACCTAGAAGAACTATTATCTTTCCCATAAAAAAAGAAGCCCCTAAAGCCTTTTTAATGGGAGTAACTGGTAAAATAGTCGGTTTATAGGTGGTTTCTCCTGCTATCTTAGCTCCTTCTTTTATCTCTGCTTCTGTTGAAGCAGTGTAAGTCAAATTTCCTTTGATATTAGCCTGGGGATTTAAAACGAGATGGCCATCTTTAGTATCAATTTTTAAGTCAACATTACCACCAACTTCATTAGCTAACACCACATTGCCACCACCTCCTTTAACATCTCCACTTACCTTTCCTTTAATCTCAATACTGCCAGCAAAAATTAAAACATCCCAGCCAATTTCAGCATCCTCTCCAAGAATCACTGTTCCTCCAAATACATTTACATTCTTACCAACTTTGCTATTAATTTCTATTGTTCCCCCACCAACACGAATATTACCAGTCACATCTCCATTAATTCTGACAGTTCCACCAGTAACCAACACATCTCCTTTGACGGGTCCCGTAATATTAATTGTCCCTCCAGCAATAATGACATCTTTTTGGGCTTGGCCATTAAAATCAATTGTGCCACCTGCTTGAATAAAGTTACTTTCAATTATTTCTTCCTTACCAACATAAATATTTTCCTTACTATCTTCGGTTGAGGCTCCGCCAGCCAACGACAAAGTAGTTAGAGAAATAATAGCCACTAATAGACCAGAGAATAAAAAGAATCTTTTTTTATTCAATTTCAACATAAGTTAAAATAGTTTGTTAATTTTTATTTCTCGACCTTTTTTATTTCTGTTTTATAACCTTTGCTGTTCTATTTTACCAAAAAACAAAAAACTTTAAAGTCTTCCTTTCTGTGCCGTAAGACAGACAAGATAAGTTATACGATTTAAGTCCTCATGCGTTAATGTTGCCACATCTAGACAAGAGAACACTCCTCATTGATGCGTTGTGAGACGTAAAAAAACCGCCTAATTGAATAGGCGGAATTCTCAGATTCCTCTAGTATGATATTAGAAGTTGTTTAATGGTGAATATGAGGTTTTCTTAACCCTTTTGAAATCATAAAATAGTTAATGGGGTATGCCGCCAAGAAGCCTGCAACTACTGAAAGTAAAAATCCGCCCCAAAATAGCGACGTTAAAAAACTTGCAACTAATAAACCAGGAATTAAAAAAGCTGTTAAATTTTCAGCGGTTTCCATAACTAAAATACTAGCTGTTTCGCTAACAACTGTAATTTTTGTAGCCGCTTTTATATTAAATCCTCTTTTCAAAAGAGGTATCATTGTTAAACTATAACCTCCCATAAATCCTAAAATAATTCCTAAAATCATGGTTGGAAAAACCGACCAACTTAATACGGTTCCTATTATTAAACCTAGAGTATCTCCTGTCCCACAACCAATTACACAATGAAGTGTGGTTCTAAAAGCTAATTTTTTAGTATCTTTTTCCATATTCAAGTTCTACCAAAAAACCATCTGATTGGCAATTTTTATACCTTACAAGACAGTTTTATGTTTTGTACGGCATTATCTTTTTAAAATAGGAATAGTTGCATTTTGTAACCATTTTGGGTTAAAATTACATATTATTAGTAGAGATACAATACGATGGATCA
>JABXKC010000075.1 GCA_013375495.1 Promethearchaeota archaeon
AAAAACGCTATGCCGAAGAAGATCAAGGTCCCAGAACCAGAAGAAAACCTTAAAATAATAGATGTTCATTGTCATCTGCCGTTTCCTCGACCTAAAAAAAACGATAGGTTACCTTCCGATGAGCAACAATATCGGGATTTTTTGAACAATGGAGGTGTGTATTTAGTCACCAGCTCGATCGATAATAGTACTCTCGATTTAATTTTAAAATTCGTTAAAAATAAAGAAAAGATTGGATTTACGTGCGGTTGGGCACCACAAACTGTCACTTATACCACCGAAGCTCAATACGATCGAGAATGGAAAAAATGGGTCGAATTCATTGAAAATAACCAAGACCAATATTTAGCAATTGGAGAAGTTGGTTTGGACTTTCATCACGCAAAAACTCTCGAAAAAAGAGAAAAACAAGTTACAGAACTAAAAAAAATATTTGAATTTACAGCGGAATTTAATAAACCTTATATTCTACACGTAAGAAACGCTGCTGAACACGAGTTTGATCGAGATCACCCTAAACATCGTCATAATAAAAGAGATGGAGCAACAAAAGAAATTCTTAATCTAATCGATGAATTTCATATAAGTCCCAAAAAAGTAATATGGCATTGTTTTTCTGGTCCAGACGAGTATGGAATAACTTTACCTAAACAAGGCTATATATTATCTGTTCCAAGTTCTGCTTATAGTGTTAACAAATGGCGCAGAGTGACAAAACAATCTCCATTAACTGCTCTAGTTACCGAAACTGATAGTTATTACCAACACCCTTACCTAAGAGGGCCAGTGAATGTGCCTTTAAATGTAAAATATTCAATAGCAGCATTAGCTTATTCACACAATACTTCTCAACAGGAAGTAAGTCGAATAACCGTTGAGAATGCTATAAATTTTTTCAATTTAGATATAGTATTATGAATATGGAATTCATATCTTTGAACGCGAATGCTATCCTTTTATAAATATCTACTTATACTAATTTTTTATTGATAATCCCAAAATTAGAATTTTGGGACGGAAACCTCTCCTTTTTTGAAAAATTAAGAAAGAAAGTTGCTCTTTACTTCAAGATGAGTAGTTTATGATAATCTTCTAAACACACAGTTAGATATGGTATAAAGATGCAAATTTTGCGTTAAAGATTTTAAACATTAAAATTACTCATAAAAATCAGTCTAAATTTCATTTAAATATAATCCAAAATCATTCATTCTTAAGCAATTAAATAAATAAAATACAAATGTGAAAAAAATGAGAAATTATAATAAAGCTTTACTTATTGTCGCTATCCTTTTGGTTGGTGGTGGTGTAGGATTTTTTGTTTTTGGCGCTGCTTCAGCAGGGAGTATCGAAGATTCGTTTAATATTACATACGAACACGGTCCTCCCAATACTGCTGAAGTATTAACTTTCAATGTGGACATCGGATCACTTATTTTTAAGTATAATACTTCTCCAACTACTTATTTTGCAGAAATCGATGTTGACATGGAAATAACGGGATGGTATATGGAAGGAAAAACCTATTTAGATTTCTTTCACCCAAGTACAGATTGGTGGGCTGATAATACAACTACATTTACCCTCCAAACCTTGCCAGACGCCTGGTTTAATCCATCGCACTGGTTTAAATCCTATAACATTACAATTGTCGTAACTTTACGAACAGATGCTTTTTACGATCTCACAGCCTTAACCTCAATAGGATCTATTGAAATGGAGGTACCCGATGGTGTTCTACTAAATGGAACTTCATTAACTTCAAGCACAGGATCAATTAATTTTAAAACATTAGGAAATAACGGGATCGCAGGACCTGTGAGGCTCGAAAGTAGTACGGGTAGCATAGTGTCCTATGCAACTACAACAAATTTTATTGGAGGATTTCAAGCATCCACATCCACTGGCTCTTTGACATTAAATTTCACCAATTGCCAAATGGGTGATGATTTAATAGGCACAACCTCTACAGGAAGTGTGACTTTTAAGAGTTACAACATGTTTTACTGGAGCGACATTCTATTAAACCTTGAAACATCAACAGGAAGCATAAACGCAGAGCTCTACCAGTATATAATTATGGGCGCGAATGTAACTGGTGTCTGGGAAACTTCCACTGGAAGCGTAAATGTGCTTTATAGAGACAATTTAGCAAACACGGATGTCAAGTTTGTTGGCTCAACTGGTACGGGATCAATTAACTACACTCCTCACGCAACTATGGAAATCACCGGTTTAGGAAGCATATATTCCACCCTAAACTACGGAGATGCGACTTATAGATATGTGTTTTCATTAGATACATCGACCGGCAGTATAAATACAGATGCTCAAAGCGCTTAGGCGTTAAATATCTTAACTAATTTATTTCTTTCTTTTTTATATTTCTGAATAAAAATCTTTAATTTCAGTTCTATCCAATTGAATTATATATATCAAAAAGAACCTTGGGAAACTATATGGTAAATGTAAAACGATGGGAAGATGACGATAAGTGGGTAGAGGTTGATTTAGATCGATGCGTAGGGGCATCGAGATGCGTCAGCGTTTGTCCGGCAGAGGTTTACAGTCTTGTAAACGGTAAGATTGCTGCCGAAGATATTATTGAATGCATTCAATGCTTAGCGTGTCAAGACGCGTGCCCAACTAAGGCGATACTAAACCATTTTGCTTGGTAAAATTTGGATAATTATTTTGTTTTCATTAAATCCATTAATAGACAAAACATTTTAGCGTATACTTTTCTTACAAGAGAAATATTAAACAATATTCTCATCAATCTTAGGATTCGATACTTTTTAGGCCAAAAAGTATTCAAATTTTTATCGTAGGTTATTTCTTTAATGAAAAAATTGCTCTGAAAAATTGAAACTAATAATTGATAAGTAATTATCGTAATAATATCCCAAGCTCGTTTTTTATGATACTTGGGGTAGTCCAATTGTTCTCCATTCGCCATTCTAACGATTTCGATAATATGATAAAGATCAATTTTGGAACCCATTAATTCTTTTGTTGCCCATAATAGATATAAACAACCCCCACAGTAGGTTACTAAAGCTTGTGCGCCTGTGTCTTCGGCTTCTTTAAATTTTTTTATACCTTCAGAGATAATATCGAAGGGAATAGACATATTTTTAACCCATGAAGCTCCTGCCCCAAATCCACAACACAAGGAATCTTTTCTAATATGCTCCATCTCAATTAAATCGCAACCACATTTTTTAAGAATTGCTCTAGGAACGTCCCAATAAGCTTCTCCACCTGCCTTAGAATAACAGTTATCATGAACTGTCACTGAGAAATTCAATTTATTACTAATTGTGATTTTATTATTTTCTATTTGCTTTAACATCCATTCATTAAAATTAATAAATTTCTGCTCGTGAGTTACTCCCATTTCAACCGGATGGACCTCTGAAAAAATGAAGTGAACTGCATCTAAAGTATGAGTTACTGTTTGTACGCCCCAATTTTGAAAATCACTATCACATCTTTTCGCAATTTTTTGAACTGTATCTAAATACCCTCCCTGGTATAAATATGCTCCACCTTCCCATTGATCCAAGCGAGATATAGGCGTATATGATTCTAATAACTTACTTCCCCCTATTACAAAGGGAAATAAATGTGTATAATTCCCTATAAGTAGGATATTCTCATTAGGACTGGGTTTATGAGTTACCCATTTATTCACCCATTTTTTTTCTTGATTTGATAAAAATATATTTAATAACTGCCAGATATTGGGTTCTTCTGTTGGACACACAAAACGATAAAGCGGTGGTGCCCCCCTTATCTTATACAAGTCATTCCATCGTTCCAGAATTAACTGATATGGATTTGCTTGTTGAGGACAATACAAGTTGCAAGAAAAACAAGTGTTACATTTTGAGAGGATATACTTAGATTCCTTTCCCTCAATTAATCTTTCCATCTCTTTTTTAGACTCTTCAATAGGTAGATGTAATACGGGGCATTGATGGAAGCACTCACCACATAAATTACACGCATCTTTATTAAAAGCTGAAATTCTCTTATTTACTAGCAATATCACCACGCTTCCCCAAATAATGGCGGATCTTCAGGAATATCAGCCAACGTGAATGTTTTTTTAGAAGGTATCTTTGGTACTTGTTTTTTCATTGTCCCCCAGAAAAAGTGCTTTGCTCGTTTTTTCTTTGCTTTATTGCTCAGACTAGGAGTCTCCCCCATTGCCATCTGTAAAAGTTCAATTATATGATATACCTTTAATCTTTTGAAATAAAGTTTCTTATTTGCTGTAAAGGTTGCTAAACATCCCGCACAATAAACACACACAGCATCAGTTTTAGTTTTTTTAAAGCTTTTGAAATTTCGCAAAGTAGATGCTCGAATCTTAAATGGCTGGTAAGCGGAATCAACTGAAAAACCCGCTCCTATACCACAGCATCGCATATTTTCTCTGCATGCTTCAGATTCAATAATTTTGATTCCTATTTTTTCCAGGATTTTACGAGGTAAATCCATATAATCATCGCCAAACATTTTTGAGTAACAAGAATCTTGAATAGTAACAGTCATATTGAGTTGATTCGTAATCTTTATCTCGCCATTCTCAATTTTCTCCCATATAAATTCAATATACGACTTTATCTCATCAAATTTATAAGTTAAACCATAGTGAGGCAGTACGTTTTTAAACACATTTGTTCCTGCTGTACAGAGTACTAATAATTTTTTAGGATTTAAAGTATTAAACCATTGATCTAATCGTTTAGTGACCTGGAATAATTCCTCTCTATAACCTGTACGGAATAAAGTTTCACCACAGCAATATTCCAATCTTCCTCTAATATCTAGATCGTTAAAGAAGCTTGCTTGAGTTAATTCTGCAAAGGTTATTATATTACATCCCGGATATGTAAGAGTATCTCCCTCTAATGGTTTTAGAGATGCCCATTGTTTAACCAAATCCTTTGTTTGCCTAGGTAAATGCTCCATAACATAAGAACGGAAGTTTGGATAGTGGGGATATAATGTCATATAATATTTTCCCCTTTGTTTTAAACCATCTCTCTTATATTGCTCATTCCACCTTTGTAGAATTAAACTAGCAGGATATGCATTTTCAGGGCAGTAAAAATTGCAGGAAAAGCAACTCTGGCATTCATTAAGGACTCTTTGAGTATTATCTCCATTTATTAATAATTTCATCTCATTGACTGAGTCTTCAATGGAAAGCCCCATAATCGGGCATTTATGAAAACATTCTCCACAAATCGTACATGCTTCTTTATTAAAAGAAGAAAAAAAACTAATATCAATAGGCTGTAATTTTGTCATTCTTTGACCTCTATTTCAATTTCATCTAAGATTTCCATTAAATCCAACACTTCGAAGTCAAAATTATATTTTAAGTTAGCATCGCTTAAATTCGTTATGCAAAATGGACAAGTCGAAGAAACTATAGAAGCCCCCGTGTCTTTTGCTTCTTCAAGGCGTTCTTTGGATATATCAACAGCCCAATCGGGATAAGCGATTTTAACTCCCCCTCCTGCCCCGCAACACCAAGCAAAGTTTCTGTTTCTCTTCATTTCTACTAATTTTAGCCCGGGAATTTGTTTATATATTTCTCTGGGAAGTTCGTAGATGCCCATATGTCTACCAAGATGACAAGGATCGTGATATGTAACTGTTTTATTAAATTCTGATTTGAATTTTATCTTTTTCTTATCTAATAATTGTTTAACCAGTTCAAGCGAATGAAACACTTCGAAATCTACATCTTTTCCAAATCGTTTAAAATCTTTACTAAGAGTTTTATAGCACCCTGCACATGAGGTGATAACCTTACTAGCTCCCGCATTTTTTATCTTTGAAATATTATAATTCATATAATCATCAATAATACTAAGCTGACCTGTTCTTATCATAGGACTTGTACAACAATGTTCATCTACCAAAGTGAAATCAATCCCTACTTTCTTCAAAAATCGTAGTGTTGAGTCCCTTAAATTCTGTTGTCGATAATTAGATGTACATCCAATAAAGTAAACCCATTCTGCTTTTTCTGGCAATTCAAATATTTTTTTAAGTTGTTCATTATCTGAGTTAGCTTCTCCATATGGATTACAACTCTCCTCACATCGAGCGACGAGCAATTCTTGGTTCTCTGCAGGTCCTATATTCCTAACCGCTAATTCTCTTAATGCTTCTATCATTTCAACAATATAATCAGCATGAGGTGCCTGACATGCGTCCATACAAGCTCCACAAGTTGTACAAGCAAATATAGGATCCTTCAATTCATCTGTCCATTCAAGCTCGCCACTAATTACACCTCTAATAATTCTTATACGACCAGAAGCCCAATATGATTCGAATAAAAACTTCTCACCTGAAGAACAGATTTTTTCAAAATTTTTATATCCATATTTACAGGTACTACATTTGATGCAGCGATCAAATGCCATTTCTAAAACATCT
>JABXKC010000076.1 GCA_013375495.1 Promethearchaeota archaeon
CAATTACCTGATTTTCCATTAATTACTGGGAAAAAAATGAAAAGCTAGTTGATTATTCAAAATAGATTTAAATATGATTATTATTATGTGTAGCATTGCATTACTTTAATGTAAAAATTGTGTATCTAAGCAATTTTTAGGGAAAGGGTTGGTGGTGGTTGTGTAATAGAGTTGTTACATTATAAGAAAATTAAAGGAGAGTAAATTGGATTGATATGTATGACGTGATTTTCAAAGTTGTTATTTTCGGAGACGCTGGTTCTGGTAAAACATCTTTAAGAAAAAGATTCATGACTAATGTATTTTTATCAGATTATCGCAAGACTATTGGAGTTGATTTTGAAACGACCGTCTTAGAATTGGATGGAAAGGAAATAAAGTTATTGATCGGGGATTTTGCCGGTGACGATAGATTTCGCTTCATGTTTCCTCAATACATATATGGTGCTATGGGGGGGATTTTATTGTATGATATAACAGATTATTCTTCCTTTTCTCATATTAGCGATTGGTTATCAGTTATAAAAGGAACGAATCAAAGATTTCCAATTATTTTACTTGGTAGTAAATCTGATTTAGATGATTTTAGAGAAATCTCAAGGAGCGAAGGAGTTGAAGTTGCTAAATCGATTGGTCTGAATGGATTTAATGAATGTTCTAGCAAAACCGGTGAAAACGTGAAAGAAACATTCGCGGGATTAACAAAAATAATGGTAAATAGAATGATAATCAATAAAACCAAAATCCAAAGTATTAGAGTTTTAAAAAAGCTCAGTTCTTAACCCTCTTTATAAATTGGTACTTATAATAATTAATTTTATTCTAAAACCCGACGGAGTACAAAAAGATATATTAAATTTTAAACTTATTATTTGTTTTGAATCATATTTTTTGAAAAAGAAAAAAAAAGAAAAAAATGATAATTTAGAACATTTCCTCGAACAACTCCAGATCATATCACGACCATATATGAAAAAAGATCAGAGTAATTCCATGAGATTGTTAATAATGTATCAACTGTACTATGTAATAGGTTTAAAGCATAACCAACTACAGAAGAAGCTGCCACGTTTATAATCCAGAGATCAGAATTTGTTATCATCGCTCTAGATTCTTGGAACATATAAATGGCGAATATTATTGAATCTGTTATGGTCACTTGAGCTGCATGATAGAGTATTAACATATTTCCATTCGAAAAAATCGTATTATTGATATAAAGGTGAGAATTGTCATAACACGTAAATGCAACAGGCCCAAACATTGATGCGAGTATTGAAATAAAAGCACCAGTGTCTGGAGATGTACAGTTATTTTATCCCGTTTTTGGTTGCAATGAAGTGTGAAGATAAGGAGTTAATAAAAAGATTTGGAGCAAGCCATAAACAATACATTAAAGAAACTGGTGCTATTATCCCAAAGTATAAGAAAATTGGAAAATTTCTAAAATTTATCTTTTCAAAAGAGAAAAGAACGAATTAGATGGTTGTTAGCCATATTTTTCCAAATTGTTGCGGAGCATCTCTGTTGAAGGAGTGCTATACCATTTATGAATAGTTTTGTTAAAGAATTAAGTCCTAATTTACAATATGAACTTGAAAAATTCAGAACAAAACAAGATGATTTTTGCGAAGAGTCAATTGCATTGATAAAATAAAGCAGCTTTAATGAACTTAAATCCCTATTAAATAAACAATAATGAATTGGATTAATTCGATAATACCTTGACCTTTTTCGCTTAATTCGTAAAAAACTTTAGGGGGTCGAGCATCTTGGACAGTTCTTGTTATTAATTTAAGATCCTCAAGTTGTTTAAGACGATCTGATAATGAACGTGAAGATATACCTTTCATATGACGCATCATTTCATTAAAATTCATTCCTGAATGAATCTCTAATTCATATAAACTTCGTACGTTCCATTTTTTTCTAATAAATTCAAAAGTTTTTAAAAAGAATTTCATTTCTACAATTTTTCGCTCTTCATCGTGTTCAATATCTTTAAAATGTGAGTCCATTAGTTCCTTAACTAAATTTCTTGAATCTTTTAGTAGCTTGTCTAAAGGTTTAATTTTATTAGTTTTGATTTCAACCAAAATACTTTCACAAATTTTGTTTCTCTATTTTAAAATAAAGATTTCTCAATTCATGTTTTTGTATAGTATAATTATATTTACATCTTACTATTAATATATACTATAAAACTGTAAAGTAGCTGAATTTTTGTTTACTGACTTCTTTATATTTGAGTTTCAATATTTTTAACATAAAAAAGAATTATTGTTTTAGATTCTAAAATAAGAACTAAAAAAATCATTGTTTTACTGTAATTCTTTAATAATATTTCTGGGATGATTAAAATAGAAAAAGTTGTAATCGTGAACTCGAAAAATTTAAAGGAAAAAATCAAATATTGTTTAGAAACGGTAGAATTTAACCCAAGTTCGAATGAATTTGTGTTAAAACCAAATATAGTTTCAAGAGTTAAATCAGGATCGGGGCATATTACTGACTTACGTATAGTGGAATCTCTGATAGAATTGTTGAATGAAGAGTATGATGCGGAGAAGATCATTATTCCCGAAGGCCCAACACTGCTTTTGAAAAATCCTATGGAATTATTCGATTATGTGGGATATACCAAGTTAGTAAAAAAATTCCCCAATGTATCCTTAGTAGATATTTATCAAGCCGATTTCACAAATAAAGGGCTTAATTTTGCGGTACCCGAACTTTTAGAAGGTCGCTCTCTGATAAATCTCCCGGTATTAAAAGGTCATGCTCAAGCAGGTCTAACGTGTGCGATTAAGAATCTGAAAGGATTATTACGACAAACTGACAAAAAGAAATTCCATTCTGACGGTTTAGATAAAAACTTGGCTACTCTCGTGGATCTCAAGCCTGAGCTAACCTTAGTAGATGCCATAAAAAGCGTAGAATCTGAAGGAGATCTCTTGACAAAGAAATATAAGTTTAATCTATTGATATGTGGGAAAAATCCTGTTATTGTAGATGAGGTCTGCTCCAAGTTAATTGGGTTAGGGATAGAGGAGATCCCATATCTCAAAACACTAATTGAGAAAGAACCGCTTAAGTATGAGGTCATCGGAGAGGCCAGAGAGTTAGCTCAATTCAAACCGTTTAGGCATATGTTTAAATACGGAAAAATTGATGTGTATTTTAATGATTGCTGTAGCTACTGTGTGGGAGTCCTTATTGACTTGCTCTTGCCACCTCGGTATAAAAAACATAGAAAATTGGGAGTTATTGTTCGGTTACTCGGATCCTATTTTAAAAAGCAGAAGACTTCCTACATTATGGGGAGAAACATGAAGTTTAAGGACGAGATTGAAGGAAATGTTTTGCTGGTGGGAAACTGTGCGAAGAATTTGTATCCGGGAACGTTAATTCCAGGATGCCCACCCTCCATTTAAACTAACGGCTCTCTAAAATATATTAAATTCGAGTAAATGATTCCTGAAACTGATACGCCTAATACAATTTTAAAAATCCTTTAATGTGAGCAAACTTTAAACCACTCATTATTTAATCCATTTACTTAAACTAATCATCAGTCTTCCAACGTGAAAATACCCGAAACTCTACCAAATGAAATGAAAGAAGCACTACGTAGTTTCATATATAAAGACACCCCTTCCGATTCTAGAACTCAATATAAGATATATAAAACAAAAAAGATATTAACGAGGGATGTATACAGAACAAGATCTTCATCCTTCAAGGCAAATTTATTATAAACTGGATTTTCGCTGTGTGCTTTTCTGTGTTTATTGGAGTAGTACTATTTTCATTCTTTTTTGCGTTTAGATACCCTTACGAACCCCTTGATGTTTCAATAGGTCTGCATTGCATCTTAGCTTTTGGAATTATCATCGAATATTTAGCTGTAAAAGCGTCCAAACGCAACCTTTTAATAATTGGCCCCGAGGGAATGTATCTTAAAGAAAAGCAATTTATTGAACCTTCCTATAAATGGATGGAATTTTTTTTACCATGGAAAGAAGTGGAAAAGATTGAAGAGACTATTGTTGCGAAACAAATGAGTAGGGCAGAGAAGTTAATCGACTATTCATTTATAATCCGCGATCGATGGAGGGATTCGAATAAAATCTTACATAGTTTCCGTCAATATAAAGCTCTGTGGGAAGTTAAGATGATGTCTCAAGGGGAGGACTATTTCATTAAAAACCTATCCTTGTTTAGCTCGAAACAGTTTAGAGAAACTACGACCCGAAGAGAATTCTTGGTTTCGCACGCTATTGAAGAATATTTTTTGAAACTACATTTAAATAAATAATTATGAAGCGATCGTTATTACATCAACTCCCAAGGAACATCGAAGAATAATTCATGATTACACGTTTAAGGAATTTCGAGACATTTTTTTAACAGAATTGCTAGAATATGAGCCAATTCCGCATCAGTATCCGTGATGCGATTATAAAGAATGTGCTGATGAATAGCACCATCGATAATACAATAGCCTTCATAAAACCTATCCTTCAATTTATTCAAATCATAACTAGCGTATTCAGAAAACTTCGAGAGGATTTGAACTATTTTATTTTCATCAAATTGCATGAAATCGCCTAAACCACGATAGAATTTTGGGTTTTGAATCTTGAGATACTCAAATGCTCTTAAAAGTTCTAGATTTTGGTGGTGTAAAAAAATTTGTTTATCTAAAATAAATCGAATAAATGAAGTTAGGTCAGTATAATCAATTATATGCTCAATCCCGTTGTCAATAAACTGGTTTTTAAAATTTTTGGTCATTTCTTTGATTATTGAGAAAATACCATCGGGAAAATATCGATAAATGGTTCCTATACTCACATTGGCATTTTTAGCTATTTTTCGAATAGTTAAATTGTCTATTCCATTGCTCAATATCAATTCTTGGGTGGATTGGATAATTCGGTCTATTTTTTCAGATTTGTCATAACTTTTCATGATATATCTTCTAATATTTATGAACAATGATCATATTTATATAGTATTTTTTCTTTAATAACTTGTGATAAAAATGAACAGTGTTCATAATCCTGATAAAAAAATATTTTTAATCTCAGGAGCTAGCTCTGGGATTGGAAATGAAATTGCTAAATATTTAGCCACACAAGGTAATATAATCTTTGCGGGTGCTAGGAAGGAGAGTGATATTCAAGAATTGAATCAATATGAAAATATCACAGGAATTCAGCTTGATGTCACAATACCTGAGCAAATCAACAGCACAATCAATTTAATACGCAATACTTATGGCTATCTTGATGTTTTAATTAATAACGCGGGTATTCCAGGATGGGGCGCAATAATGGATCTTAAACCTGATTACTTTAAAGAGGTTATAGAGGTAAATTTAATCGGATATATTCGATTAAGTCAAGCAGGATATCCCTTATTAAGAAACTCTGCTAAATTTCCGATAATATTCAACATAAGCTCTCAAGGAGCAAAATATGCCTTCCCATTCTGGGCACCATACCATATTACTAAATTTGGGGTAAGGGCGTTTTCTGATGCCTTAAGAAGAGAATTAATTCCCTTTAATATTCGTGTATGTGAGCTCCAACTTGGCCCATTTAAATCTAAAGCTTTTGAAAAGCAGAAACAATTGCTCGAAGATTATAAAATGAAGCAAATCAAGAGTGAATTTACACCAAGATTGTTAAAGATGTTCGAAATGATTGTGTTAAATCCAAAAAGAAAGGAAAAATCTCCGATTAAAGTAGCAAAGTTAATAGAAAAGCTGAGTTCACAGTTAAAATATAAGGTTCGGTATGAACCTGGAAGAAAAAGACTGGCATCAACGGTACTAACAAAATTCCCGCCAAAATGGGTTGATAAAATGTTATTAAAAAAGTTTTAGGGTTTCAAAGACTAATCCGAGAGGTATTAAAACGAAGGAGACGTCTTTCTTGTGGGAAATTATACAAAGAATTTATATCCAAGAAAATTTTTGATCTGTAATTCTCGTGAAACGGTTACAGAACTAAATGTAAACAGTAGCACGGTCATTCAATAGAAAAATAAGAAGGAAAATATTATTAGAATGTCTATTAAATTAGCAAAATTCAAGATATAATAATGTAATACCTAATTCTATTATGAATTCATGATATAACCGAATATTAAAATTAAATGATTTAAAAAATATTATTAATCTCCATTTCATTTATTAATAGATTTGAATATATATTGGAAAATGGTTTAAAATATCAAGTTATCAAAAAATAGGGTTAATTTCTTGATTACTTAATTTCTTCAAATATCTTTTTAGATCGCTT
>JABXKC010000077.1 GCA_013375495.1 Promethearchaeota archaeon
AAAGAACTTGAAAGGATTTTTAAATTACCTGTTCTTCCTGTAGTAGCAGTTCACGGGACTGGTGTCCACCAACTATTAGAAGAAGCAATTGAGCTTGTAGTATATCGTCATACCCACCACCATTATAGAAGAAGATCTTCAAGAGAATCGAAACATCACGGTCATCATTATTATCGAGTTGAACACATTCACGATAAAAGCAAATTTAAAGAATCTATCAAGAGAAATTTTAAATTTCCAGAATTGAATCAGGTAAAATCATTCGGAAAAGAAGTAGAATTAAAGATATTAAACCTAATTGAAAAAATAAATAGTTATCATCAGATTCAATCGTTGTGTAATTATCCATCAAGGTTTTTGGCAATAAAATTATTGGAAAACGACAGTGAAGTTATTAAAATTATTGAGGACATTGAAGAAGGAAATTCGATTATACGATTATCAAAAAAAAATCGAGAGGAACTTGAAAATCTGCATGGCGAGGATATTCAAACAATTATATCATCAGAAATTTATAGCAACATAAAGAAAATAATAGATTTAGTTCTAATAACTAATTTAAAGAAGAATATTAAAAAGAGAACTTTAACAGATTTTTTTGATCACCTCACTACTCATTCTATTTTTGGATATGTTGTTTTGATTTTTGCATTATTTGGAATATATTTTTTTACTTTTTCTATTGGAGGTTTCATTGCTGGTTTGATTGACGATGCTTTCATAGTTTGGAGCGACTTCATTTATGCCAGTTTTAGTGAAGATAATGTATGGATTAAAATTTTCTGGGATGGAGGTATAGGAGGATTATTAGGAGCCGTTGGAGGCGTTTTAGTCTATGTAATACCGTTCTTTTTTGTGATAGAAATTCTACAAGATTCAGGTTATTTGCCAAGAGCAGCGTTTCTTATGGATAGAGTAATGCACTCACTTGGAGTTCATGGAAAAACGATTATACCAATGATTTTAGGATTTGGGTGTAATGTTCCTGCATGTGCGGGATGTAGAATAATGGAAACTAAAAGGGAGAAAAAATTATCCGTAGCTCTTACTTCTCTTGTACCGTGTGCGGCAACAATGACCGTCGTGTTAGGCTTAGTGGGACGATATTTAGGATTTTATTGGATATTAATATTATTACTGATTAATTTCTCAGTTATTTTTTTAGTTGGTCGAATATTGAATAAAACGCTACCTGGTCAATGTACAGAACTAATAATGGAAATGCATGAATATCGAGTACCTAATTACCCTGTTATTTTAAAACAAACATGGATTCGAACTAAAGAATTTATATTTAAAGCTATGCCCATAATTTTATTACTCGGAATACTTTTAGAAATATTATTAATTTTCAACGCTTTAGAGCCAATAAATGTTATTTTAAGCCCTGTCACTGTCTTATGGTTAGGACTACCTGCTATAACTGGTGTGTTTTTAATATATGGAATTCTAAGGAAGGAGTTAACCTTGGTTCTCTTATCAATTTTAGCTAATTCTCTAAATCTTAACCTCCTAGAATTATTAACTCCAATTCAGATGATTGTATTTAGTCTTGTAACCATGCTTTATATTCCGTGTTTTGCGACAATTATTCTAATTGCAAAACAAACAAACTGGAAATATGCACTTCAAATCTCACTTCTGGAGATAGGATTAGCCCTATTTATAGGAGGAATTATTAATTTTGGATTTCTAATATTTACAAGCTTTTAAAGCGATTATTACTAAATTCCTCATTATATTATATTTAAATTATTGTAAGAATTCCTATACATAGTTCTAAATTTAATATTATCTTAGAGCCAAATGGTAAAAATAAGAGTTACCACCCCTTGTAGAATCCATCTTTCTTTAATCGATGAAAACGGATATACTGGTCGAGTTGACGGTGGAATTGGTCTCATGTTAGACCGTCCAAATGTAATTTTTGAAGCAACAAATCAGGCTGAAGAATTTAAAATTGAAGCTCATAAGTATTATCGCGAATCAATAGAAGTAATTAATAAACAAGCATCCAAAATTTTCAAGGCATTTAATATAAGCAATAAGAATTTCCATTTTATCCTTAAAAGATATTTTCCAAGTCATGTAGGATTAGGTTCAAAGACGCAATTATCCTTGGCGATTGCTGTGGCGATTACTAAATTGAAAAACATTAGCGGTACCTCTTTAAAAGATTTAACCCGACTTGTTAATAGGGGTGGAACTTCAGGAATTGGATGGAGGGGTTTTGAAAAAGGTGGCTTTATTGTTGATGCAGGACATGAATTTGGTAAAGGAAAAGAGAAAGAAACATTTTTACCATCTTCAGCGTCAAAAGAAGCTAACCCTGCGCTTACAATCTTAAGATATCCCATTCCAGAGCATTGGAGATTTGTGTTAGTTATACCTTATGTAAAGAAGGGAGCTTATGGTGATGAAGAAATCAGTATTTTTCAAAGTCATGCTCCAATCCCAAAGGAAGAAGTTAATGAAGTTTCGCATCAAATTCTAATGAAAATTGTACCAGGAATTATTAATAACGATTTAGAGTGTTTTGGGGAAGGTTTAAAAAGAATACAAAACATAGGTTTCAAAAAGATTGAAATCTCTCTACAGCATGAAATAGTAAAAAAGACACTCATTTTTTTTGAAGAATATGGAGTAAAAGCTTTTGGAATGTCTTCTTTTGGACCCAGCGTAATTGGGATTGTAGAATCCGATGATGAAGCTAACAATCTTTTAAAAGCTGTTCAGTTGCATCTTAACGGCAACAGAGCTCACATCTATTTATGCAAACCCAATAATTATGGAGCAAAAATTGAATTTGTAGATGAGAATTAATGTCAAATGGGAAAGAAAATGCATATTTTACTTCTGATATAAACGATAGAGAAAGGGCATGTTTCGAAGTTGGTATCAAATTAGGAGCGCTCTATCATATTCTATGTGGTGTACCAATTTCGTCGAATCCTCGAGTTATAGAGTCTATTGAAAAAGGTATTGAAGCATCGATCTCTTGCCAACCATATGTGAAATCCGTTAAGATTAATATCAACCGGGATAAAATTCAGGGAACTAAAGCTACCGAGTTTGATTACGATGAACTATCTGGAATTTTAATAGCCGCCACAGTCGTTCTTGAATTTAATTCGATTGAAATAACCGCAAAAGTTGAGTGGATTGAAGAACTTAAATACCCTTTGATGTTTATTGAAGAAATAAGAAATAAAAGCTAGGATTCTAATCCTTTAATGTAGCTTTCAATATGCTCAATCGCCTTTAAGGCACTCAAATTTTTTCCAAATCTCTTTACATCGCTAACATTTTCTTCGATTTTACCTTTTAATGTTTTGATTAAGGCTTCGTCTTTTTTTTCTATAGCGAAATTTAATTTAGAAGTTAGTACGATAGTTTCTAAAGTTACATTCTCTGCTCTATTATATAATTTAAAAGATTCTCTAAATTTTTCGTAACCAATAACGGATAAATCTATTTCCATTAACTCTGTTTTACCATAACCATCAATTTTTAGGATTTGATTTTTACTTCTTGCAACGCAAGCAATAATAGCCCAGGCTTGCTTTAAATAAGGGATTTGAGCAGAAATTCCTGCTGTAATACTATTAGCAAAATCCCTATACTCGCCATTGATATTAAGAGTATAATAGCTGTAATTTTCTTTTGATAAAGCTCTATTATTTTTAGACAAGTTAGAACCTTTTAAAGATGCTACCGCATATAGATACACATCATCAACAAAATTTAATATAACGAATTTACTGTTTTCTATGTTTTTATAAGTGGTTGTATTTGGATAAGGCCAAATTTTTAGTGTTTTCTCGTCTACTAACCTCACACCCATACTGGCAGTATTTGGAACCATTAAGTTTTTATCAAAAGAAAATGTGGTAGCTAAGATTTCATATAAATAATTGTTTTTTAAACCTAAAGATGTGAAATCTATTTGAAAAATAGGGGACATTAGATAGGATAATAATAATTTTTAGTAGTATAAGTAAGAATATATCCAAGTTCTTTAATACTTTATAATAAAATCATCATCATTTTCCTTCGATCAAGAAGCATTAAAAATTAACAAAAATAAAAAGAATTATTGAACTTTTATTATTAGCAAATTAAATAGAACTTGATTTTTGTTGTATCGGGTAATTGGTATAGATCCTGGCTCTAAATCTTGGGATTTTTTTGGATTAGAAAACAAAGAAATTATCTTAGATACTTCTATTCCTTCAAAAGAATTAATAGAAGAACCGAGTAAAGCCTTGACTATAATAAAATCAGTAGAGAACATAGATTTAATTGTAGCTCCAAGTGGATTTGGATTACCTTTGAAAAAAGTTACAGATATAACAGAGGAAGATATATTTCTAACCCTATTGAAGTTCGATAAGAAGGAGAAGGAGAAATTAATTGGATTAGGTGAAGTCCTTCGTTTAATAAAAGCAGAAAAAATTCCTGGCATTATAATTCCAGGTGTTAAACATCTACCTACGATTCCTAGGTACCGCAAAATAAATAAAATTGATATGGGAACAGCAGATAAATTATGTACAGCCGTTACCGGGATAAGAGATCAAGTGGAAAGCTTAAATATAAGTCCTATAAATTCTAATTTTATTATGGTAGAAATCGGATATGGATTTACATCAGTTTTAGCTATAGAAAACGGTCAAGTGATTGATGGAATTGGAGGTTCTAACATTATGGGTTTTAGAGCCTGCGGAAGTCTTGATGGAGAACTTGCTTATTTAATTAAAGAAATTAATAAAAAGGATATTTATAGTGGTGGCTTATCTTTTATTGCTGGTCATACAGATTTATCCTTAAAAGAAATCATATCACTAGCTAATAAAGACTCACAGACAAAATTGGCTCTTAATGCTTATATATCAGAGTTGGTTAAAGCAATTTTCGCAATTTCTTCATCTTATTCAAATAAAAATAAAATTAGTGAGATTATTTTAGCAGGAAGATCGTCGGAATTACAATATCTTAAAGAAATTATCGGTAATAGTTTAGAAGATCTGTTTTCTGTTAAATTAATGAAATCTTTTGGCGTTATGTCAAAGCATGCTGCTCAGGGTGCTGCTTTCATAGCAAATGGTTTATTAGGTGGTGAATTTGAACCCATAATTAATAATATGAAAATTAAAGAAGCAAAAGGTTCAATTCTAGATGATGTATATATTCCATTTGATAAATACAAATATTGAGTGATTTAAATTAAGAGAATTTTAATAATTACGGGTAAGAGTAGCTATCCTATAATTAAGGAAATCACAACACTAATTACAAAACAGAAAATTGAAATTCTTAAAGCTCCCATAACAATATCTGCTTTTTTAACAGAAAATATAGTGAATGTTGTACTAAAAGATATTAATCTTAACGAATTTGATCTAATTTTACTTCCAGGGTTCATCCAATGGGATACTACTAAATTAGAGGAAGAAAAATCAATTGAAATAAAGAAAGGTCCTGAATTTGCATCTGATCTGCCCTGGATTTTAAGAAATATTGATAATGTTAAATTATCAAATAAAACACCCGCAAATAAAGTATTTAGGCGTTCTGGTGAGCAAGTCTACGAAGAAATCGCTAAGAAACAAATTGAAATCGCTCAAGAAAATTTGGGATTTCACACTTTTTTCATCAATGAACAAACCTCTAGCATAATGGTCGGAGATAATATTCCACCACCTATTATTGCTGAAATTGTTAATTGCCCAGAAAAAAGCAATGATGCAATCGTTAGAAAAGTAAATCATTACATAGAATCGGGTGCAGATGTTATTGATATTGGATGCGTAGCAAACAAACCCTACCCAGATAGAATAAAAGAAGTAGTTCAACTTATACGAAAGAATTTTAATGTATTAGTCAGTATTGATTCAATGGATAAAAGCGAAATCCTAGCAGCAGTAGATGAGGGTATTGATTTAATCTTAAGTTTAGACCTTGGAAATTACAAAGATTTCTTGCATCTCCCTCGAGATATCCCTATCGTTATATTACCTACGAATATAAAGAAAGCTTATTTCCCTAAAGAACCTGATATAAGAGTTAAGAACATCTTTAAATTAACTCAAGAACTGCGACAAAACGGTTTTAAAAAGTTAATTGCCGATCCCTTATTAGAAACTCCTATTACACCAGGGATTTGTAACTCTCTAGAAACATATTTTCTTTATAAAAAACAAGTTACAAAAGAGATAAACAAAAATCTGGAATTGCCTCTATTTTTTGGTATATCTAATGTGGTAGAACTTATGGATATTGATTCAGTG
>JABXKC010000078.1 GCA_013375495.1 Promethearchaeota archaeon
TTTCTTGAGCGTCACCTGCAACCCATACTTTCATGTTAAATTGGCGTGCTTTATGATAAAACTCGTCGACGGGATCTAATCCAACTGCGATTAATAATGTATCACACGCAAATGTCTTTTCTGAACCGGGTTCAACATTCCAGCTATCCGTTAACTTTCCAATAGTCACGGATTCAAGTTCATTTTGGCCGTTTGCGGATATGACTGTATGATTTGTATAAATTGGAACGCCTAACATTTTTAATTTGTCTTCGTGAACTTTATATCCTCCACATTTGGGTAAAGCTTCGACTAAGCCTACAACTTTTATTCCTGCTTGAATTGCATGATATCCCGCTATTAATCCAACATTACCCCCCCCAACAATGAATATCCTCTCCGCAGCTTTAACCAAATCTCGATTTATCAAGGTTTGAAAAGCGCCAGCACCATACACTCCAGGTAGCGTGTTTCCGGGAAAAATTAGCATCTTTTCTCTTGCACCAGTTGCGATTAATAAGTATTTTGTTTTAATTAAAGCATACTCTTCCATATCTTTTATAATCCCTACTAATCCGTCACTAAATATGGCTAAAATTATGCTATTGACCCAAACTTTCACGGATTCAAGATTCAATACTATTTCTCCTAGTATTTTTCCTATCTCTATACCACGCGTACCAGCATAGACATCTTTCTGAGAACCAAAAAATTTATGAGTTTGAAGTACTAATTTTCCCCCTAATTTTGCTTTATCGTCCACTAAAATAACACTGATATTATTTTCTCCTAAAATTTTTGTAGCTGAAAGTCCAGCAGGACCTCCTCCTATTACGAGAACTTCAGTTTTAATAATATTTACATCTCTAACTTCAACGCGATCATCTTCTGGAGGTAAATCTGGTAGACCATTACAACTCTCGATTGTCATACCTTCAGTTAAAAGTGTCATACAAGCTTTGACTGGCACTCCATCGACTATTACATTACATTGAGAACATTGACCATTTGCGCAAAAAATTCCTTGAGGACTTCGATCTTTGACATGTTGGCCGAAAACTTTAATATTATTGAGAAAAAGAGCAGAAGATATAACCATTCCCTTAAATCCAATTAATGATTTTCCATCAAATGTAAATTCAATTTCCTTCTTTTTATCTACATCTATGATCGGGTGGTTATTTATAAACTCCATCTGAAATTTATTATAAGGATTAATAATTTATATTGATTTTTATCAAAATAAAAAATAGAATTAAAATACATTTCCTCTATGATGTGCCCAGAAAATATTTATAAAGTCCCTTCCGTTCAAGGAGATTTGACATCTTCAATAAATTCATATGATTGATGCCTGAAATAAGTATTATATAACCTTGCATAATAACCATTTCTTTGCATTAAACTTTCATGATTGCCTTCTTCAACAATTTTTCCATGGTCTAATACAATTATGCGATCAACATTTCTTACCGTTGTAAGCCTATGAGCAATAACGATTGTAGATCTTCCTTGCATTACTTTTTCCATTGCTTCTTGAATTTGAACCTCTGTAAAAGGATCTACAGATGCTGTCGCCTCATCCAGTATTAATATCGATGGATTTTGTAGCAATACCCTTGCAAATACAATCAATTGCCTTTGACCCATTGAAAGAACTTTTCCCCTTTCTAGAATAAATGTTTCCAATCCACTATCAAGATTTTTTATCCATTCCATACCACCTGATTGTTCTAAAGCCCATATCACATCCTCATGAGATGCTTCTGGTGAACCGTATTTAACGTTGTTTTCAATAGTATCAGCCCAGAGGAATGGAACTTGTGGTATGAAACCAATTGATCTCCTAAATTCCGAAAGCGAAATATCACGTATACTATGTCCATCTATTCGCACATCTCCTGATTGAAATTCATATAAGCGGAGCAAAATCTTAGTCAGACTTGATTTTCCTGCTCCAGTGTGACCTACAATCGCAACAGTTTCTCCTGGTTGGATTGTCAAATTGAAATCCTTGAAAATAGGTTTATCAGGCACATATTCAAATCCTAAATTATCAAATTCTATTCTGCCTTTTATTGAATCTAAAACAAAACTTCCCTGTTTAATATAGGATTGAGAGTCTTGAAGAGCAAAGATTCTTTCGGCGGCTGATAAGCCATCTTGAAATTGAGCCCAAAAACCTGCAATTTGAAGTATAGGCGAGAACATAAGCAGCGAACTCTGAAGAAATAAATAAATATCCGAACCACTTAGCTCTCCTTGGAGAATTAAATTACCTCCAAAAAATATTAATAAAGCATAGAGAACCGCTACGAGAATATCTAAGCTCGGAAAGAGAATTGATAAATATAAAGCTCTACTCATATTAACTCTATATGATTGCTTATTTATTGCTTGAAAATTGTCGTATTGACTTTCTTCTTGACGAAAATTTTTGATGATTTGAATTCCTGCCATTGATTCCTGTACAAAGGCATTCACTTGTGCTAGGGATCGCTGGCCATATACTGATTTTCTTCTTGTTACTTTACGAAAAGATAAAGTAAATGCAAAAACAAAAGGTACGATTAACATAAATACTCCAGTTAACAAGGGGCTTATAATAATCATAGGAATGAATACAATCATAAAAATTAGGAAAGAAGAAATTAATTCTGTAAACATAGTAACTGATCCACCAAACTTTGCTCCGTCTGAGTTTATTCTACTCACAATTCTGCCCGTTGGATACTTATCGAAGAATGATAAATCTTGCTCAAGAACTCTTAAATTAGTTTGTCTACGCAAATTATAACATACACCATATACCATTCGGTTTCCTGTACGCCTGTTTACATAATTAAAAAGATATCCTAATGAATTTAAAATTAAAGTGTCAATTATAAAAAAGATTAAAATAAGGGGATCTGATCCTATCTCTAATTGCTTAATAATTAAACTCATAAGATAGGGTGTTAATCCGTATGTTATTGAAGAAAGGCAAATAAAAGTAATTATAATTGTCATAGAACGTCTATATGGTTTAAACAGTTTTAAAATTCTTGAAAATAATTCTCTATCTGAATAGATTCTGTCGTAACCTTCTTCACCTAATCCAAAAAAGCCCATTTTTCTAGACATTCTAATTAGACACCTCCCAAAAGCTCATCTAAGGTTTTGTGAAATCGCTTAATAAAGATTTTTTGATACTCTTTTGAATTATTAAGTAAATATTCGTGTGATCCTTGATTGACAATCTCACCTTGATTTAACACAATTATTAAATCTGCCCATCTAATCTGGGAAAGCCGATGTGTTATGATAAAGGTAGTTCTTCCATGTAAAATCCTGAAAATAGCCTTTTGAATTCTTTCTTCAGTCTCTGAGTCTATTGAGGAGCTAGAATCATCCAAGATTAATATTTTTGGATTTGTGAGGAAAGCACGGGCAATTGCAATTCGTTGGCGTTCTCCACCACTTAATTGTACTCCTCTTTCACCAACCTTTGTATTATACTGATCTGGCAAATGTTTTATAAATTCATGAGCTTGCGCCTCAGTTGCGACGGATATTACTTGTTCCTTAGTGGAATCTCGCCCAAAGGAAATGTTATCTAAAATTGAATCTGAAAAGATAAAAATATCCTGTTCAATATAAGCGATTTGGTCACGAAGAGATTGGAGAGAATATTTTCTGATATCAATCCCGTCAATTAAAATTCGACCTTTATCGACATCATATAACCTTGAAATCAATTTCGTAAGCGTTGTCTTTCCAGAACCGGTTGTTCCTACTATCGCTATAGTCTGTCCTTCTGATACTTCAAAATTTAAATTTGTTAGAACATTGTTTTGAGTACCTGGATAAGAAAATGTAACATTCTCAAACTTTAAAGATCCTTTAATATTTTTAGATATGGCATCATCGGCATCGTAAATTTCTGAACTCTGATTCATAATTTCTAAAAGCCGATTTCCTCCCACTATTGCTTCTTTTACCATTAAGAATGACCTTATTGAAGCGTTGACAGGAAAGCGCAAACGCAATAATAAACCTATTAACCCTAGTATATCACCAACGGACAGAACGCCAGCTCTATTATAAAATACGCCGAAAGTTAAACCTATGGTAATTGTAACTGAGAGGAGTAATAAAGGTAGATACTTGGCTTGTATATCACCTTGTTCAATACCCGCATCTCGATAACTTAAAGCACTATCTTTATATTTCTCAATGCTGTTTTCTTCTTGAGCCATTGATTTCACAATTTCAATCCCGCTCAAGGATTCATTTAGAACTGTGTTCATAGAACCGAAAGCAATGCGTCTACTTTCCGTTGGAGGGGTTAAACGTCCGAGAAATCTGCGAAGATATAAAATAAAAATGACACCAAAGATTATTGGTATTAATACTAATTCAAGTCGATAAGTAGAACCTATTAAATATGTAGGGACTATTAGGTTGATTCCTGCATCTAAAATCATACCTATGGCAGGAGAAATTAAAAAATTCAAAAATCTTACGTCATTAGTAGCCCGAGCCATTATGTCTCCTATTCTTTGTTTATCATGAAATGATTGACTTTTGCCTAGCAGACTTAAATAGAATTCTCTACGTACGTCTCTCTCAATTCTCTGAGCAACAATTTCCCGAAATGTTCTTGATAACACTCCCGAAATAGGACTTCCCAATCCTATAAACAATATCAAAAAAGTATAGCTAACAACTTGAGATGGTTGGGCCGTAGGGAATACATCAATAGCTTTTCCGATTATAACATAAATGAATGAAGCTAAATAAGACGAAGTTATCATCAGAGTGAAGAATAATATCATAAAATATTTGTTAGATCTATAAAAAATGTGTTTAACCAACCAAGATTTTATTCCCTTTTGTCTGGTTTTTAAAAAGTCATCGTTCTCAAAAGTAAATTCTGATTTTGCACCATTGGATTGTTCTTTCTGAGATTTTAAGGTTAGATTCACTTCATTAGGTAATAATTTTAATGTAAAATACGGTGTTAAGATATCATTATAAAAATTGTTGATAATTATTTATTTTTTCTAAAAAAATTCTGTAAAATATGAGGAAAAGAAATTATAATATTAGTTTATTGATAAGGAGCTATAATATCAATAATTTTATGAAAATCAATTCCCAACCTTTTTACGGTCGCAATCGTAGGGCAACCGTTTTTATTCCAACCCCGTTCTAAGTAAACCGCATCCTGGAGCTTTTCGTATTGCTCCTCGCGGTGTTTACGGAGGATATTGATTTTCTCTTCAGTTGATTTGCTCGTGATA
This sequence comes from Promethearchaeota archaeon, assembly GCA_013375495.1. The sequence goes on from JABXKC010000078.1 coordinate 5,265, forward strand.
TCAATTTTCATCTCTTTTAACTGTTCTTCATATCTTTCAGCACGACTCTCGTATTCAAGCGGAGTTACCGGTCCAACTGCCCTATAAGGTAGATTCGAATCGTGTTCTCGAAGACCTTTACCCTGCCTAATGTTAAAAATCCTTTGAAATGTGTAAACTCTTTCCGACATTAAGAGGAGATCGTCTATAGTCGATTCTCGACCCGTCACTGCTGAAAAATATTCTGCATACCATTTTTGGTGATCGGGTATTTTGGCTCGGACCAATTCTCCTGTCTTTGGATCTTTAATCGGATAATCTGCTTGGCTCTCTGGTTGGATATCGTTCCACGGTAATTTACATAAACCACACAAACCGAACCAAGTTCTCCAGAGTGGGAAATATTGCAGAGCTTTAGCTTTATCCTTAAATGTAGGAATCGAATTTCGAATTACATCGTCAAATATTAGCCAAGCTTCGTCGTGTTGAGGTCCTTTATTTGTTAAACCATATCCTCCTTGTTGTGCCAATGATTCTTTGGTTACGTACTCAGAAAACTCTAAACCTTTGTGTTCCATACCGATATCTTGCACAAATTCCGGGTCCGCTCCAAAGTTTTCAACAAAATATTTTTTCATATATTTGATCCCCTTTCCAACGATAACTCCAAAACCTTCACCTTTAGCCATTTGATGAATCAACTCA
>JABXKC010000079.1 GCA_013375495.1 Promethearchaeota archaeon
ATTTTTAAACTCAGGTTTATTGCATAATAGTTATACTGCAGGAAAAGAAGGGGTAGAAAGCACAGGAAATGCGTCTAGACGGTCTTTTAGTTCCGTTCCTTCAATAGGTATTTCAAACTTAATCTTAAAACCTGGAACGATTCCTCAAGAAGAAATGATAAAGGATGTTAAAGAGGGAATTTTGTTAAATTCTACAGCAGATTCTCCAAATATTGCCACTGGTGATTTCTCTGGCTTGATTTCGCAAGGGAATTTGATCATTGATGGAGAAATTAAGCAAGCCTTAAATGAGACTATGTTTGGTATAAATTTATTAGAACTATTTAAAAATATTGTGTCAATCTCGAACGAGTTTAAAGTATATGGCTCATTCTACGCTCCTTTCGTTAAGGTTGATAACGTACAAATAATTGGAGCTAAATCTTAGGATGTTATGTTTAAATGCATAGTTACGATTTCCCAATATTTATCAATTGACCCCATACGAATCTCCCATACTTCAGCTATTATAATTTGATTAAATCCTGGCAGTGAAAAAGAAACATTATAAGAACTCGAAATCCAGTTTTCTCCGTGCGATAAAACTGTTGTAGATGAGTTCATAAATGATGTTGCGTTCGACGAACCAGATGATCCTATTTCTGTCTCGTTATTTCCTTTTAAAATTTCGATTCGAAATGAAAAATCTCGGTTTAAATAATTCCCTACAGAAACATAAAAAGTGACATTTTCTCCTATTGTTGCATTCGTGGGATAATTTTCTGCTTTTTTATCAGAATTCAATAATCCTAAAGTAATATAACCAGGTTCGGGAGTAAACATGGAGTATAATATAACCCCCGATATAGCGATTATACCAATAATTAAAAGAATAGCGAGGACTTTGTCAAATCCTTGGTAATGTTTCTTAATACTATTCTTTTCGTACGAATTAATCAATTTTGACATTATCCTTGAACCAAGCTATAGTTTTCATCAAGCCCTCTCTTAAAGGAGTAGTAGGTTGCCACTTTAGAATCCTATTTGCTTTACTTAAGTCAGCACATCTTCTTACAGGATCATCAATGGGTAAGGGCTTAAAAACGATTTCTGATTTAGAATTTGCTAACTCTTTAATTATTTTGGCTAATTCTAAGATAGTATATTCTTTATTGTTGCCTAAATTAATAACTTCTCCAGTAGCGTCTCTGTTATGGACGATTTTTAATATCCCCTCAATCTCATCAACAACATAAATAAAAGATCGAGTCTGCGAACCATCTCCAAAGATAGTTATCTCTTCGTTATTCAAGGCTTGATGTATAAAGTTAGGAACAACTCTTCCAAATTCAGGGCCATATCTAATTCTTGGTCCCGAGGTATTAAAAATTCGCACTATTTTGGTTCTAATTTTGTGTTGGAGTTCGTAAGCCTTAACAAAAGCTTCTCCAGCCCGTTTTGATTCGTCGTAACAACTTCTGGGGCCTACGGGGTATGCGCTCTAATAGAAAATTCTAATTTAGATTTACGTGCCCGAAATAAGCCTCTGAAGTTGGAATAGCATCATCAGGTGGATTGCCGTACACTTCAGAAGTGCTGGTATAAAAGAATAAAGCATTATGTGCTTTGGCTATACCTAAAGCGTTCATTGTTCCGAGAGTATTGCTTTTAAGAATAGGAATTGGATACTTTTTGAATTCAAATGGAGAAGCTCTACTGGCCATATGCATAACGATATCAATTCTCTTTATATCTCCAACACACACGCCATTTGGGTGGTGAGTCAATCCAAAAAACACGGGCTTCGAGATGTCATGATTAATAAAACGAAAGTTATCTTTTTGCATTAAATGAGAAATATTTTCAAATCTTCCTGATGATAAATTGTCTAAACAAATGCAATTAGCTTTTTGCTTAACCAAAACATCACATACCCATGACCCTAAGAAACCAGCACCCCCCGTAACTAAAATCGTTTTTTCCTTAAAAGAAATGCTTTCTTCTTCAAGGCGATGTATTATTTCTTGAAGGTCTTCTTCTATTTGATAAACCATAATCAATTTCACTTGTTTTTATCTTTATAAAATTTATTCAATATTAATAAATTTATTAATATATTAAAGTAATCTCCATGTTTTCATTATTCTTCGTATTTTATACTCTTAATTTTATACCTGTTTTGTTTTCAAATTCACTAATAATATAAGATTGAATTTTATTAGAGTGCTCTAAAGATTTATCTATGAAATATGGAATTTCAATTAGGATTATATTATTGATTTTACATATCTCCTTTTTTAGCTGATCTCTTTTAATATATTCTAGCCATTCTTTATATCCTTCTTGAGAATTTTCAAACCAATAATTAGGAAATTCATAATGTTGAATTCCATTATATTCAAAAGCAATCTTCATTTTTTGATTATTTATAATCATTTCAGCATATCCATCAAATCTCATTTTTCCTTTATAAAATTTAGAAACCCTACTATTAGATTGAATACTATATCCATCTAACTTTATTCTCTTGTTATTTTTTAGTAAATTCAAACTAATAGCCATTTTTGTATATAGAAGATATAGATTTCGCAGGTATGTTTCTGGAAATGGAGTTCTAAAAATTTGTTCAAAATGCTGCCTTATAATTTTTTCGAATTTACCTTCCATACTTGAGCAGATAGGACACCATTGCCCCCTTCTAATATTTGCTGGATTGTTTCTAAAGGGAACATGATTCTTTTCACAGCTCCACCAAAAAGAAACAGCACTTGGTTTTTTATCTAAAGTTAGCTCATCATAAGTTTTTTCAGTTAGCTCTTTATCACTATTTTTTGAATCTAAAATCTTGCCTTCTATTCCTGTTTCTTCAACCCCTCGTATCTTCGCTAATTTTAATAATTCTGAATGTGTGTATAAACCCATCTTACAGATCGGGCACCAACTTTTGTCATACGAGATATGACTGGGAGTTGTCTTCCAAGAGGGGTGATCTATGATGCAACAATCCCACCAAAAAGAAGTTTTACTAGGTTTATTATTATTTGTTAATTTATCATACGTTTCTTTCATTAGTTCTATATTGCTATTTTTTGAATCTAAAACCTTACCTTCTATTCCGGTTTCCTCTCGTCCTCTTATTTTTGCCAAATGTTTTAATTTGTCTAGTGAAAAAATAATCTTATCCTCATCTGCGCATTTACGACACCATTTTCCATCCAATAAATTTGATAAGATGGCTTTCCATGGTTTATGCATGGATAATCCACACCATACAGGAATCCGGACTTCATGTCCTTTTTTACTTTTTATTAACTTGTAGTATTCCTCAGGTTCCAATTCCATAAAATTATTCTTATCGGAATCATAATTTGGACTAAGAGCTCTACCTTCAATTCCAGAACTCTTTAAACCCAAATTTTTTATTGCTATTATAAACTCTTCAAAAGAAAGTCGGCCAGTATATAATTTCCGTGAATAAAATTTAGAGTATTTTTCACTTATATCTTTAGGTAAAAATTTTGAAACATTTCCAAGGCCTCTTGACTTATTATTTGAGAGTCCTATTAAATGCAAATCATCACCTAAAGATTTACAAATAGATGAATATGAAAGTGGTTTATTTTTTATTCTTAAGCAGTCAGTCGAAAATAGGGAGAAGAATACAAATATTACAGATAAAACTCCAGAATTTTTGTTTTTTAAATCAGAGGGTGTCATTCCATTAATTAATGCAGTCGAATAAAGATCAAGAGCATTACAAAGTATTTTTTTTTTAAATTGAGAATCAAAAGGCAGATGGTTTAATATTATTTGGATATTTTTTTTTAAGCTATGAAAATAAGTTGGATCAAATTTGATTTCTTTAGTTCGAGTTTTATTCATATCGCCAATATTGTGTATTTTTACTGAAGGTTCTAAATCAATGTTTATAAATTCCTTAATTTCTTCTAATAAGTGCTCAAGATCATTTCTGCATACTTTTACACAAAGCCCAGAGTATAAGAATTCATGGTAAGCAGAAAATATCTCAAAAGCAGAAAATTTTTCGATTAGTACTGATTTAGTTTTACCTAAGAGTAATGAACCTGTTCCCGCATGGAGGATAATATCATATTTTTCTTTCAATGCAAAAAGATAATCATTTTGTGAATCCCCCTCTTCATCCTTAACCTTTTTACTGATAAGGGTTAAATTCAATCGGTTTTGTAGCCAATTTTGGATAATTTTATATACTATTTCTGAAAATGGTGTTATTTTATCAGGATCATAAAAAATTAAAGAGTTTTCTCGGAGTTCTTGCAAAAAGTCTGTAAATTCTTTTGTAATCTTATCTAATCCTCTCCGTAGCATTGAATATCTAACTTTTGAGTTGTTCTCACTTTGTATAGCTTTACTCTGTTTTCGACTTAATAGATTTATATAAGCTCTTGATAAACCATCAAAATATCTAGAAACTATTCGACCTCCTCTACCTATAGGGTTACAAAACATCCAATCATTAATAAATGTTAAAAGCTCGTTAGGAGCGTCTTTAGCTATTCTGGTTAACAAATCTTTTGGTGGTAAGCTTGAATGGTCATATAAACAAGAATTCACTGCTTGAATAAAATTTCCTACAAATTCATCCACAAAAACTAGAGGGATTTTATGCGTTAAACATTTAGGGTATTTATTAAATCCCAAGAACCTAAGTTTTAATGGTTTAACTTTTTTAATAATATTACATCCATATTGAGGACAAATTGCAACCCGATCTTCCTTTATATTTTTCCGTTGTACGCTCTCCAATTGAGTTTTCATTTATTAATAGCCACCCCTATTTTTCTTTTATTCACTGGTAATTGATCTTGTTTATCAAACTGTTCGGATTTAATTAGTTCTCTTTCTAATTGAAGGTAATTTTTATTTAATTCACCATAAAAATTCCCAAACCGTGTGAATAAAGCACTATTCACTTCACAAGATATGCAAGAAATTTTGATAGCGGTTTTCAATAAAGATTGATTATTATAAAGTCCAAGTTCTGATAAGACATGGAGAATTTCCCAAATTTTTTTAACCTCTTTTTTAATTTCATGTAGTTTGTCGATATCAGCTCTTTTTGGATTTAAAACTAATTTTTTCATGTGAATTTTAAGCGTTTCAATGATATTTCCATCTTCCACTCCAATATTCTTTAATAAGCCAATAAACCGTGAAGTATGGGTAATTAGATCATTCCCATGCCTAGAAATTGATTCGCTATAGGAATTCTTAGCATATTTTCTTAGTTTTGAAAATTTTACATGAATAATAGACTGTTTATAATTAAAGAAGGTTCTTAATTGTCTTGAGAGTTCGCTTATTCGCCCTTCACCCTCTATCAAATACCATTCATGAAATATGTTTTGTTCATCATATTCTAGATATGGTAAATCATGAAAGTCGTCATCAATAATACTTGATTTATTATTATTATATACCATAATAGCATTATTTTACCTTTCTATTTAAATAAAAAAAAGCTAAAAAAGCTAGAACTAGAACAAGTCAAAGATATGTTTAGTATAAGATTTTTGAATTTCAGGAATCTTAAAACACATTACATTTAATATTTGGATTTCTATAAATAGAATTAACGAGTTTTTTGCCCGCAATACTGACAATACTTGAGCTCTAAGGGGTAAAATTTACCGCAACTTGTGCATTTTTTTAAAGAATTCTTGATAATCTCTCGTCCAAGTGTTTCAAAAACATTTTCAACATTTTCTCCAGTTTTTGAAGATACTCCATAAATATTTCCTTGAAATTTATATTTATCTAATAACTCTTTTGCGTCTTTATGCTTTACTTCTCTTTGACTTTC
>JABXKC010000007.1 GCA_013375495.1 Promethearchaeota archaeon
ATTTGACCTTTAATCTCAAGTTCTTTCAAATCTCTCCAAATTGTCATTCGAGACACATCAAATAATTCAAGTAACTCCTCTATTGACGCGGATCCTTGTCCATTAACAATTTCAATAATTTTAGCTCTTCTTTTTTCGGCAATCATACGTTAGCAATTATACAGATTTAATTCTTAGTAAAAAAATATAATATTATCAATAAAATACTAGTTGTTCAACGAATAATAATGTACTAAATACCAGTTTAAATTTACCAGATAATTTTTCCAATTTGATAAATACTCACATTTTAAATTGTAAGGTGTTTTAATCTTATATATATATAATAATACATTTTGATATAAAAAGTTATAACTAGATGGGTAATGAATTCCAGTCAAATAGAAGAATCATATAAAATTTCTGAAGGAAAATATAGAGAAGTAGGGGTTGACACGGAGCATGTTATTAACGAAATGTCTAAAATTTCGTTATCGATTCATTGCTGGCAAGGAGACGATGTGGGAGGATTTGAACCTTCGAATTCTCAATTAACAGGAGGAGGCATTTTAGCAACAGGAAATTATCCCGGAAAAGCAAAGTCTGTTGAGCAGCTTCAAAAAGACTTATCAAAAGCAATATCTCTTATACCAGGGGAACATAGAGTTAATTTACATGCAATTTATGGAAATTTTGGCAGTAAATTTGTAGATCGTAATGAAATCAATGCAAAACATTTCCAAATCTGGATAGATTGGGCAAAAAAGGAGAACTTGGGATTAGATTTTAACCCTACTTTATTCTCTCATCCTAAAGCAGAATCAGGTTATACTTTAAGTAGTAAAGACTCTGAAATCCGTAATTTTTGGATAGATCATGTAATGAGATGTAGGGAAATCAGTGTTGAGATGGGGAAACAACTGAATAATAAAGTTATCCATAATATTTGGATTCCTGATGGTTCAAAAGATACCCCCGTTGACCGCATGGGTTATAGAGAAATATTAAAAAATTCTTTAGATCATATTTTTGAACAAAAGATTGATTCCCGATATATACAAGATTCATTAGAAGGTAAACTATTTGGTATCGGAAGTGAGGCTTTTGTAGTCGGAAGCCACGATTTTTATCTAAGCTACGCTATAAAAAACAATTTGATGCTTACACTTGATTCAGGACATTTTCACCCAACTGAATCTATTGGAGATAAAATTTCCGCAATTTTACCCTTTATTAGAGGGATATTACTTCATATTAGTAGAGGTTTACGGTGGGACTCTGATCATGTTGTTATTATGAATGATCAAGTGGTTGAAATTGCTGAAGAAGTAATTCGCAGTAAAGCTTTAGATAAGATATTTATAGGATTAGATTATTTTGACGCGTCTATTAATAGGATTGCGGCTTGGGTGATTGGTGCTCGATCAACTCTGAAAAGTATATTGTATGCTATGCTCCAACCATTGAATGTATTAAAAAATTATGAAAATCAGGACAAATTATTCCAAAGATTAGCGCTTTTCGAAGAACTAAAATCTCTTCCTTTTGGAGATGTTTGGAATTATTATTGCTATAAACATAATGTGCCAGTTGGAAAAGATTGGATTAAGGATGTGGAAGAATACGAGAAAACCGTATTACTTAAAAGGACTTAATTATGAAAGGCTTAAATAACCAATTTTTAGAAGTGAATTTGGATAATGAAAGAATTAGTAGAGAGGTTATATCTGAGGAGACTTCTTTAACTTATCTCGGAGGAAGAGGTTTAGGAGTAAAATTATTATCAGAAAGACTTCCAACAAATATTAATCCTTTAGACAAAAATAATTTATTAATTTTCACATCAGGCCCTTTTGGCGGTTCAATTGTTCCCACTAATGGAAGATTTTCTTTAGTAACCAAATCTCCCTTAACTAATGGGATTTTTTATTCAAATTCCGGAGGAGCATTTGGAGTTGTAATGAAAAGATGCGGATATGATGGAATTTTAATTCAAGGGGCATTAAAGACCCCCGGTTATCTTTTAATTGATGATGGAGAAGTTTTCATAAAAGATGCTTCCAATTTATGGGGTCTAGATACTGAAAGAACCTTAGATGAGTTAAAAAAGATGGAGGGAAATAGAATTAATTCCCTCATGATTGGTCCTGCTGGTGAGAATCTAGTATACATAGCAGCGATAATGAATGACGCAACTAGAGCGTTTGGGAGAGGCGGTGTCGGTGCTGTTATGGGTTCAAAAAACCTTAAAGCAATTGTTGTGAAGGGAGGAAATGTTAAAGTTGAGATTGACGATATCAGTCTACTAAAGAAATATGTTAAGGTCGCACAGGATAAAATAAAAGTTGTCCCGATTACTCGTTCATCGCTTCCAAAGTTTGGAACTTCCGCGTTAGTTAATCTAATTAATATTCTTGGTATGTTTCCGATTAACAATTTTCAGAGAGGATTTGACAAAAGAGCAACTCAGGTAAGTGGAGAAGAGATTAACAAAACATTAACTCAGGAACGAGAAGGATGTTATGCTTGCCCTATAAGGTGTGGTAGATTAACTAAAGCAGGAGATATGGAGGGGAAAGGCCCTGAATATGAATCAGTTTGGGCTCTCGGACCGAATCTTGGGATTTTTGATTTAATTACTATTACTCAAGCAAATTATCTCTGCAATCAATATGGAATTGATACTATTTCTTGTGGTGGAAGCATCGCTTGTGCCATGGAATTGCAAGAGAGGGGATATATAAACGATAGCTCCCTTAAATTTGGAGAATCTGGAATACTCAAAGATTTAGTTAAAAAAATTGCTTTAAAAGAGGGTATTGGAGACCAGATTGGTCGAGGTTCTAGAATTCTTTCAAAAAAATATAGTTCAGAAGGAGTTGCAATGCAAGTAAAGGGTTTAGAATTACCCGCATATGATCCCAGGGGTGCCATTGGACATGCGTTAGGTTATGCGACCTCTAATAGAGGCGGATGTCACCTTACCGGATATTTAGCTTCATTGGAAATATTTGCTGCTCCTAAAAAAATAGACAGGTTTACAATAGCAGGAAAACCCGATTTATTGGTGTTGAAGCAAAATCAAAAAGCCACAGAAGATAGCCTTGTAATATGCGTTTTTGCGGGATGGGCTCTTGGACTTGACTACTATGCTCGATTTATGAAAGCAATTACGGGTATTAATTACAATGTGACAAAACTTCTTGAAATTGGGGACAGAATATATAATTTAGAGCGCCTCGTTAATATTAAAGAAGGTATGAATAAAAGAGATGACTCTCTACCATCAAGATTTTTAAATAACCCTCTTACAGATGGTATGTCTAAAGACCAAGTAGTGCCTTTAAAACGAATGTTAGAACAATATTACTATGTACGAGGGTGGGACGAGGATGGAGTCCCAAAATCAGAATTATTAAAAAAATTAGGTATTAATCAAATTTAATGTATAAAGAGTTGAAAGTATGATGATTGAAGAATCAATTTATAAAATTTTCAAGAAAATAGGTAAACATTTAGTTGATCATGGTTATAATACTTCACATTCTGGAAATATTTCTATCAAAAGTGGAGGAAAAATTATTATTAAAAGAAGAGCAGCAATGTTAGATGATTTGCAAATTGAAGATCTAATTGAATGTAATTTAGAAGAAGAAGATTCTAGTTCACTTATCGCAAGTACCGAACTTGGAGTTCACAGAGCCATCTACTTAGAAACTGATGCAATGGCTGTGATTCATGCTCATAATCCCTTTTGTGTAGCATTATCTTTAATTGAAGATGAGATAACTTGCATAGATGCCGAAGGCTTTGCGTTATATAAAAAAATTCCAATTATCGATGTAGAAATACCAGCAGGAGCATATTATACTTCAATTGAGGTACCCAAAATGCTAAAAAACTATCCGTTTGTTATAGTGAGAGGGCATGGTATTTTTGCTAAAGGGATGACATTGGAAGACGCACTACAGAATGTTACTGGTTCAGAACAATCAGCACACATTAGATATCTTACTTTAATGACGGGAAAACCTTTAAAAAGGGATTTTTCAAAAGAAAAAGATTTCTCAAGTTGGTAATTATCTCTTTAAAATATAAACGCTTGAGTTCTTTACAATCAGATTTTAATGATAAATATTTTGAGGAGAGAGTATTAATAGTTAGATAAGTTTTATACCTAAATAAATGTAAAATAGTTTTAAAAGCATAAAATAATATACAATGGAAAAAACTAGAATTTTCCACATAAAATCGGGAAAGATTCAAGGTTATTTAGAAGATGGTATAGAAATTTATAAAGGAATTCCCTATGCAGAAGCACCTATTGGTGATCTTAGATTTCGAGAACCTCTTCCGAAAAAACAATGGGAGGAAATAAGGGATTGCACCCAATTTGGGGCTATTGCGCCTCAGCAGTATCACGATGATCCAAGAATAGAATTACCCGAAGATGAGGATTGTTTATATCTTAATATATGGACTCCGGGTTCAGATGATAAAAGAAGACCCGTCATGGTTTGGATACATGGAGGGGGATATCTAATTGGAGGAGGAGGTAGGCCGCGAAGTGATGGGATAAAACTAGCATCTTATGGAGATCTCGTAGTTGTTAGTTTCAATTATCGCTTAGGGGCGTTAGGGTTTCTCAACTTACCGGGAATTCCTCCTAATCTTGGAATTCAAGATCAAGTTGCAGCTTTGAAATGGATTAAAGAAAACATTGAAGTATTCGGAGGTGATTCAAATAATGTAACAATATTCGGTGAATCTGCAGGGGGGCAGTCAGTTACTATACTGCTTGCCATAGTATCTTCGAAAGGGCTATTTCATAGGGCAATTGTTCAAAGTGGGGCGGCTAATCCACGTGATTTCAAACCCGAAAGATCAATTGAGGGTGCTGAAAAATTTATTGGAAAATTGGGTATTAGAAAGGAAAATATTGACATGTTGCGAAAAGTACCCCTAGAAAAGTTATTATTCGTACAAAGAAAGATTGTCGGTAACTTGTTTAATATTAAAAGCAGTCCTTTTTGGCCATATATTGATGGTGAATTCATATCTGAGCAACCTATTGAGACTATTCGCAAGGGTAATAATCATCAAGTCCCGATGATAATCGGTTATAATGAAAACGAATTAGGATTCTTGTCTAAAATATTAATCAACTCGGGTGGGATGAAGAAAAAAATAATCTTGAAATTTGTTCGTTCAGCTATTCAAAAGGGTGATATAAATAAACAAGATTTAGAAAATTTGATCACATTTTATAGGGAAGATTTGGAAAAGAAATATCCTGATAACCCATTTATGTACTGGGATTTTATTTTATCAGATTCGATGTTTAAAATTCCAATTATCCGTCAGCTTGAAGCGCACGCCATACATCAATCGAATATCTATTGTTATATTTTTTCCTATAAATCTCCCAAATTCGGATTCGCACTTCATACTTTTGAAATCCCTTTTGTGTTTAATACGATTGATCAAATGGATGTAGCTGAGGGAGCAGGGGAAATCAGTGAAGAATCAAAAAAATTGACCAAAATCATGATGGATACTTGGATAGCATTTGCTCGATCGGGAAATCCCGATAACGAGGGAATTCCAAAATGGTCTGAATATAATTTGGAGAAGCGATATATAATGAAATTGAGCACTAATCCTAAAATTATAGAAACAAATGAAGATTCACTTCGTAAAGTCTGGAACGGGATTCTTTAACCATATGGATTTTCTTAAAATAGTTATTTAATTTAAGTTTAAAGCAAAATAAATATTGTTTGATACATTGTATTAAAAAAACACAAATATTTATAAAATTAGGGATGAGTAAGAAAGAATGATTAAATCTACTCTTATAGAAAAACTTGGTTATAAAACCACAGATAAAGTTGTAATTTTGCATATTGACGATGTAGGATTCTCTCACGCCTCGAACTTGGCTACTTTTGAATGCTTAGATTTTGGTGTCGCGAGCTGTGGATCAGTGATAGTCCCTGCTCCTTGGTTTTTAGAAACCGCGTCAATATGTAAAAGGAACCCCTCATATGATATCGGTGTACATATTACTCTTACATCTGAATACGATCTTTATAGATGGCGGGCGTTGAGTAGTGTAGATCCTAAAACAGGCTTACTCGACTCAGAAAGGTCCTTGTGGCGGACTGCTGAAGAAGCTATTGGCCGCATAAATACTCAAGCAGCAGAAGTAGAAATGCGAACTCAAGTCCAAATGGCGATTGATAACGGTATTGATGTCACTCACATTGATACTCATATGGGTACAGTAATGGCGCCTAAATTTCTTCCTTCCTATCTGAAGATTGCCAGAGAGTTTAAGGTTCCTGCATTTTTGCCCCGAGTATCTAGGAGCGATTTGGAAGAGAGAGGATTAGGAGCTCTCGCTGATTTCTATTTGAAATTGCTTGCTGATATGGAGAAAGGTGGGACTCCTATAATCGATAATATAATTACTGAGACAATGGGAGATAGTCCTAATAAAATTGAATATTACTGTAAAATCTTTAAGGAAATAAAACCGGGAATAACCCATTTTCTGTTCCACCCTGCGAAAATGAGTATAGAATTAAACGCAATAGTCCCTGAAACTGCAAAATGGCGAGATCTCGATTATCAAGCATTTACCGGTCCAAAAATTAAAGAGTGTGCTAAAGAACTCGATTTAAAAATAATTGGATATAGAGAAATCCGGGAAGTTATTAGAAGTATTAACTAAAGAAAACTTGAGCTATTTCTATTATTACTTTTAAATATCATATAGTCAAAGAAGTTCTTTTAGGTTCTTTAAATATGGTTAAAAATCCAAATATTCTTTTGATAAACGCCGGCTGGTATTCTTGTTTTTGGGCGTAATAAACTCCGAGGATATCTAATCGTTTAAGGATATATTCAAGACGAGTCCTAAAAGACTCAAAGTTTTTTTGTTCTTTAGGTGTCCAATTAGATTCAGCAATTGCGATAAGGCGAGGAAAGGTTTGCCAGTCTAATTCTCTTACATTCCTAACCCATTCTGTCCATAATGGAGCTTCAATCCCCAAGATGTTGTCGTGATAATCCTTATGTAATTTTTTAGGAACTGGTTTATAATTATACACTTTACTTAAAGATGTGCGTTTATAGGAATAATCAAGATAAGTAGGACCAAATTTAGAGAAAACAATGTTACCTCCTCTCATTAAATGTTTCATAACCTTTTTTTTACCAAACATCCAGTATTGTCCAATTATATCCTTAGTAGATTTAGCACTAAGAATCTGATTCCATCCCATAAGTCTACGATCATGAGAGGAAAGAATTTTATTAATCCGTTCTGTAAAAAATATTTGAAGCTCTTTTTTGCTTTTGAAATTTTCAGCTTTCATTCGTACTTGACATTCCGGACATTTTTTCCATCTATTTTTAGGAACTTCATCCCCACCTATATGAATAATTTCAGAGGGAAATAGAAGTATAATCTCGTCTAAAATATTATTTAGAAATTCAAAAGTAGATTCTTTACCAACACAATAGACATCTTTCTTGATACCAAAGGTAGTTGAAACTTCAAATGGGCCTCCTGTACAACTGAATTCTGGGTAGGCTGCTAACGCTGCTTTTGAATGACCGGGTATATCAATTTCTGGAATAATTTTAATAAATAATCTATCAGCATAAGAGATGAGCTCTTGAATTTCTTCTTGAGTATAATATCCTTCATGAGGGGTGGTATCCATTTTTTTACTGAGAAACCCACCAATTTGCGTTTTTGTTCTCTTTGATCCAACTTCAGTAAGAAGGGGGTATTTCTTTATTTCAATTCTCCAACCTTGATCCTCTGTCAGATGCCAATGAAACACATTCATCTTGAAAAGTGCCATTAAATTTAGTACATGTTTTACAGCTTCTTTTCCCAAAAAATGTCTACCTTCATCCAGCATGTATCCTCTCCAAGAAAAGCGAGGAAAATCTTTGATTTCAATAGAAGGAATAATCCATTCAATATCAGACAGTTTTTCTTTTTTCTCTATCTCTATCGGAAGTAATTGACGAATAGTTTGAATTCCATAAAAAATTCCGACGGGTTTACATGCCGTTAAAAGGATTCTCTTTTGATTAATCTTAAGACAATATCCTTCTTCACCTAAATTATCTAATTCTCCATTAAGTTCTAAGTAGATCGTATTGGATTTGGTCAAACCTGTTTTAAGATCAGATATTACTAGATTAAAACCTGTAGCGGGTGAAATTAAGTTTTTAAAATACCCCGCAACATTTTTTAATTTCGGATCTGATTCAATTTTGGTTTGTTCTGTAAGAGTGAAGTAATCTTCCCTAATAATAATGTTTGCTGGCTTAGGAATGATACTAATTTTATTATCTAGCATGAGAGGAAATTTTTTTCAATTAAATAAAATTAATTCATTAAGAAGCTTGCTCTAAGAGAGAGGAGATATAGTCCCATTTCTTGTTGATTTTCTCGGCAGTTCGCAATCGATTGAATATTTTATACTCAAAAGCTCCAATTAGATTGTATAGACCTTTAACATCCTTAAATACATCAAAATTTTCGAAACTATTTATGTAATATTCTATGTTATCAGAACTCCAAATAATTTCTCCCACTTTCATTTTTTTTGCTATCATTTTAACCCAGAAATCTGCCATCTCCATAGAATAATATAAACCTGAAGATCCGAATGGGTTAACAAATCCCGCACTGTCTCCAATAAGAACTGCACCGGGACATATAACAAAGTTATTTACCATTCGAGCGTTTGGAAGGAATGTCACTTGTTCGTAATCAATTTTAGCCCCCTTAAAGAATTCACTAAACCCAGGATAATCTTTTTTTAAATTATCCCAAACCATCATAATTTCGTTGTTAGTAGGGATTTTAACAGTTTTCATTTGAGGAACTTGTGCCATTCTTAACATTAAACCAACTTCTATTCTTTTGCCTTCTAACGGGAAAATATAAGCAACGCACGGAGGAAAACTAGGAGAATAGTCTAAATCACCGTTTCCAATAAAAAAGAAATTCAAATCGGGGGTTTCCTTAATATCGATGTTTGCTTCGCTAATTAAGCATTTAACAATAGAACAGTTTATTTCTTCGTCGTAGGGCACTCCATAATGCCTACCAATTACACCTGAATATCCACTACAATCTAAAATTGCTTTCCCATAGATTTCGCTAATATTACTAGATTTATCCTTATATTTAACACCAACACAAAATCCATTTTTTTCTAATGGTCCCACGACTTCACTTTCTAGAATTATCTCGACTCCTAACTCTTTTGCTCTCTCTACGAATCTATCTATGAACTTGCGCCACTCAAAAAAATAGTGAGGATACTCACGGTAAGTAGTTGTTATTTGTAGATTTCCTGGAGAGTGCCAAACTCTGCCTCCATTGGATTTAATTCCTATAGAGGGTAAATAGTCTTTCCCTAGAATATCATCCACTATAGAATAGTATCCCATGCCCTCACCACGAGGTTTTGGTCCCGCTTGTTCTCCTTTTTCTAAGATTATTACTTTAAATCCTTCTCTAGCCGCCACTATACTTGCTGTTAAACCAGCTGGTCCGGCTCCAACAATTACAAAATCAAAATTCTTTGAATTTTTAATAGTCATAGTTTGAAATAAGGAAAAAGAAAATTAATTATTTTTGTTGTTAGCTTATTAAATGAGAGAATAATTGATATAACTTTTAAGTAAACAAAATATAATTCATAATATTTTAACTATAAATAAACGGAATAGATTGGGATATTTTTTATGTTTGATGTTGTCATATCAGGAGCAGGTCCCGCAGGTTCTAAATGCGCTCAAGTTCTTGCTGAGCAAGGCTATGAAGTCGCTTTACTTGAAAGAGACACTAATTGGAGAAAACCATGTGGGGGTGCAGTCAGCTCACGTATTTTTAAATATTATCCACAATTGCGAAAACAAAATTTTCATCCTATTACGGGAACAGCTATCTATTCTGGGGACTATCATAAAATAGAATATCCTTGGAAAGACACCAGAAATTATTCTATAAATGTAGATCGTTTAGAATTTGATAATTATATTAGAAACATCGCGATTGATGCAGGAGCTCAATTATTTGATAAGAATCTCGCTATCGATTTTATAACAAAAGATAAACAGAAAGTCGGAATAAAAACAAGAACACCGACAGAGAGTAAAGAGTATTTCGGAAAAATCTTAATCGTCGCTGATGGTATGAGCTCTAAGTTAGCCCCCAAAACAAGTTTGAGGGATAAATGGCAAATTGAAGAAATTGGATTAGCAAAATGCGCTATATTGGAAGGGGAGAATAATTTAGATAAAGAGACTATCTCTTTCTTTTTTAGGAAATATAAAGGATATGGTTGGATATTCCCTCTTGATGACAACCGCTTTAATATTGGATGCGGTACATGGTTAGATGGAAATTTAAATAAAAACTTAAATCAAGCATATTATGAGTTTTTAAATGATCCTTTTATAAAGAAATTCTTTCCAAAATCACAATATAAAGAAATTTGGAAAGGAGCTTACCCACTTCCGGCGTTAGGAGTGAAAGAAAAATGTTTATACGGAGAAAATACATTAATAATTGGAGATGCTGCTGGTTTTGTTTCTCCTATTAGTGGAGAGGGAATTCATTCAAGTGTAGTATCTGGAAATGCTGCAGGTGAGATAGCCTGTGACGCTTTGAAACATGGTGACTTTTCGAATCAAAGGTTAAAGAAGTATAGACTTTATCCAAATATTAAAAAAATCATTAGAAATTTTAAAATGAAAGTTTCTATAGTCGAATTTTTATTTGAAAATGAGGGTCAAAACCTTTCTAGAATGTTAGAATTAGCTGAAAAGGACGTATCATTAAGGGAGGAAATTATTAGTATGTTCTTATCTAATAGTCCCCCTTCAAAAGAGTTGCTTTTAAAGATCAAATCATAATCAAAATTCTTTCTCAAGAACCTTTATATGGATGATTTATAAACGATCGAGAATACTCATATATACATTTTTAGTAAACATACAAAAATATGATATTCATTAAGAGGTGAAATTAAATGGTAATAGTTATAATGAGATTAATTCAGAGAGTAGCTAATGGTAAATGGGATGAATTAGAAGATATTGATAAAAAATGCAATGAAATTGAGGATAAATTAGGTTATCCTCCAAAAAAGCGATACCGCAGTCTATCTGGAGCTTACGGTAATAATGTTATTATTATTGAAAGAGAGTGGCAAAGCTTATCAAAAATGGAAAAAACTATGACAAAAGGTTTCTTAGACCCTGAATTAATAAAATTAAATAAAAAATTAGATTCAATTATCGAATGGCAAAAAACAGAATTGTATGTACCTCATCCACCATTTCCGGAATAAAGTATATTTCTAGAACTTAAATTCTCCTTCTTTCTTTTTTTTTTATATGAATGAAATAATGTTTAAAGGGATTCTGATATTTATTAAAATAAGTTACCATGAAACAATTAAAGACACATATCCTTAAAACTTATCATTTAATACCGGCACCAATATATGGATTACTATCAGCTATAGTAGGATTAGGTGGAGATATTATTTCAATTATACTCTTCCAAGGTTATAGTATAAAACACATGATAAGTGCTTTAGGAACTGGACCTGGAGGGATATATTTCAATTTCGGAACAATCCTATCGGGTATTTTCGCCTATTTATTCTATTTACATTTATACAAAGTTATTGGAAAAGAAACAACTGCTCCAAAATTACATCGAATAGGGCGGCGTTTCGCACTTAATTCCTGTGTCTTTTTTTCTTTAGTTGGTGTTTTTCCTACTTCAACAAACAATATAATTTTCGTTCTTCATGGAACCTTTGCTTTAATAAGTTGGTTAAGTGCTATCATATATTTAATTATTTTTAGCCTTTTAATCCTAAAAACTAATATAATTCCAAAGTTTTTCGTGTATCTAGCATTAACAACGGGGGGTACTATAATTGTATTCTTGTTGACATGGATACCATTAATAGAATGGATCATGGCTTTAGCTGTTTCAATTTGGATTACTCTAATTTCAGTTTATCTTCTTATTCGTAAGATTTAACTCTTGATTTAAGGTTTATTTCTAATTGTCTAAATTTTAAAATAATTTTAAAGCGATATTTAATAATCCTAAGTTAATGCCAGAATTGATTGGATACATTTTAACGCTGGATGCTTTATTCACATGGGGAATCGCTTCGTTAGTATATAAATATAGCCTAGGTAAAATTGAATCAAAACCAGGCCTACTTTTTAGATTAATCTTTGTATCATGTTCCACATTTCTACTTTCTTTGCTGTTTGGAACTTTTTCCTTCATATCTTTATTGAGCACCCAAAATTTAATTGATTATCTAGTTGCATGTATAATATCTGGATTATCGGTAACAATCGGAGATTTATTATATTTTATCTCCTTAGAAAAAATTGATGTCTCTCGAGCGTTTCCCTTAACTCAATTAAGCCTAATATTTGTATATCCCTTTGCCTTTATTATTTTTGGTGAAGAGATAACATTTTCTATACTTTTTGGAGGATTATTGATTTTACTCAGTGTTTACTTTTTAAGTTCTAAAGATAAAGCTGCTGATTCTGAGATAAATTCAGAAAAAGAAAAAAAGACCCTAGAGGTTTTGGTTCTAGGCGTTTTATTAGCTATTGGTGCAGCATTTCTATGGGGTCTTTCCATAGTAGCATTTAACCAAGCAAGAATTATTTCCAATGATGTATTTGTTACAAACTTTGTTAGAGTTTCTTTTGGAACAACATTATTCTTAATTATAGGGGTATTTCAAAAAGATTTTTACTCAGGTTTTAAAAAGTCAAATAGAAGTAAAATTAAGTATTTTTTATTTGTTGGAATAGCAGGAGCGCTGTCTTTGGGATTAGCAGATACCTTGTTTTATAAAGCAGCGGAAATTAACGGTTTAGTTTTAACATCAACATTTACAGCTAATACACCAATGCTTCAACAGATTTTATCTATCTTAATTTTAAAAGAAAAGTTCCGTAAGAGATTTATAATTGCTGTTGGTTTAATAATTGTTGGTAATTACATTATATTATTTTTATAAGCATCATTAATCTTTGTAAGAAGTATTATGATTAGAGTCGAAATAATCTTACTAACAAATAATATTGTTATACCTTTTCAAAATATACGAGAAAATCATTTTTTGGATTTTATCGAATTAAACAAATTATTTGCGTCAAAATCACTAGCTGAACACGGTTTAGGCTTTTTAATTAATGTGTATGATGTTGTAGATACAAATAATCCTATTAACGCTAAATTATTAAAAAAAATAGTATTTGATACCGGAGGTACAAATCATACATATTTACATAATCTAGATATTCGAGGATATCCTTTATACGATGTAGATTACATAGTATTGTCGCATTGGCATTACGATCACACGGGGGGATTATTTAAGATATTAGAACGAATTGATAACAAAGTGCCAATTATCTGTCATGAGAGTGCTAAGTTCGAGAGATTTTTTAAGCGAGTGAGGAACTTAAAGAACGAAGATTTAGTGGGAAAAAAAAGAACAGACCTTTTACCTCTGCTCTCATCCTTAAAAATTATCAGTCAAGAGCCAATAAACATAGAACAAATTAAAAAACTAAAAGGGGAGGTACACTTCACAAAGGATTCTTATGAAATTCTCAATGTTGAAGGACTCAAAATACTATCAAGCGGAGAAATTCCTAGAAATCATATCGAAGAAGATTTTACTAACTTCTTTTCGCTTCAAGAGGGAACTCTTAAAATTGATAAAATTTTAGATGACAAGTGTCTGATCTTAGAGTTCGAGGAGAATATTATCTTATTAAATGGATGTTGTCATTCAGGTTTAATGAATACATTAGATTATGTTAGAATATATTCAGATAAACCAATAAGTCACATAATAGGGGGATTTCATATGGCAGGCGCATCTGATAAAAGGATTAAAATTACGCTAGAATACTTAAATTCGCTAGAAATGTTCAACAATACTCTTTATCTCTTTCCAATTCATTGTAGCGGTGAAAAGTTCATTAAAATGGCTAATGCGAACGGTAATGATAGAATCAAAGCGTTTAACCCTAGCGTAGGTACAACTTTCTATTTTAAAGGAATTATCTAAAATTTAGACTTTTTTTATTAATGTTGCATTTTACACTTATAATGGGTTGACAAATGAAATAATAAAGAATATAAAGTTATTTATCAATAACAATATTGATGGTTATTTATGAGTTCTCGGTATTTAATGAATAAACGAAAATTACTTGTTGATGATATTGTATCGGTTTCTCTTGTAATTATTATTATATTTCTAGCGATATATAGTCAATTATTAGCTATTATGTCATTGGGAGTGTATCCTTTATCTAGTCTAATATTATATGGATTATATCGATCTTACAAGAGCTTTTTTGATAAAAAATTAGCCATTGTACGTAGAGTTTTAAATTTATTATTTGGAATCACAAGTATTATTATCGCGGGTTATATCTTAATTTACATGTTCACACGACCTAATATACCAGTGAGCTTTATTATTTTTTTCTTAGGTTTACCTATTTTTCTTATAGGACTTGCTGGAATATTAAAGGGATTAATTGTCAAAGTATATTCTCCTCTTTATCGGCTTTTAAACGTACTAATCGGTGCAACTACGCTACTTTTTATTAATATCGCCATTTTTTTTACGGAAATAGGGTATGTATTTCATCTCTTCACTCTATTGACGGCTTTGACGCTCAACGGGATATTAAGAGCAGCTTTGTATTTGAGTGAATATGGATTATCACTAAAGAGTTATAAAAATTTTAAACTTATATTTTTCATCATGGATTCACCCCGTTTACATCAACAAGAGGAGAATTAGATTTATCCATAGACTAAAATCTCAAGAATTTTTCATTCTAAACTTAAGGTTTTAGGATAAATAATATATCATAATCTTTTATTAATACATAATATATTAAATTTAAAAATAACAAATTTAAGGTTTTTAGTTAAACTATGTCTGAAATTCATTTTAATAAAGAAAAAGGATCTCAAATAAAACTATTCACTCCTGGACCCGTTTACATCCCAGAGAGAATATTAGCTGAAATGGCAAAACCAAACGACACACATAGATCAAAACCATACGCAGAAATGCATCAGCTTGTAGAAGAAGGTCTTAAGAAGCTTTTATTCACGTCCAATACAATTCTTATATCCACATCAAGTGCTACGGGCTTAATGGAAGCATGTGTAAGAAATTTAGTTAAAGAGGGTGAGAAAGCTTTATTTTTCTCAATTGGAGCATTTGGAGATCGTTGGTATGAAATTGGTGTTAGTAATGGGAAAACAGCAGTTAAGGAAAGTGTGTTGTGGGGTAAAGCGATAACTCCTGAAGTCGCTCAAGAAGCATTGAATAAAGATAAATACGCTGTAGTTTTTATACAATCAAACGAGACTTCTACGGGTGTTTATAATCCTATAAACGAGGTCATTCCCGTTATTAAGGATTCTGGAGCTTTAGTATGCGTTGATGCAACATCTTCTATGGCGGGAATTAAAATTGAAGTTGATAAGTTAGGGATTGATGTATGTTTAGCTTCAGTGCAAAAAGCTTTTACTATTCCACCAGGATTAGCTGTATGCTCTATATCTTCTGCAGCGATCGAAAAATTCCCTCAAGTTAAAAACAGGGGGTTTTACTTCGACTTTTTTGATTTAGTGAAGCGAAATGAAAAACATCAAACGCCAACAACTCCCCCTATCCCTCAAATTAGAGCACTGGCAGCACAGTTAGATTATATCTTAAACTACGAAGGATTAGATAAAAGATTTGAAAGGCACATTCAACTAGGAAAGCGCACACGAATGTGGGCAAGGGATGTTAATTTTGAAATGTTTCCAGAAAAAGGATATGAATCGAATACTGTTTCTACTATGAAAAATTCCTTAAACATTGATATTGCGAAAATGGTATCAACGCTGTTAACTAAGGGATATCGCATTGTAAATGGATATGGAGACTTGAAAAATAAAACATTCCGTATTGGTCATATGGGTGAAATTACAATAAAAGAGCTTGAAGAAATGCTAAAAGTTCTAACTGATATCGTATCTGATTTAAGATTGAGCTAGGGTAATTAACAATTTTAACTTATTCTTTTTTTATTTTTACTTTCTGCGATTTTTTTAGTTAAACAGTTGGTTAGCATCATTAAGGATAGCCATCTAATTAAACAAAAGTTCTTAAAACATAATCATATTAAAAATAATAGTAATCTGATTTAAAACATAAATAGTGATTTATATGAAAATTTTAATTAGCGATAAATTGCAAGAAGAAGGAATAAAAATTTTCAAGGATAACGGATTTGAGGTTATTACGAACTTCGAGATAAATAATGAGCAACTTAAAGATGAAATCGGAAATTATGATGGGATTGTTATACGTTCTCGAACCAAATTAACGGCAGATGTTTTAGAACACGCAAAAAACCTTAAAGCTATTGGTAGAGCAGGAGTAGGGTTAGATAATGTGGATAGAGAAAAAGCAGCTGAATTAAATATTGAAGTTTTAAACACACCAGAAGCGCCGTCCGTCTCTGTGGCAGAATTGGCTTTAGGTTTAATGTTTACATTAGCTAGACACATTTCAAATGCTGATCGCACTATGCATAATGGAGAATGGAACAAAAAGCAATATCTCGGTTATACGCTGAAAGGGAAGAAATTAGGATTATTAGGATTTGGGAACATAGCAAAACAACTAGCAAAAAAAGCAATAGCATTGGAAATGGAAGTCGGAGTCTATTCAAGATTCAGCAAAGGTCCTGAAGCTGTAGAAGAAGCAAAAAATATTGGATGTAAAATTTATTCTTCTACTGAGGAATTGCTTCAAGATGCACAAATTGTATCTTTGCATCTCCCCGCAACGTCTCAGACAGAGAAGACGATTAATGCAACAAACATAAAACTGATGAAAAAAGATTCTATTCTAATTAATACTGCTAGAGGAAAACTTATCGAAGAAAAAGCCTTAATTAATGCCTTAGAAAGTAAAGAAATAGGTGGAGCCGCATTAGATGTTTTTAGAGAGGAGCCCTTGAAAGACACGGAGTTAATTAAGTGTGAGGGAAATTTGATTCTTACGCCTCATATAGGAGCTCAAACAACAGAAACTCAAGTCTACGCAGCTAAGAAAATCGCTGAAAAAATGTCAAATTTCTTAAAAAATCTATAAAATTCGTTTTTTTAATTTAATTTTTCTTCTCTTTTAAAACTCATTAACGGGTTAATTTTTAGATATTTTAACAGTTACAGAGAAGTAGGCTCCTGAAAGCTCGGATTCCTCGGGTTTTTCTGGCGTGAAAAAATTAACATTCTCATATTCCGAGTCAGCAAATGGTAATCCTGAAAAAATTAAAGCAGTTCCTGATTTCAAAGTATTATTTTGATCTAAAATAAATTTTGCTTCACCAAATTTGTTAGAAACTAATACTTCCTCGTTTAGTTTTAGATTAATTAATTCAATATCATAGATATTTAAAAAGATCTTGCCGAAAACATTCTCGAATTCTCTATGAATTTCACCCATCTGGGAGTGAATGTAATATTTATGAGCCGGTGAGAGTAAATAAAACTCGTTTTGACTGCGGCGTAAGAGAAAATCTAGTTTAGGGTCAAATAATTCTAAATTAGAACCTTGAATTTGAATTTTTCCACTGAATGTAGGAAAATTTAAATCTTCATAAGGTATATCATTAACTCCGAACGGGATGTAGTAACCATTGAGTTTTAAACTTTGTTGAACCTCAGGTGATAGCAGTCCAGTGCACTTTTCAAATATCTCTTCTTGAGTTTCTTGAAAAAGTGTGTTATCCTCCCATCTAAGTTTTCTTGCTAATAGTTGAAAAAACTCGTGATTTGATAAGCAATCCAAATACGGACATGGACCACCTTGATTTATCGATATTCCAGGAGTAAAATAAGGGGTTATGAAATCATCACACTCAAGATCGAATTTTGCGGGGATAACAATATCTGCAAACTTTGTTGTCTCGTTTAAAAACATGTCCAATACTACTACATAAAGATCGTCTCGGGATAGCGATTTTCTTAAGAGGGTTTGATTAGGTAGAGAGCTCGCAGCATTAAGATTATATACAAATAACATCTTAAACTTATTCGAGCTTAAAGAAGATCCGAGAGTTACTAGTGGAATGCTGTTATATGGAAGGTATAATTGTGGAAGTGTGATATAATTCATAAGTGAATATGTAATTTCTTTACTAAAGCCACTTTGAGAGAATATAAATCCTGTTCCTGGTTTTCCGAAATTACCAAGGAGGATTTGGATTAGGGCAACTGTACTCAGGTTTTTTCCGCCATAAAAATACTTCTGAGGACCAAAACCTACAATGAACAGCGTTTTGTGCTGAAATTCAAGGAGTAATTCTGTAAAAGCCTCTAAGCTTTTACGCGTTAAGCCCGTATGGTGAAAAATTTTGTTTTCATCGATTTTTTCTACCTCCGTAAAAATTTTGTTGTAGTTGTCAACATGTTGTACTAGAAAATCTCTATCGTATTTTTCAGCTTCTAAGATTTTATTCAACACATATTTTGCAATCAGATAATCTGAACCGGGGAAAGGTTGTAGATGTAAAGTCGCATTTTCTGCCAATTTGGTTTTAATAGGATTCACTGCAACGACAGTCGAGCTATTTTTTATTGCTTTTTTAACTAAGGAATACGCGTGATTATTTCGATCAGCTAAATTACTACCCCAAATGACAATTAATTTATTGTTTGGATTGTTTATTTGGAAAGGATTCGTAGTGGAATAATTACCAAACATCTGACTTAGCGCATGATTTCCAGCTTCGTTACATATACCGCCAGTCGTAATTGTGGCTCCAAGTTTGCCGAAGAACCTAATTGGAGAAAATTGTGATATTAGCCCACTATTTCCCGCATAGAAAGCAGCTACAATCGAGGAGTGTTCAAATTTTTCTTCGATAGTTGCTAGTTTTTCTGAAATAAGATTTAGCGCAGAGTCAAGACTAATATTCTTAAAGGAGTTTGAACCTTTAGGACCCGAACGTACTAAAGCAGATTTCAATCGATCAGGGTGGTAAAGTAACTCTTCCCTATGATTAAATTTTGGGCAAAAAAATCCGTTTGTTAAAGGGTGATTTTTTGAGGGTTTAGCGCTTAACAGTTTCTTCTCAGGAGCTTGATCGTTCCATTCTCCTATAAATACACATGAGCCATAGCAATCTTTGGAGCACGTTCCATATCTTTTTACATTTTCTATGTATTTTTTCAATCTTTTAAGCTCCAATTTTAAATATAAATTGTTATTCTTCACTTAAATCGTGAAGAACTAAACCCGATAAAAGCTTAGGATCAAACCATGTCGATTTTGGTGGCATCACGCCTCCGGAATCAGCTATTGACTCCAAGTCCTTTATATCAACAGGATAAAGGTTGAAAAATGCATCATTACCTATATCTGTCGTATATTTCTCCATATCATTTGGATCTTGTAATCCCCCAACAAAGAAGATGTTATCGTCAGCACGAATGTTGATAATCTTTAATATTGGCCCCAAAACTTTATCTTGAAGAATAGCCACATCCAAGCTGTCCCGTATTGAATCAAAAGTTTTCTCTTTAGTTTCTAACTTATACCATCTTCCTCTAATGCAGAGCGCAGCTTGATTTTTTCTATTTGGATTAAAAGCTGTTTTAACCTTTTCAATGTAATAAATTTCCTCCAACTTTTCCAAAAAATCTTCTTTACCATCTTTTAATCTTTTAATAACCCGGTTATAAGGTAGAATTCGAATCTGGTCGTCTGAGGCAACATAAGATAATAAAAATTGCCAAGGAGAATTAAAATTTTCACTTTCGTTATTTTCTTCCATCTTAATTTTACGATACTCTGCTGCACTTGCTGCTCGGTGGTGCCCATCAGCGATATAGACTTTTTTATCTTTAAAGAGAAGAGATAATCTGGTCATAATATTAAGTTCTGTTTCCTGCCAAAGTATGTGACGATAACCGTATTTATTGAAATCAAATTTAGGTTTCTTTTGTTTAATCTGCTCTATTACTTTATTAATCTCAATATCATGACGAAAAACGGACCATACGAGCCCCGCTGCTACATTAGAAGTTGTAATATGCTTAGTTCGATCTTTAAGTGGTTTAACTCGAGTATACTCGTGTTTAACTATGTTGTTTTCTTCATAATCTTGAAGTGCGATTCCCATAATTAACCCTTCTTGACTAAAATGAGGTGATTCTTGACGGTAAACAAATATGCTTGGTTTTTCTTCTCGACTAATAAGATTAGACGCTTTAAAATTTGTATAAGCATTTAAGGCTTTGTTGTAGATTTCCTCTCCTTCACCATCGGGTAGGATTAGATGAATTAGCGAATTCACATTTTGTTTTAATTCTTTTTCTTCTACTTTTCCAATTACGTCATAAGGATTTGTAGTGAACTCAATTGGATTTTTAGGGCAATAAGGACGGAGAGCTGATATTCTAACCATGATATGAATTAGAAGTAATTAACTTTTAAATTAGTTTCTATTACCTTAAAACGCTAAGAATTGCAATGTATTTATCAATTCGATAAGTATATAAATTGAATCTATTATCTCAATAGTAATAAGAAGTGGTTTAAATAGATAATGAATAAAAATATCATTCAATTATAAACCATAGCTATTAATACTTCGAATTAAAGAATCGAGTAAATAACCTATGCCTAAAGATCTAAAAAATGTTATAGATGGGATCGAATCGAGCGAGAAAGAAAGTGCAGTTCTTGTATCAAAAATCAATCGTTTACAAGAAATTCTTGAAAAACAAAAGAGAGTTATCAATAATCAAGAAAATATTATTGAAGAACAGAAAATTAAGATAACCAGAATGTACGATATTCCAGAAGATATATTAGAATTAAAAAAATTAATCGGAACACAAAGAGCATTACTTAACGAAAGAGAAAGTGAGTCTGACCTTGCGAAAGGCGAGGTCCTAGCAATAGAAAAAGAACTGGAATATTTGAAAAGACAAAACATCCCAACTCAGCAGAGATTGGACGAAAGTTTCGAAACAATTGGAAATCTCAAAGCTGAATTAGCCGAGAAGAAATCAGAATTAATTCTTAAGAATGGAAACATCAAATCACTAGAAAACAAAGTGAAAGAACTTCAAGCTTTTGCGGATAAACTACAAGACGAACAAGTAAAATTATTATCAGATATGGATCAAAAGTGGAAAAAAGAACTTGAGCAACTAAGAATTGATCACATCGAAGAGAAGAAAGATTTAATTGGAAAAATCTCCGATTTAGACACATTCCTCTTAGATAGTAAGTTGGTTTCCACTGAAGCAACCTCAGAAGCAAAAGATTTGAAATCTAGGTTTGGTGAAATTCGTACAAGGCAAGAGAATTTGATAAAGAAACTAGAAGATGCATTAGAGAAAAAACGAGAAGCAGACGAGGTTGTTAGAAAATTGAATTCTGAAATGGAAGGTCTAAGAGAATTTAAGAAAAAAAATTTGAAGAAGATTCATTATTACGATAAATTGACTGAATTGATGGAACATGAAGCCCAATTCAAAGCATTCCTAATATTGGAACAAGTAAGATCGATGGCGATGGAAGATTTGAGAAATGCTCTTGGTTCACCTATTGTATTAGTAAAGAAAATAGTTCAGAATTTACAGGATGTAAATCTTGTTGAAATTAACGATACCGGTAAGATTGTTGTAAAAAAAATAGAAGAAAATTAACTTAATTAATTATATTTTTTTTAAAAAAGGCTGTCAAGTTAAATCTTAGCTAAATCTTTATAGAGATTAGGAAGAAGTTTTAAAAATTTGCCATCTTGAGTTTGATCGAGTATTTCAGCAGCTATTGTTTTCAAAATTTCTCGATATTTACTTGGTTTTTCATCCCTACGTAATAACAAGGCAACTACATAATTCTCCACACTTATATGGTCATCTCCTACACCAGAAAAGAAAGAAACGACCTTATTGTTCTTTAGGCTTATCGATGCGAATCCAGGCTTGAGTGATTGATATCTGTGTGAAGAATACACTTGCGTGAGTAAGTTATTTGTAATTTTAAGATTATCAGGATAAAAACCTTCGTTAATCGGTCCTATTTCATTATCCCAGCGAATTATAAGTATTCCAACAGGCAAAACATAAACCTCGTAGAAGATTATAAAATTAATATAATTGTTTTATTATAATTTTAATATCTTGTTATTATTTATTTATTTTTATTTTTATTAGTTAACTCATTCATTTGATAATGTTCCAAACTATTTTAAAAATAGAATTAATATCTACATATCCTTCAAATAAATTAGAATACTAATTAGAGGGGTAAATCTTAAGGTAAAAATTTAAATTAAAACTAAAATTTCTCAATAGTACACTTAATACCTATTAGATTAGATAAAAACATCATATTTTAATAAAAGAAATTTATTAATAGCATAATAAACTGGCGGGATTACCGAGTCTGGTCAAAGGTCTTATTATGGTTTAGAAGGGTCAAGACCGATTATAGGTGCTGGACTTAAGATCCAGTGGCAAAGGCCTTCGGGAGTTCGAAATTGTTAAGGATTTTCCTAATATCGAAATTCTCCCTCCCGCCACATTCTTTTTTTAATCGATACTGATTTCTAGTAAATATAATAATGTGAAAGAATAAAATTAATATTTTCATGATTTCTAATTAAATATTAATTCACTATTAACTAAAAGAGATTGAAATGAAATTAACCGAAATAGTTGGTTTGGAAGAAAAGCACGCCCGACTCCTAGAAAAAGCGGGTATTAAAGAAGCAGAAGATCTTCTTTCTTTAAGTTACTATCAGATTAAACAATTAGCAAGAAGCATTGGTGTGACAGTTAGAGCACTTGATACATGGCAAGAACACGCAGATTTAATGAGAATCCAAGGCGTTAGTCCTGAATTAGCAAACGCAATAAACCTTATAGGGATCGATTCTGTTAAGGAGTTCGCCTATCGAAAAGCGAAAACAACAATTGAGAAGTTAAAGGAACTAAAAAAAGAAAATCCTAAAGTCCTTACTAAAGTTCCGAGCTTAAAAGATATTGAAGATTGGATAGATCAATCGAAAATCCTTGCAGAAGTACCAAAAAAAGGGGAAAAAGTAAAAAAAAAGCCCACACCAAAGACAAAACCCGCACCAAAGGGAGGCTCGAGTCCAGATATACCAATTACGCCCAATTATAAACCATTTGAACCGTTTGAAAAAGATTACGGTGAATTTGGTTCTGACTATTGGAATAATAAATGGGTTACCGCACCAATCATCTATACTGGACGAGCTTTGAGGGGAGAATCGTATAGTAAACAAATCGATGTTGATGTGAAAGCGTTTATAAAAAGAAATGATGCGATATTATGGCATGTATTAACTCAATTAGAATTAAGGAAGGATACACCAAATGATACGGCTTTAGCAATCCAGAACTTCGTATGCAATTTTCTAAAATATAAATACGACGATATTGCATCAGAATGTCCTGAATTTTGGCTATTTCCCTTCGAAGCAATTCAATCAGAAATCGGTGATTGTGAAGATGGAGCCATCTTAATTGCAGGCCTGTTAATCAATGCTGGTGTTCCTTCATGGCGAGTTAAAGTGTGCGCAGCTCAAGTAATGGCTGATCCCGTTTTTGCACCATCGGATACGGAATTGGGTGGGCATGCTTACTGTATCTATTTGGCAGATCGTCCAGAATCAGAACGAAAATTAGAGTGGGTAATATTAGATTGGTGTTATTTACAGGACCCAGAAGTGCCAATTAAAGATAAACCTTTAGCACGAAACGGAGGAACAGAAGGGGCTTATAGGGACATATGGTTTACTTTTAATGATGAACAATCTTACGCACAAAGTAGTTTTGAAGTTAAGGAAGGCCGTATAAGTAAAAATAGAACAACACAAAAAGATGAAGTATTAGCTCCTTTGGAAGTCATTTTAAGGAGTCTAGCAACCGAAACAATAGATAAAATTTTCAGGAATCTAAATATTGACATAGAATAAACGTAAAAAATAGTAAACCCTTTTTTTTTCTTTTTTTAATTTTCCATAGAAAAATAAGATATTAGTGAGATTATATTACTCGTTCTTCTCCTCATCATCAGTTTGAACAAAATGAATTCCACAGAAAGGACAATAAACTACTTTTCTTCCTATCTCGGAGCCACAATTTGAACATTTAGTTTTAAATTTAAGAGTCGAAGGAATGTTTTCTTTAATTCTTTCAAAGGAAGTATTTAGTAATTCTTGCACTTCTGCTATGATTTCCTTTCTATCTTCATTAGGACGTGACTTAATATATATAGATGATAATTCCACAACAAAGTTTTCAATTAAGAGGAGTTGTTCTGTGTAATTCTTATTCACCTTCAATTTCAACAGTTCTTCTCCTGCTGTAGTCAATGTATAGAGTTTTCTTAGAGGTCCAATTGGACTCTTAACCATTTTTGATTTAAGAAATCCATTTTTTTCCAACTTCGATAAAATTGGGTAGATAGTTCCCGATTTAGCTTCCCATGTTCCTGCAAAGTGTTTATTTAGGGTTTGCATTAAATCATAGCCTGAGAGTGCTTGACTATTGAAAATAACTTCAACGATTGTAAATTCTAAAGGCGTTAACTTGTTTTTGGTAATGTCTGCAAATATTTCTTGTTTAATCTTAGATCTTAACTCTTCGATATCCTCTTCAAGATCTAAAAATTTTCCTAGCCACATTAGTAGTTTTATCCTCACTAATTTATTCTTATAAAAACTTTTTTTTCATTTTTGCAAGTTCCCTATCAACAGCGCGCTCTTTCTTTGATTTTAATTCATCTTCATCATGTGTTGTTACACGATGATAAACTAAATATACAATTATATGAATTATTAAGCCTACACCCCAAAAGAACGCAGGTATAAGAAACCAGAGAACAGTGAAAGCATAACGATTAATTACAAACAAGAGAAGTATACCGAAAATATAAGAAACTACATGGAAGATCACACCTCTTTTAGCCATAGGATATACTCCACGAGCATAAACTAGATAAGCTGTAAGATGTTCAGCTAAACCAACAAGCCATCCAAATATTGGAAAAAAAAACCATGGAAAGCCAACAGTTAATCCATTTAAAACAACTAGTAGAATACAGCTAATTATGTAAACCCCAAAGTGAATTTTTACTGACATCCTAAAATTTACTTTCTTATGGGCTATCATACGGAGATCATCTTCTGAAAATCCATTATATCTTTTTTCACTCATTTTTTAGCTCTCTTTACTTTAAATTATAAGTCAATATTGCTCTAGACAAAATTTATTATTATTATAATAGGTATTATCATATTTAAACTTGTTGACTCTACATAGTTAATGTTGAAACTACATAGCCCAAAAATAAAGCTTAT
The DNA here is from genome assembly GCA_013375495.1 of Promethearchaeota archaeon. The sequence continues at coordinate 25,519 of JABXKC010000007.1, forward strand.
CACGATGATTAAAAGTATTAAACTGCTTATGGTTAGGAAAAAGTTTTAATATCACAATTTACGTTAATTCTTAAACTATAAGTCTAATAGGTTTATTGCACTGTTGTCTGATTATATTGAAAAAATTGAGAAATGGGATCGTAAAACATTCCTTAGTCTCTATGAGAGCGATTTTTCTCAGAGAACAAAGCAATTTGCGAAAGTTTTTAGCTTTTTTGGGAGCCTATACTTTTGGTCTCTTGTGTGGATAACATGGTTTATTTACGGATATATTACAAAAGATTATTATTTATTAGTATTATTTACAGGGGCTTTTGATCAATCTATAATTATTCACCTCATTATTCGATATGGGTTAGTTAGAAGAAATAGACCTTTTATCAAACTTAAAAAAGAAGGTGTAAAACAACACGATGAATTTATAAGGATACCATTTCTGATGTCCGAATCTGAAGGAAAATCGTTCCCTAGCGGCCATGTAACGTTTTTTCTTCTATTTGGAATGGTTTTTGCTTTTTATTTTAATAGTTGGATATTATTTTTTATAGTTTTGGGATTGAGTGTAATAATGGCATTTTCCCGCTTGATTTTAGGAGTCCATTTTCCCAGCGATGTTATCTTTGGATTTATTTTTGCGTTCTTGTATGCGTTTATATATCTTGGATGGACTTATGTCTATTGGGTTGAATTTTACTTCTGGATAGGACCAATTTTCTCAGAAATATTTCACTTTTGGAGATAAAACTACTCATCTTCCATATGGTCTCCAAATTCTTTAAATTGGTTCAAGCGTTTTATCTCATATGATTGAAAGTAAAGCTGAAAAAGAAACAAAAGTTGGGTTTTTTCGTATACTAAAACGGTTATGGCCTAGTTTTGTTTTGCATAATTCTTTTGCTTTTACGGTCTCTACGATATTTATAAACTTCTTAATAGTTTCCAATATAATTTGGCCTGGTGAGAGTTTTCACTCTGCGGAAATGGGAATATTAGTAGGCACTAGCACATATACAATGGCTTTCTCTGGCATCCTTTTTGGTTTATTAGCTGACAGATACTCTCGTAAATATTTAATGTCTATTACAGAAATAATTTTTGGTTTTGGATATTTACTAAATGGATTTGTCTTACAAGGTTTAGGTTTAGAGACATTTACATACTTCTTGCTATTTAGTCTTTTGAGAGGATTTGCAACAGGTGGTTTTTGGCCAATAATTAACTCCTTTGGAAACGATTCTACTGAGGAGGGAGAAAGATCACAATTTTTTGGTACATTGCAGGCTTTATTCCAAGTTTTTCAAATAGTTGGAATGGTAATTTCAGCAATTTTATTCCAAAATTCTTTTTGGAGAGAATATTTCTGGGTTATAGGTATCATTTACATCTTGTTTGGATTAGTGATATTAACTAAAGGGAAAGAACCTAAGCGCGCATCAACTCATAAAGAATTAAGTGAAGTTTTATCAAATGATGATGTAAGTTATGATTATAAATTGAATAAGGAGACAATTAAATCAACAATTTTTACTCCTACTAATATTATTGCTTTTGTTGAAGGCTTATTCACTACCGTAATGTTAATGGTACCGGATTTCTTGTTTGTTCCCTACATTCAATCTGATCCCTATAATATTTCTCCCTTTGCATCTAGTATTTTTATGATAATATTTGGTTTGCCAGGCGGTTTATTGGGATCTCTAGCCTTTGCAAAGTTAGCAGACAGATTAGCTAAACGAAACATTAAAAATCGAGTTTATATGATTGCAATATCAATTATTGGTTTATTTGGATTCTACATGGCATTATTTTTTCTCCCTCTTCCTCACTTAAATGAAGTTCAAGGAAATGATATAGGATTATTATTGACTTTACCTATGCTTTGGATGTTGGGAATTATTACTTTAGTCGTTCGGGCAGTGGTTGGATTATGGAATATAAATCAACCCCCGATACTGCAAGCTATAAACTTACCAGAAGCTCAAGGAACAATTAGTTCTGCTAATCAATTTCTTGAGAATTTAGGAAGTGGAACTGGACCTATTATAGCTGGAACATTATTAGCTTTGTTTTACAATAATTATCAACTGACAGTTGGGATAACAATGGGAATAGGAATCATTGGAGGAATGTTATGGTTGTTAGCGACTCGATGGATCAACAAAGATGTGAATAGAATTTCGGAGATATTAAAAGAACGTAGTGACGAATTAGGTAAAAATAATAGAATTGAAAATTAAAAAACAAATAAAACAATCTAATAAAATCTTCGGATTAATACCAATCTACAAACTCGTCTAAAGGCCTTCTTTTTCTTTCTTCTTCTTTTTCAAGAGATACGTCAATTAAACCAACAGTGAGGACTCCCATTAGTTCATATTTTTCTGGAGAAAGTTTAAATATCTCACAAACTTTTTCTTTATTTTTTAAGATTTCTCCAATCCAAACTGCACCTAGACCCTTAGCATGCACAGCTAATAACATATTTTGAATAAATGCCCCAATAGCTAGAATATCTTTCACACGATCGTAACCTCTTTCTAAATCTAAAAAGACAACGAAATTTAGAAATGCGCTTTCAATAATTCCACTATATTTTGAATTTTCTGCTATTAGTCGTTTGACAGTGGGGTGTGAAACGATTTGAACTTTCCAGGGTTGGCTATTTTGACCAGAGGGTGCCCATCGCCCACAATCTACTATTTCCTTTATGGTTTGGTTATCAATCTTTTTGTAAACAAAATTTCTCACGGATCTTCGAGATTTAATTAATTTCAGCAAATCGTTTGTTTTTGATTCCATATTTTAAAAATTGTGAAAGAAAGAAATTTATACTTTTGCTTAAATCAAGGGAAACAAGCGAAAATAAAATATAAAAATAAATTAAGAAAAAGATTATTTAATCCTTAGTTGATTTCATATCTTCAGCATCGTCTTCTAATACATCGTAAAACTCAATGTCCATTAGCCCGCCAGTTCTATTTTCTGCCCAATGGACCTTAACAGGCATTCCAACATAGGTATCTTTAAAATCAACTTCAGGATTCAGTTGAGTAATAATTGCAGTATCTGCTCCATCTTGATGAACCAATACCGTAGGTTTTTCTTGAACTTCACCTGTTTCTGCGTCTTTTAGATATACTATAGCAAATGTAGCAACTCTACCAGTTTCTCTAAGATCAACCCATTGATCGGGTTTTACTAAGCATTTTCCACATACTAATCGAGGCGGAAAAAATACTCTGTTGCATCCCGAACATTGGTTTCCTACTAGTTTTTTATCTTTCAATTTTTTTAAAAAATGATTGTTATGAGAGATATTGAATTTAAATTTATAACTCGCTAAATACCAATTACCTGACATTGTACGTGTTCTCACATAATCTTTTTTAATGTAATCGAGAGATTTTCTTTGCGTTAATTTTGACATTTATTTCACCTCCACTTTCTTTTTGGCTCGTCACTCATAACCATCAAAGTGCATAGGTTCAAAGAACCACCCCAACCGTGACCGATTGAAGTATGCACTGTTTTTGGAACTTGGTTATCAGCTTTTCCCATTATCTGGAGAGCAGCTTCTGCGGGTCTTTCCATTGCCGATGCTCCAATAGCATTTGTTGAATTAACTCCTCCAGAACAGTTTATTGGGAGTTCCCCCTTTAAAGCAGTTACTCCAGTTTCGTACATTTTAGGAGCAGTAGTTTCTTCAAATAATCCTAGTTTTTCAACCCACATAAGTTCTTGATTTGGGAAAGGAGAATATACTTCAGCGTAATCAATTTCTTTTCTTGGGAAAGAAATTCCTGCCTGATAATAAGCTAACTCCGATGATTTCATAGCACCTAATTGATCTGATGGATCTATCTGTCCCGTACCGCTTCCATCATATCCAAGTACAGCTGATTCGTTAGCTACACTAGCTACTCCGTTTACATAAACGGGAACATCGCACATATCTTTCGCTTTTTCTTCAGTTGTGAAAAGCATAGCACATGCGCCATCTGAAGCAGGACAGACCATACCATATCTTAATGGGAAAGATATATAAGGAGTATCGAGTACCTCCTCAATTGTAAGATCTGGCATTTTTAAATGCGTCCACCAGGTTCTTGCAGCATTATGCCTATTTTGTACAACTACTCTTGCTAAGTCTTCTTCTGTAATATGAGTTTTTCGCATATAATTTGTAGCTTGATACGCAGCTACGCCTATTGCTGCTCCCGCAGATAATAATCGCGATAATTGGTCATAAGGGATACCCATCGTATTTAAAACTGAGATTTCCCCATATGCAACACTTGCAAGACCAACGCTTGTATCGCCTTGAGACTGTTGTTCAAACGCTATTCCTAAAACTGTATCAACTTTCGGCAATCCTGCAGCAACCGTGTAATACCCTGCGATCGCTACAGTCCCTCCCGTTGTCCCACCAGTTGTAACTCTCAACAATGGTTTATTCCTCGCCCCCATCCAATCTGTCATCCATAATTCTGGCATATTTGAACCCTCGAATGCAGGCATATTACCATTTACAAATGCATCAATATCTTTAAATTCTACACCAGGTGCATTCTTTAAACAATCTTCTACTGCTTCGCTTACCAATTCTGCCATATTAACATCAGATCTTTTTGAAGCGTGTTCGCTGAAACCAGCTGATGCTATAGCTACTTGTCTCCCCATTTTTAATTACCTCCTTCCAATACAAATAAAATATTATTTTGAGCACACATACCAACTTGACCTGAAGCAATTGCTTTATTAACATTATTTACTTGATAACCATTTGCTTCTCCTCTCAATTGTTTGGCAGCTTCAATTACCCTAATCAACCCAGTTGCACAAGGGGGACTACCGCTAGTAGCCCCACCAGAAGGATTTATTGAGATATCCCCATTAATTCCAGAATTAATACTTGCTCCTTTCCCCTTTTCTGCTAATCCTAATGCTTCTGATAAAATTAATTCCTCATGAGCATAAGCCTCAAATAATTCTGCTACATCAATTTCGCTTCTTGGATCCTTAATCCCAGCACTTTCAAAGGCGGTTTTTCCTGCTAACTCCATTGATTTGCTTTCATATAAATTACGGTCTCCAAGGTAATAAGCATCTTGAGAATATCCAACACCAGTAATCCAAACAGGATTCTCAGTTATCTTTAAAGCTTGTCGTTCAGGTGCTAACAATAAAGCAGCGACACCATCACAGGGTTGAGCAACCATTAATTCAGTAACTGGATCAGAATAAATACCAGAGGTTAACACATCGTCAACTTTTATATTAGAATTTTGAGCTTCTGCTAATGCTAGAGGATTTTTGGCAGAATTCTTTCTATTTTTTACTGCAATATTAGCTATTTCTTCAGCGCTAACTCCATATTTTTCCATGTATGATCTCATCTGAAATCCAGCTGAAGTAATATCATTCACATAGGCTAATGGTCTTTCCCAAGTGGGATCAGTCTCGAATAACCGAGTTGAATGATAAGGGAAACAGGAAGGCATACTTCCCCCCCAAACTACTGCTAATTTGTGATTCCCTGATAAAATTCTCATCAACCCATACAAAACAGCATGGGCACCATCCATCTCTACTTTACTCTCGTCAGCCATATATCCTCCACCGACTTCCACCGTAAAACAATTTGAAATAGTACGCCCGTCGTAATAGTCGTTTGTGCACGAGATTACTGTAGAAATATCTTTCTTCTTGAGACCTGCCATATCAATAGCACCTCTAACAGCTTCAAAAATCATTTCATAACGTCCATAATTTGCGTCTGAGTGCAATTTTACTTGATAATACCCTACAATTCCGACTTTTTCCATCTAATCCATCACACCCTACACTTTTACAAAACCCTTAATATCTGAAGGGTCTCCTTTTGGTTTTTCTACCCATTCTATTTTTACCTTCATTCCAATTTTAACTTCGCTTGGTTCTAGATTTAAAAGCCTATAGACAATAGAAGTACTGCTTCCATCGATTTGTACCATTCCAAGTAATAAATTTTTAGCTTTTCTATGAGTTCTATCGTTTACGCGGTAAGGTGTTATTGTATAATTCATGAGTATTCCTGTATCGGGTAAATCCACCCAATTTTCCTCTAGCGGGATAACTAAATTACATATCCCACAGATTTTTCTCGGAGGGACAAAGACCGCACCACACTTTAAACATTTATTACCAATGACTTTTTTGTTTTCTAAATTGTCAAAAAACTTATCTAAGTAGCGTCCTACCCAGAAATTAAAGTCAGCGCGAACCATTCCCCTATTTGCAACAATAACTTTATCTTCACTCATTTTAGTCCCGATTTTATTTTAATTTTTATGAGAATTAAGTTCCTAATTCTTTAAATACTTATTATATTATGAGTTCGGTATTAAAATTATAATAGGAAAATTGTCGAATTTTGAATAATTATTAATCGATTAATACAACTTACTTAAAATCTGATAAAAAGCTCTTTTTTTAGCTATTTAATAAAAATTCTCGATTTTTGCAATAATATCTTTACTAATAAAAACTGATTGGTTAAGTTCCTCGTATATTCGTGTTTTAGGTTTTAAAATACACCGTCCAACGACCGATAAAGCGCTTATGAAAAAGTGGTTTTTTTTTTTATATCTTTCCTATATTTTTTGTTGAATAATATTTTTCGTTGAATAATAAAGATCAACACAAAATAAATGAACGTTCATTCAGTGAATAAGGATTCGGTAAAAACTATGAAATTTTAACCATTGCAAGTGTAGGAAAACATTTATATATTATATATCAACTTTGATAAATTAATCATTTATATAAACAAATATTTGAATAAATTTAAAACAAATTTTAACAAAAAAAGAAAGTGAAATCAAATGGTTATTGAAACTAACATTACCAAGATGCTTGGAATTAAACATCCAATTTTAAGCGCACCAATGGGCCCATTTTATACAACGAAATTAACCGTAGCAGTATCAGAGGCAGGAGGATTAGGCGTATTAAGTCATGTTACTATCCATGGAACAGTAACTTTAGATGAAATGAAGAAAAGCATGGAATATGTAGTAGAACACACCGATAAGCCTTTTGGATTTAACATTCGAACAGCTAGATTACAACCTGATGCAATAAAACTTTGTAGGCAACTTCCTCGCTTTATTTTAGAAAACCAAAAAATAAGAGAGCAATGTGTTTACTTGATTACTAGTGCTGGTTCTCCACGATTGATGTATAACAAACATTTTGAGAAATTAAAGGAAATGGGCTCACAAATAAAGCATTTCCACATCGCGCCTTCAATATATTTAGCTAAAAAATTATTAGAAAGTGGAATTGATGGGATTGTTGCTACTGGAATCGAAGGTGGGGGGCATCAGTCTTATGAGAACATAAGTACATTAGTTTTATTGCAAGAAATAAGAAAAAAATTACCAGATGTCCCTGTAATTGCTTCTGGCGGTTACGCTACAGGTGAAGGATTAGCTTCTGCATTATCAATGGGCGCTGGCGCTATTGCTATGGGTTCAAGATTTATCTCGTCTAAAGAATGCGAATTTCACGATAATTACAAACAAATCGTAGTTAATTCTAGTACCTCTGATACGGAACTAAAAACGGGGATTTTTGGTCCTGCAAGAGTTTGGAAGAATAAACTTGCTGAAACGCATGGTTTAGTTGAAAATAAAGAGGAAAAACAAGCTGGAGAAACTTCAATTACTAAAGTTGAAAGGGAACTAGCTGAACTAGAAATGACTTATCAAGGAAATGTTCAAGATGGCACTGTTTATTTAGGACAAAGTATTGGACTAGTTGATCGGGTGGAAACTGTAAAGGATATAATTGATACCATCATATATGATGCAGAAAAAAGTTTAAGAAATGCTTTTAATACAATAAAACCAGCGTATATAGAACAAGCAGTAGAATTATAGTCTTTTTTTAGAACATCTTAATTTTTTATATAATTTTTTTATACTTTTTATGTTTATATTTACTGCTTTTATGTTTTCAAGTCATTGAAATTGTCATAATCATAACATCAGTATAATATAACGATTAAAGTGTTTCGATAGACATTATCTATCCAACCTAAAAGTTATTAAAACAATTTAAATGGGTTAAGAATCTCAAAATATCAGAGATTTCTTGAATTGTAAAGATGTATCCTTGAATGATACACCTAGATATTTCTTCCATTTAAATACAGTTGTAGATAGAGTTTCATCGTGAAGCAAAAAACTAAGTTAACTAGAAAATCAATGGTCGTGGTGTAAAATTGGGTAGATGGAAAAAAGTAGAAGTTGATCTTTTAAATTCGCCGGAAGAAACGATGGGTTTTTCCCGAGAGTTCTCATCGTTAAAACAAAGTTTTACTATTAAGAAATACGACTTCTCTTCGCTAGAGCAAGTTGAAGAAATCAAAAAGGAACTCTTAGGAAAAAGAATTCTAATACTTAATGCCGAAGATATATTAAAAAATATCGATATCACTAAATTAAAAAGAGGAATAGAAGATATAAAATCATTTTTAAGAGAAAATGGGGGCTCCATGGCCCGCCTTGGAGATCAGTATTTAATCTTGACACCAAACTCTTGCGTTAAAATTTCCAATTAACATATTAGAAAAATTAAGTTAAACTTCATAAATGTAATACTTTTTCCAGAAATCTTTGACTAAACTATAGTATTCATTGTTAGAGAGAGCTTTTCCTCTCACACGCGCCTGCCAGATAGCATTTTTTAATTGATTCTCAAACAATGAAGTGACATTTTCATTATGACGCTTAATTTCAGGTTTTATATTGGCAAAATTTGCCATGACTTGTATAATTTTTTTCTCATTCTGAAATTCCTGATTAATTTGAATCATTATTTCACCCTCCAATTTTATTCTTAAGTAATATTATAACGCGAATCTAAATATAGTTTGCTTGAAAAAACTTTGATTGGATTCTTGGATAAATAATAAACTAAAGATAATTATTTACATCTAAGAAAGCTAAATATTTCATTATAAAATTGATAAATAAGGTGGAAAAATGGAAACTCGAATGTCCAAGAAGTTATTCACGTGGATCATAAATATTCTGTAAAAGATATGCAACAAGCTGGAAGAGAAGTAGAAATAATATCTCTTTCAAAGGCATTAAAACTGGTGTTTGAAGATAGAGTATTTATAAGTAATAATAAAACAATAATTTTTGAGTAGTAAAAATAAAATTTAGAGAGCTAATCTCTATTTCTTCTTTCTTTTCTTTAATATCTCAATAAAACTTTCTATTTGATAAGTAACTTGTGCTTCGTTTAATTTTCTCGGATCGTTCATATCAGCCCCAGTCAGTCTGATATCCTGTTCCTCCTAAAGGCCAGGTGAATATTATCGCGTCTTCTTGACAGATATACCAACAAGATGCGCACTCCATACATTTTTCTAAATTCTTTACTCTAACTTTTTTATTTACAATTTCAAAGCATCCTGCTAAACATACTTTTATACAATTCGAACATCCTATACATTTTTGATTATCAATTCTAATGAAATCTCCCGTTCCTTCAACCCACTCCACACCCGGAAATTCTTTATACATTCTAACCATTAAAATCACTTACGTTTTCCAAAAACTTTGGGATTGGCATATTTTACAAATTTCAACATTTTTCTACTCAAGTTATTTAAAACAGGGGTTAAGATCTTTAAAATGATTGAATAAATTGGTTCCATAAGCGGAAGTCCATTCTTCATAATAGTATTTAATGAATTGGATAATGGGATTATAAAGGAGTTCAGCAGTTTTTTCTTCTTTTTTAACGATAATATTAGAGTATCTATTAATCCTAAGAATTTCATGAATCTCAGTTCCATCTTTCTAAGTTTTTTTGAATGTGGAAAACTAGGTTTTCGCTTCTTGGAGTAATCATAAGTCTCATATATCCAATTTTGATAATATCTGAAAAACATTTTTATCCACTTTGTTATTATTTCTGGATTCTTATTTGCATAGGAAAGCATCATCTTAAAAAATGGTGTCATAAAATGAGTTAATGCTCCTAACCCCCATCCATTATGAATATAGTGCTTGAGTTTTTTCAGATTATGGTCTTCTTGAGCCAATCGTAAATCAAAACGATTTCTTCCTGAAATTGACCATTGAATAATTGGATGATCCTTAATCGTTTGATCATAATGTGATAAAAACGATTTTGATATATCCTTAGCTTTGATCGCCTTAATTGCAACATTAGCACCTATTTCAGCCGAAAACCAAGCAGCAGGAACACCATCACATAATTCTGTGCTCTCTAATCCAGCCGCATCACCTATTAAGATCATGCCTGCTATATGGTTTGGCATATTACGTAGTTCTTTATTCAAACCTACATAAATCTCAAATCCTGCCCACATCCTAGCTCGTAATTCTATGTGTGGCTCTACCATGTCCCTCCACCATGCTAATTTCTCAGTAATATTGCGATGGTATTCTTTAAAGAGTTTGGGTAAATTAGGAACATGACTATTATTTATTCGTAAGCATTGATCCTGCATAAAATGAAGAGAATTACGATATGGCCATACCATCAACCCGTTTCCATGTCCAAGAGGGGGTGCTATTCTTTGTTCATCCCAACCCCAGCACATCTTTACTGAATGACCAAAAATCTCGTCAATTTTTTCTTTTGGCATGATATAATCATATGTGTCAGCTAAAGATATTGTCTCTGGACGATATCTTTTCCGAACTCCGGCTTTTATTGCTAGTAATCCTTTTGAACCTTCCGCATCGATGACTATTTTGCTTCTTATATGTTCTCCTTTGTCAGTTATTATTCCTATAATTTGATCCTCCTCTTTTATGACATCAATTGCAGTTGTAGACTTCTTTAATATGACACCTGCTTCAACAGCTTGTTTAACCTCCCACTCGATAAAAGGTTTACAATAGGTGTTGTATCCAAAAGCGATTATGGGTGAAAGTGGTTTAGGTACTCTAAGTGAGTCGTCAATTTCGATATCTCCCTTCTCAATATCTTTAATGATGTAATTGATTATACCGTCTGAAGGACGCTCAATTGGAGGATTCCCATCCCTAATAAAATCAGGTCCAAATATAAAACCATAAAAAGGAATGGTCAGCCCAGAAATTATTTTATCTCCTACATTTTGAGATCTTTCAAGCATTATTGTCTCCAATCCAGCCTCAGCACATATCTTCGCAGCAACTGGACCGCCAAATCCCGCTCCAACTACAATAACATCATATTCTTTATCCATTTTTTTTATACTTCCAATGTCGGTAAAGTTAGCGTTAAAAAAATATATAAATTAGGCCTTCTTTCTCTGTCGAAGAATTTCAATAAAGCTTTCAATCTGGTTCGTAACTTGCGTATCATTTAATTTGCGAGGATCATTCATATCGGCAGTAATTACCAAGCAAGGAATATCGAAATCGTCCATTAGATGTTTCTTGAGGTCATAGAGTCCACAAGAATTGGGTCTACAAGAAAGGTTTTCGTGCAAAAGAACTCCATCAATCTTCCATTCTTCAACGGTTTCGGCAAATTTTTTTATTCGTGTTTCAAGATCATAAACGTACCAGAAACTCATCATTAGTTCTGACATTGCTTCTATTGGTTTATTAAGGACCATTTCTTTTGTAACATCTGGATTCATATATTTGCTAAATGCGTATGTGTAAGGTTCGTAAACAATAATGGAGTTCCATCTCTCGAGTCTTCCAAAGAATTTGAGAGCGTACCAGAAGGGTATACCTTCGAACATCAATCGAAACTCTTCTTTCTGTAGAGCTCCAATCCCTGCATCCACTCTTTGTTTAGCTTCTCTATACATTCTTTTATAAAGTTTAATTGGTTCTTTTAAACCGGGCATAGTGAAGAGAGGAAACAGTCCTCCGAAAGTATCTCTCGTGGAAATAGGGCATGGAACATTTTTCCTCAAGTTATAGATATCTTGCCAAACCATGCTAAGATTCCAAGAATTCTCAGTTATTTCTCTTGCCTTCTCTTCATTATATTCATATCCCGTTACTTCTTGCATAAAATCTACAAATTCAAATAATTGCTCTGAAATATATTTCTTAAAATAGTGTAATTGTCTATTAGTTGTGTTGCTTACAACATGTGGTACATCAATAGTAAAATGAGGAACATTCATTCTTTCAGCTTGTACTTGAAACCAATTTACGTGTGTATCGCAGATCACATCTGTAGAAAGCATAAATGTTGGTTTTCTAGTGCCTCCTTCAGTCATGCCCGCATTACTTATAACGGCCCCTACATTTGTTTTAAAATAAGAGCATAAATCATAAGAATATCCTTGTTCTTCTGCGATTTCAATAAAGTTTTGTGATAATTTTTGTGCAGCACTAACCGTCGCACTATTTTCTGGGAGCATGGGTTGCACACCCATAGCATAAAGCATTTCAACAGGACTTCCAGAAGTAGCCCACGCAGTTGGTTTACCATCTCTGTAAGCTTGTTCGATTGCAAGAAAGTGTCTTCCCATAATATTTTTTAATCCTTGAGTTGCGTTTAACATCTTATTATGCTTTGGTTCAGCTTTTGACATTTTATCACCTCTAAATCATTTCAGCGAATGCTGAAAATCTCGTTGATAATTGTTTATATGCTTCTCTACTATATGTTACTTCAGTAAATAAATAGGGAATCCCTAGCTCTTTAAATTTTTGTCTTAAAAAAGGATGATCGTATAAAACGGGTTCACAAAATTTATGAGCGATATTAATAACTCCATCAACATTGTATTCAGTAGCTAATCTCTTAAGTACTTCAAATCTTTGATACGATGGAAATTTAGTTGAATGAATTGGCTTATTAATATGATACTTAGCAATATTCTTAACTGGATTTCCATTTTCCTCGACGTTGTTTACAAAATATTTAGTGCCTATTCCTAAATCATCTATGACAATTTGAAAACCTAAACTTTCGATATATCTAATAAATTCTGAATCGTCGAGATCAGAACCTGTCAACAATATCTTTTTATAATCTTTTTTAGAAAAAGGTTGTCTTGTTTTTAGGTTTTTTTGTTTGGATTTTAGAAGTTCTAAAGCTTCGTCTTTATTTAGTTGCTGAACATTTTTCACTATTCCATGGAACTCCGAGCCTGTGATAATCATTTTTTTACGATAATCAGAGATTTCTCTTAGTATTTGCCGGATTTCATTCATCTTTTCAATAGCTTCTTTTAGTTCACCTTCTGTTATTTTAATCTTAAAGTGATCTTCTAATTGTGTTATAAATTCATTGATATCGTTAATGAAAAACTGTAAAGCAATTTCATCACGTTTTCTTGGAGAATTAAGAAAATACATAAAATCAAGATTTACACACTCTCGCCATATATCAAATTCACGGTTCGTCCTATCGCATCCGTGCGTAGTTACTATCCCAACTACATCTTTATCCAACCCTTTAATTGCCAATTCTAACAGATTCCTAGTCCAAACACAGTGAGTTGGAGGAATGTGTTCGTTAGCTTTATCAGGCTCGATTGTGGGATCTCCAAATAATCTATAGGGTGTGAAACCTGCTGCAATAATAATTTCTTCAGGTGTATCAACGCCGCTATCAAAAATCCCTATTTTTTTCATAATTTTTTCAAGAACTTAGATAAATAAAGAAAAATAATATTAAGCAATTAAATCCTTAGGAATAAAAAAATATTTATATTTTCCTATCATTTTATAGAATATTCTATTTGATATTACAGAGTTTTTTAAATGTCGCAGCAAACAATCTCAAGAACCTTAAGTAAAGCCATTTTAAAACCAAAGGTTCGAATCAAATTAAAGATTTGGAATACCTATTTGACGGGTAAACTCGTGAAGTTCGATAATTATATGAATTTAATTGTTGAAAACGCGAAAGAAATATATTTTGGTCGTGGTGGAAAAAGAAGTAAAGATCTTGGGACTGTTATGATAAGGGGTGCTTCTATTATTTTTATTGGGCAGGATAGAGAGAAAATTGTTTTTGCTGAGGCTGATACTGACGAAGAACTTCATGATAAATTAATGCATCGGAAAGAATCCGATGACATCTAAAAAGGAAAGAGGTTAGATAAATGGGTAAAGGAACGCCGAGTAAGGGGAAAAAAAATAAAGCTGCAAGCCATAAGACGTGTAGAAGATGTGGTAGACATAGTTACCACAGAAGAAAAAGGTTTTGTGCTCAATGCGGATTTGGAAGAACTGCTAAAATGAGACAACCAAGTTGGAGAACCAGATATAGAGCTTTTAACAAAACTAAGGGCTTTCATGCCTAGAACAAATTACATCTTGGGGTTCATACTATATTTTAAAATGAATATAAATTTGCAGTAAAAATATTCATTTCCATCAGAAACTAGTAGTTATCATATATTTTTTAAATTAAATTCTCTTTATTTGTTATATCTATTCATACTTTTATATTTTTAAAAATCTCAATAAAATGATTGAAACACCAAAAATTGACCATATTACTAGAGAATTGGATAAGTTAGAATTAGTGAACGGGATAATTGGGATTGCAATAGTAAATCGAAATGGTTTAACTATTATTTCTAGATTACCGAGAGACATTGACAATCGCAAATTTGGTGCAATGGCAGCGACTATGTTTGAAGCAATGGAAACGGCGACAACCACATTAAAAGATGATGTCCTAAACTTAACAGTAGAATTTGATGATTATCAATTAATTGTTTATGTTATAAACGCTGAAATTATTTTTGTATCTCTGTTAGAGGTGAATATTGACTTGGGGATTGTTCTTATTGAGATTGAAGAATGTAAAAAAATCATCCAAAAACTACTAGAGGTGTAAGAAAATTCTTACTGAGGCTCAAAAGAAAAGATATTCGAGACAGATAATATCTCCTTATATTGGTGAGGAAGGACAAGAAAAATTATCTAAGATTAGAGTATTACAAATAGGTGCAGGAGGTTTAGGATCCCCTTTTGCTCTCTATCTCGTTGCAGCAGGAATAAAAGAATTAACAATCATCGATAATGACACGGTTTCTATTTCTAATCTCCAACGACAGATACTTTACAGTGAATCGCAAATTGGAATGGAGAAAGTGCTTGCTGCTAATGAAAGGTTATCTACTTTAAACTCCGAAGTAGAGATTAAAATCCAGAAGGAATATGTTGATGAGAACTCAATAGAGAAGTATATTAAAAATAAAGATTTCATAGTTGACTGTAGCGATAATTTTAAAACTAAATTCTTAGTTAACAAAGTTGCGATAAATTTTGGGGTAAAGTCTATCATTGCAGGAATTAAGGACTTCTTCGGCCAAATTATAACAATTAATCCAAAAGTATCTGCTTGCTATGAATGCGTTTTCAATCAACCAAATTCAATCGAGTCTTCAGAGAGTCCCTTGCCCGTAATTGGGGTCACACCGGGGATATTAGGTACTTTAGAGGCATTAGAAGTGATTAAAACGACATTAGACTTACCTAACTTAGAAAATAAGCTTTTAATGGTAAATCTATTAAATTTATCTTTCGATACCATTGATCTGGTACGGAATGAAAATTGTTTTTGCTCTAGGTGAGGTTAATAAATCAAACATCGTTATTAGAAGAACAAGTGAAATAAAAGTAGTCTCTGAAGTATTAATAATCGGTGAAAATAGAGTAGATATAACAAAAAATATTTCATCAAGTGGAAATCTGGGAGCGGGAATTATAAAAATAGAAACAACAAGGAAAACAGCATTTAATCCTAGGTAGATAACAAGCGTTATTAAAAAAGTTTTTATGAAATTCGTTTAAATCACTCTCATTATTTTTTGCATTAATATATACAAATTTGTTAATATTTGTTAGATTTTTTTGATATATAAACATTATAAAAGATACTCATCTTTTCAGAAGAAAGATATTAAAACAAATTTTAATCAACCTAAGATTGAAGATTATCTAGATTTGATTATTATAAATCAAAAAAAAAGATTAAAGTTAAAGGGTTGAATAATCAGGATTCTTTTCAAAAAATTCTTTAAACAGTTTACCATTCTTGGCATATTCACCGGAAGTTTTTGCTCCTTCCAATTTACCTTTCTGAGGTAATTGTTTTTTGACTGCAGCGGGAACACCAGCGGCTAAAGATCTAGGCGGAATCTCTTTTCCAAGTAGAACAGCACCAGAACCTAAGACCGCTCCTTCCCCCATTTTTGACCTATGCAACACATTAGCACCTATTCCAACCAAACACCCATTTCCAATGGTACAGGGACCATGTATCATCGCATGATGTCCAATAATACAATTGTCACCTATGTCCACTGTAGATCCTACCATGTTGTGAATGGAAACATTCTCTTGAATACTTGTATTCCTTCCTACATTTATCGCGCCCCAATCTCCTCTTAACACAGCTCCAAACCATATATTACTTCCTTCCCCGATTGTAACATCACCAATAATCGTTGCTGTTGGCGCTATAAAAACGGATTCATGAATTTGGGGTTCTTTGCCTGTTCTGGGGCTAGGCATGATTAATGGCATAATATTTTCTTAAACAATTTGTTTTTTGAAAATGAAAAATTAAAGAAATAATAATAAGCTTTTTGTATAAAAAAAAAAAGGATATTATAGTTTCTTGACGAGTTTTGCATCTCTGAGAATTTCTTTATGATCAAATGCTAATTCAATAGTTTTAAGCTGGTCTATGGGTATTAATTCTGCTTCTTTAGAATCATCGCCACCCATCATATCAGAAAAACCTCCAATTATCCGACATTTGTAAGCTGTCGTATGAACATTTCCGCGGGGATCACGTCCTTCTTTATTGTAAACACCTATCTTCGATTCAACTTTTACATCTAAATTAGTCTCCTCCTTAACTTCTCTGATAAGCGCTTCAGTAGGTTTTTCTCCCTCTTTAATAAAACCTCCGGGTAAAGCAAAATAATTTCGGAAAGGAGGATATTTACGTTTAATTAATACTACATTTCCTTTCTGATCTTCAATTATGGCATCAACGGTGAGACTAACATCTGACTTTTTAAGTTGAATTCGTACATAGACATAATATGCGATCGTAAGAGATAATATTGAAATTATAATAATTCCAACTATACCGTTCAATAGAGATGCAAAGAGTGTTCCTTCTTGTAAGTTAAGACTCTGAATAAGGACACCCGCTAAACCTACTAACACATCCGATCCAACGAGTAAGTTAAGTATGTTCAAACGTCTTCCTGTTTTTTGCTGATCTTCTTGGCTTTTTTTATGGTATAAATTTTGCATCGCATCGTAAATCGTTGTAAATTTTTCATTTACCCGTTTTACTACATTATCTATCTCAAATTCAATCAAAAGATGTTTTAAAACACTTGTATAGTGTTGCCTTCTATTACTATCAAGTTCGTCATAAACTTTGCTCAGGTTTGTTTGAATTAAGCCTCTTAGTAGTCTTAAGTTTTGAATTTTCGTTTCAATTGATTTTAAGTCTTTAAACACTTCAGATTGCATTTTTAAAAAGAGAAGATCTAACGACGCGTTAATGGATCGTAGAGCAAATAATACTGCGCGCATTTTTGGTGTAGGATCAAGTACATACTTTATCATGTAAGATTCGAAATATTTTTCATAGCTTTCTTCTTTCATATATACAAAACCCGAGTTTCTACGGATAAAATGTAGCTCAGATAGCCGATTAGATAAATTATTTTCAATACGCATAGTATATAAAGTTTCAGAATAATCTTCCCATTGCCCAGAATAGATTTCTGTCCAATTTCCTATTAATTTTTTATATTTCTCAATATTTTCCTGTGTCCATTCAATAACACTAGGTTTGGTATTATTTGAAGTTAGGAACACATAGAGAGGACTTTCAGTATCTATGAGAATTCTTTTATAAAAAGTATCTTTAAAAAATTCTTTTAAATCATCTAAAAGAAGATAAGGTATTTGTTGGATCAGCATGGGTTCTAATTTTTCTTTCTTCAAAGGTTGATCAGGATAATGTTCGACTTTAAATTGGAAAAATCCTAAAGTGTTAAACGCCCTATCGGTATTTTCATCCTTGTAAGGGAAAA
Organism: Promethearchaeota archaeon; assembly: GCA_013375495.1. Next base: position 43,589 of record JABXKC010000007.1, read on the forward strand.
ATTCAACATATGGAACCCAACTACATTCAAGTGAGATATTTTGAACCATATCAATAATGCCTTCTTTAAGATCTTGACGAAAAAAATCATCTGGTGTTAAGTTTTTAAATTTATGTTTGATAAAATCTTCAATCTTTTTCGCAGTTTCTATTCCGCTTACTTCTTTACTATTTAGGAACGCACTTATATACCAAAACTCTTCTTTATAAACAAATTGCAGAAGCTCACTCATTGATTTTTACCTTAAAATTATTATAAATTCAATTAAATTATATTAAATATTAAGTAATCTTGATTACTTAAGAATTTCACAAAAACACTGAAGAAAATGTCAGTTAAACAGATTCAAGATGAAGTCCTTAAACTGAAAAAGGAGACAGGAGCCACAATCTTAGCTCACTATTACCAATCTATCGAAATTCAGGAAGTTGCAGATCATTTAGGCGATTCTTTAGTTTTGTCAAGGCTTGCGAAAGAAGTAAATTCCGAGTATATTATTTTTGCAGGCGTGGATTTTATGGCAGAGACTGCTTCTATATTAAATCAAGATAAACATGTTTTAATACCTAATCCTGAGTCTTGCTGCCCAATGGCGGCCTATTTAACTGCAGATAAAGTAAGAGACTTCAAACTAAAGAATCCCAATTTACCGGTAGTTGTATATATCAATTCAACGGCCGACGTTAAAGCAGAATCGGATATTTGTTGTACATCATCAAATGCAGCTAAAATTGTAAAAGATATCTCTAAAGTTAAGGGGACTAAGGCAGTATTGTTTGGACCAGACGCTAATTTAGCAGATTACGCTGAACAAAAATCAGGCATCAAATGTATTAAAATGCCAGAGGAGGGTAAATGTTATGTTCACTCCCAACTAACTGTTGACGATATAGAAAAATCAAGAATTAATCACCCAGATGCGTTAATTGTAGTTCATCCGGAATGTACTAGACAAGTGAGAAATCTATCAGACTTTGTTGGTTCCACTGCTCAGATGTATAAAAGAGTGAAAGAGAGCTCTAAAAGTGAAATCGAGTTTGTCATTGGAACTGAACGGGGTTTAATGGAAAGAATGGCTCAGGATCTTCCTGAAAAAAAGTTTTACTCAGCTAAGGATGACGGGATGGTATGCTACAATATGAAAAAGAATACCATAGAGTTAATGAGGTACGTAATAGGCCATTTAGATGATCCGATGTTTGAGGTAAAAGTTTCTCCTGAAATTGCTAAGAAAGCTTTAAAACCCATTGAAATGATGCTGGAATATTCATAAACTAGGATAGATGAAGATGTCATGTTTTATAAAAATAAAAATAAACACAAAAAATAATTATTAGTTTCTTTTCTTCATTTCCTTTTCTCTCAAAGATCTTCGTAGAATTTTTCCCACTCCGCTTTTTGGAAGGCTTCGGACAAATTTTACTTCCCTGGGATATTTATAGGCTGCTAGATTTTCTTTTGCAAAATCGATAATGTCTTGTTCGGTAACTTTTCCCTTGCTCTCCTTTTTAAGCAAGACAAAAGCCTTTATATTTTCGCCTTTCAAAGGATCTGGAACTCCGATTACCGCACATTCTTGGATAGCTGAGTGTTCGTATAAAATTTCCTCAATTTCCCTCGGATAAACGCTATGTCCCTTATATTTTATTAGATCTTTAATCCGATCTAGTAAAAATAAGTATCCTTCGTTATCTAGTCGCCCATAATCTCCAGTTCGTAACCACTTATAGCCGCCCGCTTCGAAGAATACGAGTTTGTTTTCTTCTGGTCTGTTGTGATAACCTACCATTACTTGCGGTCCTGATATAACGACTTCTCCTTCTTCTCCTACAGGTAAGAATTCCACATTCTCGTTCACGATCCCTACAAGAGTATTGGCGAAAGGATGGCCAACGCTTCCTCGCTTTAATTTTGACCAGATTGTAGCTGTTATAGCGCCTGTGCTAGTTTCGCTTAGCCCGTAACCTTCAGCCATTCTAAAACCAGTTCTTCTTTCCCATTCCATGGCTAACTCGTCAGGAAGTGCACCAGCACCACAATTAGCAAATTTCAAGCAGGTCATATCAATATCTTTCATGTAAGGCGAGTTTAAAATATTAACAAACATCGTGGGTACGCCAAGTAACATATTTGGACGCCCTCTTTTAATAACTTCGGCGATTCTTTGAAGATCAAATGACGGAAGGACATAAGATTTCGATCCAACTAGACAACCCATTAAAAGTTCGCAAGCTTGTCCATAAATATGGTACCAAGGTAATATTGAAAGGGCAATAATGTTTTCTTTAAGGTAATTCTCAATCATATAATCTGTATTCTGTTTTATTGCCCATAGCATTGATACGATATTACTATGAGATAAACAAGCTCCTTTAGGAAGTCCTGTTGTTCCTCCAGTATATTGAATTAGAGCAATATCCTCCTTAGGATTGATTTTGACATCGAACTCAAGAGGTTCTTGATACTTTTCCAACAATTTATCGTAATGAATGATTTTATCTGTTTCGGGCACGACAATTTCCTCATCCATTACATTTAATATAATTACTTTATTGAGTGATAATTTATCGGCGACTTTTTCATATTCCCGAACGAATCGGTCAATCATTATCAAATAGGTTGCACCAGAATCATTAATTTGGTAAGCAAGCTCTCTTCCGGTAAATAAAGGACTAATAGCGGTCATTGTTGCTCCAAGATATACTGCAGCATAATAAGTAATAGTGAAATGAGGGCAATTAGGAAGCCATAAAGCCACTAAATCGCCTTTCTTCATGCCTAAAGCTTTTAAAGCTGCTGCAAATCTTTTAGTTAATACCTCTAAGTCCTTAGTAGTGTACTCTTTCCCAAAAAAGTCCATTACAATGTCATCGGCATAGTTTTCACCACGATACTTCCATACATCAATTAACGACATATTTTCAGGAACATCAAGTTCTACAGTTATTCCATTAGGTAAATAATCTTTCCAATAACGATTTTTAATATAATCTGGAAGTTCCATTTATTTAATCATCCTATATTTATTTTTTAAAATTCAAAACGATTTCCTTAATCTGAAAATTACAAATTGAATATGTCTTAAGATTCTCATATAATATTTAAGTTTTTTTAGAAAAACAGAAAAACAAACGATACATTCTCATTAGAAGTACTTTTTAAGGTTTGATAATTGGAGTTAAGCAATTTGGACAAACATCCCAATTTAATTTGATTTGGTAATTGCAATTTGGATTGGGACATTCAATTTCTTTTTCTTCTTCGAGAGATGCTATTTTGTATGCTACACTCAACTCACTTGCGGCCTCAATATCACTTAACAATTCTTTAATATCGAAGTTTAATCCACATCTAACACATATATTAGATAAATCGTTTTTTAACACAGTCTTTCCACATTTAGGGCAGAAACCCCGCAATAACTTTAAACTTTGAAATAGTTCGGTTTCCTCAGATTCTGAGATAGAAACGAGATTTAAATCTTCATACCGCTCAGAGTTGTTAATTATGTTATATAACGAGTTCTTTCCTCCCTCTGCTTTCAAAAGTTTTTTAGACTGTAATGCAATATCCATTAAGGATGTTTTTGGAATACCCATCTCTAAGGCATTTTTAATTATCATTTTCTCAACCAACATTTCAAATGGCTCTTTAATTCCGCTGATCCCTTGAGATTCATTAGCATCCCATATTAATTCCATTTCTAATAGATTCTCAGTTATTTCCTCGGCTAATTTATCTAAATCTAGGTCAGAGATCATTTTATCTTCAGCTATGCTTAACTCAACAATCTCATTTATCAGATTATCTTTAATTAATCGAATAGTACTGACACCAAGTACATCTTCTCTATGAAAAAAGAATTTATCTTCACCCCGACTAAACATATATAAACCTAAATCGCTTGATAAAAGGCGATCTACATAAAAATCAATTCGTAATTTCTTAACATTATAATGTTTACAAAATTCTGTAATTTCGAATTTAAAATCTCTTGTTAGAACAGAGTTGTTGTAGATGTAAAAGAGCGTAAGATATAAATCGCGATTCTGTTCTATAAGAAAATAATTTTCACCCATATTAATAATATTTCGAGTGATATCTGTTATTATGGATTCAGCTACACTAATTTCTTTGTAAAAGTTTTTTAATTCAGAAAGGTTTGAAATAAGATCGTTAATCTCACTAAAATAAAGCGATTCATCATAACTGATGTCATCCTCACCAAGCTTTTCTGTACCTAAATCTGTTATAAAATAACGCTGTTCTTGTATGTTCTTTGAGTTATTTCTATAAATCTTTTTTTCGACATTATTTTTAGAGGTATGGAGCTTTATATATTTAGATACTGTAGATCTACTTAAACCTGAATACTCTATAATATTCGTGAATCGCAATGGCCCTAAATTCCTTAATAAGTAAAGAATCCGTAAATCGTTTTGATCAATTTTTTTTATTTCTGATAACACTTTTTCCTTTACTTTAGCAGTAACCATAAATTTAGACATAAATATAAAAAAGATGTTCAATAATTTATACTTTTGGTTATACTTATACTTTAGTTTTAGCTGGGTTGACTTAAAGGATTTATGAATCTGGACCTTGTTTTATTTAAAAATACATTCTTAACTAACTAAACTTCAATTTAATCAAAAATACCTTTGTTTTTAATTAAAAATTACCACACTATTAGAGTAACAATTTAAAGAAGTAAAAAAAAATAAAAATTAAAAAGGATGTGAAAGAACTACGACCCAATATCGCTTTAGGTTAACTGGTGTTCCACCAGACCAAGCTATTAAATTAATTGAAGTAGATCCTAACCAATCTATAGCTGAAATTAAAAAAACTGTTCAAAGGGAATATAAACTTAATCCTATTCTTGCTATCCAATTTATTTTTAAAGGAAAAGTACTTCCTGACCAGTTAAAGTTCGCTAAAATAGGAATTCATCCGAAAAAGGATGTAATTACAGTAATGGCTACGCAGGCTGGCGGTTAATAAATTATTTTTTATTATTTTTTTCTCTTTCTATTTTGTTTTGCTAAATCTTTTAACTATCCATAAATGAATACTAATTATGGGTTTTATAACCAAAGTAGCTATTCAGAAAATCAAAAATGAGGATGTGAAAACATCAGTTTTTTCAGCGCTTGAACTTATTAATGCTCAACAATTAATGCAAAAAGATAACATGGTTGTATTATTAAAACCAAATATCTTAATGGGTAAACCAGCTGAGAGAGCAGTTAATACTCATCCAGAAGTTGTCCGAGCTGTGATTCAATGGGTGAAAAAATTCAATCCATCAGCAATATACGTAAGTGATTCAGCTGGGGGTCAAAAACCCGGTATTACAGAAACAGCCATGAAAGAAAGTGGTATCCAAGATATCTGCGAAGAAGAAGGAGCAATTTGCGTACCTTTTGAAAAAACTGAGCGTGAAATTTATGAAGTTAAAGATGCACTTGAATTAACAGAGATATCGAGTTCTCGTCTGATTAGGGAAGCAGATTTGATCATTAACATTCCTAAAATTAAAACCCATTGGCAATGCACTTTAACATGCTGCATTAAAAACATGTTTGGGACCGTGCTTCTTGCAAATAAAGCTAAAACTCATGCTCAAGCTGCAGTCTTAGATAGATTTTGTTCAGCATTAGTAGATATATATTCTGTTTCTAAACCACAATTAACCGTTATAGACGGATACTACTGTCAAGAAGGTCAAGGTCCATCAAGTGGTGATGTAGTTAAGCTCGATATAATTTTGACCGGGTATGATGGTGTTGCTCTGGACACTACTGTATGTAAAATAATTGGATTTGAACCCAGGGAAATACTGTATTTAGAAAAAGCTGAAGAAAAGAAATTGGGAACAACAGACTTAGAAAGAGTAGAATTTCTCGGTGAAACTATTGAATCTGTTTATCAAAAATTTAAACGCCCAAAACTTCGACCGATATCAATGCCTTTGCCAAGGTGGCTAGCTGATTATATCGGAAAGACAATATTTAAGGCTAATGTTAAGTTTAATAGAAAGAAGTGTAAGTTATGCTCTACTTGTTGGACTAATTGCCCAGTTAATGCGATTACTCCACCAAAAGAGTTAAAAAAAGGAAATATTCCAGTATGGAATAGCAAAAAGTGCATAACTTGTTTCTGTTGTGTAGAATTATGCCCCCATGAAGCAGTCAAGTTTAAAATTAATTATGCAAAAAACGCTTTATTCTCATGGATGGGTTTAGGGTTTATAACATTATTGGTAGTCATAACCTTGATATTCTTATTGATTCTAAACCCACTATAATCTACTCGAATGCTTGATTTTCGATAGGGTGTTAAATTTAAAATATCATTTGAAAATCTTATAAAGCTTTAAGATTAATATATCATATTGTTAAAAAAATGTTTAATAAGGATATAAAATGAAGTTTGTTATATTAAATGGAAGTCCTAAAGGCGCTGAAAGCGTCACCATGCAATATATCTTGTATTTTAAGAAAAAGCATCCAGAACACGAATATAATATAATTAACATCGCACAAACAATTAAAAAGATAGAAGATGACGATAAAAGATTCGGAGATATAATTAATCAAATACAAGAATCAGATGGCGTTATATGGGGTTTTCCTTTATACGTAATGCTTGTTTGCTCTCAATACAAACGGTTTATTGAACTAGTATTTGAAAAAAATGCTGAAGCTGCCTTCGAAAATAAATATACAATTGTTTTATCGACCTCTATTCATTTCTACGATCATACTGCTCAGAATTATATACAAAGTATTTGCGATGATTTAAACATGAAGTACGTAGGCAACTTCCCTGCAGACAGTTGGGATCTTCTTTGGCCAAAGCGACGAGCGCGATGGCTTTTATTTACTGAGGAATTTATAAATCACATTGAAAATAATTTTCCAACTTCAAAGCACTACGCTCCTTTAAATTTGAGAAATTTTAATTATAGCCCTGGAAAAAGTATGGATAAATCGAAGAAAATCGATACACACGGTAAAAGAGTTCTTGTTGTTAGTGATGAAACCACCGAAAACACCAACTTAGGAAAAATGTTAAGGCGTTTTAAAGACTCTTTTGCTAACGAAATTGAAATTGTAAATATAAATGAAGTCGATATTAAAGGTGGATGTATCTCGTGTCTACAATGCGGATACGATCATAAATGCTCCTACATTGGTAAGGATGGTTTTATTGAATTTTGGGAAGAGGTAGTAATGACTTCAGATATTTTAATTTTTGCTGGAGTAATTAAAGACAGATATCTTTCATCAAAGTGGAAGATGGCTTTAGATCGGGCTTTTTACATGACTCACACACCAACTTTAATAGGAAAACAGATGGGGTATATTATTTCGGGACCCTTAAGTCAAATTCCGAATCTATCTGAGATGTTTCAGGGACACATTGAACTGCAAGGTTCAAATTTAGTCGATATCATAACTGACGAATTTGGGACATCAGAAGAGATAGATGCTTTACTTCACGATTTTGCGAGAAGATTAGTTACGTTTTCCAAAGCAGATTATATTAAACCTTTAACATTTTTAGGAGAAGGGGGAAGGAAAATATTCCGTGATGACATTTATGGGAGAAATCGATTTGTTTTTATGGCTGATCACGAATATTACGAGAAACATGGTTTCTATGACTCTTTTCCGCAAAATGACGAGCGCGCAAAAAAAATGAATGAAAAATTAATTCCCCTCATGAAAATTGATAAGGTTAGAACTAAAATTAATATGAAACAAGAATTTCTACGCCCTTTCTTGAGGGTTCTTGAAGATCCAAATAAATAAGAATTATTTGAATAGAATGAAGAATAATGGCGTGGGGAGGCTCGTTAAATAAAGAGGGTTCTAATCACTTTAGAAACTTAAGAGAAGCTGATAAGGTTATAAAGTATCTTGAAAGCCTAAAACGAGAATTAATCGATAAGGAAAAACAAAAAGTATCAGAGACGATTAATATAATCATAAAACATTACACTAAAGAGTCTAAGAGTGAATCTTTAGATTGATTTAATTAATTTCTTTATTATTTTTATTAGTTTATCTGCTTCGTTTTTTACTGTTTTAGTTAGATTTATTTCGAAAAAAGGTAGATCAACATTATTCGAACGTTCCTCGAGAGATATTACATCTTCTTTGTAAAGTTTTAAATCTTTAAATCCCTCTAGGCTTTCAGGGACAAAACCTATCATGAATACATTTAATTCTGGCAATTTTTCTACAATTAAATCAATTACAATGTGTACAGGGATAGTGTGAGTAGAAATTGGCACATATTCCTTGATAGATTCACGCTCCAGTATTGTAATTGTTCCCGGAGTTTTATTAACAGTACAAGTATCAATAAGGATTAGATATTCTGGTTCAAAATTCACGACATCATCAATTCTAGCCATGGGATCTGTTCCGGCGTTTATGAATAGAACTTTTTCTTTACCAGAACAAGATAGAAGCTCACTAATAATATATGGACCAACACCATCATCGCTTAGTTTCTCTTCTCCAATCCCCATAAAAACTATACTTTTAACTCCGCTAAGTCTATTTAAAAGTAAGGCGTACAAATCTTCCATAACTAAACTATTATTTGTTTGTTTAAAAATTAATTTTTGTGTTTTAGTTAATTTTTTTTTTTACTATTCTATTTTTTTATTATGGGAATTTTAAAAGGGAAAACTATAGTAATCACAGGTAGTGGAAGAGGCATTGGAAAATCTGTTGCTCTCGCTTGTGCTAAGGAAGGTGCTAATGTTGGTCTTACAGCAAGAACGCTTGATGAATTAAATGAAGTTAAAGACGAAATTATTAAATTGGGTACTCAAATTAAGGTATCAGTTAAAACAGCTGATGTCAAAAAATATGAAGAAATAGAAAGCGCGTTTAAAGCATTTTATGAAGAATTAGGAGAGATTAACGGAGTTATTGCCAATGCTGGTTATTCCCGTATGTGGGATAGCCATGAATTTGATAGTAATAAATTTTCTGAGATAATAAATGTAAATGTTTCAGGCGTATTTTATACCTTTAAGGCAGCATTTCCTTATTTAAAGAAAGATGATAAAAGTAAAAAAGCAAGATTTATTATAACGGGAAGCGCTGCTTTCACTAATCCAATGCCAAAATTTGCAGCTTATACCGCAAGTAAATATGCTGTTGTAGGGCTGCAAAGTTCACTTGCATTAGAGTATAAGAAAGAGAATATTATTTTTAATATGATTTTACCTACTATGGTAGATACCCGTTTGGCGAGGGGTAGGAAAGCGGGAGACGGCAATAAACCTCCGAACGTTAAGAACCCTCAAGAACTTAATGATTATTATTTATTTCTTTTAAGCGAAGAGGCTAATAGAATCAATAATGCTCTTATATTTACTAATGATTTCGATGAAGTTAAAAAGTATTTAGCAGAAGCTCCTTCCGGTAAGAGCGATAATTGGGATGTTTTTAAGGATTATCTACAAGAAAAGTCTCCTAATACATATACCAATGTTAAAAAACTGGGAAAATTAGTCGATTTTATAATTAAAACATCCTAATATCATCGTCACATATTTTTAAACCTACTTATATAACCTCTTACACTTAAAGAATTAAATTCTTTAATTATTATGCGTTTTGATATTATAGAAGATGAATGAATCAATCAGCGAAAAATCAGATAAAGCTCAGTTTGAAGGGATTATTGAGAATGATAAAGTAACAATCTCTGACCAGGAGGGCATTGAAGAATTTTATAATAATTCTTACATTGGTACTTTAGATAAGAATGATGGAAGTAAAGATAAGTTGGTTTTGGGACCAGTAGAAGTGCTATTATTATGTGAAAGAAATCGAATCTTAGTATATTTAGACAATAATAAAGAAGACAACAAATTATACGATTTTGAAGGTTTATTAACATATTTTACTCAATTTGACAATAGATTATGGCAAAAATATATTATTTATATGGACCTAAGAAAAAGAGGGTATATCGTACGAGCAGGATATGGAGAGGGCATTGATTTCCGAGTTTACAAGAGAGGGGCTGATTTTGAAAAAGATTCAGCAAAGTTTCTAATATATCCTGTTTTTGAAGGCTATCCAATAGATTTGAAAGACCTTGACAAAATGTCACGCGTAGCGATGAGCTCGCGTAAAGATCTTATTGTTGCTACAGTTGATAGATTGAGCAAACCAATATACTACAGCGTCAATAAATTTGAAATTATGAACAAAATAGAAAAAGAAGAAGAATAAAATGCCAAAAAAGTATGCTTGTGATACATCGGTAATCTTTAATGGAATCATTTTGGAATTGATAGTTGATGGTGATTTAGGAGAAAAGCCAGAAATTTATATTTCGAATGTAGTTGTAGCGGAAGTTGAATATCGAACAAATGTTCAAAAAGAAATAGGATTTTATGGTTTAAATGTGCTTAAAGAACTAAGACAATTACATAATGAGGAGAAAATAACTCTTCATATAGTAGGAAAACGCCCTACAAGAGAAGAAATTAAAATGAGTCCTGGAGGAGAACTCGATGCACTTATAAGAAAATCAGCTTTAGAACATAACGCTTCTTTGATTACAGCAGATAGAATACAAGGAGATGTAGGTATTTTTGAAGGGCTTGATATCCTGTATGCAAAAGAAAAGGCTATCCCAAAAAAATCCGAATCCCTTTCGCTAAAGTTACTCGAATATTTTGATGAAACCACTATGAGCGTACATCTTAAGCAAGGATTACCTCCTTATGCTAAAAGAGGTAGTCCCGGGAATTGGTATTTAGAAAAAGTGGGAGAGGAACATTTATCTGCTAAGTTAATAGATGAAATTGCTATCGAAATAATAGAAATGGTGAGAGAAGACGAGCATTCATTTGTTGAAATCGAAAAAATTGGTGCCGTGGTTGCTCAATTGCGAGAGTTTAGAATCGTAATAACTCGCCCTCCATTTTCAAACGATGTTGAAATCACAGCAGTACATCCACTTGTTACTCTTACGCTAAGAGATTATGCCATTAATACTAGACTTCACAAAAGATTAGAAAAAGCAGAGGGTATTTTGGTAGCTGGAGCGCCAGGAGCTGGCAAAAGCACATTTTCAGCAGCATTAGCAAATTTTTATTTAGAACAGGGTAAAGTTGTGAAAACATTGGAAAGTGTTAGAGACTTGCAGGTAAAAGATGAAATCACGCAATATACTAAATTAGAAGGAAGTCTTGAAAATTCTGCTGATATTTTATTATTAGTAAGACCTGATTTTACTATTTTTGATGAAGTACGCACTACTAAAGATTTTCAAATTTATGCTGATTTTCGCCTTTCTGGTGTAGGTATGGTTGGAGTTGTTCATTCTTCGTCAGCTATCGACGCAATTCAAAGATTTATTGGACGAATAGAGCTTGGAATGCTCCCGTCAATCATAGATACGATAGTGTTTATTGAGGGTGGAGATATATCTACTGTATTAGTTATTAAAATGACGGTAAAGGTTCCACATGGATTTAGAGATAAAGACTTGGCGAGACCTGTTGTTGAAGTCAGAGATTTTAAAACTGACCGCCTTGCTTATGAGATTTATTCCTTCGGTCAGGACATAGTAATTAACCCGATAAATCCTCTTGACCAGAGAAGCACTTTTAAACCTAAAGAACAATATAGGATAGATAAATTTAATAGAAAGAGAAAAGAAAGACAGATTGAGTTAGATATTGAAGTCACGAAACAAAAAGTAATTCTAAAAGCAAGTCCTGAATACGCTAGTAGCAATATTATTGTTTTTGCTGACGGTCAAGAAATTTTTACTGGTTCTTTGAGTCGCTCTAGCATCATAACTCTCTCTCTTTCAAATAAAGAAGGAAGAAGAGTTCTAAAAGAATACGATAGAAATAAAAAATTTTATGGAATTTTAAAATAAGACTTTCTTTTTATAAAAATTCTCATTGTAATTATTTGGCTAATGCATTTCGGGCTCTTTTTATATCATCAACTCCAATGACTAACTTGTTATGTTCAGCTAAATAGATTAAATCAATATTAACACCAACATTGCCTATTTTTCGAGCCATCTTTCCACCAGATCCTGGTTTTCCAGCAATATTACCAATATCCATTACAAGCACTTCACGTATAGCGCTTACTTTAAAACCTGCCGATTCAAGTACATAACGAGCAACAGTTTCATCTTGAACCAAAATATGAATGACAGCTTCATCATTAAGAGGAATTCCACATAATCCTTCCATATTTATCCCATTTTTGCCTAGAATCTCTCCCATATCAGCTAACGCTCCGGGATTATTTTCCAAAATAACAGCTATATCTTTCATTTTATGTTTTCTCTTTTTTTTTTTATATATTTGATTCTTTGGTGATTTTTTCCTAATGCTTAATTATGTCATCTCAATATTTAAGTTTTCTTTTGAAATTACATCAGATTAGATATTTAACCACTAAATGCAATAGAATAAAAGAATAGTAAAATACAATACAGTAATTAATGTACTATGAATCCTTATTTTAATAGATTGTATTTCTTTAAAAGAATAAGGCCATCTAAAGTAAAAATTGGACGCCACCAAGGTAGATTTTGATAAGCTATTTTTATTCCCCCGTCTCTTTCAAAACTACCTATAAAATAAGTGGTTTGATTTTCCAATGTGTTTCTACTAACATGTTCAATTGCATAATACCAATATCTGTTAAGAAGTGGAAAGTGATCTTTATTATCTTCTAATATTGAGGGTAAAATCTCTAGAATTCTTTCTAGTTTAACAACATCCTCCTTATTTTGACCACAATACTTCAAATAAACAAAAATTGGATAGTCATAAAACCCAAATTCTTTAGGGAATTCCGTTTTATGGTAATAATTTCTAACTTTTTTGAAGAATTCTTCGCTTCCCACACCCCAATTCTTCAAAATTCCTGCTAGTACGAAGATCCTATCGTTATCCGGATTTTCCCACCAAGGTTGATAAGGATAATTTAACATATTGTCTGGAGGATGGTTTATGTATCCCTCTTTATTCTGAACTTTCAATATCCATTTAATTAAATCTTTTGATATATTACTATTTTTAGCCTCTAATAAGTCAAGAATAAATAACGCAGTTTCAGCACCAATAGCAGTGCTATCAGGACATAGAAGATCGGGTTCAATACCATTTCCAAATCCTCCGTCGTCATTTTGATATCCGGCTAAAACTTTCAAAACTTCTTTTTTCCGTCCTTCTTCAAAAAAATAAGAAAGAAGTTTTCTTTCAAGTAATCTACCTTCGTTAAATATAAAGCGTTTTATATTTTTAATATCAATTTTGCTCGAGTCTAACATAATTATAATCTGAAATATAAATCATTTTGAAATATCAAGTGTAAATAAGACCTCTCCATACTCTACATTTTTTGATTTCATAGCATATCCGCTAGTATTAAGAATATAGAGCATAGGTTTGTTTTCAATAAGAACTGATCCGGTAAAATATTTGTAATTAAGTTCTCTAGCTATTGTAATTAAGTGATCAAGTAGAAATTTAGCTATTCCCGATTTGCGAAAATTTTTCTTAACAACTATGCCTAATTCAACAGTTGATGGTTGATGTGTTTTAAAAAATGCAGCTGAAGCAACTATTTTCTGTTCACCTTCTTCAAGAAATTCTCCTACTAAGATCATGTCTGTTTGATAATCTATGTTAACTAAGGGCTGTACAAACTTATGAGGAAATTTACGATCACGTGAGAAGAATCTCAAATATCTATCATCTTCATCTAATGAATAATAAAGTCCTTGCAGTAATCGTTCATCAGTAGCTTTGATAGGTCGGATTTTAATCGTTTTGCCATTTTTCATTTGATAAATCGTCTCATACTTATCAGGGTATAAGCTTAACCTACCATTTATAGAAAGTGGTAATTTTTGATCAGAATAAATGTAGTTAATTTTTTTCGCATATTCTAAAAGTTCTTCCCTAAAATCTGGATGAGCTATATTTATCATTTGTAAAACTCTTTCACGTATACTTTTTCCAAAAAGATAAGCGATTCCCCATTCAGTAACAACATAATGAATGTCACCCCTTGTTATAACTACTCCCGAGCCGGGTTGAAGATACGGAACAATTCTCGAAACTAGAGTTCCATCCTTAAGAGTCGCAGTGCTAGGGATCACAGCTATTGGTTTTCCATCTTTAGAACGGTTTGCACCTCTAACGAAATCTACTTGACCACCAATACCGCTATAAAATGAATGTCCAAGCGAGTCTGCATTAATCTGTCCTGTTAAATCAATTGTAAGGGCAGCGTTAATAGCCACTTGCTTTTTATTTTGGCTAATTATAAAGGGATCGTTACAATAATTACTTGGATGAAATTCAACAAAGGGATTGTTGTCTACAAAATCATAAAGCCGCCGGGAACCCATAACAAAAGAACAAATTATTTTTCCCTTATGAATAGTCTTCTTTTTACATGTAATAACACCTTTTTCGACGAGATCAACAATTCCATCTGAAAATACTTCACTATGTACTCCTAAATCTTTTTTTTCGTCTAACTCAACTAACACAGCGTTGGGAATTTTCCCAATCCCCATTTGTATTGTTGATTCATCTTCAATGAGTGATGCAACATACTTTCCTATTTTAGTAACCGTCTCATCTGGAGGATCGTAAGTAAACTCTATAATATCATGATCTGATATAATATAAGCATCTATATCATTCATGTGAATGAATGAATCACCTAGTGTGCGCGGCATCTTAGGATTAACTTCCGCAACCACATATTCAGCTGCTTCTGCTATAGGTTTTGCTATATCAACATTAATACCATAACTACAAAATCCAAATTCATCTGGAGGACTTACTTGAATAAGAGCGGTCTTTAGGTGCATCTGTCCCCGTTCAAAAAATCCTGGAATGTCTGAAAGCAGCATTGGAGTGTAATCTGCAAATCCTTTTTTAACAGCTTCTCGGAGATTTTCACTGATGAAAAAAACATTATGCCGAAATAAATCTTCATTACCTCCCGCAGTTTTATAATAATCGAGATCAGAAAGACTTATAAAATGTATCATCTCCACATCAGAAAGCTGAGGACCAAGTTCAATAAGTTTTGAAGTGAGGTCGAGTGGCTCAGAACACCCTGAATCAATAAAAATTCGGTCTCCAGGTTTAATATATTTCTTGATAGCATCTTCTACATTTACATGTTTTTGTTTAAATTTTTTAATATTACTCAAATCATTTGCCATTTCTTCAACCTATTTTTTAATTTTTAATAATTT
The DNA here is from genome assembly GCA_013375495.1 of Promethearchaeota archaeon. The sequence continues at coordinate 58,889 of JABXKC010000007.1, forward strand.
ATTTGGTGATCATCATTTCTTTTACTCTCTTAACAATCTTAGGAAGTACATCTTCAATTTGTTCAAAGAACCTCAAGTCAGCTTCATCATCGTACGGAGTTTCACCGTTATTTAAAATAATTAATTTTGCACCATTTCTCCAAGCATACCCCGGCATATTTGCCGCAGGAGTCACAACTAGAGAAGAACCAACTACGAAAAAAACATCAGAACTTTGGGATCGTCTCATAGATTCTTCAAGTTCGTCCATCGGTAAAGGATCGCCAAAATTAACGATGCTTGAGATGAGTCTTCCTCCACAATCTGGGCAATCCGGTTGATTTTTGCGAATTCTTCCGGTTCTGTATCCTTGACCCAATTTTATTTTATCCCAACCTGCCTCCTCAAATGTTAGTTTCTTTCCACAATCTAAACATTTCATGAAGTAAAGATTGCCATGTAACTCCGCTAATTTTTCAAAGGGAATTCCTGATTTTGCGTGAAGCCCATCTACATTCTGGGATATAAGGTATTCTAATTTACCCAATTTTAATAATTCTACAATTGAATAATGACCTTGATTTGGGCTAACTTGATCCCATGGAGGTGATTTGGGAGGTGGTAATCCAGCGTCACGCCTTGTCCATATACCATCAGGACCTCTAAAATCCGGAATTCCTGATTCTGTTGAGATACCCGCTCCAGTCAACACCACAAGATTCTTAGATTCATAAATCCACTTAGCCGCTAACTCTATTTTATCTACCATAATGATAATTTTTTAATTACATTAAATTACATTAAAAAGTACAATCATTTGACATTTAATCACCAATATTCTACTATTAAAACTTATGGTATAGAAAATTATTGAATAATTTAAGTGTTTATTTCCACCAACTAAATAATGATTTACCGATTACTTAAGCGAATTCATAATTATTGTTAATCTTTGAGATCTCGGTTACAATAATCACAAAAATGACTGACTGAATTCCTCGTCGGAGTCGCATTTATATAACCCACGAGCTTTTTTTGCCTCGACTCGTGCGCGATGCGACTTAACAAGATTGGCACACCCAACACAGAACCACGCACGATAAGAATGGTTGTAATACATGTCTTGATCGGGCTTACCGCAAGTGTAGCACATGCAGATCGACTTATTCCCCATCTCGTCGATCTCGTTCTTCAATTGTTGAAGATATCTGAAACGTCTTAGTTGTGACGGAGTCCAGTCATCAACAGATATCCTAATGTTGTCTTTATCAAAACGTAATTGTTTCATCTCATTCTTTATTTTATCCCTTTTTGTATCTCTAGCTTGAAGTAGTAATTCCCGCAGTTCGTTACGAGTTTTCCGTAACTTAGGATCCTTTATGCTAATAATTCTTTTATCTTTCACAATAATACAACAGCGTAGTTTTTATTTAAATTTATTTACCATAGACATTAATAATAAAAAAAAAGAATATTTTATGTTTAAGCTAGGATGGAGTTCGGACAAAAAATATATTTTGACACTAATATCTAAAATAAGCACTTACTTTATAAATAAATATTCTAATTCTTATTTAGGTATAAAATTTTCTAATAGCTTTATATTCAAATAGGTTGAATTATTAATAGGATTAATTAAGTTGGATATAATATGACATATGCGTTAAATTTTAATAAAGAAGAAATTTCGAGTATACAAATTGATTATGCCAAAATTAATTTTAAACCCGAGCAGTTGAATTTAATTAAAACAATATCAAAACTCATTTGCGAACAAATCTCAATACCCCATTTGGCAATGAGAAGCACGGCCTGGTTCGCTTTAAGTGAATGGCAAAAAAGAGAAAATAAATTAGTTTCAGAAATCCTGACTATGAGCATGGGAAACAAATTAAAAGCTACCAAGGACATTTTTAATATCGGAAAGGATAGATTAAAAAGCATGCTCTCTTCTCCTAAAGAGCAGAGTGAAATGTTGTTGGATATTTGTTTTGAACGAGCATTTAAATATTATTTAGAACATCTCAATAGAATTCGAAGATAAGAGTTCTTATTTCTTTAAGTATAGAGATTTTTTGAATACTAAAGATTCTATTAGACTTTTAAAATTTTCTTCTAAATTGTAAAATTCTATCATAGCATAAGGTCCTTCTATATCTTTCAAAGTTGAAAGATGATGAGAATCACATCCAATTGACACTTTAATACTACTTTCCTTCAATTTTCTAAAAAAGACTTCGTATTTCGAAGAGTAAAATTGTGGATAACTTGAATTGAACTCTATTATTAAATCATATTGTTTTAAGAACGCTAATAATGTATCTAAACCTCTTGTAATAAAAAATGAAGGATCGAAATGAGCAAGCCCTATTAGGGGAAAATCGTTGTAGTTTTTCTTTTTCCAATAATTGAGAATTTTCCTAAGAAAAGCGATTCCTTCAAAACTCTCGAGATATTCGAATAAAATAAAATCAAACTTGTTGGGAGAGATATTGTTAATTATGAACTTCTCAGAACTACTTAAATCTATCTCTATTCCCTTGAAAAGTGTCAATTTTTTATTTTCCTTAACTAGGAATTCTTTAAATTCAGTTAACTCTTCTAAATACCTCTTAATTTTATCAAGATTATTAAGATTAGGGATATGATCGGCTTTCCATGAATCTGTAAAATGATCTGTTATGCAAATATAATCTAAGTCCGTTTTCAACGCAGTCATAACAATTAGTCCAATGGAATTTCTTCCATCTGAATAATTTGAGTGAATATGTAAATTTAATTTAGGGAATTCTATTTTCATAACTCTATCTCTTAAAATTTCTTACAAAAAATATATTTTAAGCTAATTAAATCCCCAGTGATTTTATTTCTTTATTGCGATACCAAGATAAAATTCCAAAAATGAAGAGAATTATTCCAAAAATAAAAAGTATTGAAGTAAAAAGAGTTGTTGCTGCGAAACTTGGGATGTTCGTTATAGGTGTTCTGATGTTAACAAAAATATCCTGTATCGAGACGAAACTATTTACGAACATAAACACAATACTAAAAATAATTATTCCTGAGATAAGTTGCAGAACAGCTATTATAAGATTTATATTATGGATTATTTTAGATCTTCTTTTTCCTAAATCAATGATCTGAGCATTCCCGATATTAATTGCAACTCTTTCTTTATCAACAAACTTAACATAATAATATGCTAATTCTCTTAGGGGTAATAAATCAAGGACAACTGTAATAATTGTAAACACACACACAATAATTAAAACTCTATTGATTATTACCATACCAGGGTTAACAACTGAAAAATTATTAATCGCCCAAATAAAGAGTCCTATTACGATAGAAAAAAAGAACTTAATACCGGTTAGTGTCAAATTCTTAGAAGGTTTATCAGTAATTACTAATAATTGATAGGTAAAGCCAATTACTAATATTATTAGTCCTAAAACTAAAGCTAGAGGCGAAATTAATATTCCTAAAATTACAGCAAAAGCTAAGAAGCATATAAAAATAAAAATAGGTAAAACTGGAAAAAATGGTGCCTTGAACGGGCGATCTAACTCTTTTCTCTTTCGCCTTAATTTTACTGCAGCATAATTTACAAACGCAAGTGCAAAAAAGTAGATGAAATTAGTAATTTCAGCTGTTAATTCATTGCCCGCAAAAATCGTGAACAATAGAACTAAAACAACTGTAATTATTAAACTTAAAGTAGGTAGATCTGATTTTGATTTAGTCTTTCGAATTTTTTCATGAACAAATCGATCTCTTGCTAAAGCAGTAATTACCGCTACTGCCGATCCCAACGCTGCATTTATTGCTATTAACGTTGAAATAATAGCAGCAAAAACCATAAAATAAAAACCAAATGGCCCAATAACGCTTTCAAATACATCAGCTAATAATGCGGGATTACCAATTAAAACGGCTGGATTTCCTCCTATATCTAATAAAACTACAAATGTAATTGATAAATATATAATTAACGTTATAATTATAGCATATATAATCGTTTTAGGGATGTTTTTTGAAGGATTTTTTAATTCGGGGTTTAAATAGGCTATGTTTGAAGTTATTGAGGTAAACAAAATAAATAAGAATAAAAAACCCGGAATAATCCCTTCAAATTTAATTGGAGGAAGAATAAAATTAGGATTTGTGAATGGTGAGATTAATAATCCAGAAATAATGAAGAAGCCAAACAAGCCTATTAATATGAAGGTTAACAGCAACAAGGCTTTGGTAGCGATTTTTTTTTTCCTAAAAATAAAAATGCTTGTAAAAAGAATAGGTAAGATAGATATCATTGTTACTATGATATCTGAAATTGGAAGGTTAAATTTTGTAAAAACTTCATTAAACACAGAGGCAAATATCTGGGCTGAAAATGAACATGTTGCGATATTTGCTATCCATAAAAAGAAACCTATTATAAAAGCTAAGAATCCACCAAGACCTTCTTTGCTAAAATTGTACGCACCTCCAGCGATTGGAAGACTAGTAGAAAGTTCAGCATAATTTAACCCCGTAAAGAAAATTAGTATCCCCCCTAAAAGGAGACTTAATAATAAACCCGATCCGGCATATTCAATACCTAATCCTAACAAAATAAATATGGAACCACCTATTCCACATCCTATACCATATATTATCCCTTGAGATAATTTCAGTGTCCTTTCCTGTAGAATTTCTTTGGGTTTTATCTCATTCAAGTTTATTCTTTCTGTATTATAATTTTCTTGTTAAGTTATCTTAAGATCAAAACTCTACTACTCTGCTCGCTTAAGATTTTTCAAGATGAAAAACTCCACTAGCGACTGAGAAAACTCCCGCAATTATAAGGATAAGAAAAAGTAAGCCTTCCATTTCGCTAAAATTTAGAACGCCAGCGAAACCGAGTAGTACCAATATTATTATTAGTATTCCGACACCAATAATGATGCCCCCGAAAAATTTTGATAATCTATAAACTAACGAGAGGAATTCTAATCTGTGAATTCTACTCTCTTTATCACGAATTTCTTCTTCTTGAGTGTCAAGTTCTAACTTTAATTTTTGAAGGAGAGATTTAGCATCGTTGGTGCTTTGATCAATAACTTCTTTAGATTTGACAAGTTTTTCATGTTCATTGTTCATATAATCCAATTTCTCTGTAATAGAGGTTAATCGTTCTTCTCTTTCAGCATATTCAAGATTGGAGGTTTCAATATCTTTTTTGATATCTTCCAGTCTCGTTTCGTTTGCTTTTATTAAACTTTCTTGATTCGATATTTGTTCAAGAGTAGATGTAATAGCTTCGTTATGTTGTTGTATTCGTGATTCGACATCGATCAAATGTTCTTGCTTCTCTGTGAGTTGGATTTTATATTTTGCAATAAGTTCTTCGTACGTTTCTCTTTGTTTTTCCATTTCTGGAAAACCATCTTTGTAATCCTCTATATTTTGTTCAATAATTTTAATCCGAGTTTCGTTTTTCTCAATTTGCTCGGCTAATAACCCTTTTTCTTCTTCTTTGGCTTCAATTTCTTTATTAGTATGTTCTAATTCAAATTTATTTTTGCCTATTGAAACTTTGAGAGTTTCATTTTCAGCTGTTTGACTTTTTATCTTTTTTTCTAAAGCCTCGGCAGTTTCTCTTTGTTTTTCAATTAAGTTCTCTTTTTCTTGTATTTCTTGATTTAATTTTGTAATGCTATTACGGAGTTCCTCTTGATTAGCAACTTTCTCTTTAACACTATCAGTTAGAACAATTAAATCTACTTGTCTCGTTTCAAAAGTATTTACTAGTTGCTCATTATTTTTGAGTAATTCTTGATATTCAACCTCTAGATTTTCTTTACTCTCCTTAATTATTTCGAATCGTTCTTCTAAATTTTGCATATCTTCATTTTTATGATTATATCTTTCCTCAAGTGCCTTAATTGTTTCTTCGATCGCAGTTAAATATTCTTCTTTATCTTCGACTTTACCTTGAATTGATTCTAACTTTTCTTGAGCTTCTCGGGTTTCTTCACTAACCTTATCACTTTTTCTTTCTTTTTTATCCGGTTCTGTATCACCATTTTTAATTGTACCAGATATATCTTCAATACTATTTTCAAAAGTTCTAAGTTTCTTATCTATCAAATCTCTTGAATTTTTAGCTTTTGATAAATATTCTTTATCTACTTTTTCAACATCTTTTTCTGATTTATCTTCTGTTTTTTCCGGTTCTTCTTTGATCTCGTCAGTCATAAATTTGCATTTAGTAAAAGGAGAATTTGGAATTTATAATTTAATATTTATTTAAATACGAAAAATATATTTTATTTTGCTCAACCATTTGTTGACACAAATAAAGATTCATTTTCTACATCAAACAAATTTCTTTATAAAATATACTGATTCCAAATATTTAAACTTTTAACATCAATTTATTTTTGGGGTCTTTCGTTTCAAGATCAAGCAATGAATTTATATATGAGTATCTATAGAAAGATAGAAAAAAAGAATTCTTCGAAAGCTTAGATTTCGATAATATCAACCCCAATTGTTATACCTATTATGTGCTAAAATACAAATAATGAAAATAAGAAGATTTTTGATGCATTATTGGATTCTATCCATTTCATAATTAATCGTATTTAAAAAAAATGAAATTGCTTTGTTTAGCTTTCTTTGATTAATCTTATCTTAATATTAATAAAAAAAGTTCTAGGCCCAAAAGTTACTAAAGCATAGTAATTTTCACGATCCCCAATTTCTAATTTTCCATCAATAATCGGCAAGATTAATTGACGATTTCCATACGTACTTGCCAATTCATGATCGTAGTGATTAAAATCAGCACGATTTTCAAGGGCTCTTACTGTGTGTAGAAATTGGGAACTGTCTTTGGAGGAAATTTCAGCAAACATATAATGCAAATCAAGATAATTCCCGTATTCGTGTTCATTTATAATTAAACTCACGGTAGTATGATACGGTCTAATAATTATCTCCCCGTTTTTCAAGTTTGGGTTCGCCTCCAAGCTTAAATTTAGAATTTTCTCAATTACGTTCGTAAAATATAGTAATTGGGTTATAGCATAACTCCTCAATTTTACTTTATATGTAGTAATTAATTCATTATTATTTTCAACTCGATTAATTTCTTTGATTTCTCTCAAAGAAGTAAATCTAGCAGGCTCAATAGTAGGAGGGAAATTTTTTGGATTTAATCTAATTAGATTTCTATACCCCCAAGTTCTTAAAATGCATTTTTGTGCGAAAGTTAAATTTTTCGTAGCTTCTAAAAAACCTCGCATCATTTGTGATATTTCCAAAGTAGGCGTAGCACTTCCAATCGTTATTCTGTTCCACGAATTTTGGATAAATCCTTGCAACGAGAAAATTTGGTGAAAGGAATTAGTAGGAGTCATTCCTCCAAAAGTTCTCGGATCAATTTCAATCCACACGTTATTATAGAGTTTTAAGAGCTGGTAGTATAAATTAAAATCTCCGGAGATATCTAAACCACTCAGAATTGTAACGATATCTGAATGTATTGATAAAAATGACTTAATTTTATCATATGTAGTGTATTCGGTGTTGTTCTCTGGGAGATTAGTATTTCCTATATCAATTTTAAGGAAATAATCGTTTTCTTTACAAAAATTAATTATTTCGTTGAAGTGTTTGTTATCTGCTTGGGTTATATCTAATTTTAAAAAGGAGGGATAGATTACTACTCCAACCACGGGAATCAGCTTTTGGATCGATTTTATTAATGGTATGGCGCTATTACTAAGATTAAAAGAGATAATTGCTTTAAACATGTCAGGGTTTTTTTTTACTACTGAGATGACATCCTCATTAGTTATCCCATAAGACCTATTCAAATCCATTGCCTGAATTAATCCATACTTAATATTTGAACAATTAAGTTCTATTTTTTCATCTTCTAGACTAATTTTTCTATAATAAATATATTTCTTTCCATGGATATTCTCAAGCTTTAAAAGGTTTGCTAAAGCATTAGAAGGTTCTAGATCGTTAAATATTGGCCAAATTAAGGAGTCAATTCGTCCATAAATAAAAGAATTTGCGTAATTTGTCCCAAATATGGAACTAAAGTCTGGTTGATATAATCTTTCCAATTTAATTACCCATCCCTACAAACAGAATAATCATTATTAAACACATTAAATAAATTATTTTAATGTAGGAAACCAAATAATAATTATTAAGATAATTCGCCTAATTTTTGAATCTCGTATCTATGATTGATCTAAAACTTGGAAATTACCCTATTATTATATCTCCTAACATTGGAAATCCTATTTTATTAAATTTAAAAGATTATCAAGACCGCGCTCAATTTCCGGTAAAGAACTTGTCCTTTAGAGCTTTAGTTATTGCTTCAAAAACTCATTCCACTCAAAAAATTTTAGAGAACTTTCATCAAAATTTATTTATTCAGCCAATATTGAAAGACAGCGGTGAATTCTTAAAAAGGCGTGGAGATTTAATAGACCTACATCTTGTCGAAATCGAAAAGATTGAAAAATTAGACTTTAGAGACCAACCCGTTTTAGAGGAAGAAAATTGCATAGTATGGGACATCAATAATTGCGTTTTTCAATTTGACGATGTTTTCGGAAAAAGAGAACATCTTTATAGGGTTAAATTGGAAATACGCGAAATTGTAACGATAGAAAAATTATTAAAAAATTCTAACAGAGATTTTTTAATGTTCGATATAGTTCATGATATCCCCAATTTGAGTGAGAATAAGGTAAATTATCATAGTATCGCAATATTCGATAAAGATTGGAAGGATTTCAACTTCATTCACGCTACCGATTTTCATATCGCGAGGAGAAACGACTTTATATTACACCACTTAAAGGAAAATGTAAGATCTAAGTTAAATAGATTTGCTTCTAAAGTTAAAAAATTATCTAAAATTGATAAATTTGTTTTAACCCGAGATTTTGAATTTAAAGAAGAATTCCAAGAGGATAGATACGAGGAACTAAGAACCGCAAAATATAATTTTAATTATAATTTGAGAAAATTAATAGAATTTGCTAACAATAGCGCATCAGAGAGAAAACTCGATTTTATGTTTATGACGGGGGATTTAATAGACTATTTGAACATAGCGAGAGGAAACTATCAATATAAGAATAATTTTCTAGTGTTTTTCGATATTTTACTTGGTTTGAATAGAGGTTTAGAAAAGCCTCCATATTTAGAATCTGATGAGGAATTTATAAATAAACGAGAGATACTTGTTCCAATTTTTACAACAATTGGAAACCACGATTATCGCAAAGAACATTATGGAATGAGATTTGGTCAGATTCATAAGATATTTGGAATGACTAATTCAGATGTAAAAGGATATTACGACATTAAATTCTTTAACTACTTTACTGCTCTTAGGTCTGACGATAAGTATTTGAAGGATTATTTTCGATATATCAACCCTAATCTTAATTTTAACCTAAAAATTGGTGATAATTATAATTTTATATTCCTTGATACTGGGCAGGATTCGATAGCAGACATGCATGACTTACTAAAAGGTGGCCCGAGTACTAAAGGGATTAAAGAATATCAAGTTGATTTATTGCGTGCTTATATAAGATTGGCTCATAATGAAAAAGTTATTGTAGTTATGCACACACCCCCCATTTCCCCTAATCTTAATAGAAATAAAAGAAGAAAATATAAAAAAAAAATGAATATCAAGAATAGAAAATTAGAATGGTCAGATTTCTACGAAAAAAATTTAAGTAGATACAACGGAACAGGAAGGTTAGAAAAGGTATTAAACTTAAAATACCAAACAATAATGTATAATTGGTCTACGCTTCTGAGAATTTTTACAGGTTCAGATAAGATCATTAGAAGGAAGGTAGATATTGTTATGTGTGGTCATACCCACACTTTAAAGGAATATCGTTTAAAAGAAGCTAAAAAAACCGAGAGGATAAATTTTGGTTTTTGGTTTTTCCCTATTTACATAGAAGTCCCTTGTGAAGTTTATACTTCGCGTTATCGAGACAAATTTAAAGAAATCAAGGATTCTCTAGATTTACAAGTCTGGTTCGATGTAAACAAGCCATTTATATTTCAAACGCAAGCCGTTGGACCACTTTCGGCGAACTTCAAATTTAAACCACCAGGTTTTAGACTTTACACCGTAAAAGATAATCAAATGATTAACGCAAAAGTATTTTCACTTCATTTGAAGTGAATGGATTTGAGAATTTACTATGTCTTCTTACTCATTAATTCAATTACTTCATCATTCGATGTATTTGGCATAGGTCCGAAACACTGAACTTTTAACGCTCCAGCGGCATTTGCAAACATTCCAATTTTTTTTAAATCCCACCCTGCTAAATAGCAAACGACAAAAGCTCCATCAAATGAATCACCTGCTCCAGTTGGGTCTATTTCCTCAACTTTATATCCGGGAACTTTTATTACATCAACAATTCCAGAAGAAAATATAGTACACCCTTCTTTTCCTTGTTTTAAAACAACTAGTTTTATACCATTATCTAATAATTTTTTACATGCTTTTGTTTCTCCTTTCACACCCGCTAACATTTCTGCTTCTTCTCCGCTTGGGAATAAGATTGTAGTATTTTCTAATATTGGTTTAGAGATTTTTAATATCGTTTTTAAATCTAACATTTCTGGTCTTAAATTTGGATCAAAAGAGATGAGAGTTTTAGGATTTATCGATTTTGCAATCTTGATTGCTCTATAGCATGATTCTCGGGAACTTTCACTTATAGAAAGAGAACTCCCCATAATGTGTAGCGCTTTAATGTTTGTAAAATAATCTCTTTCAAGATCATTTGGAGAAATTTGTCCTGCGGCACCTGCAGCGAAAATAAATTTTCGAGAGCCATCAGAATTGTATTGATTAAACGCAATTCCAGTAGTTTTGTTATCAATTACTTTTATTTTAGATACATCAACATTATCATTTTTTAATTTCTCAATTATGGCTTCACCAAACTCATCTTTTCCAACGGTGCCTATAAATCCGGTTGAAAAATTAAACGATGAAGACATCCTAGCGGCAGAATCTATAAAAATTGCTGGAGCTCCACTGGGAAATGGGCCTTTGTATACAGAACCTACAATTCCATGAGGTACATTTCTTTCAGTTCTCATAATTTCAACGAGTAACTCGCCTATACTAATAATCTCGGGATTCATCTTCACACATTATAATATTTTTGATTTAATAAGATTAAAACTGGGTATCAAATAAATACAAGAGTTTATGCGATTCTAAAAAAAATATCGATGTAAAAGATTATGAGAGGGCACAAAAATAAACAATAAAGAGTATATATAAAAAGCATCATATCATGTTTAATCCAATTTTTCCACTCGTCCTTCCAATTCAAATATAATTCACTTTGTATAAATTTCTTTTGGAAAAAGTGACACCCCATCAAGCCAAAATTTATTTTTTCATATTTAAAGGTTCAAAAAGATTATTTAATACATATCATACTATTTTCATAATATTAATTTTAAAATCATAATAGGGGAAAAAATTGGGTTTAAAAACTAGCATAACTGAAATGTTTGGGATTAAATATCCTATTTTAGCTGCTCCAATGGGTCCTTTTTACACCACAGATTTAACTGTAGCAGTTTCAGAAGCAGGAGGTCTTGGAGTATTAAGTCACACTAATTTATTTGGTAAGAGTAGTTTAGCTGAAATGAAGAAAAATATGGAATATGTTGTTGAACATACCGATAAACCTTTCGGATTTAATATAAGAACCTCAAGAATGCAAATTGATGCACCTGGACTTTGTCGGGCAATCCCAAGATTCATTAACAACAATCCTAAAATCAAAGAACAATGTCTTTATGTAATCACTAGCGCTGGTACTCCAAAGATGATCTATAATAATGCTTTCCAAAAGCTTAGAAATGGGGGGTCAAATATAAAACATTTTCATGTAGCACCGGCCTTATGGTTGGCAGATAAATGCGTAACTGCCGGATGTGATGGAGTTGTAATTACTGGATGGGAGGGCGGAGGTCATCAATCCTATGAAAAAGTAAGCACCCTAGTTCTTCTACAGCAAATTAAAGAGAAATACCATGAACTCCCATTAATTGCTTGTGGTGGGATAGCCACAGGAGAAGGAATGGCTGCAGCCTTATCACTTGGAGCTGGAGGGATTGCGATGGGTTCTAGATTTATAGCCTCAAAAGAGAGTGAATTTCATGAAAATTATAAAAATATCGTACCTGCTGCTGGAGCAAATGATACAATGTGGGTTACTGGTGTATTAGGACCTATTAGACTTTGGAGGAATAAATACTCACTTCACCATGGAGTTGTAACGAGTAAAGAAGAAAAAATGGCTCTTGAAGCTCAACTTACTCCGGAAAAAGCTTTAGAGGATCAAAAACATTATGAAATGACTTACAACGGAAACATTGATGATGGTGCCGTTTTATTGGGACAAAGTATTGGAGCTATTAAATCTATCGAAAGCGTTAAAGATATCATGGATGATATGGTAAAGACTGCTGAAAAAGCTCTAATTAATGCTTCAAAGATGGTAGTGTAATTCGAGAAGCCGAATAATTAGATTAACCATACTTTTTTTTATATCTTAGTTCTATATTATAATCAATAATTTTAATGATAAAATTTGGTGTGAAAAATTAATAATAGGAAAAAAGTTGAATTAATAGCTGAGGTTTTAGATAGATACGACGATGGTGAATGTTTTTACTGTGGTGGCACTCTTAATGGCGATATGGAAAGCGATGATTTCGACGATGGATATTCAGATGATTGGTGCGATAATTGTGCCAAAGAAATTGACCCTCATGATGATTGGGAAGAAGCTTGCTTATTAGCAATAGATAAAGTTATTCACGATAAGCCATTCAAGGCTTAAAACTTAATTGCTACACAAATTCTATTAGGAAATGATTGAAATGGAAGACGGAAGAAAAGAAATCGATCCATATGAATTTTTAGAATATTTTATGTCTAAAGCAGCACATGTAGTTTCCATGGATAAAAATGGACGCATCAATGTAATGGCCCTACTTTGGAAAACAATCGGAGAGCTTTGGATGATTCCGGTAATAACTATAGCTGTAGCACCGTCACGTTATACTTTCACACTGTTAACTGAGGGAGTGCAAGAATTTACATTAAATATCCCTTCAGAAAAGATAGCCAATACAATAAGCATAACTGGATCACTTTCAGGAAGAAATGTTGATAAATTTAAGAAGGCAGATTTAGAAATAATAGAAGGAAAAAAAACAAAAGTTCCTACGATTAAAGATTGTTTACTTACTTATGAATGTAAAATTGTTCACTCATGTTCGTCTGGAAGTATGGCATCCCATCATTTATTTATAGGACAGATTTTAACCGCCTATGCTTCAAATGAATTAACCAAAGACTAAATTGTTGATAGCCTTTAATGATTATGTCCAATAAATGTAAAGATCAAAAGCATAATAAGAACTCCAGCTAGAATTAATACGAATTGCTTTACTGTATGCTTTAAGCCCCACTTCTGATGTAATTCTGGAGTTAAATCCGATAACGCTATATATAAGAAACTCGCAGCTGAAATCGCAAGAGCATATGGAACAATAAATGAAATTGACCCTAGAACAAAAAAACTAATTAGAGCTGCAGGTATTGTGGTTATACTTGATAGAACATTATACAAAAACGCTTTCTTCTTTGAGAACCCTCCATGCAATAGGATTCCAAAATCTCCAGTCTCCTGAGGAATTTCATGAGCAATTATGGCAATAGCTGCAGCTAATCCTACAGTAAAATTCGTAAGGAAACCAGCGGCAATAACAATTCCGTCTATAAAGTTATGGAACGCGTCCCCTATTAATACGATAGGGCCGGCAGCTGCGTGAACATCACACTCTTCATCAGAACAATTTCGCCAAATAATGAATTTCTCTAAGAAGAAGAAGAAAAGAATGCCCCCTAACACATACGGCATTACAATATGAGGTTCTCCTCCAACACTTTCAATTGCTTCAGGTATTAATCCTAATAGAGCTGTAGTGAGCAGAGTTCCTATAGCGAAAGAGATTAATGTTGAAACTAACGCCTTTTGAATTTTTTCTGTTAACAATACAAAACCGGTGGCTGCTAAAATAGCCCCAATACTACCTAAAATACTAAACAATATTATCCATTCAAGAAAGGTGAAATCACCACAATTTTACTATTAAATTAGAAATTTGATGAATTATAAAAATATAGTATTAGCATCCTTATTACTATTTGTAACCTATTTGCATTGAATTACCAAAAGAGTGAAAATATTAATTGTAATGATGATTATTCTTCTAATTCGATAGGGATGAATATTAGATCAAAAACTTGAGGCAAACCAACGATTATATTCTTTCTTGAAGCGGTACTTAATAAAATTGAAAATACGGCAGCAGTTATAAATTGGAAAAAGTTACCAGGCATTTCAACTAGAGCTATAGCAACTCCAAGTCCAAGTATGAATGCTTCGTATATGAAATACCCGAGAGGGATAAAAATTCCGCCAATAATTACAGCTAATATATCACGATAAGAAATTCTTCCGCTACGATTTCTAGGATTGGAAATTAATCCAATCAAGAAGCCTTCAATTCCTTTTATGATAACTGTAGCAGGAGCATAAATTATATATGGCGAGAAAATATCAGCCAACATCGGACCCACACCACCAGTAATGCCACCAATGATAGGTCCAAATAAAAGTGCCGTGAACATAACGGCTGTGTCCCCTACATTAATGTATCCTCCTGTAGCAGGAATCGGAATCTGGATCCAATATGTTACTACAAAAATTAAAGCTGTAAAAATAGCTATAATTGAGATCGATAATGCATTATTAGGTAAAAGATAACCTAAAAAATTCCGATCTATCATTTCTCTTTTACGCTCCATTATCTAAATCACTTACTTAAATATTCTTTATCTAATTTAAAAGTTATCTCTTCAGTATTTATGTTATTTTTTAGAATGCTTATTTTGAGAAATATATATATTAATCTTATCTTATTAGTTCTTCGAGACCTTCTTAATATTAATCTACAATATCGTATTATAGTCTAAAATTACTCGAAGAGGTATTTGCTTAAAATGGCTTTCTCCAACGATAAAATAGACAATCTGGAAATTGATAACTTATTTGAAAGGATCATTGCTTTATACAATGCTCTAATGAAAACATTCCCTGATTTAGTCGTTATTTTAGACTTAGCTGGAAAGATAATTAATATTTCCCGAAACGTACAAGATTTTTACACATTGAAAAGTAAGGATGATTTTATAGGGAAAAACATCATAGATCTCATAGTCCCTGAAGACCAAAAACAATTTGAAAAAGATCTTGTTAAGGCCTTGTCTCAAGGATTTTTAAAAATGGTAGAATACAATTTCTTAGGAGAAAATTATTCGAGTTTTATCGGAGAGCTGAGCCTTAGCTTAATTAAGAATAAAAAGAGTGAGCCTAATTTTTTCATTGGGATAATAAGGGACATTACAAACCAAAAAAAGATAGAGAGCGAGTTAAGAGATAATAAACAGATGTTCCAGTTAGTAATGGACAATATTCCTCAACTCATATCTTGGAAAGATGTAAACTCAATATATATTGGGTGTAATAGTAATTTTGCTAGAGTTGCTGGCCTTGAGAATCCTTCTGAGATAACTGGTAAAACTGATTATGAACTACCATGGAAGGTTTCAGAAACAGAGTCATTTTTTGAGATTGACCAATTAGTTATGAATACCAATAAACCAGAACAGCACATAATATTACCTCAACTACAAGCAGATGGAAAAGAAGCTTGGTTGGATGCTAACAAAATACCTCTGCTAAATTTGGATGAAAATGTAGTAGGATTGTTAAGTACTTATGAAGATATCACAGATAGACTAAAATCAGAAAAAGCTCTCAAAAAATCTGAAAAAAGATATAGAGAGGCATATAATAGGGCAGAGTTTTATAAGGATGTCTTTGCTCACGATGTTAGCAATATCTTACAAGGAATACTCTCATCGATTGAAATGTGTAAATTAGGGTTAAATGACACGCAAGGCAAAATAAACCTTGTTAAATTTTATGATATAATTGAAGATCAAGTAAATCGGGGTGTTAATCTTGTGTCAAACATAAGAAAAATTTCTTCGATTGATGATATGGAAAATTCTCTAACCTTAATTGAGCTCTGCAAGATTATTGAAGTCTCTTTAGAAAATGTCCACAAAATGTTTCCAAAAAAACAAATCATAACAGATTACGATGTAGAATACGATGAAATTTTTGTGATAGCTAATAATCTCTTACAGGATGTAATTGATAATATTCTACACAACGCAGTGAAGCACAACAACAACCCCATTATTAAAATCACAGTAATTATCTCAAAATTAATAAAAAACAATATTAAATATATAAAATTGGAATTTATCGATAATGGATTGGGAATTTCAGATACTCATAAAACTACAATATTTAAAAGAGGAGCTTTAGAGACTAGTAGTTTTTACAGGCTAGGATTAGGGTTATCATTAGTCAAAAGGTTAGTTGAGAGCTACGATGGGAGCATTTGGGTTGAAGATCGTATTGAAGGAGATTATACTAAAGGTAGTAAATTCAATTTATTGATAAAAGAATATACAAATTCCTTTTAAAAATCAATAAATCTTATTATTTGCTGAATATAATCTATTTATATGTTTATTTGTTTAAATAACTTAATTTATACTGAATTAACTGTCGAAGAAGTTCTATTGCTTCCAGAACCACTCTATTTTAAGTTAATAGATTCTAAATTATTAAAGATTAGTGAAAATTCTTCATTTCTAACAAATATACCTAAAGAAGAATTATACATTATAGATCAATTCCAAGAACAGTTAGAAGATTTTGGATTAAAAAAAAAAATTAATGTTGCTCATAATCAAGATTATCCTAAAATTTCTACTTTCAATACGATTTTAGGTTTATGTGAAAGTCATTTTCCCAAATTAGATCTTAAGCATCTTATGCAGAATAAATGCGCATTTGAACAAGGATACATCATAGTTTCAGACGAATCAAGTATATTTCTAGAAGCGGATTCTTTGCAAGGGATGTTTTATGGATTTCAAACATTATTTCAATTGTTAAATTCCAATTCAAATAAGGAATTATTACCTCAAATAGCAATAATAGATTTCCCCCGTTTAGAAATTAGGGGTGTATCGGATGATATTTCAAGAGGTCAATCAGCAAAGATAGATAATCTCAAGAAATTTATTAAAATTCTAAGTCATTTCAAAATTAATCATTACTATTTAGTCTATATGCAGGACATGTTCAAGTTTGAAGACCATCCTGAAATAGGGAAAGGAAGAGGAGCTTATTCAAAGGAAGAAATAAAAGATTTATTTAATTTTGCGAAAAATTACTTCGTGGAATTAATTCCAATTTTTCAGACTATAGGACATTGGGAAAATATATTACATAATAAAAATTATTGGCAATATGGGGAATTTCCAGGCTCGAATAGTTTAAATATTGCAAATGAAGAAATATATCCAATTTTAGACGATATGATAAAGAAGTTAAGTGAAGTTTTTAAATCAGATTATTTCCATATAGGTGCAGATGAAAGCTGGGACGTAGGAAAAGTAGGCTCTAAAGATTATATTCAAAAACTAGGAATCGATAAAGCCTATCTGAAGCATTACAAGAAAGTCTATGAGATCGTGAAAAAACATGGTTACAAAAAAATCGTCATATATCACGATATTCTTTGTAAATATGAGGAAATTCTTAAGGGGTTACCAAAAGATATGATTGTAATGTATTGGAAGTATAATACAAAAGAAAACCATCCACTTATAGATAGAATAAAAGAATTTAAGTTACCGTTCATCGTAAGTCCTTCTATTATAGATTACAATCGATTATTTCCGTCACTAGTGCGGGCGGAAAAAAATATGACGAACTTAATTAGAAAAGGCTTTGAAAAAGGAGCACTGGGTGAAATAACTTCTAGTTGGGGAGATTTTTATAATAAAGAAATTAGAGAAAATAGATTGTATGGATTTATTTACTCCTCTCAACTAGGTTGGAATCCACTTAAAGAGGTTAACATCATAAATTATTGGAAAAGTCTTTTAACTCATTTTTTTGGGATTTATGATGATAGAATGTTAAAAGTAATTAGAATCCTGAAGTCCATAGAAGTTGAAAAGCGTTTACATACTAGACCAACTTTTTATTATAATCATTTTTTTTCTCATCCCTATAATAAGAATAGTAAGATATATAGAAAAAATCTAAAAACTTCTAAGTTCGAGTCAGTAATCAACGATATGGATGAAATTATTACAATTTGTAAGGATTTAGAAACAATTGTGTTAAGAAATAAAGAGAATCTCCTAAATTTTGCGTTTATTGCTAAACACATTAAATTTTATTGTAAAAAGCGAATAAATTCTAAGAAGCTTGCTGATTTTTCCCCTAAAATGGCAAAAAAAGAATACAAATTGCAAATAATTAAAGAAATCGAGTCTTTAATAAAGGAATTGACTTCTCTCTTAGAAGAATACGAATTTCTATGGATGAATGTTGCAAAAAAAGAAGGTTTTGACTCAATAAAAACGAAATATCAATGGTTATTAGAATTCTATAGGAATAAAGTAGAGGATATAAATAACAATAACGAATGGCAAGACCCTAATATCCCTAGCGAAACAATTTATCTTGATGCAAAAAAAAGGCATCAAATTAGTACTACCTATTTTAAAAAAATCATTAGCATTAACGAAGAAATCGAGACTGCTTATTTACAAGTAATCGGAGGGACATTTGCGAAAGTAATCGTTAATAGTAAACGCATCGGCCATGTAATTACTCGTCGTTCATTAAACTATGTAATTCTAGAAAATAATATTAAGATTTTTGATATTAAGAAGGATCTAAATATAGGGGATAATTTACTCATTATTGAAAATACTGATTACAGTGGCGGAGTAGGGTTGGTTAATATATATGGTGAAATAACTTTGAAATCAAATCAAAAAATCCAAATAAAATCAGATAAAACCTGGCTAGGAGTAAGAAACCTTGAAGAACAATGGCGGAAAGTTAGAAGTTTTGGTTCTCCTCCTAAGATTACCGGAGGATTATCTTATCCCGATTTTGAAAATAATAAACACTCATTAGAAGGGAATATGATGACCAATTTTAACGCTTTAATTGGTCGCTTTCCAAAAAAACTATATTGGTTTTTAAAATTAATCATTAAACTATTTAACCGTTATAGCATAATAGAATAATTTCCTTAAATTGATTAGGATTCAAATGCAATGTTAAATTCACGAACAACCAATACTAAATATACAAAAGAAATAAAAAAAAGAAGAAACTGAATTAATTAAGATGGTTTAGAAATTTGAATAAATCATAAATTTATTCGCTGAGCCTAAGCTGTAGATTTCAAACTTATTTTTTCCCTTTTTTGTTTCACAAAACATTTGAATCATCGGGAATAGATAAATTTGTGTAGTAATCTGAGCTTCTTTATCTTTTGAGTAGGTTTTATGGTCGGTTCCTGCTGCGTTTATCGTTTTTTTAATGTTTTTATTCCAATAACCTAAGGAAGGTTCTGCCTTCGCCTCCAAATCTTTAAAATCGTTAAATCTTATACCTTCAACCTCCTCGATCAATTGGTGAAGGTCTCGCTCGATCTCTTTCTCATATTTCGTTTGTGCGCTACTATGGAGCACTGGAATCCCTGTAACTACAGTTTTAAAAGGAACCGGTAGAATTTGATATTTATACATGTTTTTATGTCCTCCACAATCCTTACATTGTTCTTTACTTGTACCTGTTCCGTAGCAAACTCCACAAGAATAAGAAAACGATTTTTCCTCTTTCTTTTGATCCTCTCCCGATAATATCGTCAATTTTTCCTCTATCTTACCTATTCCTTTACAATTCTTACACTTGCCTTCAATATACCCTTTACCACTACAGTTTTTACAGGATATCGTTTGAAGTGTTTCATATGTAGGAACTTTCTCATTACCTTTCCAATTGTCTTTATTTACTTTAGATTTTCCCTTAAAAGAATAAAATGTTTCTCTTGGCACCCTAGGAGGGAGTACGATTTTTTCTTCCGTTCCTTTTGGTTCAGTACCCACCGTCTTTTTTATAGCGAAATATATTGCAGCTTCCTTTTGGGTGTCTTTAACATATTCTGCAGCACTCACTGCATCTAACGAGAAAATAGCCCCCTTAGTACCAAATTGCTTTTCCATCTTTTTTTTATCTTTTCTAATAGATTTTTGTTTCCATTTCTCAAAAATCTCGTCTAAATTTGGTGTTTTAATTCTTACATCTGGCAAATAATAATCACTCTTATTAATTTTAATAATGTTTTTTTCTAATACAACAAAATTATAAAAATATAAAATAGAATAATTTATATAAATTATATCAAAATAAAATCTAAATTTTAATAATATGAGTGTTGAAGAACGTCAAGCAGTTGAGTATTTCAAACAGTGGATGGAAGGCGGAGGAGGAGGGGGACTTGCCCAATGGATCGAACATTTTTTAAATCAGGGCGATGAAGCTAAGTTGAGACAAATTAAAGAAGTGTACGATAAAATTAAAGCTGTTTTTGGATTTTAGATTCTGATTTTCTTATTTCAGCAATAAATGTAAGTTTTTTATAGGCTTAGTGATTTTTCTTTTGATTACCATTTCTAGGGATTATTTTATAGTTTTTGACAAAAATTGGGATAACAAAAAAGAATTATCGTTCAATGTGAATTTTTTTTATTTGAAATCTTTCAAGAAGAAAAATCAAACTTATTCTTACATAAAACAACCCTTTTTCAGAGGTGTAGTACTCTTTGGACTAGACTTTAAAGATAAGATCCGTCCCGTTAGTTTTTCTAAACTTGAAAATGATGGAAATTTAGAGCCTATTAATCCTAGACTTCTTAAAAATTTTCTTATTGATAAAAAAAATAAATTCATCGCTTTTTCGAGTCAAACTAAACCAGAGGATTTCACACCGATAAAAGTAATGCTCAAGAATCTTCAATATAGTGAAGATAATATCATAAATATGACTTTTTGCAAATCCTGCTTAAGTAATAAAAAATTTACAATTCTAAATGAAAAATCCAAGATTAAATCGTTAAGACATCAATTAATTTGTTCTGATTGCGCATTAGATGTTGTAGTAAAACAAGCTCAAGTTGCAGGACTTATTTCTTCTGGTAAACTTAATCCGAAACTTAAAAATTTTTTTAATCACTTAATTTTAAAATTTCGGGACCTAAATAAAATACTAAACTCCTTTAAGGTTGATTTCAATCCCGTAAAAAATAAAGAGATGACACTCTATGACATCGAAAAAAATCCACCAATTAGTAAGAAATATCTTAATTATACGATTGATAATATAGAAATCCCCAATGCTTTTAAGGTGCTACTAAAATCACTTAAAATAATGACGCTGTTGCCGATACAAGCAATTTCAATAGAGTCAGGGTTATTAAAAGAGCAAAAAAGTCAATTGGTTATGGCTCCGACATCAGCAGGTAAAACTTTAATCGGTGAGTTGGCAGGAATTTCAAGAGTTCTGAAAGATAAACACAAGCTGCTTTATCTAGTGCCAATCAGAGCGTTGGCAAGTTTAAGAACAGAAGAATTTAAAAATAAATATGAGACCTTGAATTTACAAATAATAAAAAGAATAGGAGAATCTATATTAGAAAAGAAAGAAACGGAAGATTTAGAAGAATTGGAAAAGGCAGATATAATTATAGCTACTTATGAGGCTATTGACTTTATTTTGAGAAGCGGTAATAAAAATAATTTGGGATCAATTGGGACAGTAATTATTGATGAAATTCAAACTTTGAGCGACCAAGAACGCGGATTTATTTTAGATGGTTTAATAGCAAGGCTAAAATCAATATTTAATAGGGTTCAATATTTATATCTAAGTGCTACAATAGGAGAACCAGAAGCTTTAGCTAAAACATTAGATTGTGTTTTGATTAATTACAATAATAGACCTGTTCCAATCGAACGACATTTAATACTATGTCTTAACGAAGCAATTAAACTTAGAAATATAACAAAATTAGTGCGAGCTGCTTACTCAGAAAATTCCTCTTATGGATTTAAAGGTCAATCTATAATTTTTACAAACTCAAGAAAAAAGTGCGAATCATTGACGAGTTATCTGCAAAACAAAGGTTTGAGAGTAAGATCTTACCATTCTGGATTAACTAATGAAGAAAGGTTGGTAATTGAAAGAGAATTTCAGAATCAGACCATTTCAGCAGTTGTAGCAACTGCAGCATTAGCTGCAGGTGTTGATTTACCTGCTAAACAAGTGATTTTTGAATCACTAACAATGGGTATAAACATATTGACGGTCGCTGAATTTGAGCAAATGTTAGGAAGAGCTGGAAGGTTAAAAAAACACGACATTGGATTGGCATATCTTCTTATTGAACCTGGAAAGATATATTCCCATAGAACAAAGGTTTCCGAAGAAAACATTGCCATTAACCTACTTAATGGAAAAATTAAAGATTATGAATTACATCCTGATGGGGATAAATCCCTAACTGAACTGCTCGCTTTTATCTCGATGTATAATGAAGGTATTGTAAGAGATAAGGTATATCAGTTTAATGAATATTTAATTAATTCTGACTATGAACTAGAAGAATTCTTGAAAAAACTAACGAATTATCGACTTATCCGTTTAGAAGGCAGTAATAAATATAAATCTACATATTTAGGTCAATCTATTGCCAAATCTTTTCTAGCTGTTGAAAAAAGTTTGGAAATTGTTGAAATATTAAGAAAGAAAGAAAAAAAGATTATTGATACTGTTCTTGAGTTAAAAGCGCTGAAAAATGTATATTTAACGAAGAAAGTTGTTGCAGATTTGTCAAAGCATAGAGCAGCAAAATATTCCTCCAATAACTTCTTCAGTGCTAGCGTTCTCTCGCTCATGGATGCAAACTATGTTAAAAAGAGAAAATCTTTTTCAGATGAATTTATAGAATACGTAGTAAAATGGACAGGAGAAATTTTTAATTGCGATTGTAAAGATAAACCTCACTGTGAATGTGGGAGAATTAATTTAGAGAGGATAATTTTAAATTTACGGATTGAAAATAAGTTATCAATTAGAGAGATTAGTGATTATCTTGAAGAGGAGCTAAAAATCTTAATCTATAAGGGAGATATCACGGATTATTTAGAAAATCTAATTTATTCATTCGAAAGTATACTAAACATTTCAAAAGGAATTTCTAATTTAGATCCTGATTATGAGAAGGAACTATTAGAGATACCCAATATCATTAAAAAAATTAGAAATTAATCTTTTTATTCAATCAAAAAAGAATTAATAATAAAAATTTAATAAATAAAATATTATTCGATAATTAATTAGTTGTTAAAATCTCTGGTAAATATTTAAGAATTAAAAACCCATCTCTGTATTTATATGATTTACTCCGTTTTTCTTTATCAAAGTCACACAGGTTTATTGATTTACGACAAGAGTTTCCAAGAGATCAGTACTGGAAAAATGGAAATGTTTAGTTCTTTTTTTTCTGCAATTAAAACCTTTGTTTCTGAACTTGTATTAGAGGATTCGTCAGATCATTCAAAAGGATTAACAAATATCGAATTAAAAGATTATTCTGTTTTAATTACTTCGTTACCTAAGATTAAAGTTGATATGGTTATTATTGCAGATAAGGAAGATATTAAATCCGTAAACAAAGTTATTCCAAAATTGATTAAATTACTGAATAAGTACGAACAACTATTTCTTTCATGGGATGGAAATAAAGATGAATTTACCATATTAGATAACCCATTTACTGAATTAATTGTATCTAATGTAAAAGTTGTGAGAAAATCTTTATTAGAACATCCCGATCAAGTGTTAAAATCAATTTGGGCACATAAAAAGCAACTATCAAAAGAAAAGATTGAAAACTTAATTCAAGAAAGAGATCTCCTAATTTATAAAATTGAAAATACTTCGAATCTACCTAGAAAAATTGCAATGTCTGAAACTGTGGTAGAATTATCAGAGAAATTAAAAGATGAAATGACCTTTCTTAAATATCAGGATGAAATTAATAGGTTAAAAAATGAACTTAAAAATGTCAAGTTTAAGTTGAGCTACTATTTAGAAAAAACGAGGGAAGCTCTAAACGAAGCTATCGTTGGTTTAGGAAATAAACCACTTCATCTTGGAGATTATAAAAATACATATCTTAATTTGTATTCATTTAGTACAAAATTGAAATTAATAAAAGAAAGCGGTTGGGAAATTTATCGAGATTCTGCAAGCAAGCTTATTGAAAAAGATACAATAGACGATCATAACCTTTCTGAACTTATCCAGAGTTTATTAAAAATGAGTTCTAATATAGAAGATTATTTGAATTAATTTAAAAGAGCGGTAAAGTTTCTACTTCTTATTTTGTATGTAATTCTATTATATCATTTTCTTTTAACTCGTAATCCAAACCCACTTTTTTCCTTTCTTGTTTATCGTCTTTCCGAATGATTATTGCATGATCGAATGATTCATAAAAACTTCGATGTATTTTTAAAGCCACATCTCGTATTGTTGGTTGAGCAGAACTATAATCTAGAATTAGCGGTTTTTCAGCAACAACACCCTTATGCATGGTATATATCTTTATTTTTCTTAAAAAAGTTAAAACCATTTTTCCAAAATCCTCAGGGATCTCCTTCTTTTTTACGCTCGTTCCAATTATAAATGGGAATTGTTCTGAATAATGATCCTCAATTTCATAAAAAGTATCTTTTGTAAGAGATAAGTCTCCCTTCGTTCCTAAGATAATAGCTTTTTTATATGTGATGGAGGGATTTAGTGTATCAACAACATCTTCAAGATTAATCTTCCCGAAAACTTTAACAATGCTATTTCGTATACCTCCTGCATGAGTTATTTCTCTAATTCTCTCCGTCAATTCTTCAATATTGTTATTTTCTTTGGCTTCACTCGTTAAATAAAATACTTGAATCTTATTAGAACCTGTCTTTTCAATTGTAATTGGAGGGGGTAGAATATTTATCCTTACATGAGATTCGTATAATTCCTTTAGAAGCAAATCTAATTGCTCTTTATAATTACGCGATAAGTCTATGCAAAAGCATATTAGATCGCAGGCTCTTAGTTGAGATATTATCTCTTTACCGTTTCCTATTCCACTTGCAGCTCCCTCCATAATTGAGGGCATATCAACAATTTGATAACGAACTTTATTATATTCATAAATACCAATTTCAGGAAGAGCCGTAAATTTGCCAATCTTTTCTTTTGCAGCCCCGGTTAATAAATTCAGAAGGGATGTTTTTCCAACGCCGGGAGAATGATAATCACTTATTAGAATTAGTTGGATTCCCTCTTTTTTTATTGAAAAAGGACTAACTTGCTTACCCATGGATTTTAGTCGGGTTTTCTGTGCTTCTTGTTCTCTTCTAAGTTTTGCGAGACGCGATTTGTTTAGAGCAACTATTTTTTCTGTAGCTTTATGTTTAGGAACTAAGGACAGATACTCTTCCAGGCACTTTATCTTTTCATCAATTGTAGTGGCTTCCAAATATTTTTGATATGCTGCTTGTGCTTCTGGTCCTATATTTGAACTCATTAAAAAAACCCTTTACTTAAAACTTGATTAGAAAATTGAGCGAAATCTATCCTCTGTTTTTAGTTTTAAATCACCTATAATTTTATCAATTCTACCTACAAATTCTTTGAAAAATTTTTCTTTTTTCGAAAATATATCGTTAAGTGAGAATCTATTTAGAAAATGGGAATTAACTTCACTTAATTGCTTTTTAACCACCGCTGAATCCGTTTTTTTTTCAGTTATAGCAAAGGAAATCAATGGTTGCTTATTCGATTCATCGCTTGGTAAAGAAATTAAATCACAATAGCAAACTAGTTTAAAAGAGGCTAAAGATATAACATTTATATCATCTCCAAAGACTTCTGAAGTAAAACTTTCGAGAGCAGAGAGGAATCCTGCTCTTAATTCGGGATCTAATCCTACTCCCGTATCAGAATCATAATATTTTATGTTAAGAAGGTTCCGTATACCTAAATTTATACCAAGTTCTAAGATAGCCATTTTTAAAATTGGGTCAAATTTTAATCCTAACCTTATTAGGTTGTAAATATATTAATAATTAAGTTTTTTTTTAAGAACAATTAAATTGTTATCTCACGAAAATTACATCATATAGTGGTTTTTATAGGTATAGAATGTGTTTTGAAGTAAAAAGCTTACTGTCATTGGACCAACACCCCCGGGATTAGGAGTAATCCAGGAACACTTCTCAAAAACTCCTTCATAGTCCACATCTCCGCATGTTTTTCCATTTACCTTGTTTGTCCCTACATCTATTATAACAACACCCTCTTTTATTTTTTCCTTAGTTATAAAGTTTGGTTGACCTACAGCAGTTATTAAAATGTCCGCATTCTTTATGAAATTATTAATATTTTTCGTTGATGTGTGACAAATTGATACTGTTGCGTTTCTCTTTAAAAGCATGAAAAATAATGGTTTTCCAACCAAATTTGAACGGTTGATAATAACGGCATGTTTTCCCTTGATTTCTATCTTATAGTACTCTAGAAGTGCTATAATCCCTTTTGGAGTACAGGGTACGAGGTCTTCGTTGTAGTCAAATAGTTTACCTCTATTGATTGGATGAAGCCCATCTACATCTTTTAGAGGACTAATTTTCTCATTAAATTCATAAGTGAAATGTTTTAATTCATTTGGTAGAGGTAATTGTAAAATTATCCCATGAACAGATTTATCTTTATTTAATTTTTCAATTTCATTTAATAACGCTTCTTTTGTAATGTCTTGCTCTAGATTTACTAAAATTGAATCTATTCCAATTTTAGCACAAGTTCTTCTTTTAATGTTTAAATATAATTCTGACGCAGGATCGTTACCAACTAAGATACCCGCTAACTTCGGTTTTACTCCAGTTTTTTTTGAAATTAGCGAAATTTTCTTTTCTAATTCTAAATTTAATTTTTCTGCTAACTCTTTACCATTTAATATTTTTCCCATAATAATCTTGACTTTTCAAGTGATAATCTTAATTTAAATCGAATACATGTTAAACAAGGTATTCATTGAAATTAATAAGTATTATTATATACTTATTAAATGATAAAAAAAGTTTAAATTCTTCTCCTTCGCCATAAAAAGAAAACAACTAATGCTATTACTCCTATGACGGAAAGTACTATAATCAAGGTCAAAAAACTAGGCTCGACCATGAAAATATCTTCCCTCAATAAATCTAGCGATCCTAAGATTTGTAAAATTTTGAAAGCAGAATAGGATGTGCTAATAGAAGAGATTTTTTGATCGCTTCCTTCATTCCAATCACCAAAACCACCATCGAGAAAATTTTGGTGTTTTAATACCCAATTGGACGTTGGAATTCTATTTAATTTATTCTCATCTATTAATTTAATTCCTTCAACACAAAGGTATGTACTACTTAGTAATGGAGTTTCAGCGTATAAACCAGGTAAATATCCCCCATACTGCTCAAGATTACTAGAGTCTCCTATATATAGCGATTTAAAATAATTTAAGGTGTTAGTTTGATTAGCTAAATCATTAATTGATCCTAATTCACTAACTAAATTAACCGCAAAATATGTTGTAGTCAATGTAGATGATAAAGATTGGTTTCCTCCATACCCCCCGTCTGTATTATTGCACGATAATACCCAAGCTTTATGGATTGTTTCATTTTCAACCGTTTCATGCATTATGGTAAATATGTTATATATATAGTAAGTTGAAACCATATTTGCAGCATCAGATGTGTTTGATGGACTAAAACCACCCCCTATCTGAACAGTAGCGCTTATGTACGCATAAATTTGATCGCGCAATTTTGAATCTAAAGAAGTTTCTAGCGATTCCAATCTGTTTAATGTTTCTAGAAGATAGTATATTTTGTAGATATCAATTTCTCCGGCGTCAAATATAGCTTGAATTTTATCTTCTAGATAAACCTTTAAATCAGGTATATCAACGCTTCTAATCTCCTCAAATAGGACTTCAACACGATATGCATTATTTTGGTCTAAAATTTCTATAGCATTAGCTGTGTCTTGAGGTGTCAAGCCAAAACTTTCGTTTCCTTTTTGATTTTCATAAATAAATTCGACTAAATGACTCTGACGGGTTTTTGCTAATGCTATTGGCGTAATACTTAACATTAAAGTAATTAACAATAAAGCAAATGTTAAATTCCGAACTCTGTTTTTCAATTAAAAAAAAACCCCAATCTGGTTTTAACTAAATTTTAATTTTTTAAATTTAACGTGTAATTAAAAATTAACGATCTTTTGAGTTTTTAGTTAGATTATCATGTAAACTATAATAAAAACTAGAAATAAATAGATTAAAGTTAAATCTAAAAAATTTCACTAATGTTCTTATATAACGCAGAACTATTGGTCTGAAATTCTTCGTGAGTTACAAATAGACTTTGAAAGCTGGGTAAACTCCCGAGTATACTAGCACCATTAAATATGGCAAATTGTAAGTTTTCTGGTACGAAGAATCTTGTTACCTCCTCTGAAGACTCATAAAAACCAGAAAATTCCCTTGCGGGTGGAGCGTCCTTTATGATCTCAGGAGGTACCTCAGGTATCTCTTCTAATGGAAAACTTTTTCCACAATAAGGACAAAAAATCGATGCTTCATCTTCAACTTTTTTTTTGCAATTAGGACAAACTATCTTCCCTTTTTCAGGTTTAGGATTTATGCCTATTTTGACACTTCCAATTGAAAGCTCTGGTAAAACAATTCTACCATTACAAGATGGACAGAACTCCTTACCATCAGTTAGATCTACTAACGTACCACAGTGCGGACAAGTATCTTCCTTCTTCTGTGATTTTTCTCTTAATTTCATTTTTTGCCTTTCTTCCCGTGTGGATTTAACTATTTTTGGCTTAGGTATTTTTCCCAGCTGTGGGATTAATTGGGCCAATTCTGATCTCAATCTTTCCTCAAATCCAGAATACGAGAGATTTCCACCGGATATCATAACATGTGAAAGAAGATCACTCCAATAATATTTGTCAATTCCTTGCAAGCTATTTAAAACCGCTTGTGGAATGTTTAAGATGTTATAACCTAATAAGTTAGGCTTAAATAATACTTCTGGAGCCTCGTGGAAGATATAATTTGGTATATTAATATTAGATCCATCTGGCATTGTAAAACTAAAATTATCGTCTAACTTTGGAGGGTGTTCAGGATCTAAAGCAAAAAAGCAGTTTTTTTCTTTGATATCTTTAATTATTTCGTCGACAGCACTTGATTCAATATTAATACCTTCTCTCATAAGTAAATTCTTTAAATGTTGATTTACATCTGTACCAGCTAAGGTTAATTTTTGTACCGATTGATCAACAATTTCGCCACTCAGAATGGGGCATACCCATGTGGTTCCATCTCCACTCTCTATAACAGTTCCGGTTGTCAACCCTACACTAAACAGCGACAGTATAGGTGTTGGAATCATTATTAAACTTTTTACTCTATGGGTTTCATATAAAACACGAGCAATATATTCCTTAGTTTCTCGCTGAACAAATGGAGGTTCAGTGTATAATACTGGATAATGAGATAGATTTTCAATTCTTAATAGCGAATAAAAAATATAATTTAAAATTTCATAGAAATCGTTCCAATCCTTTATTGCACCCCGTTCGATAGGGTGTTTTATTTTTAGAACTCCTCGCATTTTTGAAGCATCAGATCCGATATATATGTTTCGGGCTCCAACATCAACCATTACAGCTTTATATTTTTCAGTACCAGTGATGGTGGGAAAAACAAACCTAGGACTAGGCTCTCCCGCGAATCCTACCTTAGTGTAGGCTGAACCAATGTCAACGATAATCGGAGTTCCGGGTAATGGTATTGCCATGCTTGATCAATTAAATTTTTTAAAGGTCTATGTTCTCTTATATA
Source organism: Promethearchaeota archaeon (assembly GCA_013375495.1). The sequence goes on from JABXKC010000007.1 coordinate 89,010, forward strand.
AATCTCTAAATTTAAGTATTAGTACAATGATATAATAAAATGATTTTCCTTAATTAAATAATTTTTCCAAAAGAGGAGAGATAAATAAGAATATTTTAATAGATCATATTTAACTTTTAGAATATCAAAAATTATTTTAATTATCAAGATAAATTTTAGTCGATTTTTAACGTTTTTTCTAGCTTCTCTTCAATTCTTTCCAACTCGGTTAGGAGATTTTTATAAGTTTTCAGTAAATATTTGCCCCAATCGTTTAATTTAACCCATCCCCCTCCACCAAGACCTCCTTTTCTAGTTTCCACAGGAGTTTTTCCTGATCTTTCTTTTATTTTATTTAAAATGTTCCACGCATATTTGTATGAGTAACCACACTCTTTTGCTGCTTTTGTTAAAGATTTGGGCTCGTTGTTATTAGCGTTATCAATACATTCTAGTAAATTAGCCCACCCAGACCCTAAAATATTTTTACGACCCTCATCTTGAAATTCTAGCCAAAATTTGATTCCAAAACTAATTTTACTTTTTAATTTTTCGATACTAAGGTTATCCTCCAATTTTTCACTAGAAGGTTCTTCCATATTATTTAATTGATTTACTTAATTTTAATTGTTTTTTATAAGAGTAAAGAGAAAAACATTAAAGTTAAGTCAATTTTTTTTTTGTAAAATAACTACAATGAATGAAAATGTTTTTTCCTAATACAGAGAGTTCAGAAAAATTAGGGCGAAAAGTAACTGAAGATGTTTATCATTTTGAAGAAAACCCGATGTTGGATTGTAATCAGTTTATAATTAACGACAAAAGTGCTGGTGAGTTAGCGCTTTTTGATTCGGGAAATGGGCTTTCTTTAAAGGGCTTGTTCGAAGGTATGAATAAGATGGGTTTAGATTATAGAAAAATCACTAAAGTATTTCTAACTCACGAACATGTAGATCATGTTCTTGGCTTGTACCCGCTAATAAAATCTCTAAAAATTAATCCTCCTGAATTATACGCTTATGGAGAAACGGCTAAAATATTAAGAGAAGGCGATGAATCAAAGATTTTTCCTGGAAATCTCGGGATCAGTCCAAACACATTTGGTTTAGAAATTATTCCATTAGATGTCAACAATCTGAATATTGATGAGACAATTAACATAGGTTCAGAATTCACTTTTCAAATTTATTATACTCCAGGTCACTCTCAAGGTTCAGTTTGCTATTATGAATCTAATAAAAAAATCTTAATTCCTGGAGATTTAGTTTTTACGGGAGGGAGTTTTGGAAGATATGATTTTCCAGGGGGATCTTTAGACGCATTAATTGAATCGATCAAGTTTGTCAATAATTTGGATGTCAAATATTTACTTCCGGGGCATATGGGGATAAGTGATAACGGGAACCCGCAAATTAATTATTCCTATAAAATGGTTCAGTCAATTAAGAGCTTTTTCTAATTTATAATTTACTACACACATTTATTTCATCCAGTAAAGAACCTAGAAAATCTAATTTCTTTTCTCACTTGATATATAATTGATAAGAACATTTTTTAAAGCTAAAATTCTATATTGATATTAAACACTTCATTTAAAAAATATAAAAAAATAGAACGAACTAAAATTTGTGATTAAAATGTCTGATAAACTAAGTAAACCGGTAAACGAAATATTTTTAAGATCTTACCCTAAAGTAATATTTTTCTGGCCTATGGCTCTCTTTTCGTTTGTATTATGGCTGTTGCAAATGCTTTACCCAACACCCCTTGCAATATTCGGCAACATCTGGCTTATCGTCTTTTTCATTAATATGTTTATCGTTGCTTTCGATTTTAGCAGTACGAAATTTTTCGTTTTAATTCTCATTGTCGTAGTCGTAATATTACTTCTTGTTTTTCTCGTACCAGGAATGTTTGCTGCTCTACCAGGAGGAGAGTTTAATCCGGGTTTAACAGCGGAATTTTACGTGGTAATAACTATTGTTATGGCATTTGTTCTAGGACTCGTTATTTTGGGATCGAGATTTGATTACTGGAAAATTGAAAGAAATGAAATCTATCATAAGAGTGGAATTTTCTCAACCGCAGAAAGAATTCCTACAAAAAGTTTACGAATCAGGAAGGAAATTCCAGATGTGTTTGAGTTCTTTATATTGCGAGCAGGATCAATTACGCTTATGCCAGGCCATGGGGACGTAAATGTAGATACCTATTTGGATCTATGGCGTATTCCCCCTAACTACGGTGCTAAACATAAACAAGAAACAGAAGCAGATAGACTACTTATTGAGCCATGTCTCAATAGAACCAGACGAATTGGACGAATAGCTAAGAGAAAAATCAAAATTTAAATATGAATCTCTTTTTTTCTTTTTTTTTTTTTATTTATCATTAGATTTAAGAAGTAAACTATATTTTAAGTAATACTGATGACACATCCTCTAATTTTGTTATTCGATTTTGACGGCGTAGTAATTACTCAAAAAGCACTTGAATTTACTGCTTTAAGGTACTTAAAAAAAAGATTCTATAATTGGAAAAACACCGAATCATTGAGATTAATAGATATTGCTAGGCTTTTTGAAGAATCTGATTCGAGTAACAAACTGAAAGCGCTATTTAACATTTACCGTGTGTATAAACATTATATCCCAAGTCGATGGAAACGGATTTTATTTTTTATAAAATTTAGAAGAACTTTTCCCAAATATGAAAAACATGAGACTCTAAAACCCAACTTAGAAAAAGTTTTAGAAGAGTTAAAAAAACGGGAAGTGATTTTTGGAATTGTGTCAAATACAAGTGGAGAACGATTAGGGTTCTTTAGAAGTAGATTAAATTTAGATGATTTTTTTTCTGTTTACATTTCCCGTGATGATACCCCGATGAGAAAACCTCATGGGCATCCTGTTTTAATTGCTTTAAGGCAAATCAAACGGATTCTAAAGGTTCCTATAGATAAAAATAAAGTTTATCTAATTGGAGACCTTCCAACAGATATTGAGTGTGCAACTAACGCAGGAGTGAAGAGTATTGCTTTACTTTCTGGTCACGGTACTAAAACTGATTTGGAATTGGCTAACCCAAGCATAATTCTTCAAGAAATTAATGATATTTTAGAAATTGACCCTTTCAAAAAATTATTATTAGACTAAACATTAAAATTCGTTAACAATGTTTAATTTGGAAGAGTTTGAACAAGATCAAGTAATTTACCCCCTAGTTGAGAAACTCGATAAGTTACTTGATAAAAATAAGAATGAAAAAGTAGAAAAAGTAATTAAGCAACTAGAGGAACTATTAGTAGAACAAAAGTATGCGATATTAGTATCTTATATTTTAAGTATTTTAGCAGAAAATGATTTTAACCTAATAACTGAGAGCGTCATTAAGATATTAGGAGATTACATAAATACAAATGATCCAAAACTAAAAGTTAATACTCTTATAATAATTGGATTTGCTATGCTCTCAAAACAAGAGTATCTCGAGGAATTTTGTCCAAGGTTTATTAAATATTTAGGTGATGTAAACAAAGATGTACGAGATAATATCTATTATTTTTTACAAGAGGTTGGAAAGAAATACCCCAAATTAATATGTACATATAAAGAAGAACTCCTCAATGCTTTGTTGACTGAAGATGCTGAAGAAAATCTAATTTCAATAATGAGTTTTCTAGAAAAATGCAGTGAATTTAATTTTGAAAATTTATATAGGTTAAGAGAAGTCTTGAAATCACTCATAAACCAACATTTTACTAAGGAATCCTCCAAAATTTATTCAAAAATATTAACCTTAGTTAAAATTATTTTCCCCTCCGTGAAAGATTTAAGCCTTGAAGAATTTGGATTAAAAGAGTTGTTAGACACGATTCAGAACATTTTTTTGATGAAAAAATGTAATTTTACTGAAATTGCTAAGGAGACAGGAATAGATTTAAAAGGTTTTGTAAAAAATATGGGTAGACAAAACCAAAAAGACCATAAGATATATTTTTACATTAGCAATGAGGAACAAAAAAATATCTATTTTTATGAACTTGAGAAAGAAAAATTGATGGATGTATTCGGGAAGGAAGAAAAATTACAGAAGAAAAATATCCTCAAGATTTTTTCCCCTATTATTCATACTGAACAGGAATTGAGATTATTTGTAGATATATTAATTAAGTTGGGACACATTAAAGGGTATTATTCAAAATTGGGTTATTTTTACTCTTATAATTATGTAAAATCTGATTTGATGGACGCATTTCAAAATAATGGGATGGTAAATCTTAAGAAATTTGGTTATCTGCCTCCCGGTTTTATTAATAAAATCATAAGCGATATATCGAATCTAACTAAACAAGTTTTTTTGGTAGGAAAAAATAATGCTGCTTACTACTCGTTAAAAAACATCCAGCAACAAATTAACACTGAATCAGCAAAAAATAATACAATTGATTTAAAATCGTATAGAGAACGCTTAACGGAGAAAGATTTTATTAAGTTGATAAAAAATCTACCGAAAGGTTATTTAACTTATTTTAGAGCAGGAACACAATTATTAACTAATGTAGGATTGTTAAAAGTCAAAAAAGAAATTGAGAATTCTCGATTAATTGGTTATTATTCTATTCCAATACTCTCGAAGAGGTTAAATGTAAAGAGAGAATTATTAGTACAAATTTTAGAGAGTTTTATTGATATAAGAAGCGGAATATTTGACAAGAATAAAGAGATTTTTTATTATTCAAAATTTCTCAATCAGAAAATCGAAGAAATAAACTCAATATCAAATCAAAATGAGAAAAATGAACAGATAAACTTTATGGCAAAAAATTTAAACATCGATAGGAGCCATATACTTACAAAATTAGACGAAAACTTAAAATTAATAGGAGAAGAAATAAAAGGAAAAGAACTAATCCAAATTGATGACTACATTGAAAAAACAGGTATGTCTTATAGTTTATTTATTGAATTTATCAATAATTTAGGTTTAAATTATTTTAAAAAAGGAGAACTCCTCATTTTTAACGAGAATAAAATCGAGGAATCCAAAAAAGACATCAAATCAATGCTCATGGAGAAATCTAAATCTGAAAATATCATACAACTAGGAGAAATAGATGTGACCTCAAGTATCGTCGAAAATTTATTAAAAGAGTTGCAAAACGATGAAAAATTAAGGGGTATTTTCCATAATAAAGAAGGAAATTTAGTTTTTTACACTGAAAAAGGAATCGAAACTTTAATGCTCGAAAATAATTTTATGTTTTCTTTCCATGATTTTTTTTATGGGAAGAATCTAGAAGATAAAGAAATTGAGATACTTTATTCTATTTTCGAAGAGCTACTGAAAAAGAAAAAGCTGAATGGTATATTTGACGAAGAAACATTAACTTTTGCTAGCTCAGATGTAGTTTTCGCTCAGGATTATAATACTGTTTTATTAAAATATGAAAAAATGATAACCGAATATATTAAAACTTTTAATATTGAATTCGAAAAAATTAAAAAAATCTTAACAAAACACAAAGAAACGATTTTTCCTCAAGAAATTAAGATGATTCAGGGAATCATCGATGTTATTAATGAAAAATATGTTCATTGGAGAAACGGATTAGAAGCGTTTGTGAGAAAAGCTAATACTTCTCTTTTAAAAAAACAGGGATATACTATAAGTAAATTCAAATCTATCTCATTAACTACAGGAAAAAAAGAAGATATAAAATTTTTTGAGGAAGATCCAGAAGTTATAGATTTAATATCAAATTTTAATAAATGGGTCAAATTATTTAATGAATTAGAGCTTAAATATGGAAACATAATATTTTATCAAAAAAGGTTAATAAATGATGCAGAAAATATAGAAAATCGGAAAAAATTAGATGATCTGTTGAAGAACTTAAATCTAGTATGACCTTTTTACAAAATAAGGCTACATTGTCCTTTTATCTTCGATTTGAGATATTATTTCCTCAATATCGATTTTTTGATTTGATTTAATTTTATACGATTTAGGAGAATAGGTACCATTCATCTCCAGAATACCTTCTTTTTCGAGATAATTAAGAGATCTCCAAATAAAATTTATTTTAGAGCGATTGGAGGCTTTAATATTATTGCATCTTCTTATACTTTTAGTAGTAACTAAGGTGATGTTATTATCTATTAATTTATTTATCGCTTCTATAGTATCCCGTAAATTTTTTGAAAAAAAGTCCATAGAGACCTCGCTCATTAAAAAAAGTAATTTACTAATTAGTGTATTAATTTATTCAGAAGGATTTAAAAACTTTTTTTCTGCTGAATTATAAACGCTCAAAAGAATTAGTATTAAATAAAAATTTTCTCTATCGATATACAAATCCAAAATTAATTTAGATTTCTTAATGTCGAAAAACTCTTTTACCGCAAAAAACTAATGCGCAATTTAATTCATCTGCCCGCTTAATAATTGCATCATCATGAATGGAACCCCCAGGATTGATGATAGCCTTAGCACCTACATCTATTGCAGCTTCTAAGCCATCAGGAAACGGAAAGAAAGAGTCAGTACCCATAACAGAATCTTTTAATTCAGCTTCGTGACCAAATTCTTGTGCTTTTTGTGCGGCTAATTTAACTACATGGACCCGACTCTGTTGTCCGGCCCCGATGCCTATGGTGTAAAGTCCGCTTTTAGATATTTGAGCAAAACAAGCTGAATTAGACTTAGTCCATTTTGAAACTTTATAAGCAAAGATTAGAGCTTCTTTTTCTTCTTTTGTTACTTTCTTTTTGCTTACAACATTCCATTCTTTAATTACAGTTTTATGATCGTATTCTTGAACTAAAATTCCTCCCAATACACCTCTAATTTCATGATTTCTGTAGATTAGATCTCGTTTGTTCAATAAATCACCAAATTCTATTATTCTCATATTTTTTTTTTGTTTAAGTATTTCAAGCGCTTCATTTTCGAAAGAGGGTGCTAATAGGACTTCAACAAAAATCTTTTCTTTATTTACAATGAAATCCGCTACATTTGCGGTTAATTCCTTGTTTACACCCCAAATTCCTCCGAATGCAGATAAGGGATCTGTCTTGAACGCCATTTTAATAGATTCTAATTGTGTGGTTCTATCGATAGCAATCCCATTAGGACTTGTGTGCTTTAGAATAGCCGTTACAAAACGATTCTGATCAAAATCAAGAAGTATTTGAATGCACGCATCAATATCTAAATAATTGTTAAATGAAATCTCTTTACCTCCAAGTTGTTTTAAATTATGAAGCCCTTCATTACAAGATAGATTTTTATAATAAGCTGCGGCTTGATCCCAATTCTCTCCATACCGGCAATCTTGAACCTTTTCATACGCGTTAAATAAATTTGTTTTCATGATTTGATCTGGGTTATAATAGCTCTGTAAGTAATTTGCAATGGCAGCGTTATAATCAGCCATGATTGCAAAGACTTCTTGAGCTAATTTCGCTCTCGTTTTGTCGCTGATTCCTCCTAATTGTTCTAATTCTTCGATGATTTCGTTGTAATGATTAGAATTAGGCACAACAACGACATCAGGAAAATTTTTTGCTGCAGCTCTTATCATTGTAGGACCACCTATATCAATCATTTCCAAAGCGTCAGTTAAAGTAATATCAGGTTTTACAATTGCCTCTTTGAATTGATACAGATTACACACTACCATATCTATAGGGGGGATATTGTATTTTAGAGCATCATCAATATCCTTGTTAAGCTCACGGCGATAAAGTATTCCTCCTTCAATTTTCGGATGCAAAGTTTTAACTCTTCCATCAAACATCTCTGGAGAACCAGTATAGTCAGAGATTTTTTCAAAATTAATACCATTTTCCTTTAATAAACTTCCAGTTCCTCCTGTAGATAAAATTTCAACTCCAAATTTAGTCAGCGATCTAACAAACTCGATAATGCTCTTTTTATCAAAAACACTGACGATAGCTCTTTCAATTTTTTTCATCGTTATTCATTCTTTTATATTATGATATTAAAATTAAAATTTGTATTTCTAAGTAAAGATTATAGCTGTTTTAAGTTAATTAATAGGGATTTAATAAAATATCATTCAATTGATTTCATTACATTGTATGGAAAAGAGTGTAGCGGCAACTATTAATACCTGCTGAGTAGGTCATGAGGTCGACTCTCACGCTGCCCTACATAAGAAACTACACCAACCTTTGCTTTTTTCATCTCATCTATACTTTTAGCTCCAGCATATATCATACCATTTAAAAGTCCTTCTTTTAAAGACATTACTACGCCTTCTATGTCTCCAACAAAGGGAACATAATCGCTTACACCCTCCGGTAGCATTTTTGAGCCTTCTGTGTATCGATCTGAAACATATCCAGATGTCCTCGCTTCTTTGGAACCCATACCCCTATAGATCTTTACTTTTCTGCCCTGTATAGTGTCGACATATCCAGGACTTTCTGTTGATCCCGCAAAAAAATGTCCTGACATTATTAAATCAGCACCAGCAGTAAACGCTTTGGGTAAATCTCCCGGGTTTTTGAATCCTCCATCTGCAATTAAACTAATATCAGAATTGTAATCTACTATTGCGTCAGCAACTTGAGCAGTTGCAAAAAGAGTTGGAGCACCTACACCTGTTTGAATGGATGTAGTGCAAATTGACCCCGATCCCATTCCAACCTTTAATCCAATGAATTTATCCTCATTAAAATCGCCTTTAGTGATTAAGTGCTCAGCGGCTTCATAGGTTCCAATATTTCCTAATACAAAATCGGAATCTAAAAAATCCATGAGTTTTTTAGTTCCTTTAATATCTGATGTTTTATAGAAATCTGCTACATCTATAAAGAATATATCTACATAATTCTCTATTTCTTTTAATAACTTTTGAGCGTGGGTCGATTCAGGAAATTTGGGAGATAATGCTAGAGCACATATTAAATGTCCTTCGCTATCCATAGATGCTAAGGGAAATTCTGGGGCTAAATCCTTTTTTGTAATTAGCCCCTTTAAGCTTCCATCTTTATCTATAACAGGAAGTTTTTCTTTACGAGAATCAAAAAGAATATCTAACGCTTTTTCTCTAGATGCTCCAGGTTCAATGGATATGACATCTTTCGTCATGAAATTTTTTACTTCACTATTATTTATTTCAGCTTCAGAGAAGGGTATATCTCTTTTAGTAAATATCCCACAGACTTTATTTTCTTCATTAACAACAACAATACCGCTAATATTGTAATTTTCCATCATGTACTTCGCTTTTGAAACTGGTTCATTAGGTTGTATTGTAGCTACATCATCAATAACAAAAGATCTTGCTCTCTTTACAATCCTCACCATCTCTAACTGTCGTTCATAGGAACAATTTCGATGTAAAACGCCTAATCCGCCTAATAAAGCCATTTTTATAGCCATTAGTTCTTCGGTTACTGTATCCATCGCTGCAGACATTATAGGTAAATTGAATTTATATGATCCTAGATGAGAAGACATATCAACTTCAAAAGGCTCAAAATTGGTATATCCTGGCTGAATTAGGACATCATCGAAGGTAGCAATTATCTCCTTATGATGAACTTTACTCCGGTAATAATCTGAATCTGTCATTTTTTTGCACGGTTAAAATTGTATTTTAAAAGTATATATGATAAATATTATTCTTAACATTGAAATTTAAGTATTAGTAATAAAGATAATTTTGATTTTAAAATTTTAGGTATTTAGTCTATGGAAAATATATATTTTTTCTTAGTATTTTATTAATCCATTGAAGAGAAAAGAGAAGGAACTGGATTACATTTGGGTTAAATTTTTCCGTGGTAAATTTTTTATTTTAGGGTCACTGATGTAGGAATCGAGTGTCTTAATGAAAGCATCTCTATCGATTTTAATGTTTGCGGATTCTAACGAACAATAATTGGAAACATGATCGTTGAACACTTGGGATGTGACATTTTCTCCTAAATTAGCAATAATATCTCGTTCTTCAATCAGATTTTCTACGGGAGATAATAATTCAAAATCTCCGTTCTTCCAGTCCTTCCAAAGCGGGGTGTTAGACATTATATTTAAAGTTCTAAATCGAAAAATTGTAGGGTTTATTTCAGTGAGTACTTTAGCTGTTCCTTTAACATGTTCCTCCGACAGTTTTTTCCCTCCTAAACCTAACATAATATACAAGCTTAATTTTATACCTGAATTTAACAACTTTTTTCCGGCTTTAATCATTGATTCTGCGTTTGTTCCTTTTTTCATAATTCGTAAAATTTTGCTACTTCCACTTTCTAATCCCATGTAAACTATATTTAATCCTGCTTCTGCTAGTTGTTTTAATTCTTCATCTGTTTTCCTGAGAATGTCTAAAGCTTTTGCGTAACAACTCACTCGCGGTACGTTTTTCATTCTTAGTCTTACATATTCAATTATTTTTACGAGGTAATCTGTAGGTGCCGAAGTAGGATTTCCACCGGCTAAAAAGACGGGATATCCGTGATAATTTTTTTCCGAATAGAGATCAATGTCCTTCAATACGTCTTCTAGTGGGCGTATTGCATATTCTTGAGTAGTTCCATAGATTCCTTTGTATGTTCCGCAAAAGCGACAACGATTCCAATTGCAGCCTCCTGTAACAGCGATGAGTACACTATATGCCTCAACAGGTGGTCTGATGATTATTTGACTTGGAGGAGCTTTAAAAACCATATTTCTTCGAAAAAAATAATTTCTTAATTATTAACTTATTATGAACAATACTATTAAGTTATTTTAAGCATTTTTAGAATAAAGATTTAGGTATTATATTTTAACAACAAAATGATAAATTTTTTTTTGTAGCATTAATTAAAAAAGTTATTAGCATAAAACAGAAACTAACTTATTAGAAAAATAGGTATTTTACTTGATCGACCCATACACTCAGGGAAAACAAATTTTATTTTCTTTTAAAACCGTAATAGTAGGTCCTCCTAGTGCAGGTAAAACTTGTCTTTTTAACCGTTTTTGTTTTAATTCCTTTAATTTCGATACATCACTCACGATTGGAGTCAATTTTCACTCCATCGATCTAAAAATCCGTTCTAAAGATGAAATTAAAAATCCAAAGGAAACTTATAATGTGCAATCAATTTTTGATTTCGGAGGTCAAGAAAGGTTTAAAGCTTTAATTCCAAAATTTTTAGGAGGAGCTAATGGTGTTCTATTAGTATTTGATTTAACAAGTAAAAATTCATTCGAACAGTTAGATTTCTGGTATAACCAAGTATTAGAACATGCTAATGGCTTAAATCTTCCAAAATTATTAGTTGGAAGTAAAAGCGATTTAATTTCAACGACCATAATAGAGGACCTTGTTCCAAAAGAAAAAATACATAATTTTATCCAAGAAAAGAACATAGATGGGTTTTTTAAGACATCAGCTCTACAGAACCAGAATGTACTGACTGTATTTAAAGAGCTAAATAACTTGATGCTAAAACATCAAAACACTCAATATGTTGTATGCTAACATTTTTCATTGTAAAACTAAAAATCTCTCATATACATGAAGTCAGAGAATTCATTGAAGAATGCTTTTTGATTCTTATTAAGATCTGGATATATTTCCTTAAGTGATGCTTTTGCCTGGGATACTAAATTCTTAGAAAAGTGTTCTGCTATTATTATAGCGTTAGTATCAGTGAAAATTGTTTCGACAGACTTTACATCGTTTTTACTTATATCTTCTAAATGGTATATCTCATTTAGGATTTTTGATTGTTCTTCATCTGTATTTTGAACAGCAAATATATATATTATTTTTTTCTTCTTGGCTTTTATATCACTTTTTATATCAATAATATCATCTCGGATCGCAAATGCTTGACCCATAAGGTTCATTGCTTTACTTAAAGGTTCAATTTGATAATGAAAATTTCCTTTAGCTAAGATAGCTCCAATTTTTGCAGATTTTTCAAGTAAACTCGCCCGTTGCATCTCTGCAATAGTTAAATATTGCTCTAAAGACATAGTAATATTATGATAATTCATATATTCTTCAATAATCTGTCCCTTCATTAAATTATCCATTGCTGCTGTATATTCATTTAAAGCTTGCAATTTTAAATTATCAGAAAATCTCGAAGTTTTAAGCACATTCAATCCCAAAAGATAACCTTGTGTTCCACCTAATATACTCATGTCTCTACCATACATCTTAATTACTTCTTCCTTATTCGGTAGTTCAATGTTATTATAAACCTGATTTAATTCATTTTTAAGCTGAACATGAAAAGTGGGTTTATTTCTTCTTTCAAGATCTTCATCAATAAGATCGTCATGAATTAAGTGACCACTATGTAGCAACTCAACTGCTAAAGATACTTTCCTGATACGATCTAATTGATTACCTACATTAATAGGATTTACAATACCTGAGAATGCGGCAATTAATAATATTGGATGGAGTCTTTTAGCTCTTTTATTTAGAATAAACTCTTGAAGGTGAGCAAGAAAATCTTTCAAAAGAATCTCTTTTTCATTACTGTTTAAATAAGAGAAATATTCTGCTATTTCATTATCAATAGCATCCTTCTCAGATTTAAGAAATTCTTCGATCATTTTTAATCAATCTGTTTGTATAAATAATTCCTATTAATAATAATTAAATAATACTTTATTTATTTGTGTAAACAAGATTTTTATTATTGTTCTTCCAATATTTCTTAATTTTGTAAAGTAAAACTAAAAAGGTGATTTTAAAATTCTAATAGCAGTCTTGTCAGATACACACGACCATCGTGATAATATATTAAAAGCAGTTTCTATAATAAACGATAAAAAAGTTGATGCACTAATCCATTGCGGTGATTTTGTTGCACCTTTCGTGAAAATATGGTTCAACAAACTAAATGAGTCAATAAAAAAGCAATTTTTTGGTGTTTTTGGAAATAATGACGGCGAAATTCTTTATTTAACACAAAACTTAGGTCAAATTTGTGAATTTGCAAAAAGTGGTCATGAACTAATAATTGAATTAGGAGGGAAGAGAATTTTCGCGTCACACATGCCTAAAGAAGAAACTATAGAAGCATTAGCAGATTCTGGAAAGTTTGATATTATTTTATCAGGTCATACGCATAATATGGTAAATAAAAAGCATAATAATGTATTAATTGTGAACCCAGGTGAACTCTGCGGATATTTAACAAATAAATCCACATTTGCGATTATTGATACTGATACTATGAAAGCTGAAATTATTGAAATTCAATAAAGTTTCAATTTATTTGTTTTCTTAATTTTTTTATAGTAGTAAGCTTTAATCTATATTATTATGAGTTTACCATTAGAAGGGATAGTAGTCATTGATCTCGCAAGGATGCTACCAGGTCCATATGCGTCAATGATATTGGCAGATCTTGGCGCAGAGGTCATAAGAGTTGAGGATCCAAAGTATCCGTATGGAAGTCCTCCACCTTTTTTTCAGAAAGGCAGGTATCGTGAGAGTGCATTTAATTCAATTATAATGAGGAATAAAAAATCCATCGCACTTGATTTGAAAAAAGAACAAGCTTTAGAAATATTTTATAAATTAGTAAAAAAAGCAGATATTATATTAGAAACTTTTAGGCCAAAAGTAACAAATAAATTGAAAATTGATTACGATACTCTATTTAAAATTAATAAATCAATAATCTATTGTTCTTTAACAGGATATGGACAGTATGGCCCTTATCAACAGACAGCAGGTCATGATTTAAATTACATTGGAATTTGTGGGATACTAGATTTAAATAAAGAAAGAAAACTTGAAGAGAAAAAGAACCAAGAGAGAAAACCTGTTCTTCCCGGTGTACAAGCAGCAGATATAGGAGGTGGTTTAGTTTCAACAATTGGAATTCTTGGGGCATTAATTGAAAGAGAGAAAAATCCTAATAAAGAAGGTCAATATATAGATGTTTCGATGACTGATAGCGTTTTTTCTTTCATGCCAATGGCAGCTGCATTTGAATTTTCTAAGGAAAAATATGATGGAATTACTAAGTCAAGGAATCCTCTGCACGGAGAGGTCCCTTTTTATTCGATTTATAGAACTAAAGATAATAAGTACCTTTCTGTAGGGGCAATTGAAATAAAATTTTGGCGAGGAGTTTGCGAGGGTCTTGGCCGCAAGGATTTAATAACAAAAGGAAACGCACTAGGATTAGAAAAAGAGGAAGTATTTCAAGAAGTACAAAATGAATTTTTAAAGAAAACTCAAGGCGAATGGATGGAAATTTTTAGTAAAATCGATGCGTGCGTAATGCCTGTAAAAAATTTTAGCGAAGCTTGTGATGATCCACAGATTAAATCCCGAAATATGGTTGTGGAAACAAATCATCCAAAATTTGGCAAAATTCAAAACATAAGTTCCCCTATTAAATATTCCAGAACGCCTTTAACAATACGGAGTTTAGCACCAATTTCAGGTCAAAACACAAAAGAAATTCTTAAAGAACTTGACTATACAGAAGAAGATATAAGAAATTTTAAAAGATCTGGAGTATTATAAGTTTTTTAAGCATTAAATTCAAAAACTACTTTTATAGCATGAGATTCTCCTTTATTACTTAATAAATCAAATGCCTCTCGATACTGAGCAAGGGGAAATTTATGTGTAATTAGCATTTGAGGATCTATTAATCCTTCGGAGATAAAATTTAAATAAAACTGAAATGCGTGCATAGATTTATCGTGGAAATTTTCTATGCTAAATGCATTTGAACCAATAACCTCGAGTTCTTTAAAATAATGAAGAGAATTTTCGAACCTTTTTGGAGGGCTTACACCCAAAAACACTAATTTACCTTGAGTGCAAAGAATTCTTTCTCCTATTTCAAAAGTTTCTGCTGAAGCGATAGTATCAATTATACCGTCCACGCCATCTAACATCCATTTTAAACCCCTATCAGGGGTATATAATTCAAAGTTGTAGTATGCAGCTATTTCTTCAATTAACAAATCACCTGAGCTTAAAAAAACATGGTCAGCCCCTAATTTAAGAGCTAAATCTTTCTGAAATTGATATCGTCCGATCCCAATTATATGTTTTACTTTAAAAATATTCTTCAAACAAAGAATTGTTAGCAAACCTATAATACCTAATCCATATACAAGGATTTGAGAGGTAGGGTGAGGATTTAGCAATAATAGAGAATGGAAAGAAACAGAAAATGGATCTGCTAAAACTGCTTGTTCAAATGATATGTTTTCAGGTATTAAAAAACATTGAGATTCGTGAACGGTTAAATATGGACTAAAACCTCCATATCCTTGTGTAATTCCTAAATGCATTCCTACCGGAATATTTCCCTTTTGGAAATTTTGACAATGTTTAAAATCACCTAAAGAACATCTTGAGCATATAGGAGAGATTCCTCGGGGCTCGCATGAAAACCATGGACTAATTACAACACGATCTCCCTTTTTAAACTTTTTAGCTTTAAGCCCAACACTTTCTATAATACCGACAGGTTCATGCCCCATAATTTGAGGAAATGAAATAAAAGAACGGATAGGATTATCAAGTGACCCCATAAGTTTTAATTCAGTCATGTCGCTACCACAGATTCCACAAAAAACTGTTTTAACTATAACCCAGTCTTCGGCGATTAGTGTAGGATAAGAAATATTTTTTAGAGATACAGGTCCTCCTGATTTCCAAAACCCTTTAGGATTTATTTTTCCTCTAATAAATGCTTTCAATAGCTTAATTCTTTTTAATTCAAATATCAGTGCAGGGATGTTACTCTTTTCTTTTTTTGAATTCATATGAATTTCCACTCCATTTATTGATCAAAATAAAATTTTACCTTAATTGATTTAAATTTCTCTTGATTTCTTGCAACCACAAACGCTTTTTTATAATCTCTTAAGAGAAATTTATGTGAAATTATTGGTGTTGGATCAATTGTTCCCTCTTCTAACAATCGAAAATAATGATAATATGCATGCTCTCGAATGCCTTCAAAATCTTCTATTGAAAAGGCATTACTACCAATAATATTTATCTCTTTAAAATACCATGGTGTCCATTCAAATCTTTTAGGAACATGGACTCCTGTTAACACAGTTACTCCGGAACTCTCCTTATTATTCTCAAGATCTACTAATCTTGATTTTAAGATACGTAAACCTGTCTCTAATGTTTCTGCAGATGCAACAGTATCAAATAAAAAATCAATTCCTTCTAATAGCCAAGGTTTTTTTCTCTTTAAATAATATATATCACAATTCAAATAATCTCCAACACTTTCGATGACTCTGCTCGGTGGAGATGATTTAATCACAAGATCTGCGCCAAATTTCTTTGCCATTTCTATTTGATGTGGAAATCTAGCAATAGCAATTACGGTTATATCTTCATAAATTCTCTTTAAGAAGTGAATTGTTAGTAGCCCAAGATTTCCACAACCATAAACCCCACAAATCGATCCTTCTCTAACATTAACTTTTAATATTGAATGTAGTACCACTGAAAAAGGATCTGATAATATAGCTTGATCAAATGAGACTGAATCAGGTATTTTTATTGCCATTGTTTTGTGCGCAGGGAAAAATTCTGCAAATCCCCCTGTAGCATCACTACTATTACCTGTATGAATTCCACGGTTGAGAATGCCTTTTGTGAAATTTCTGCAAAGATATTTATTTCCTTCTTCACAGGCTTTACAAATAGGTTTAACTTCTCGTGGTTCGCAACTTACCCATGGATTTAAAGCAACTCTATCACCTAGTTTTAAATTCGATGATTTTCCTACTTTATCGACAACTCCAACAGCTTCATGTCCTAAAGTTTGAGGCCATGAAATTAAGGCAGTTATGGGATTATCAAAGTTTCCATCAAGAAAGATTTGTTTCTGATCAGAACCACATATCCCACAATATTTCGTCTTAATGACCAGCCATTCATTAGATATAAGCCTTGGGGAGGAAACTTCTTTCAAATGTAATGGTCCAAGTTTAGAAAGATATCCTTTTAGATATAATGCACCCAATATTTTAGATAATGCTAACCTGTAAAGTTTATAATTAAATACTAGCGCTTTCATAATCCTTATTCATTAAGAATATCAAAAACTATTAGAATTCTAAGTATTAAAGATGTTTAAACTTTAATAAATATAATTCTCTCAAAAATTATTATTTACTTAAAACTAAATCATATAATTGAGATAATTTTATTTAAGAATGCTTTTATAATATTTTAAAGAACTTATAATTCAAATTAGTCTTAACAGTTATAAAACAATGACCGAAGAATCTGAAAAAAGGGAAGATGAAACGAAAAAGGATATAGGTAAACCAGTAATTCTCAAAGCTGAAGCTTATAAAACAATAATATTATATGCTAGTAGATACGCAAATCAGGCCATATCTTCCGAAGATTGGAAAGAAATATATGGCCTTTTAATCGGATATTACAACGATGATTTCTTATATGTCGAAAGAGCAATCCCAATGACATATGGTCACGATACTGATGTAGAATTTAGTGAAACAGATTATGGCGATGTAGAAAAAATACACGAAGATCTAGATAAAGAAGGTAAAGGATATTTCATTGTTGGTTGGTTTCATTCTCATCCAGGATTGACCTTATTTTTTTCTTATATTGATCTTATTAATCAACTTGGATTTCAGGGAAAATTTAGTGATGCTATAGGATTGGTTTTTGATCATACTCTTCTCGGGAAGAAAAAGGAAGAAAAGATTGATAACAATCTTCTAACTAAATATGATACGGGATTTGAGATATATCGATTAACTGACGTAACAATAGATTCTAATTCCGTTGAATTTGAGACAAATTATCATAAAGTAGATTATATTGTGGAAGGATTAAACAAATTCTTTTTTGCAAATGTTCTCGCTGAGTTATCTTCTTTAGCATCAGCAGGAAAACCACTTCAAGAAGCCTTTAAGGAGCAATATAAACTAGATTCAGATTATAAAGATATTGATGAAGTATTAGATGACTCAAATAATTCATTATCACAAGAAGATCTTGTTGATATCCCTTTATCAGAAGATATTAAATTCAACGTTGATGATATTTTTTATGAGACTATCATTGATAGCGACAAAATAAAGGAAGCAGCTGAAAAAATTATTTACGAAGGAAATCAGGCTTTTAAAAATAAAGATACATTTATGGGTATAGAAAAATATCGGCAAGGCATCGAAAAATATAAAGAAATCAATGATATGAATCGAGTAATGGATTTATTAAGAAAAGTATCGAGATCATGCATTACCAACAATCATTTGGTTATTGCCAGAGAATTTGCAGATGAATTATTTAAACTAGCAGAATTTAACAATCAAATTTTTTATAAAGGTATAGCAAATTATATAATTGGTTACATTATCATAAGAGAAGGAGATATAGATGCATTAGAATATGGTTTGAAAAAGATTGAAGAAGCTGCTATCGATTTTATTAATGTTCAAGATTTTGCCGGTGCTGGAATGGCTTTTAATAAAATTGGATTGAGTTATGAAAAAAAAATAAAAAATATTGGAACCGCATGTCTCTTTTATCGGGAAGCTTTAGAAAATTATAATAATGGTTTAACTTATAGTCATCCGCTAAGAATTACCCCATGGAGTAAGCCAGAAGTTCTGATTGAAAAAATAAGAGATTTGAGAGAGATTATTGATGTTTTATTACCTGATATAGAGAGTTCTGATATAAAAAAGAAGATCGTGGATGATATGAAATCCATTCGTTATAATTTTTAATTTTAAAATAAAATTAAATATTTAATTCTTATTTTAGAAGAGAACAATCAAAAAAATTAAATTTTAAGCTATATTTATTTTATTACATACTTCTTTTGGTTGGTTGACTATTCCACGTAAAAAACAAAAAATAAAATTTTCTCGCAACTTTGCTTGTAAACACCTTACTCCTATGGGAGATATCGCAAATAGTTTACAACCATTATGCTTTTGCCAAGAAAGAGATTTAATTCTTGGTAAAAAAGCCTATGTCTGTCAAGTTTGCACACTCTATGTGCAAACCAGTCAGAAAGTTTCAGAAGTTTATGAAGAGAGTAGAAAAAGTGCTGAGAAAAAAATAAAAGAGAAAAAAATAGAATTAGAAGCATTTGAACTAGCTGAACTTCAAGGAGACAACGATCTCGACTTAACAATTGACGAATTTGAAGAAGAAGAGGAGGAAGAAATTCCACTAAAGTTTGAAAAGCGAAAATTAGTAAAAGATGAGGTGGAAGATTCTGAGGAATTTACGGAAGTTGAATGTCCATTTTGTGGAGAATTATTTGATGATCTTAGATCTCACTTGCCAAATTGTGAATTTGCGCCTGAGGATGCAAGCATAGAAGATGTAATGCCTAGACGAAGTAAAAAGAAAAAACCAAAAGCAGCAACGGCTTCAGGAAAGGATACTAAAGATAAACAGGTTTGTCCTTATTGTGGAAAAGAATTTATTCGCTTAGGACGCCATCTTTCATCCTGTCCTAAAAAACCTGAAGATGGAGACGAAAAGGAAGAGAGCGAATAAGAAGACGATATCAATGAAGAAGATAAGTAATATTCATCTAATTTAATTCATAGTTCATTTTATATATTTTATATCCCAGGTTTGTTCTCAATACTTATTATGACGAATAAAGAAAGAATTTATTATTGTAAACCGGTGTTTCGCCCACCTTCAGAGCATAATTCTCTATTAATTCAATTAACTGAAGGATGTACCTTTAAATGCGATTTTTGTATGTCAAATCTTAGAAAACATTTTAAAATTAGATCAAATGAAGAAGTTAAAAAAGATTTAGATATAGCTACAAATAAACAATTTAGTTCCTCTGTGCGTAAGCTGTTTTTTTTAGACGGAAATGCAATGGTAACCCCAACGGAAAAGCTTTTAGAACTTACAAGGTATGCTATTAAAAAACTTCCAAAATTGGAAAGAGTAGGGGTTTATGCTCATGCTAAGGATATTTTGAAGAAATCAGACAATGATTTGAAAGAACTATCAGATGCTGGATTAAAAATAGCTTATGTAGGATTCGAAAGTGGATGTGACACTCTGCTTAAAAATGTTCATAAACATGCTACAAAGGAGGATTATATTAACGCTTCTAAAAAATTATTTAAAGCCAACATTACTCTATCTGCTACCTTCATTAATGGACTTGGTGGAGCAGGAAGTGAGGATGTTTCTAAAGCTCATGCTCTTGAATCCGCAGATTTAGTGAATCAGATTTGTCCAAATGATGATAGAATATGGTATATAGCATTTTTATCACTCATGATACCCCCAGGAACCGTTATGTATGAGAAAAAAATAAGGGGTGATTTCATAGAAATGAATTCTAATGAGATTTTAAACGAATTGAAGATATTCATTAAAGCGGTTAATTTTAAAAATAAAAATGCTAATTGCGTTTTTAGGTCCAACCACGCTTCTAATTACTTACCAATTAGGGGAACTTTAGAAAAAGATAAAGTCAAAATATTGGAAGTTATTGATTTTGGATTAAATCATAAGGAAGCATTGAGACCTGAATACTACCGCGCATTATAAAATTAATAATACTTGTTAAAAGTCAGTTCGTTATTATATTTTGTATATTTTTTGATAGGGCTTTTCTGTTTGTCAATAATCAAATCAATAATATCCTCAAGTCTATCTGGAGCTATAGATAGCTTTTCAGAGATCTCTTGCAATGATAGTTTATCGTAATTTTCGGACATTGTATTAAATTGAATAAGAAGTAGGTTCTGGTAAATATTTGAAAGCAAACCTTTCAAATTTGGGTAATTTTTAACTTTAAACTCCTTAACGAACTCTAGAATTTTTACAGAAGAATCGTTATAGTTGAGAACTTTATAAGAGCTAAGAATAGTATATATTTTCTTAATTAATGTAAAGTAGGTAATAATATTGTCTTGTAACTCGTGAAGATTATACTTGTTTAGATTATCATCTACCTCATTTTTCAGCATTGCTAATAACTTTAAAAAGGCTTCCAGATTTTTCTCAGTAAGCGTCTCCTTCAATAGGTTATTATATCGCCTTAAGTAGATATTACGACGATTATCAAACTCAATTTGGACTTTTTGGCGTATTCCATTAAATTCTTCTAATTCTGTTTTTAAATCAAAGGAGGATTGGAATTCGTCAATCAAAGTTAGAGCAGAATCTATTTTTGATAAAGCGGATTTGAAATCCTCAATATCTATTTTTTTTAAAACTAATGATTGATATATGCTTAATTCTTTAAGTAACTCTTTCTTCTGCTTATAAACTACAAAATTATTATTAAAGGTCATATTCGATTAGTAAAAAAAGCTTTACCTGTTCCTATAATAAAATTTATGATCAATCACTAATTTAAATTTTAAGATGAAAAATAATGGTTGTTTTAATTTCAAAAAGAAAAATAAAAAATTTTAAAATTTTGTGTGCTTCTTAGTCATCTTCAGGATTTTTTTCTACTTCTTTTACTTCTTCCTCTAAATCCTTGGCTTTTTCTTCAAGTTCTTCAATTTCTTCCTCTAATTCTTCAGCTTTTTCTTCAATTTCCTCAGCGTCTTCTTCTACTTCTTCTACTTCTTCTTCAAGCTCTTCAACAGCTTCCTGTAATTCTTCTTTTTTTTTTTCTTCTACTTCTTCTTCTAAATCCTCAGCTTTTTCTTCAAGTTTTTCAATTTCTTCCTCTAAATCTTCAGCTTTTTCTTCAAGTTCTTCAGCGTCTTCTTCTAATTCTTCTACTTCTTCTTCAAGTTCCTCAATTTCTTCCTCTAAATCTTCAGCTTTTTCTTCGATTTCTTTTGCCTTTTTCTTTGCTTTCTTTATCTTTTTTTCAATTTTAGCTTCTATTTCTTCCGCTTTTTCTTCCACTTTTTCTTCTAGTTCTTTAGCTTTATCCTCTACCTTCTGATCGAGTTCTTTGGCTTTTTTCTCTATTTTCTCATCAATTTCTTTAGCTTTTACAAGAAAACTGGGTTTTTTATTCCCTGGCCATGCTATATTTACAAAAAGGCCAAGCACGACGATTACAATAGCTATAATAATATAAACTGTTAAATTGTTTTGAGGAAAGAATTCTAAAACATACTCCATCCAATATACCATGAATGATCCCATCGGACTGACAATTGGTTTTAAAAAGTTCAAAATAGCCGCAACGATGTCAGCAATAACTTGAATGAAATCTACACCTTGAAGAATCACGATGAGTCATTACCTCCTACATCTGTTTTATATCTTTTCTCTCTAATTGTCTTCCGATTGAGAACGAAATCGAAGAAATCATATCCTTTTAGAATTATAGTAAGAAAGTAAACTCCCATATAGAGCATGACCATATTTTGAACATTGATAGCAACGAAACCAACATTTACAATTTCAAATACTATTTCAAAACGTATTTCAGTAGCTCCACTAAATTTATACGACCATATATAAAGACAATTTAAAATTATTTGAACTAAAGCGAAAGTTCCTTTTCTTATTGATTGTTTGGGTGATGAGTAATTAAAAAATGCTGTTGCACTGATAAGGAGTCCGAAAGCAGTAATCCAAAAAATAATATTCTCGTAATCATGTTGAGTTAATACAATATTGACTTCTAAAATTGAGATATTCCTTACCCATGTAAAAGTAAGAAACGGAATAACCATCGTGGTTACGATATAAACACACATATAAATAATTCCTTTAATAATGTTGAAAAATCGTCCCATTTAAATCCCCCTCATGGTGGATATGACCCCAATGATACATTGATTATAGCAACTGTAAAGGTATAGAGATTTAATGAATAAGAAGCTCTGAATATAAGCCTTGCGTAGAATTCTAATGCAGGCGATCTAAACCAATCCACTTCAGAAAGAGGTAATGTTCCTGAACCGCTGAAATTCGCTTTGAGAGTCTGCTCTGGTAATACCGATCCAAATTCTTGAGGCTCATCAAAAACCCGAACGGTTGTCGTGTCATTATTAAGCGTTGAAGTATTTCCAAAGGTCATATCAAGTTGAAATCTTAGAAATATGTCTGATAATTCATATACTCCTCCATTTGTAATATTAAATGGAATAATAATTTCTATACTTGAATTACCAATATCAGGAATAAGGATTATAGGTCCATCAGGAACGTTAATGTCGTCACCCGCAGGATTTAGAATGGTTACAGCAGACCAACCTCCCAATATAGAAACAGCTGATAATGATAGAGTAAAAACTAACAAGAAAGCTCTAACAACCCATCTAAACACACGAGACGGTCTCATAATCACCAATCTTTACAAATACTTTTTTATTAGATTTAGTAAGTTAACAATAATTAGATAGGCATTAATATAAATTTATGGTCAAGTTTTACAAAAAAAGGAAGTCTTTAAAAACGACACGAGCATTAATTTTTATTGTTAATGGAAAATATAATCCACTAATGCTGTTGAGAAATATTTTTTAAACAATCTTCAGTAGTATCATTTTTTTATGAGCTTATATTTATTTATATATAATTTATAAAACTATTATTTATCTAAAATACTTAGTTAATTATTTTAATACAAAATTGAATAAAAAAAAAGAAGAAAAATGACAGAAATAAAACAGATTAGCGCACACTCGGAGAAGATTGATAAAGTTGTGGAGGCATTTGGGTCTTCAATTGAAAAAGGATTATCTGAAGTTGAAGTACAATCTAGACTTGAAAAATATGGGAAGAACGAATTAATTAAAGAAAAAGGAAAGACTGCTCTCCAAATTTTCATTGGGCAATTTAAAAGTTTCCTAGTATATTTACTCCTTTTTGCTATAGCAATTTCATTTATTATTGGAATTTGGGAGGGTACTCAGCCTGGTGCTGAAGCTTGGTCTTCGGAATATACAGATGCGATTGTTATTTTAGCGATTTTGGTTGTAAACGCAATTTTGGGATTTTATCAGGAATATCAAGCTGAAAAGTCTATGGAAAGCTTAAAGAAGTTAGCACCTCATTTTGCTAAGGTTCGTAGAGATGGCAAGGTGAATGAAATTGCGGTAGAGGATGTAGTTCCAGGAGATATTGCTCTTGTTGGAGAAGGGGATAAGTTTCCAGCAGATTTAAGATTCATTAAAGAATTCTCTCTCTATGTCGACGAGGCTATTCTAACAGGAGAATCAAAACCTGTTAAAAAACAACTTGACATTGTAGAGGAAAAGATGATTTTAGCGGATAGAACTAATCTTGGATATATGAATACTATAATTACTAGAGGAAATGCAGAGGGCGTTGTAATTGGAACGGGAATGAATACTGAGATAGGAAAAATCGCTGAAAGCTTGCAAAAAGAAAAGGTTGAACCTAGTCCTTTTCAAGTAGAGGTAAACCGCTTTGGAAAATTATTAGGGATGATAATTATATTTATTTGTGCTGGTGTATTCGTTACAGAAATAATTATAATACTAGCAACTGAGGGTTTAGCATTCACACCTCAAGAAATCGACGAAATCATTGAAGCACTAAAAATTTCTATAAGTTTGGCGGTGTCGGCGGTTCCAGAGGGTCTTGTTGTTGTTATCACCGTGGTTCTAAGCATAGGTATGAAAAAAATGGCTGCTAGGAACGCGTTAGTTAGGAATTTGACGGCTGTAGAAACTCTAGGTCGAGTTAATGTAATTTGTTCAGATAAAACAGGTACGCTTACGAAAAACGAAATGACAGTAGTAAAAATTTATCTAAATGGAACTGTTTTGGATGTAGAGGGTGTTGGATATAATTTAACAGGCGCCATTAAAGAAAATGGAAATCCCATTGCCATGAATACCGATCTTAAACGTTTCTTGGAAGTTTGTCTATTTTGTAACAACTCTAATGTAAATATTCTCGATCAAAAAACTGGAGAAGTTAGTGTTGTTGGAGACCCAACTGAAATTTCTATGAAAGTACTCGCCTTAAAGACAGGTTTAGACGTATCTTTTGAAAAATTGGATGAAATTCCTTTTGATTCCGACAGGAAAATGATGAGCGTTGTAGGTAGAATTAACGGTAAAACACTTGCCTTAATTAAAGGAGCTCCAGATGTATTGATGAAGAATGCTTCATATATCTTGGAAAATGGGGAAAAAAAACCTATTGGTACCTCTAGGGATATATTATCTAATAAAAATGAGGAGTTTGCCAAAAATGCTTTGAGAGTTCTGGGAGTAGCTTATAAGGAATTAGAGCCAGGGTACGATCTTAACGAAGTTGAGAAGGATTTTACTTATGTAGGTTTAGTAGGAATTATTGATCCTGCTCGTGATGAAGTTAAATTGGCAATTCACGAGGCAAGAAGTGCTGGAATCCGTACTATCATGATTACAGGAGATCACAAGATTACTGCCATAGCGATAGCTCACCAGATTGGTTTAACAGAATCAACTGAAGCTATAACGGGTGTAGATTTAGAAGCTATGGATGATGATGAATTATTAGAAAGAGTAAAAACTACGGATGTTTTTGCGAGAGTTACTTCTGAGCATAAACTTAGAATTTTGAAGAAGCTAAAAGAGCTCGATTTAATAGTTGCAATGACTGGAGATGGAGTAAACGACGCTCCAGCTGTAAAAGGAGCTCATGTAGGTGTAGCAATGGGTTTGAAAGGTACGGAAGTTACTCAAGAGGCTTCGGATATGATCCTTATCGACGATAATTACGCAACGATTGTAAATGCAATCGAGGAAGGGAGAGGTATTTTTGAGACGACCAAAGGATTCTTTCGTTATATGTTGAGTACAAATTTTGATGAAATCTTTCTAATTTTAATAGCTTATATCCTAATGAAATTATTCGCAACGACTTTTATTGGAATCCCTGTTGAGCCACTTCAAATTCTCTGGTTAAATATAGCAACAGACGGTATTCCAGCGATGGTATTGGGATTCACACCCACGGATCCTGATGTTATGAAGGCACCTCCTAGAAAGGGATTTACTTTACTAAAAGAAATTAAGGGTCCTGCATTGTTTTTAGGACTTTATACCTCAATCACAGATATTTCGCTTTACATTATTCTTTGGACAGTTCTCATTCCTGCGTGGAGTGTTGCTGATCCACTCTTAGTGGGCTACACTGTTAGTGGGTCTGCGGCTCAAATATATGCTATTAGTCTAGCACAGACGATTTTATTCACGAATTTAGTGATATGTGAGTTACTATTTGTCTATACATGTACGAGCAATATAAAACCGTTCTACAAATTTCCTAATAAGCATTTATTCTGGGCTACAGGACTTTCACTTGGCTTACAATTATTATTACTTTACACACCGATAAGCATAGCATTTCATGTTGTACCTTTGACACAATGGTATCACTGGGCAACTCTTTTTATAGCCGCATTTAGCGTTTCTATTGTTGACGAACTGAGGAAATATAGAATAAGATTAAAGTTAAGAAAAGATACTAATTACCTAATTAACTCTACTTAATAATTTTTATTTTCAAATTATTCTTTTTTTTATGATTTATTATCAAATTTTTAGCTTTTTTTTAGAAAACTTGAAGCTTTAAATTCAGAAATCACATGTGGAATACATTTTATAGGTTTAACTTTAATACTCTTATTATTTATTCTCTTCAATATGTTTAAAAAATAAGCCAATTCCCATTATCTTAAAAGTATCCTGAACATTTATGTTTCGTAATGCTGAGGTTTCAATGAAAAAGCTCTTCAATTCTTTTGCTTGATTCAATCCTTCTTCTTTAGTTACGGCTCTATCTACCTCTAAATCAATCTTATTCCCTACAAGAACGAAGGGTATGTTGCCTAATTCCTTTTGTGCGTCTTTGAACCAGAAATTTATCGCTTCGTCAAAAGTCTCTCTTCGAGTAACGTCATAAACGATAAACGCGCAGTTTGCTCCTTTGTAATAATCACGTCTAACTCGTTTAAAATAGCTTTGACCTGCGAGATCAAAAATTAAAAATTTGATAATATCTTCTTTAAAACCTTGAACATGATATTGCTGTGTGGAAATCGAGATACCCAGAGTAGGGCGATAATCAATAATGTCTTCTTTTTTCAAAAATTGACTTACTAACGTAGTTTTACCTACTGCGGCTGAACCTAGCACAATTAATTTAAAAAGTTTTTCTATTTGTTTGTCTTTATCAAACTTATGAGTAGGGGTTACACCATTTATTATAGAGTTTGATTCTTTAATTGAAAACTTATCTAATCCTAGAGAAAAATTATCATATATTCTTAAATTTGGTATTTCAAGAGAATTGAATTTAAAATCAAAACTATTTTCAAGTAACTGTGCGATTTTCTCAACAACAAGGTAAGCTATTGGAAAAAGAGAGTTTAAGTTTGTTTCATAATCGCAAACTAGTAATAGAATTGCTTCAGATCCCGCTTCTAAGTATATTATTCGATTGTCCTCAGTTTCGAATGAACCACTACCATACCGACCTGTCTTATATTCTAAGCTAATTTTATCAAGAAGATTTTCTACTATCGCAGTAAACGCTCCATAGATATCTTCTGATTCTTCATCTTTTTGAGTTGTTTCGGCAGATTTACCATATTTTGAAAATAATAAACCTTCATTTGAATAAATAAAAGCTAGTATAACATCATCTCGTGATTCTACGAAATTTTTTAATAGAATCCGAAGATTTTCCTCTTTTGTTGCCGCTTTAGTTTCCATTATATAGATAAATTATAGATTATTGATTGATTTCTTGTTGTGGGTTTTTTTTAAGAAATTCGAGTTTCTTTTCTTTAAAAATACTACTCGTTATATTTAAATTTTTTTTATAACTTAACTATCTATTATAATTCTTAAACCTTAATTTTTAAAAAGATAATTTTTGAGTTAATCGTAATGAACATTCCCGAATTGTTGAAAAATAAGCTTGAATCAAACCAGACTGTACTTACTGAATTTGAGTCAAAGAATTTACTAAAGGAAATTGGAATCCCCATTCCAGACCAAGAATTAGCGACTACTATAGAAGAAACCATTGCAGTTGCTAAAAAAATAGGCTTTCCCGTAGTATTAAAACTAATGGCCGAAGATATAATACACAAATCTGATACTGGAGCTGTAAAACTAAATATCAAAAATGAAGATGAAACTGCTCAAGCATATGATGAATTGATGAAAATACCATCCCAAAGTGAAAAATCAATTAGCATACAGAAAATGGCTGATGAACCTATAACCGAGTTAATAATAGGAATGACTACTGACGCTCAATTTGGCCCTGCACTAATGTTTGGGATTGGTGGGATCTTAGTTGAACTCTTAGAAGATGTAAGTTTCAGAATTGCCCCAATTACAGAATATGATGCCCGAGAGCAGATACACGAGATAAAAGGATTTCCTATCTTAGATGGATATCGAGGAAAACCAAAAGCAGATATAGATGCTATTGTAGATACATTATTAAAGATTTCAGACCTCGTGACAGAATACGAAGAAATCAATGAAATGGACCTAAATCCCGTTTTCATCTACGAAAAAGGACTGATTTGCGTAGACGCGAGAATAATTCTGAAAAAACCGGAAAAACAAGAATAATTTTTAACCATTTTTTATATAATTATTTTGAAAAACTTAAATAAACTCATTTCTACGTTATGAATAAATTCCTAAATTCAAATAGATTTATTGAGAAAAAAAGTAATTTTAAATTCAAAAACACGATGTTATAGTTAATATATATAAAAATAAACAAATTATTTTTTGATAATTATGCTTAGATCTAAGTGGAACAGAAAAATAAAAGCAATATTCCTTCTTGTTTTAGCTTTTGGGATGACTTTTACAAGTATTAGTTCATTATTCTTTACTTCAAGCCCGTTTCAAGTTGGATTTGAAAATAATGATAATGAAAAACTAGAAAATTTAACAGATGTTGAAAATCAAATTCCAAAAATATCAGAATATAAAGAATTTGATGGATCAGGAGATCAATTCAATATGATTTTACACCAATCATTAATTAATTCTTCTACTGTAGAATTTGATAATATCGATGTAGTAAATAGCTTTTCAGAACCATTTCCTCAGTATAATGGATTTAATACTTCATACATTAACATTTCGATTGATAACGTTTATGCTCCTAATTATACCTATATTGTGGAAGATGATCCATTTGAAGCCAGTACTGATCTTGCTCCTACATATGCTACTTCTTTCATAGTAAATTCAAGTTGCTATATCATCAATGCTTCTTTTAATTTATTTATAGCATTTGGTACCCCTACTGCTAATGTTTATTTATTCAACTCTACATGGGTTGGTTCTCAAAGTCAACCTAATTCTGCCTCAGCACAAATAATCGGATCTATACCCTCTCCACTAACTGGATGGAATAATTTAGTTTTGTCAAAAACCTTATTAAATATTTCTCTAACTGATAATAACACATGGTTTATTGGCTTACGTGAAGGTACTGGTGTAAACAGTTTAGAATGGCGATATGTACAGGATATAACTAATGGAGATAATTCTTATGCATATCGCGTAGGAGTATCCTTAGTTCAAAACGATTATGAATGTAAAGTAGGACTTTCTCCCTTGAATCAAAATTCTCTTCCATCAGATATAGGATTAAGAATAAACGGTACCTTAGTATCTGATACTACTCAAGGGTCTGGAACCTGGTCTTCAACAACAGCATATAATAGTCAAACAAATGCGTTAGAGTTTTCCTTAACATCAGACTGGTGGGATGTTTCATGTAATGTAACTAATGTTGAAATAAATTATACAAAAACGGATTTAAAAGCGACCTCAAGTTTTAACATTCCTAGAAGCGGTCAGGATGTGCAATGGAATGTTACTGTAGCCGGAGGACTGAATTATTTTGATTCGCGAATTGCCAATTTTAATACGATAAATTTTACTATTCCCGATATGTGGAAAGATACCACCATTAAAGTGTTCAACGGTACCACTGAAAAAACAAGTTTAATAAAGAGAGTATTAGGAAATGGATATCGGGAAGTACAAGTGCTCAATGCAGGAAATGGAACAAATTGGTATTTAAATGCAAATTCTACAAACCTTATATCGTCAATTAGCACATATGTTAGTGGTATCTATATGACTCAAGTCAATTTTACTAATGAAATTAGATTTAATGCTACTTTTGGTGAAACAATATCCAATGGTAACTTAAATTTGAGTGTGTTTAGTCCAACAACTCCAAGATACCTAAATTATTCGTATCTCCTTGATATATCAACATTAACCCCTAATATAGAATTTGACGTCTCAGATTGGGATATCTCTAAAAATGCTACCGATTATGGAGTTTTTAAGGTTCAGATATCTTGGAATAACAATACAGCCGCGGGTTTCCTTGAGATCTTTTTCACTGTTATTGCAGATACAGATTTAATATTAAATTCTCCTCTCTCTGGACAAAGTCATTATGATAATGAACTTTTTAATGTTACCGTCTTTTATAACGACACAGGTCCAAATTTAGGAGATAATGGAATAACAGGAGCAGTTATCACAGAAAGTAGCACTTTATTAGGATCACCAACTCCAACTGGAGTCGATGGGTATTATTCACTTGAGCTTGACACCGATGACTTTAATTATGGATGGAATTATATTGAAATAACTGCAAATAAATCTTTTTATAACAATCAATCACTTATCTTTTCTTTCCATCACAGAATAAATACAACTATAGAACCATCCAATACTAAACTTTTTGGAGATGTGATAAGAGGTGATATAGTTTCTTATACATTTAATTATTCTGATGTTCTAGGTAATCCTATTCTGGGCGCAACAATCCAAGAAGTTGTTTTACCCGGAGGATTTATCTCAAATCCATATGAAGTTGGAGGATCTCCGGGAAATTACACTATTGAGTTGGACACTTCAAATGTTCTAGCATCTGTTATACCGTATACTTGTGTATTTAACATTACAGTAACCGGTAATCAAACTCAGAATCTCAATTTAATTTTGACGGTTATTCAAGCACAAACAAATGTTAAAATTAATTCTTTTATTCCTATTCTTAATTTAAAAGATGGGTTTGACCAACAAATAGAATTCTTCTTTAATGATACCGATAACAATCAAGGTGTTCCAGGAGTACCAATAAGTAACATAACAGTAACAGACAACCAAACTTATAATCCCAGAATGATAGGACCATTGACTCCCTTTGGAGCTGTAGGTAATTATAGGCTAAATATTAGTATTTCGGGATTAAATTCCGGCTGGATTCAATTCGAACTAAATGTATCAAGAAGTCCTGATTATAATTGGAGTGTAGATTATTTTGAATTTTATTTAAGAGGAAATTTGACACAGACAGTTATAGAGTCTGTTATCGACCTTAATGGAGAAGGCCTCCTCGTACCCACGGGTCTCAATTATTCGATATATATTGGTCGTAATATAAATTTAAATATTACTATAATGGATATTGATAACGGTAATAAAACAGTAATGGGCAATGCAAATTCTTATATGGTTAATTATTATCAAATTACTAACCCATTGAATCAAGGGATTCTCTCAAATGCATTAACCTTTGATGTTTATACTAACTACTATAAAGGATCAATAGGAACATCGACTCTTACTACGGTGGGAACTTATGCTATAAATATAACTATTTTAAAAACAGACTATGAAGCTTCAATCGTAAGTTTCAACTTAACTATCAAAGCTAAGAGAACAACTAATATTACAATTATAGAAAAGCCTTTAAAAGTAAAAGCGGGAGATTCCTTTAATTTAATTCTCAAAGCAGAGTATTTCAATGGCACTGATTGGAAACCCTTTAGCGGGGTTAGCGTTATACTAACTCGAAATTTTGATGGAGTAAACGATTCTTCAACAGCTACTTTAATCACCGATATTAATGGAACAGTAAATTTTGAAATTACCATTGGAAGTAGGGACAAAATTATGATTCTTTATGTAGAAATAGTGTCTACCTTCAATTACACAGGATTTATTAGAACGATTTCGGATATAACTGTTATTGTTCCACCTACGCTTCTAGAAGAACTGTTTCCATATTTGATAATTGGTGGTATTATAATAGGTGCAGTTGGAGGATCAGTTGGGATTTATCGGGGAGTAGTCGTTCCCAAAAAGAGAGAAAAACAACGAGTTTTAACACAAGTAAAAACGATTTTTGACGACGCTATTAATTTAGAGCACATCTTAGTTTTATACAAGGGAACCGGAACATGCATTTTCTTTAAATCATATGGTTCAGAACAGATCGATCCTGAGTTAATAGGTGGATTTTTATCAGCAGTATCCTCTTTTGGGAAGGAAATGGCTACTCAAGCAGCATTGAATGAAATTTCCTATGGTGATAAAATGTTACTCCTAGCAGACGGATATCTAATAAGAGTAGCGTTAGTTTTAGGGAAAAATGCCTCGTTGATTCTGCGCCGTCATTTAAAAGAATTTATTACGACTTTTGTAAAAACTTATAAGGATGTTCTACCAAACTGG
>JABXKC010000080.1 GCA_013375495.1 Promethearchaeota archaeon
AGTAATGGAAATTGTTAATTCCTATTCAGATAAGTTTCAACAAGTAAGTATTGATGAAGCATATCTAGATGTTTCAGATAAGTGTATCAATTTTAAAGAGGTTAGAGATTTAGCTGAAAAATTAAAAGAAGAAGTACATAAAAAAGTAGGTATTACCATCTCAGTAGGGTGTGCTCCAACTAAATCAATCGCTAAAATTGCTTCAGATTACAATAAACCAAATGGAATTACCATCGTTGAGCAATATCAAATAAAAGATTTTTTAAAAGATTTAGATATTACTAAAATCCCAGGTATAGGCAAGAAATCTAAAATATATTATAACAAAAAAGGTATTAAAACGATTGGGGATATTATTAATCTTACACTCCCGAAAATGATACAGTTCTTTGGAAAAAACGGAAAATTGGCGTGGAATATTGCTAATGGCTTGGATAACAGAGAAGTGAAAGAATTCACCGCTGAAAGGAGGTCAATCAGTAAGGAAAGAACTTTCTATGAAGACACTAGTGATTTTATGTTAATTTTATCAAAACTTGATAAAATCAATGAACTGATTCATGAATATGTATACAAGAATAAAATTTATTATAAAACTGTTAGCTTAAAGATTAGACTCGAAGGTTTTTTAACATACACTCGAGCGCATTCATTTATTCACCATATTCAGGATCGGAAAAAGGTATTGCAAGTAATTACAGAATTAGCAGCACAATTTTCTGCTATGAATAAGAAGGTTAGACTAGTTGGAATTAAGTTATCAAACTTGAAAAAGTCTCCAAATACTTCCCAGAAAACGATTATAACCTATTTAAAAAATTAGGATCAGCTCAAATGAATAGACAATAAACCGTGATATTCCTTATTAGATTGAACGAGGAAAAGACAACTTATCATCTTCTATATTCCTCCAATAACCCAATAATAAAAAAAATTTAAACCTATAGATAATCTGTAATACCTGGCTGACTCGAAATTACTCCAGTCTGTCTTACAAATTCATCTAATATAAAAGGGCTTCTCTTATTAGGAGAAATAAAATAAGGCACGACTATTAGATAATAACCGTCTTTATTTAAATCTTTAAATAATTCCACTTTTGCAAGGTCTCGTTCTATTTGAGCGTCAAACATACTTTTGTATTCCTCAGCGGTTTTATAAATACCTCTTGCTACATCTTTGCTCTGAACAAGATCTAAGAAAGCACTAAATGAATAATGTTGAGGACCTTGATGTTCGATAGCAATTTTAAATTCTTTCCCATTAATATAAATAACGCCGAAACAGTCAACATGAACTCTAGGATCACTTATAGCTTGGTATTTGTCCATAAATAGAATGCGGTTGGGCAAAAATTTAGGTAATTGCCAATTTGAGTAAAACGATTGAGCAATATAATCTTGAAATAATTCTTCTGCTGTTTCTAATGTTCTTTGTTGATCAAGACTAGAAACACATTTAAGACAATAGTTATTAACTTTTGAATCCTGAATATACCTGTAAGGTGTTTCAAAAATATGATCGCAATCCAAACACTTCCATTTAAGATTTATGTGTATGTTACTTCCGAACTTATAATCTTTAGAGTCTTGATGCTGAGACTGGTATTTTTTTAATAGGTCATTAAACTCATCTACTGTTAATTGTTGGGAATCGTCATAAAATGATATCAATTGCAAATTGTGCCCACTAGCAACCTCTAGAACATCGTGAAAATTTAAGGTTCTTCCTCTTCCTTTAGGAAGATTATTCAGTATCATGCATTCATAACAACCGGATTTTGAATCGAGTCTCACAGTAGATTTATGACTCTCATCTTTTAGGCATTGTACTTCTACATATAATTTACTTGCAGGACTTTCCCTGATTTTCATCATCTCAAACCATTGTGTTGAAGTAGTTGTTAATAGTAACCCTTTAGAAATTAATTGTTGCTTAGTCTTTTGATATGAAGTACGGATAGTTCCGAAAATCATATCATAGATTAATTTAGCATTTTCTGGATCTTTGAAATTCTGTTTAAGTATAATCCTTGAATATTTCATTCCACTCATCTTTGACCATCCAGCCATCATTGAAGCTTTTTTTATTGAGAACAACCTTTTCCCTGTTCTCGAATAATGTTGCAACTGATTGGAAATGATAACGCTTAATTTATTCATTTTTTCTTGAGTTTTTGTAATTGCAGCAGAAGATATAATTCCAATTTTATTTTTAGTATTATTCACTACTATTCGAGGGTAATCTTCAATATAATGATCTTTCGAAGCTATTTTATTTGGCATAAAAACTCGTGATTTTTGACATATTTCAGCGTTAACATTTATTAACTCCTCTATTTTCTGTTCGCAGGTATTAATTCTATTTTCTTCATTTTCAGTATTATTAACAGAATCATTTACTTGACTTTTGCTTAAATTTGGAGACGATTTGATAGAATTTTTAGAGCAAAAACATTTGATGTTATTTGTATCTATATTCAGCATATCATCATGAGAAAATACCTCACCGGCATTGGATTTTTCATTGTTCGGATAATTTCTTTTATTTGTACAAGAACCAAAATCTTTTTTTTCTATTCGCATTTCATACACCTTATAGCTTTCTTAATTGAACTGATATATCATACTGATCTAAAATTCATTTTCACCATCCTGGATGATGGAATGAACTATATCGAAAACATACCACAACCCTTAAAAATAATGGGGGGTAATTTTAATTGTTTCATTTTTATTATATTAATATTTTTTATCTTATGATCTTTATAAATATATAGTGTTTTGAGATCATTCATGAATTTATAATACCACTGTA
The DNA here is from genome assembly GCA_013375495.1 of Promethearchaeota archaeon. Next base: position 2,818 of record JABXKC010000080.1, read on the forward strand.
AATCATTTTTGATCCGTTTCGATCAATTCATTTTTGGTTTTCTGACTTAATATTATTGAAAATTATTGATCATCCAAAATCAAGATAAAAAAATAAATTATTTTTTAAGTTTATATATTAACCTTTTTTTATGAAAACCCTAGATTTCATCTATAGTCTAGCTTCTCCAATAAATTAAGAAATTACATTGTTAAAAATTTTAAATGAAAATTGTAATAATAAATTAATATTTGATTTTAATCAATTTTAATAACAAATTCTTGATTGTTTTTGGGTTGGAAAAAAAATGACGTTAGAGAGCGTTTATTTCAGAATGAGAAGATACTGGAGAAGATGTTGTTACGATTGATTAAATAATCGAAATAGAGAAATTTAGAGAGATGTCAAAAGTTTGAATGCATTTAACATCAATGTGAAATTGGCATTTAAAAAAATTAAACTCAATATATTATGCATTTGTATTTATATTTTTTTACTATTTTTGGAAAAATCCTCTATAAAACATAGCTAGAAGTCGTATAATAAAATATTTGAAATAGTACACAAACATAACTTTATCTTTAAATAGTTATGATTCTATCCCCGACTAGTTTAAATATTCTGCTTGAATACCTTATATTACTGTAAACTATTAATGATTATTTCTTTAGACAATTATAAGGTTTTATGACCATGTTGCTTTCTAGTCTTACTTATGGTTTTTAGAAAAAAAAAACTTATTGACTTATGGCTCTAGTTGCAGAATCAGTGATCAAAATAAAAGGATTAACAAAGGAATACTACAATAAGGTAGTTGTAAATAATATCAATTTGGAAATTCCTAATTCATGTTTTGCCTTTTTAGGACCAAATGGAGCAGGGAAAACAACGACTATACTTATGCTTTTAGGTCTTGTGAGACCTACAAGCGGGAAAGCTTTCATCTTAGGTAACGATATTACAATAAATTTAAATAAGATCCGTAAGAAAATTAGTTTTTTGCCAGAGAATGTAGGATTTTACCCCAATCTCACAGCAAAACAATTTCTCAATTTAATATTAAGTCTCAGAAGTGGTAAAAATAAAAGTGAAGATCAAGTCGAAGCGTCTTTAAAATGGTCCGGTTTAAAGCAAAGTGATTGGGAGAAAAAGATAAAAGCATATTCTCGTGGGATGAAGCAACGATTAGGTTTAGCTCAGGCATTTATTGGAGATCCTGAATTGGTTTTTTTGGACGAACCATTATCTAATATTGATCCCATGGGAAGGGAAATGCTCATCAAAAAAATCCGTGAGAAAAGAAGACAAGGAATCACAATCGTTATTTCAAGCCATATTATCCTCGAAATAGAACAGTTAGCAGATTTTGTAGCATTTATAGACAAGGGCGAGATTAAAGCTTCAGATAAGATATATAATCTAACCCAATCTTATGGTTTAAACGAATATGAAATTACACGGATCAGCAATGGTGATGATGTAGCAATTGAAAAAATGCAAGAAATATTAGGTTCAGAAGGTGTTTTCTCCGACTCACCAAAAAGACTAAGCGAAAAGATAATTTTTCAAACGAACACTCCTCAGAAAGTAGCTGAAATAGTTTGGAAGCACAAAGATTTCAGTTTTACACCAATAAGCGGAACTTTAAACAAATTATATAAGAAAATTGTAGGGATAGAAAACAATGAAAAAAGTGAGGAAGTATAAGAATATAGATTTTACTGAAGGTTTTTTATTCACATTTTATTTGAAGAACGGAATTTTTTCAATTCAATTTATTACGTGTATTATCTTTTCCTTGATCCCTCTCATACAGTTCATACTCTTATACCCCGAATTAACCATCAACAGTCAGAATTTGTTAAATAGTTTTTTTTGGGGTGATTTTGTTAGGAGTGCTCTCCTGTTTTCCCCGTTTTTCAGTTTGATTTCCGTATTTCTCGCTGCTGACATTGTCTCCGGAGAATTTTCCAATAAGTCTGCGATGATCTTATATTCAATCGGATCGAGAAGTAAAATTCTCCTCATTAAGATTTTTTACTTGCTATTTACTATTTTTATTTTAACAATAATTAGCTTTTTATCTTTTACAATTTATGGTTTCATTAAATTTGGAATGATTGCTGAGACACGATTTTATTTAGCAGGATTTTTAATAGTATTCTTTGATCTAATGTTTTATGTATCGTTAACTCTTATGTGTTCTGCATTGATTCGAAAATCGTTAGTTGCTTTTATATTACCATTGTTTTACATATTTCTTCAAACTGGTTATTTTTTTGAAAGCTTTGACCTCGATTTACTCTCCCATTCGTATTATAAACTAAGAGTGTACGACTTGTGCCAGAGCGTCGTTTATTCTCATTTTGATACTTCAATGACAATAGGTACGATCTTTGATTTATTTATTTTCTTTGCATTGCCATTAATGATATTTTTGATTACATTATATTCATTTCAACAAATTGATATTCGGGTTGATTAAGCGTGAAGCTTAAATTTTCATGGTTATGGTTTTTTATAATGTTGTTTGGAACGTCGGGTGTTAGCCTGTTGGTAATACCCTTTCCAATAAACGAGGAAGTGAATTCTTATGCATACAAAACTTTAATTAAAGGGGATAATAATTTCCAACGTGTAATGTTCCCATCTGGGTCATTTAATCAAGAAATTTACTCTCCCATTCGTATTATAAACTAAGAGTG
>JABXKC010000081.1 GCA_013375495.1 Promethearchaeota archaeon
TTCGTCGTCTCCCATTTCCCTATCAATCTCGAGGGCTTTATTAAAATCATTCATTGCATCTGCCCACTTTTCTTCTGAAAGGAAAAGAATCCCCCGATTATTGTAACGGGGCCCTAAACCAGCCGTGTCGTTGTGTTCTGAACCTATCTCAATAGCTTTGTCATAAGATTCCTTTGCTTTATTAAAATCACCCCAGTTCCTATAGATATTTCCAAGATTATTCAAACACATTCCCTGTCCGTGGTGATCTTTCGTTGTTTTAAATAATTCTAAAGCTGCATTATAGTTCTTGAAAGCGAGATTCATGTCTCCTTGGTAATAACTTTTGTTACCTAAACGCATTGTTACTAATAAAAATTGAAAGGACTGAGCTAATATACCAATCTCGTTTCTGCTGATCTTGCCATCAATAGAAATTTCTTGAGTTAAATCTCCTTCAGTAATATTTTCTATTGAATGGGTCAAATCAATAATAGGTAGTGTAATTCTTCTAGCGATTCTAATAACCGCGAAAAGCACTATGATAATAACTACTGCTGCTATAAAAGAGAAAGATATAATCATAGGCACTTTGAGTACTTCAAGTGAACTATAACCCATACCAATAAACTCGTCAATATTCGACATTAACATTAAAATTAATAATAGTGTTAAAATCACAAACGGAATTAAAATACTAACGACCATGGTCATCATGATACGCTTTTTTAACGACTTGCTTTTAACTAATCTTTGCTCAATCTCCATTAAAATCATCTCTTTATTTCTGATAATTCAAAATTATGTTCCTTTATCTATTCCTTCATATATTAGAAATATTGATGTAAAAATAGCTGCTTTAACAATAGCTAAACCTATCAAGGGAAGACCTGAAACACCTGCATCAATAATTCCAAAAAGAGATCCCATTGTTATCCCTATACCAAACATAAATCTCCTCCATTTAGCGCTTTTGTCCTCCAATTTTAACCCCGAAATAATAATAGTAGGTCCTAAAAATACCATCATAATAACCAACATCAACCCTAGTACTATCAGTGCTGCACCTCTAATTCCTGTTTCAGGTAAACCACCTGGTGATGCATTCCAGGAAGTAGAAATTGTAGGGAATGAATAGATTAAGATAGCAAAAATAGAACTCAGTACTACAAATATTCCTGTAATAGGGATTTTGTATCGACCTTTCTTAAATAAATCCGAAGCGATGTACGCCCAAATTGGTATTCCTAAAGCTGGCCCCCATGCATATCCAAGAACTCCAACATTCGGGTCACCAGTAGGGTATCCTAAGGGGGGAAATCCTAATGTCATTAATACAAAACTTGCTGAGACTCCAAACCACGCTTGAAAAAGGCCGATCAAACCAATTCCACTTAAAATGATGTTTTTTTTAACTTTTTTGTTTGGTGCTTTTCTTGCATGCTTGAATATGAGGATTAACCCTAATATATAACCGCTAAGAATAATTTCTAAACCGGTAATTCCATTCAATATATCAATATTCGGAAGGACCATTTAATTTCAACTTTTTATTAATTAAGATTTTAAACATATTTTTAATATATAAATGTTCTACCCTATTTGTTAATAAAACTAACTACTTTGCCACCAAAAATGATCAGTTCTGTTAAATTTGGAGGTATAAATTATAACAATTCCGCGATCAAATCTATTTAATATGCTAGTAATTGTTTTAAAGGTGTTTTAATTACAAAAATCTGTAAAAAATGAAAAAAGCCTATTAATTGACGAGTACTATAGAGAAGATGGATGAAGATAAATTAGTCCAAGGTTTTTACGAAAAGTTAGACGCTAAGGGCTATAAAGGTAAAATTGTCTCTGCCCAACATATTCCAGAGTTGCAAAAGTCTATAACAAAATTTCACGAACAAGGGTTATTGGACCAAGAATTTTACAAAGAATATAAAGATTACTTCGAATTTCAACCAGAAGCGGAATTTGGCGAGATAAAGTCTCTTTTTATTATAACTGTGCCCCAACCTCAATATAAAATTACTTTTCATTGGAACAATAAAGAGGTTCCATTAATAATTCCCCCCACTTATTTACATGGCATGGATGTAATAAAAAAAAATAAAGCATTTCTCGCAGAAATTTTAGAACCAGTAGGTTATCATGTAGAATTTGCTCGAATTCCTCAAAAAACTCTATCTGTACGCGTTGGATTGGCAGAATACGGAAGAAATAACATCACCTATGTGCCTGATATGGGTAGTTTTCATCGACCTTCTACGTTTTATTCGGACTTTCCATACGAACAAGACGATTGGCAGGAACTAAGGATGATGGATTTATGTAGAGAATGCTCTGCTTGCATTCGAAGTTGCCCTACCAGCACCATTACTAACGATCGTTTTCTCATACATGTTGAACAGTGTTTAACTTTTCACAACGAACATCCTGCAGAAGTTCCTTTTCCAGATTGGATCGACCCTTCATGGCATAATTGCTTAGTTGGATGCATGCTTTGTCAAAAAGTGTGTCCTGCAAACAAAAAGGTAATGAATTGGGTAGAACCGGGGCCTACATTTAGCGAAGATGAGACTAAATTGCTCGTGAGTGGAAAAAGTGTAGAAGAACTTCCCGAAGAAACTAGAAAGAAAATTGAACAACACGACTTAGCTAACTATCTATCTGTTTACCCCCGGAATTTAGGCGTAATTCTCAAAAGATATTAGGTGCTCATATAGTAAAAGGTCAAAAAAAAACTATGTTTTTAGTTTAGTATTCCTGCCTTTCTCTTTTGTCACCTAAAGCGAAACCGAGTATTCCTCCAACTAGCATTAAAACAAGGTCAGAGTATAGCGCCGTGCTACATAGATAAAAAAATTGTATATAGCCCCATCCTAAATCGTAAGCATATATAGGGAAAAAGGTGCCAAATATCCCTATAGCTGCTGCAGATAGTAGTATTATATAACCTGCTAAAGTACTATCTCTAAAAACTAAAACTGACCCTGCCATACCACATACGCTTAATGTAAGAGTTGCACTCCCAGTGATATAATATACCATTATTGGATAAGAAGGCATGTAAGACATACGACCCATTGAAATGGTAAATAGTGCTGTTATCATAAAAATTGTAGACCCTATCATGCCTAGGATTGCTCCTATTTTTTGTTTTTGTACAGCCATTAATCTCACATCTAAGTTTTATAATTTTCTTTCTTTTTTTTCAGCTAAAGCAAAACCGAGTACTGCCCCCACTACCATTGGGACTAAATCAATATACATTGCGGTGTTAACCAAGTATGTGTAATATACATAACCATACCCATCATCGTAGGCACTTGTCGTAACAAATGTTCCGACTATTCCAACAATTCCAGCAACAAAAAGAATTATATATCCCATAGGAAAGTCTCTAAAAACTAATATAGATCCTACAAAACCACATGCGCTCAATGCAATTGTTAACAATACGGTAATATAAGGTAGAATAATTGGAAAGTTTGGATCAGGATGGTACATCCTACGAGCCATTGTTAACCCAAATAGTCCTACTATCAAAAAAATTGTAGATCCTATCATGCCTAGGATTGCTCCTATTTTAGAACTTTGTAAACCCATCAATCTCACAAAATTTCTTTTTATTTTTGTTTTTAAATTTATTGGATTACGATTTGTAAATAGACATTAACAATTTTGTCAGCATTTTATTTAAAACTTTTTGTCCATTGGGTTTAGGAATTATTTTTAGTTTTAAATATTGAATATGTACCTAGGGCTTTAGCTACAATTTGACCATCGTTTAATACTTCAGAGTCCATTGTAACAAGTTTCTTGCCTTGATGTATTACATTGGTATTGCAAGTAAGCACTCCAGCTTTAATGGCTTTAAAGTAATTGATTTTGATTTCAATAGTTGCACAAAGTTCGTTTTTACCTAAGATAGTATAAGCAGCGGCTCCCATGCCGGTATCTGCCATCGAATATAACACACCTCCATGAACTACTTTATGAGGATTTAGTAATTTGTCTACAACTTCTAAGGTGCATTGAGAATATCCTTTTTCGAGTTTGGTAAAATTTAAACCTATTAAATCCCCAAATGGATGGAAACCTTTCGTATTCAAAGGAAATTTTTTCGACATATTAAGGTCTAATAGAATAATGTTTAAGAATGTTCTCTTTAAAAATGTATTTTACCTTAGTACTAACCTCTCTCCTCTCGAAAACATACTTTCTACTTTTCAAAATATTTAAATACGATATAGGATAGTACTATATAGGACAATACTCAAAATTTGTTTACAAAATTAAAAGTATATCTAGGTCAATGTAATGGGTAAAATGTTATCATATTGTGGTATTAATTGTGTCGAGTGTCCCGCATATTTAGCTACTCAAAAAAATGACGAAGAAGAAATAAAAAAGATTGCAAACGAATGGTCCAGCGACGCGATGAAATTCGCGCCTGAGGAAATATATTGCGACGGTTGTTGTAGCGAAGAACAGCATTTTAGCTGGGTTCCAAACTGCGATATTAGGATATGTTGTACAGAGAAAAAATTAGTGAATTGCGCGTACTGCGACGACTACATTTGTGACATTCTGAAGAATAGTCTCGATAAATCTTCGAGCGCTAAGCAGAATCTAGAAGAAATTCGACAAAACTTATAAAAAAAAATTTGCCAAATGAAGAGGTTGTAAAAATGAACATAGAAGAAGCAAAATTATCAGGATTAAAATTAATGGAAGAATCAAAAGCAGCATATCTGACAACAATAGATCCAAGTGGTTTTCCATTAACGAGAGCGATGTTTAATTTAAGAAATAGGGAGCAATTCCCTGAATTTTCAGAATTTTTCGAGAATCAACAAAACCAATTTTCAATTTATATTTCCACTAATACATCCTCAAATAAGGTTGCTCACTTAAGTAAAAATCCTAAGATGTGCGTATATTTTTGCGATCCAGAAGATTTTATGGGTTTTATGTTAGGAGGTTCAGCAGAAATAATTGACGACATTGAGTTAAAGAAAGAAATTTGGTTGGATTGGTGGACACGATATTATCCCGAAGGATTAGAAGATCCCGATTATACATTACTACGAATGGAACCAACAAACGCAAGATTTTATTACAAATTAAATCAGTTAAACTTTGAGCTATGAGCGAAAACATGAAAGATCAACGTGAAGGTGGGTTCCTCATAACAAAAATCCACCAAATCACAAATAGAATTTTCAAACAAATGTTAAAGGAGTATGGAATTAAGGAGTTAAACCCAGGACAAGGACGGATATTATTTGCGCTTTGGCAGAAAGATGGCGTCCCCATTCATGAGCTGTCAAAAAAAACTCAACTCATGAAGTCTTCATTAACAACTATGCTCGAT
>JABXKC010000082.1 GCA_013375495.1 Promethearchaeota archaeon
TTTCTTTATGGAAAGAAGGAATTTTAATTAATAATAGAGGGACAATTGCAATTAAATATGTAATAATATCAATCCATAGTGCTTGTTCAACTGTTAGAAATATCAATAATGTTGCCCCTATCATTGGACCAATAATATTAATAACACCTGTTAATAGGAAATTTATACCGTTTATTCTACTTAATTTTTCTTTAGGAACCATAGTTGGAATAATTGCATTCTGAGTTGGTTGGTGAAATGCTTGGCAAATGCTACGAAATGCAAAGAAGAAGTAAAGATACCAATATTCCATAATACCATAAGCAAAAAATAAAATCATGATAAAAGTTGAAAATGCTTGGAGTGAATCTGCTATGAAAATTACTTTTTTTCGATCGTATCTATCTGCTACAACTCCAGCAATTAGAGAAACTAAAATAAATGGTACAAAATAAGAAACTGATCCAATTGAAAGAGCCACTGCGCTTTCAGTCTCATCTACTAGCCACCAAAGTAAAACAAAATATACAACACTTGAACCTAAAATAGAAGCTAACTGCCCAGACCAAAAAAATAAGTAGCTCTTGAAAGAACTCTTATCTGCTTTTTCTTCCATATTTATACTTAAAATGCCTTCTTCTATTTAAACAGTAAGAGTCTTCGATAATTAAATAATTTAATTAAAGATCGTGAAACGATGAATATTCTTTAAATATTCATATCAAATATATGATTCAAAATTTCGTTAAATTGGAATTTAAGGAAGCTAATTATCAATTTTTTTCTATTAAATCTATATATCCTTCAATTGATCTATGCATTTATCAAAAACATAATTTCAATATTGAAGAAAAACAATAAGAATTTCTTATAATTTTCCCTTTAAAGATAGTTTTGTTAATTTTTAATATTAGTTAGCTTTCCTTGGTTTTTTTCTGATTAATCTTACACCCAAACTTATTTCATCAGCCCTTTCCTCGGGACCCTTCCAGAATGGATATGTCTTTTTTAATATTTTTATTTTTTTTATTTTAAATATTAAAAGAGCAGTAAGATTAATTGCAAGGATATTTGACATTAAAAGGATAAAACTTCCAAAAGACAAAAGAGCATTTCCATAGATTAGAGTTACTCCAATATTAACGGCGGGAGGCATTAAAGATACCGCAATAGCAATACCAACTAAAGAAGATTGTATTCTACCCGTTATGGCGAATCCTACAGCTAACCCGGCGCCGATTGAAACGATTAAATCAAAAACAGTTGGAAAATTTCTATTCTGCATTTCATGGGTTACAGAGGGTGAACCATAAATAAGGAAAGCCAAGCTTGCTAGTACAATTCCAATCCCTATTGCAATAAGAATTCCAAGAAGTTGTCCAAGGATTCCTTTTTTAACTAAGATATAATTTTTGCTGATCATTCCATATGAAACGCCCAATATAGGACCCATTAATGGAGATATGATCATTGCCCCTATAATAATCGCCGTAGAATTTAAAATAAGCCCTGCTCCTGCGATCAAAGCAGCTATAGTGATAAAAATATAATAATTTGAATTTAATTCCATACCTTCTTTTAAAGTGGATTCGATTTCTTCTATAGATACCCTGCTTGCAATTTCATCGGAAACATCTATTTTTTCTTCTTTCAACTCTGGAATTGTAACATCTAAATTTAATATATCTATTATACCAAATTCGGTTCCCACTCCAATTTCATTAATAACTTCCAAAACTCTAGCAACTTTAATTTTATTGCAACGTATAATGACTAAAGAATTATTTTTACCTTCCAATAAAATCATATTTTTAATGTTAAGTTTCTCATTTAAAGCTTTTATTAATGATTCAATATGGCTTTTTGGTTCATTAGGAAGAGTTATCTGAAGTTGGCTCATTTTAAAACATCTTTAGATGTATTATTACAATTAAATTTTTAACTAATCATAAAAATTTTAAAGTATATATAAATAATTTTCTTTTTAACTAAAATTGTAAATTAAACTTGTGTCAATATATTTATCCTACATTCCTTAATTATAATCTTTTTATTTTCATTCTCAAATTATTATTGAATCTTTTTTAATCTATTCTGTAGCAATTTCATAGAAAAACAGAAACTTTAAAGGGTTTCGAAAGAGATTAAAGGAATTTCTGCAAGATTATGAATGATTTCAACATTATTTATGATTGTTAAGAAAAATAGAGAAATTTAATTAAAAATAAACAGTATCAAAGGACTTTAAAGTCTGAATCCTAATGAACTGTGGCTCATTTTATTTACTTAAAAAACGCGGTTGATATTTTGAAATATTATAGTTTTGCATTTCTTTAAATCTTAAGAGTAAATCGTCTTAATAATAGAAGTCCTAAAAATATTTTTCTATATAATCCTAAACGATGAATTCTCCTACTTTTTTAAAGTCAAAGACGTTATCTTTATTATAATCAACTTCTAAAATGTCTCCTTCAATAAAATCACCTTCTAATAATTTCAAAGATAACGGATTTTGAATGTATGTTTGTATTGCTCTTTTCAGCGGTCTTGCCCCGTAATCTGGATCAAACCCTTTTTCACTAAGAAATTCTTTTGCTTTATCCGTGAGCTTTAATTTAATTTTATTACCAGATAATATTTTGTTTAATTTTTTAAGTTGTATATCTATGATTTGTTTTATCTGATCTTTTTTTAAGAAGTTAAAAATTATTATGTCATCAACGCGATTTAGAAATTCGGGCCTGAAATAACTACTTAGTGTCTTCAATATTAATTCTTCAGTTTCTTTTTTGCCCTTAAGGCGGGATTCTAATATATATTGACTACCGATATTGCTAGTCATGATTATAATTGTATTCTTAAAATCTACAGTCCTTCCATGACCATCTGTTAAACGCCCATCATCCATAATCTGCAATAATATGTTAAACACTTCTGGATGTGCTTTTTCAATTTCATCAAAGAGAATCACTGCATAAGGTCTTCGCCTTATAGCTTCTGTTAAGTATCCACCTTCTTCATAACCAACATATCCTGGAGGTGCACCAATCAATCTCGCTATGCTGTGTTTCTCCATAAATTCTGACATATCAATTCTTACCATAGCATTTTCATCGTCAAAAAGAAATTCCGCTAAAGCTTTAGCAGTCTCGGTTTTTCCGACTCCAGTTGGACCCATAAAAATAAAAGTGCCAATTGGTCTATTCGGATCTTGAATCCCTGCCCTTGCTCTCCTAATAGCATTTGAGATTTTTACTAATGCTTCATCTTGTCCGATTACTCTTTGCTTTAATCGATCTTCCATTTTTAACAGTTTTTCTCGTTCTCCCTCCAACATTCTTAAAACGGGAACACCAGTCCATTGAGAAACTACTTTTGCTATGTCTTCTTCATCAACTTCTTGCTTTAACATTTTATTATTTTTTTGAATTTCATTCAATTCTGTGTTATATTTTTCTAAATCTTTCTTCAATTGATTAAGTATACCATAAGTTAATTCGGCGGCTTTCCCAAGATCTCCAAGTTTTTCAGCTTTATCAGCATCTATCTTTGTTTCTTCCATCTTTCTCTTAATTTCGCTAATTTTTTCTATTTTTTCTTTTTCGTTTCTCCATTGAATCTGCATTTTATCGCTTTCTTCACATAGATTATGAAGCTCTTCGTCGATCTTTTCAAGTTTGTCCTTGGCAGATTTATCCTTTTCTTTTTTCAAAGCTTCTTTTTGGATTTCTAATTGAATAATTTTCCTCTTAATTGCATCAATTTCGGTTGGCATACTATCTATTTCTATTCTTAATCTAGAAGCAGCTTCGTCTATAAGATCTATAGCTTTATCAGGTAAAAAGCGATCTGTAATATATCTATGAGATAAAGTAACGGCTGCAATTATCGCAGAATCTGTTATTCGAACTCCATGATGTATTTCATATTTTTCTTTTAAACCTCTTAGAATTGCTATAGAATCTTCTACAGATGGTTCAGCGATATAAATGGTTTGAAATCTGCGAGTTAATGCAGCATCTTTCTCAATGTATTTACGATATTCATCTAATGTTGTAGCGCCAATACATCGCAATTCTCCTCTGGCTAATGCAGGCTTTAACATATTTGAAGCATCAATCGCTCCTTCAGCCGCACCGGCTCCTACCAAAGTGTGTAATTCATCAATAAATAAAATATATTTTCCAGCACCTTCTTCAACTTCTTTTAAGAATGCCTTGAGACGATCTTCAAATTCACCACGATATTTCGCTCCGGCGATGAGAGCTGCTAAATCTAAAGATATAAGATCCTTTTCTTTTAAAGAATCTGGTACATCATTACTAGTAATTCGTTGAGCTAGACCTTCCACAATAGCGGTTTTTCCAACACCAGCTTCTCCAATTAATACGGGATTGTTTTTTGTGCGTCTTGAAAGGATATGCATAACCCTTCTTATCTCTTCGTCTCTTCCAATCACGGGATCTAGTTTTCCTCTTCTTGCTAAATCCGTAAAATTGCGACTATATTTCAGAATTGCTTGATATTTTCCCTCAGGATCTTGGTCTGTTATAGTTCGATTCCCTCTAATATTACTTAAGGCTTGAAGAATCCTGTCTTTAGTTATTCCATGATTTCTTAATATAGGATAAATTGATAGAGATTCGTCTGCTGCTATTGCAATTAGTAAATGCTCAGTACTTAGATATTGATCTCTTAAACATCCTGCTTCCTTCCATGCAACATCGAATATTTTTTTAGTTCTTGGTGAGATCCTGACATCAGAAACTCCAGGTCCAGTAACTTTTGGTAACTTATCCATTTCCGCTTTCAAATCATTTAATAATGTGTAAAGATTTACTCCGAGTTTTTGAAAAAGTGGTGTAGCTATTCCATCTTGTTGCTCGATCAACGAAACTAGCAAATGAAGGGGTTCTATTTGCTGATTTTCATTATTTTGGGCTAATGATTGAGCAGCTTTCAGACCTTCTTGAACTTTAATCGTGAATTTATCAAATGTCATCATATTAAAATTTTACCTACAAACCTGTTTTTTGTAATTTTTCTAATAATTCTTTTTGTGTTTTATTTAATTTTTTAGGGATTCTAATCGAAATTTTTACTAATAAGCTGCCTCTTTCTTCTGTTCCCGTCTTAAAAAGTCCTTGATTTTTTAACCTTAAAATCGAACCGTCCCGTGTTCCCAGAGGAACTGTCATATTTAAAGATTTTTCAATTCCAGGAACTTCTACCTTACCACCCAAAACTGCTGTGGTAAAAGTAATTTCTTTTTCAACATAAATATCATCACCATCTATTTTAAAAATAGGATGTGGCTTCATATTCA
>JABXKC010000083.1 GCA_013375495.1 Promethearchaeota archaeon
CTTCTAAATAATCCATTAACTTATCTACTGCGGCTCTACTTACGATTTCTGCTCCAGCCTTTTTCATTAAAGCCCGTAAAGGACTCCATGCGAATGCAGCCATTTTTTTTCATTCCTCCACTAATTTTTAAAATTTTAAAGTTTTGTTATAAATAATTCGATGTTAATTATATTTAAATTGGAATTTCTTATATTTAAATGTGTTGGTTGATCATTGATTATCCGGGTAATTTTATCATCCAATTTTGGTCGACAAAAAAAAATCTTGTTGATAAAAAATATTCTTTTTACTAGCAATATCGGATCATTATATTTGATCAAAAATTGACTTCAAATGATAAGGTTGATCAGTTAATCAATATTAATATAGCACTATTTGGTAAGACTTATTGGCAGTAGGATAGATAATCCTTCTTGAAATAAGATTTAATTATATTTAATTTTTCAGTATTTAATTTTTTCTCCTTTAATAAATATCTTATGAATAAAACCTGAGAAAAATCTATTAAGGACAACGAAATTTATAAATTACCGTCATAGATTTCTTTTCTGATGATTAACTTAAATCTTACAAATTAACATGTTGTGCTTTTCTCATGTTAATTCAGAGAAGGTTTAAATAAGATTATAGCTCATGTAATGAATAATCTAAAAAAAATATTTAAAGGAAGATAATCTTGAGTTTATTAAAAGCGTTTTTGTTTAGTTTACTAGCTCTAGTGGTCTCAAATATACTATTAGTGATCATACTTTATGCTAGTTTTGGACAATTTGATAATGTCATCAGCTTATTCACAACAGGGGCTACAACTTCTCTAATTTTACATCTCTTCTGTTCAATGGGCCATGCGATTTGGATATCTGTAGATAGAATAGCATACCACATTGTAAATGATAATTTATTTTTCATTTTCTTTAGTTTGATAGTAGTTATATCTCCTTTGATTGCAGCGATAGTTGCGGGAAGAGTCGGAGAGAAGAGGATACATTCGTTTTTAGGAGTATTTTTAACTTCTATAGTCAGTATGATTGTTTCAATGATCATTATGTTTAACAGTGTTCCAATACAATTAGCTATCACGAGTGAATTTCTTGGAACCGGTGCTTTGTTTATTTTAGTACCGGGAAGTCTTCTTAACGGCCTGATTTTTGGATTTATAGCTTTCTTTACAACAAAAAGAAAATAAATTAATTTATTTTTTTTTACTTCTATAGAACATTTTATAAAAACCAATAGGTTCAATTTGTGGGTAATTCCATCATTAGTGAATTTTTGGCCAAAAAAATTTAAGTTGTTTTGGATTAGAAAATCCAATCAAAATTTATCGCGTGAAAAAAATTGAAGGGCATTCTTAAGAAAGTCTATGTCATTTTTTTTATTTCATATTTTGTATTTTTTACTTCATGGTTTCCAGGCCTTAGTTTCTTTAATAATTCAAATAAAGTAGAGTTGAATGATAATGTAAAATTACAGGCACAAGCTCCAGATTATTGGCCAACAACAGGGTGGAGAGCTTCCTCACCAGAATCACAGGGAGTATCTCCTCAAAAATTGCAAGAAATGGAAGATTACATAGTGAGTGAGAATATTGGGGGATATATTGATTCTTTGCTTATTGTAAGGAATGGTTATTTAGTCTATGAATCGTATCCTTCACATATTTATGATGCAAATATTAGACATCACATTTTTTCGTGCACAAAAGTATTTACATCTACACTTATTGGTGTTGCTTTAGAGGAAGGTTATATTAGTGGACTTGATGATTATGTACTTGATTACTTTCCAAATAGAACATTCGACAATATGGATTATCGAAAAGAGGCTATAACTATTAAAGATTTATTAACAATGACCAGTGGTATAGCATGGACAGACCAAGTAGATTATTATCAGATGGCATTTAGCTATAATTGGGTACAATATGTACTTGATCAACCAATGGTACATCAACCAGGAGAGGTGTGGAATTATAATACAGGTGGTTCACATTTATTATCAGCTATTCTTGACAGAGAAACCCCTAATGGGACTCTTGATTATGCAAAAACAAGAATTTTTGATCCCCTAAATATTACTGAGTATTCTTGGAATTTGGATAGGCAAGGGATTCCAATTGGAGGTACTTTGTTACATCTCACGCCAAGAGACATGGCTAAATTTGGATTTTTATATTTAAATAATGGAACTTGGAATGGTACTCAACTTATTCCAGCTTCCTGGGTAGCTGAAGCTACCACATCTTTTATAGATGTTGAGTTTGACCAAAGTCATGGTTCAGGATATGGTTACCAGTGGTGGATATATAATTGGTTAAATGCGTATACTGCGCGAGGGTCTAACCAACAATATATTGTAGTAATTCCTGATTTAAATCTTGTTGTAGTGTCTACTGGAAACACGGAATATCAATTTATTAGATTATTAGTAGATTTCATTTTACCATCAGCAGGTTTTACACCTTTAAACCTTGTTTTTGTAATCTCTCTTATCGTTGGGACTATATCATTAAGTATTTTGTTGGGATTTACATTTTTTCATTTTAAAAAGAAAAGAACTATTAAAAAATTGAGGAAAGAATTCTTTGAGGAAACTGATAGTAATGGAGAAACTTTTCAATGATTTTCAAATCCTCCTCTTATTATGTAAAATTTTTAATAAAAATCCAGAAGCACATTAGATATTTAGGGGAATTTAATGTTCTTGTATCAAATGAAATGAGCAAAAATATTAGTTTATTTAAACTGGTTTAATTACTGATCGGCTCAAACATAGCTTGTTTTTTGGCAAGTAAAAAAGAGCTAGTTATTACTAATGCGAATCCAATCATCACGAAGATTAAAGAAAGTGCATTTGGTGGCATCGATAGGAATACAATGAAAAAAGCTATTACAGGTATGACCTGAATTGGAACATTAGTTAATGGAACCAATACATTGGCTTGACCATACTTAAGCGAAATTTGTCCCACAGTGATCCCAAGAGCTACAATTAGGAGAATAACGATAAGTATTATAATACCGAATATGATCTCTTCTTCTACAATAACCCCATCAACTATATGAGCTACGACTGTACTCCCGGGGCTAGCCCACACTGTATTAAGAGAAAGAATTAAGCCTGCTTCGATTGCCAATAATAAACCTTTATTTTTAGCGTATTTTCTACGAATTATCTCAAGAGTTGTTGCTAGAAAAAGAAATGTTATAGAAAAACCAATTATTCTAAATATGAAACCAGAATCAAAAATATTAAATGTAAAAACATCGATCGTTAGTTCACTCAAACCAAGTAAAGTAACACCAGCTATCATTAGTAAAATTCCAATTATTTCTTCTTTTCCTAGTTTTTCATTTAAAATTTTAATGGAACCTACTGCAAGTACAATTAAACCTACTGCCATTAGGCCAGGAACTAAAGCGGGACCTATTAAAATAATTGCTATAAAATAAAAGCCAAGTCCTCCTATTATAACTTGTAATAGTAATCCTAGAATCCATAGTGGGCTTTTAACAAGACTTCTGATAAATTTGGGGTCATTAGAGTGTTTGTTAATGACATATTTTTGAATGAGAACTCCAATTTGAACGATAATCCCCGCTATGAGAGCAAGAATAATTCCGATAAAATAAGTTATATCAGACATATTTGATTTTCACTTCATTGGATTGGATAATTAAAATATTTTATTTTCTATTCTTAATTATTCTTTCTATATTTTTCAAAAAACCGTTTTTCAAAGATGACTTTTAACATAAATAAACGCCCTTTTAATAAACTAAAGCTAATTTCGTTTGAATGCGTTCATATTTACGACGACTTTTGGTCAAAAAGGCAAAAAATCAATCGAGAAATTTCAATTCAACATCAATATGAAAAATTGGAGCAGGATTTTCACATAGACAATTTTAGAGTTGCTTCAGGAATTAAAAAGGGAGTTCAGATCGGTGAGTTTTATTTCGATTCCGATTTATATAAATGGCTTGAAGCAGCAAGCAATATCTTATACACGCATAAAGATGCTGATTTAGAAAAAAAAGTTAATGAGATCATTGATTTAATTAAGAAGTCTCAAATTCAAGATGGATATATTAATACATTCTACTCAACAAGGTTTCTCCACAAAAGATTTACGAATATTTATATAATGCACGAATTATATTGTGCAGGTCATCTTATTCAGGCTGCTATTGCTCATCAAAAAGCAACTGGAAGTATAGAATTATTAGAGGTGGCCATCAAATTCGCTGATTTGCTTGTGAACTTATTTCTCGGTGGAAAAAGAAAAGATGTTCCAGGTCATGAAGAAATCGAAATGGCATTAATCGAGCTATATAGAATTACAGAAAATTCAAAATACTTAAGGTTAGCTGAAGAATTTATTAATCGAAGGGGAAATATTCCTAACTTCAAAACTTTTGCTATAAACCAATATTTAGGCATGATTTCTACCCTTAATTTGGCAGAGAAAAAAAATAAAGAATACCAGAAAGCAGTTGAATTACCACTCGATATTACTGCGAAAAAACCCGAGGTCAATGAATGGGTTTCGAAGCTCACTCTAAAAGATCAATTAATACTTTTAAAAGAGTATTTAAACGGGAATTTCAATCAATCCAACGTACCGGTTAGACAAATTATCGAACCAGTTGGTCACGCAGTTAGAGCTATGTATTTATATTGCGGAATGGCAGATCTATATTCTGAAACGGGAGATCAGAAGTTATTACACGCACTAAGAAGAGTATGGTTAAAGATGGTTAAAGCCAGGATGTATATCACTGGCGGAATTGGGTCTGAAAGGGGTGCTGAGGGCTTTAAAAAGGATTTTGCTTTAAAGAACGAAGATTCTTATTCTGAAACTTGTGCAGCGATTGGTAATATGATGTGGAATCTGCGAATGCTCCAAATAACAAGCAATTGCAAGTATGCAGATTTAATAGAGTTATTAATGTATAACGCAATGCTGGTTGGGCAATCAATTGATGGAATTGAATACACATACGACAATCCATTAGTTTCACGCGGTAATGACAAAAGATTTGAATGGTTTCGTTGTGCGTGTTGTCCCCCTAACGTCGCGCGAACTATTAACTCTATAGGTAAGTATATTTACAGCATTTCAGAGAAGG
>JABXKC010000084.1 GCA_013375495.1 Promethearchaeota archaeon
TATTTGCCAAATTTAAAAAGTTAACTAAAGATAGAAATCTATGGTTGAGAAATGTATTTAGTGATATCCCCACATTAGCATTGGATAGCATTATTTTCGTAAGTATCGCTTTTGGTGGCTTGTTGCCCATTTGGTCGATAATTTGGGGGCAGATTTTAACTAAATGGTTCTTTGGTGTTATAGATACACCATTTATGTATCTCTCACGTGGAATTATTAGTGGGAAAGTTAATCTTTTTGGTGATCTACTAAATAAACAAAAAAATGAAGAAATTATAAGTTAGAAATATAAAAAAATATTGTAATTAAATTTTCACTAGTTCATATTCTATAGAGCCAAGTTGATTTTTGAGAGCAGCGTTAATTTGCCATTTGGTATCAACAATTGGGTTTAATGCTTTGAACTTCTCAACCCCTCGGTCAATTGGTTTAGTCCATTCTCCATCTCTATTGAGAAAAGGGAGTCCTGGAGCATCTGTTTCCGCATCAACACAGGCTTTATCAATCGCTAAGGGATCAGAAGAACCATATATGCCCAAATCAGGAATAATTGGTACGCTAGCATTAGATATACAATCACACATTAATGGAATTTCAAAAGCAAAATTAATATATCTAATCTTTTCCGCACCAAAAGTTAAAACAGCTGCAGCGTTATCTATGAAACATTCTACAAAATCATCATTATTTCTTCTGAGAGGCGCTTTTATTGCCCTTTTTACAGGGCATTTAATACTACATCGAAAACAACCATGACATATTAAATGATTAATTTCAGCGAGATTATTTTCTATTTTGATTGCCTCTACTGGACAAGAGGTTATACACTCTTGGTTACACTTGGTAATATCACATCTCTTTGTATTAACAACAAAATCTCCATCAAAATGAGCTTTAATTTTATTATGCTTGGTAACGCATCCCATTCCAAGTTGTTTTAATGCACCTCCAAATCCTGCAAGGGGATGACCTTTAAAATGAGAAATAACAACAAGTTTATCGAATTTAAAAAGTCCTGCAGCTACTGATACCTCTTTAAAATGAATTCCTTGCACTTTTACAATCTTTCTATCAATCCCTTGTTCCCCATCAATGAAATACAGTGGTGCTCCTACAATAGATTCAGAATATCCATGAAGATGTGCAATATTAAGATGATCTGTAGCTTTTTTCCGATGTCCAACACAAATAGAATATTCTTCATTTATATCTATTTTTTCTATATTATTTCCTCTCCCTTGAGTTTCAATAAGTGTAGGTTTACCTCCCTTAGATTTAATCGCTTCAACAACTTCTCTTACAAAATCAGGACGTAAATATCGTGTATTTTGTGCTTCTCCAACATGAACTTTTACTCCCACCTTATCACCGGGGCTAATATGATCTAAAATTTTATCTAAAACAAAGCGAGTTTTTACTAAATTATTTGTAACCATATTTTTAGCTGTATTTGGTAATGCTGCAACCTCCGTTGGAGAAGCCCAATACACTATAGGTTTACTAGTCATTTTACTAATCACTTATACTATGAAAATGTTATACAAACTAATATTAGCTAAATTAAAAACAAACTGATTTTAAGGTTAAAGCTATATGAAATTGTTTAAATGAATAATTATTCAGATAGTGTATTGAATTCTTCCTTAGTGAAGCCCTATGAATTTTAAATATCCTCTACATCATTCCTAAGGTTTCAAGGAATACTTTTAGCGAAACCATATTCTTTTGAAATTCTATAACTGAAGAAAGTACTCTCCTTGGTCCTAACGTTAAGCGATAAAGACTTTTATGATAATCTTTGTTGAAAATTAAAAAAAAGAATTTTATATTAGTTATATTTTTACAAGCTCATAGTCGATAGAGCCAAGTTTATTTTTAACGGCAGCATCTAATTGCCAAGACGGATTTACATTCTTAAGCATTGTACTAAACTTCTCAACTCCGGAAGGGAGGGGCTCTGACCATTCTCCATTTTCATCTAAAATTGGAACTCCTGGAGCATTGGTTACCGCATCGATACATGCTTTATCAATAGCAACAGGATCATTTGAGGCAAAAATTCCAAGATCAGGAACTATAGGAACACTAGCGTTAGTAATACAATCACACGCTAGTGTAACATCCAAGGCAAAATTAATATAACGAATATTTTCTGGACTATAAGAAGCTAAAACAGCAGCAACATTGTCCATTACGCGCTCTATGAACTGTTTACTTCTTCTAAGAGGCGTTGGTAAGATTCCAAGTACAGGACAACGATACACACATCCAAGACAACCTATACAAGTAGAAGTGTTCAATACTACAGATTCATTTTCTATCCTAGTTGCATTTACAGGACAAACTTCTATACACTCCTGATTACATTTAGAAATATTACATATTTGTGAATTCACTATAAGATTTCCTCTAAAATGAGCCATAAACTTATTTCGTGTGGCTACACACCCCATCCCTAGTTGTTTTAATGCTCCGCCAAATGCACCTTGAAGATGACCTTTAAAATGTGATACAGAAATCATTTTATCATATTCAAAGAGCCCAGCCGCAACTGAAACTTCTTTAAAGTGGATTCCATCTATTTTAACGTTTTTTTGGTAAGCTCCTTTATCACCATCAATAAATTTCAGAGGAGCTCCTATCAAAGATTCATTATATCCATGTAAACAGGAAATTTTTTCATGGTCTTCTTTATTTGTTCTGTGCATTAAACTAACAATGAAATCTTTTTTAATTTTTACTGGTCTTACAGACAATCCTATTCCTTGGGTTTCTATAAGTGTAGGAATTCCTCCTTTTGATTTGACTGCTTCAATAACTTCACGAACATAATCATGTCGTAAATAGCGAGTATTGTGAGCTTCTCCTACATGTACTTTTATTCCTACATTATCACCAGAATTGATGAAGTCCAAGATTTTATCTAAGATTAATCGTGTTTTAACTAAATTATTTGTTTTCATATTTTTTCTATCATTATGAAGTGGATTAGATAAGTAGAAAACCTCATTAGGAGGCGCCCAAAATACCTTTGGTTTTGATGACACTTTTCTTACCCTTTTTTTTTAATATACTTTTTTAACTAATTAGATTTCGATTCAAAATTTTAAATAAAAAATATGTCTAGAATAAATAAAAACCTTTCTAATCCAATTAACAGATCTTAATAATTGTTTTTTAGACTTTTAATGAATTAAAAATGAAATATCTACCCTTGTGTAAAAATAAAAGAAAAATAATTTGAATTATATTTTAACTAGTTCATAATCTATAGAACCAAGTTATCTTCATAGATTTAATAATTTAATAGCATTCTTTTCTAAAATTGCTTTTCTGAGGGAATCACTAATTTTGACTTTCTCAAATGCATTAAAAATTTGGCTATAGTGTATTAAAGGATAATCTGAAGCAAAGAGTATCTTATGGGATAGATTTTCTGTAATAAATGCGTCCCAAGGAAACCAGTTATAAAAGTTAGGATAAGCAGATATGTCGATGTAAACGTTCTCATGTCTTAATACTACAGACCAAGCATCCCACATCCAAGGTACTCCCATATGACCGATTATAATTGTTAAATCTTTATGTCTCAAGGCCAGATCATCTATTAATAAGGGATGCCCATATTTTGCAATAGAACCATAAAAAGAAGTCTGATGGCCTCCATGAGTCCATAGAGGAATGTTCAGATCACTCATTTTAAGCCAAAGCGAATCATACTTCTTATCAGAAAAATCAAATTTTTGAACCGGTGGAACTAGCTTAATACCTTTTAAGTTTAAAGAATTAATAGCATATTCAAGCTGATCCATAGCACTTTTAGCAGGAATATCAATACACCCAAATCCAATAAATCTATCGGGATATCTCTTTACAAAATCAGCAATGTCTTCATTAGTCGCCATAACAAATCCATATGCTGTAGTTATATCATAAGCTACGATGACAGCTTTATTTATATTGAACTTATCCATTATTGCTATATAATCTTCTAATGTATATTGTTCCATTATAGCATTTAACATGCGCATTGCTCCTTTTAACTTACGAGGATTGTTGCCACTCATCAAATCTGCAATCTTTTTCTTATCACCATAGTGAGCTTCTTTACACCATGGGTGTAAATGAACATCAACTACCATTTTTTTAAAACCTCAAATTATTTAAAATGATTAACAAAACTTAGAAAATAGAGTATTGGGATTTATAAAAAGGTATCCAATGTCTTTTGAGTCTTGATGAAGTTAATTAATTTACTACTTTTTTTCCAATATTTATAATCAACCATAAACCCATCTGCCATTGCCTTTACTGAATCATTAAAATTATCTAATTTAATTGGATCAGTTGTAAACATAGCATTATTTACAGTTTCTCTTATAACCCAAACCCCAAGGGGCACAACATAACCACCAGAAACTTCTCGAAAAATTAAAACTCGTGCTTGTTTTCTTATCTTAAAGAGATACTCACAAACTGATTTTCTTGCTGCGTAATACGCTCCTGTAATATTACTTGCATAGGATTTTCTTCCACGGTAAAATTCAAAATCAGTCATTATTTGAGGTTTTAAATTACGATTTCTACCATCAAGAGAAATGTTCCATAATGTATTGGGAGCCCATACTTCATTCATTTCATAAATGAATTTTCCTGGAAAAAGTAAAATTTTGAAATGGTTATCAAGATAAGTTGCTTCAAAAATCTGGTAATCATTTATTTCTGGAAATTTTTTGATTTCTTTTATCAAGGCTTTTGAAATAATGTCATCCACGGCTGTGATTGTCCAGCGTGTGGGAACAATCCTACGCCTTTTTTTCTCACCTAGAAGTCCTGCGGAAAAGACTCGCTTTATCGTAGACTCAGGTACATGTCCTTTAAAATAAAGATTTTCTGAAACTGCTTCAGATGCTTTTAGATCTGTATCTGAAACACAATAATCCACTTGAGGATGAACTTTTGTATTTTCAGTAATTTCAATTCGTTCTGTTATTCCAGAAGGTCCCATTGGTAAGGCATGGTTATCCATCATCATTCTCAGATTCATTCTTTCCAATTTAGTTTCAGTATCTACAGG
>JABXKC010000085.1 GCA_013375495.1 Promethearchaeota archaeon
TTCTTCCTTGTTTATTGGCAGGACCTGCTAATGCAACAGAAATTGGTTCTTTAGTCTGAAGATGATTAACTTGGACGATATCACCTACAGCATAAACACTTGGATCGGATGTTTGCATTCTATTATTGACAATAATATAACCTCTGTCGGTTACTTTTAAATCAGTGTTTTTAGCAAGTTCACTTTCTGGTTTAATCCCTATAGATAAAATAACTAAATCTGTTTCTACCACACGACCACTTTTTGTTTTAACAAATGGTTTATCTTTATCAGTTCTACCGAAAGAATCTACAGGATCTTCTAAAACCAAGCAAACTCCATTTAAGATTAGTTCTTGATGAATAAATTGTGCTATTTCCTTATCAATTGGTGGCATAACTTGATCTAACATTTCAACGATTTTGACTTTCACTCCTTTCTCCATTAAATTTTCTGCCATTTCTAATCCAATAAATCCTCCTCCTACGATAACTGCTTTTTTTATATAAGACTTTTCAACATAGTCACGTATTTTTATAGCATCTGGAATTGTCCATATTGTAAAATAAGGAACATTATCAAGCCCAACAAATGGAGGAACTATTGGTTTTGACCCAGTTGATAGGATTAAATAATCGTAATCAAGAGTGTATTCTTTTAATTGCTTTAAATCTTTTACTTTAACATTTTTTTTGTCTTTATTGATTGAAATTACCTCATTATTAACTCGAACATCAATATTAAATCTCTCGAGGAATCTTTCTGGTGTCACTAATTCTAAAGATTCACGATTTTTTATTATATTCCCTACATAATAAGGTAATCCGCAATTCGCAAATGATACATATGGACCTCGATCCAACATAACTATTTCGAAGTCTTCTCTTAATCTTCTTAATCTAGCAGCAGCAGAAGCACCACCCGCTACACCACCTACTATTAACACCCTTTTCATAAAAATTACCAATTCATTTATCATGCTTTTGATAACTTAAAATATTCTTATAAAGCGATTTATTTAAATTTGGCTATTATAAGTTAGAAAAATTAGTATATAATCAAATATTAAGATAAGTGATATTGAAATGGACGTTAATGATTTAATATTTAAAATAAATTCATGTAAAGATTGTAAGAGTTGCTTGGAAGTATGTGATACTTATAAAGTTACTAATGATCTATTAAAATCCCCAAACGGAAGATTACAAATAGCTAAAAAAGTGTTCTCTGGTGATAAGATCTCCGAAGAAGAACGTATTAGTCTCTATACTTGTACATTATGTGGATTATGTGACTTAACGTGCCAACAGGAAATTGAAATATCGGAGATTATTCATTCAGCAAAAATTAAATTAGTCGAGCAGAATAAAGCACCTTTGGAGATTCATAATAAAATTATCAAAGGAATTGTTGAAAAAGAAAACTCGGTTGGAGGAACTCCCGAAGAACGGTTAGATTGGTTGCTAGAGCAATATAGAAAGGATGAAATATTTGAACAGAAAGAATCTGACACGTTACTTTTTTTTGGCTGTATGTCATCATTCCGGATCAATGAAAGTGCAAGTGCTCCCTATGAAATTCTAAAACTTGCAAATTATAATTTTAAAATCTTAGAAAAAGAACCTTGCTGTGGAGAATATGTTTATTCCGCAGGAAAACTGGATTTAGCAAAAAAGATATTTAAAGAAAACATCGAACTATTTAAAAAAATCGGTGTGAAAACCCTTATAATTACCTGTGGAGGATGTTTATATGCCTTCGATAAAGTTTATCCTCAATATTTTGAAGATTTTAATGTTAATGTGAGACACATAGTTGATGTGATCTACAATTTAGAAAAGGAAGGTAAAATAAAGCTCAATCCCTTAAACAAAACCATAACTTACCATGATCCCTGCCGACTTGGAAGAAAATACAAAAGTGGCCCTCTCTTTGAGGAACCACGTGATCTTTTAAAAAAATGCGGTTTAACTGTTAATGATATAACAGATGATCCGAAAGATACTCCTTGCTGCGGTGCGGGCTCAGGAATCAGAGGTGTTGACAGTAATATATGTATAAAAATAGGTAAGGAATTATTTGATCAGATAGAAACTAAAGAAATTGTCTCTTCTTGTCCACTGTGTGTATTTAATTTTCGCTATGTAAATTTTAAAAACCAAATGGATAAAGAAGCTAAATATATTACTGATTACGTCTTAGAATCCATGCATAAATAATTCTCTCTAAATACTATCAAATCCGTTCTTATTTTTAAATAGTATTTAAAATAGATTTAAAAAAAGATAAATAAAAAAAATTAACCTCTATAATCTAAAATTATTACGGCGTCCACAAAAAGCTCATAATTTTCGTCTTCATCGAAATCATGGATGACAACCTTTTCAACTTCATCTAACTCCCCTTTAATTTCATTAAGTTCTGATTGTTGCACGATTTTTACATCAGATTGTTTCAATTTTTTTGCGATTTCCACAGTTCCGGGGATCTCTTTTGCGGAAGTAACCACTATTACTCTACCTGTATATTCAGTTAATTTGAGTGCTAATTCTAAAGAATCGTCCCCTGTATCAATAATCAACGTTCTCTTCTCCCTTAGTTCTTCGAGATCAGGAACTTCCGTATGGACTCCTTTCCCCTTGAACTCATCGACACCGAGTATTACTCGCACGTCTAGCTGACATGAAGTAACCACTTCTACTTCTGGCTTTGTTCCCTCACGATAGTTATTTATCGCAGCTTTTAATGCATCTGCGGCTAGATTTGAACAATGCATTTTGATTGGAGGCAAACCGTCTAATTCCTCAGCTACATCGCTTCGAGTAATCTTATATGCATCATCAAGTCTCATTCCTTTAGCCATTTCAGTTACCATTGATGAAGTCGATACTGCAGACCCACAACCGAAAGTTTTGAATTTAATATCATCAATGATATCTTCCCCTTTGTCATTTTTCCCTACTTTTATGAATATTTCCATTAAATCTCCACAAACAGGATTCCCAACCTTACCATATCCATCAGGATTTTCAATTGCCCCTACATTTCGTGGATTCCGAAAATGGTCCATTACTTTATCAGTATATTTATGTACACTCATTTAATTTTCCTCCTTCTGTAATTTTTTTAATAAATCTGAAGGCGTAAGTGGTGATAAAATTCTTAACCTTCTTACTATTCCAGGTAAGACTTCTAATATTTTATCAATATCTTTTTCTTCGGTAAATCTTCCTAAAGTTAATAATAAACTCCCATGTGCTTCCTCATGTAGTAATCCACACGAAATAAGTGTGTGGGAGGGTTCTAGAGTTTTTGAAGAACAGGCAGAACCTGTTGCCACCTCCAGTTTTTCATCCTTTAAGGATAGAAGTAATGATTCACCTTCAATATAATCAAATCGGAAATTAGCATTGTGGGGCGTCCTTTTCTCAGGATGCCCATTTAAATATGATTTAGGTATCTTTAAAACTTCCCTAATTAATTTATCTCTAAGACTTTTTAATCTAGCAGCTTCTTCATTTATTTCGACCTTCATTATTTCAGCTGCTTTAGCAAATCCTATTATCCCAGGCATATTTTCAGATCCAGATCTTATGCCTTTCTCTTGACCCCCTCCTATAATGATAGGGTTCACTCTTACGCCTTTCTTAAGATATAAAGCTCCTACACCCCTTGGCCCATAGATATCATTCGAAGATAAAGTCAATAAATCAAAAGGAACTTTTTGTACATCAATAGGGATAGTACTCTCACTTGCTACAGCATCAGAATGAAACCAGATGTTTTTCTTCTGAGCAAGTTCAGCAATTTCTTCAACAGGCTGAAGTGTTCCAATTTCATTACTAGCTGTAGAAATCGAGATTAATGTTGTCTCATCAGTTATTAAGCGTTCTAATTTACTAATGTTAATTGTTCCAAATCTGTCTATGGGAACTCTACTAACTCTAAATCCTTGTTTCTCTAAATATTTACCAATATTTAATATCGAAATATGTTCAATCTCTGAGATAATAATATGATTTCCTTTTCTCTGATTTCTGAGAGATGCACCGATTACCCCTAAATTATTTGATTCAGTAGCTCCAGAAGTAAAAATAATGTTTTCTGGACTTGGAGCATTAATAAACTCAGCAATTTTAAGCCGAGCTTCTTCTAAAGAATTAGTAGCTTTATATCCATAATTATGTAATGAAGATGGATTTCCAAAATCTCTAGTGAAAAAAGGTTTCATAGTCTCAAATACACGAGGATCCACTGGTTTTGCTGCTTGGTAATCTAAATAAGCACTCATATTTTCTTCCTTTTTTTTCATTTCATTTTCTTAAAAATAAAAATTAAATCATCACCATCTTTGCTAAATTCCACAACCTTCGTATCAGTTCTTTTAGCCCATCTTTTAAGATCTTCTTCTGCAGCAGGATCATCTGCAATAACTTTAAAACATTGCCCTTGATTTAGAGTTTCACTTAAACTTCTCACTTCGAATAATGGTTCTGGACAATATAAACCACGAGTATCTAATTCTTCATCAATTATAATTCCTTCACTATGTTCATTATTCAATTTAAAAACCTCCTTGAAAGGATTCTATTACAACATATTCCTTGAGATATAAACGATTCGAAAAGAGTTTAAATCTTCTTATTATAATTTAATTGAAAGTTGCTCTCTGCTTGAGAAAAGCCATCGATTACCATTATATATAAAGTGGGATTTGTACT
>JABXKC010000086.1 GCA_013375495.1 Promethearchaeota archaeon
TTACCTAGGGGAACAAATTAAATTAGGTTTAGAAGAATTAGGTAAAGTAATTGGACAAGAACCCGATTATGACAAGCTACGGAGAGCTTTAGAAATTGAAAACAAAATTTTTAGCATGCAAATGGAGATATTTGAATTGAAAAAAGCATTACCTTGTCCTGTTGAAAATATGTTCAATGCCATGGCTGCCGCTGCCGCTATATACTTATCTGGGCGCCCAGAAAAAATTTCATTCTATGAAGAAATGCTAAGCGTAGCAAAACAAAGATATACCTTAAAAGAACATCACGCTGGAGAAGAAAAAATTCGAAGTATATGGCCCTATATGATCATTTTTTTCGATTTAGCTCTATGCGAGTGGTTGGATCGTGAATTAGGGATGTCAATTTTATTTGATATATTCAATTATAACTTTGCAGAACCTATAGATACTACTTCAGATTTAGAGACAATGCTTAATGGGATGGCCATTAAAACTATGGAAGCACCGATGGTAAAACAATCTGCAGAATTTTATTATTCTTTCATCGATGAGTGTGTTCATCTAGCAAAAGAATTCTCTGCTGATTGTTATGTTTTTACTTCTCATATAGGATGCAAACAATTTGGAAGCGTCCCTCAAATACTAAGGGAAGCTTTACGAGACGAAGTAGGAATCCCGATGCTTCTCATTGATTTAGATGTGGGAGACAAACGAATGACATCTGAAAAAATCGTTAAGGATAAGATAAAACTATTTGCTCAGACTCTTTTGTAAGTAATAGAATAAAGTACTACACTTGGATCATGTTAAAATAATCATTCTAAATAACTTCCAAAACTTTCAAATATCTTTCATATAGTGAAACTTTCATGAAATTTTCACAACTATATCCATAAGAGAGAGGAAAATTGAATACTCCTTAATTAACACTAAAATATAAAAGATGGTATAAATGAATAAAATTATTAAATTAACATTAAAATATAAAAGATGGTATAAATGAATAAGAAAAAAAGTCTTGCCATAATCGTCACAATTATAATTGTAGCTGGGATTTCCGTTGGATTATTATTTATTTTTATGCAACCTCCTGGTGGAGGAAATGGAAATGGATCTATTACAGGAATCCCATTTGTATCTACTTGGAATACGACATTAACAGGTTCTGGTTCCAGTAATAGCAATCAAGTGAAATTACCTCTTGAATCGTCTGGAACATATTATTTCAAAGTTGACTGGGGTGATGGAACTCAGGATATTGTGACGAGTTGGGATCAAGCAGAAACCACATACACCTATGCATCAGAAGGAGTATATACCGTGAATATAACTGGGACAATCATCGGTTGGAGTTTTAACAATGACGGTGATAGATTAAAACTAATTGATATAAAACAATGGGGTAGTCTTCGGTTAGGCAATTCCGGAGGTTATTTCTATGGATGCGAAAATCTTGAGATAATCGCAACCGATATTTTAGATTTGACCGATACATTAAGTCTGAGATTAGCTTTTACTTCGTGCCATAACCTAAAATCTGATAATTTGCAAAATATCAATGAATGGGACGTATCGAATGTTGAAGACATGAGTCATATGTTCCAATGGACTTCCTTTAATCAAAGTATCGAAGGTTGGGATGTATCGAATGTAAAAGATATGAGTTATATGTTTGATTCTACTCAAGCTTTCAATCAAGACATTTGCAATTGGGATGTATCCAGTGTCACAGATATGAGCTACATGTTTAGTGATGCTGATTACTTTAACCAGAATATTGGGAACTGGGATGTCTCGAGCGTTACAGATATGAGTTGGATGCTTTTCGCCGCTTCCTTTTTTAATCAAGATATCGGGGATTGGGATGTATCAAGTGTGACGGATATGAGTTATATGTTCTTTTCAGCTGATAATTTTAATCAAGATATAGGTGATTGGGATGTTTCCAATGTAGAAAATATGCAATATATGTTCTCTGGAGCGTCCTCCTTCGATCAAGATTTAGGAACTTGGAATGTATCGCAAGTATATAACATGGCTGTTATGTTTAATGGCGTTACATTATCGACTGCTAATTATGACAGCTTGTTACTCGGGTGGTCGAGTTTAACTTTACAGGATGAGGTAAATTTTAATGCAGGGAATTCTCACTGTACTTCACCTGGTGCTCCTGCCGATGCCAGACAACATATTGTTGATACGTTTAGCTGGACAATTTACGATGGCGATGGTACTCACAGTCCTTAATAACTTAAACTTTCTTTTTTTTCTTTAATTTTGGTTGCGCCAATTAGGTAATTAATTTATTTTCAATTATAACTTTGCAGAACCTATTGATACTACTTCAGATTTAGAGACAATGCTTAATGGGATGGCAGTTAAAACTATGGAAGCACCAATGGTAAAGCAATCTGCAGAATTTTATTATTCTTTCATAGATGAGTGTGTTCAATTAGCAAAGGATTTTTCAGCCGATTGTTATGTTTTTACTTCTCATATAGGATGCAAACAATTTGGAAGCGTCCCTCAAATACTAAGGGAAGCTTTACGAGACGAAGTAGGAATCCCGATGCTTCTCATTGATTTAGATGTGGGAGACAAACGAATGACTTCTGAAAAAATCGTAAAGGATAAGATAAAACTCTTTGCTCAAACGCTTTTATAAAATTAAAAATAATTAAATTTTAGTAAAATAGCTCTCTATGAAACTTCTATCTCTCAAGGATGTAAACCAAAACCAAAAAGAAAAAATCTGAAATAGATAAAATAAAAGAATTAAGAATAAAGATTTTGAAAGGATAAAATATAAATTACATTTTTTCTATTAAATACTTTAATTTTTCAAAGAGGTTATTTTCGTTAGGAATTTTTAAAATATTTATTGAATATTTATTAAAATATCGAATCCATTGTAAGGGATTAATTAATCCTAGTGAAATTCCATAAGTTTTTTGCTTTGCATTATGACGAGCTATAGCTCCAATATTACTGTACAAAGATATATCATATCTTCTTGAATACTTAAAAATAACTTTTTTATTAGTAAAAATATAAATTGTATGTTTTGGTGTTTTCTTAGGTAGATAATATAACATTATCTTTTCATCAGAGTCTATATAGTTTTGAATCTCTTGATAAGTATCATTATATGAAGTTTTGAAATCAATTTCCATCCCTTCAAATTCTTTTTCAAACTCCTTATATTTTGGAGTTTGATCAATTATTTTTGTTTCAATAATCAAATCTTTCAACTGATCCATTGTAAAAAAAAATCCATTTTTTGCTTTCCACACAAAAAAATAGCAATAAAAAAATTCATATAAATCAGAAAAATTACTTAATGGACCAAATTCTAGGTTAATATCTGAACTGTTTAAGAAAATGTTAATTTCGTCATATTTTTCATCCCACCTTCTCTTTTTCAAATCTGATCTTTTTTTTGAGGTCTCATAATTTAATGAAATTGTCTCATCTAATGGCACAATTGTTGAAGGAACATTGCCAGAAGATATAATTCTTTCTTTTTCCACGGTGATTGTTTGATTGGGTGATATTTTAAACAAATGAGGAATTCTAAAATTAATCTTCTCCTTAATTTGATTCCATCTTTTTTTAATATCTGTGTACTCAAAAAGAATAGACTCAACTAGATTCTGAAAAGAATCCATATCGGGAACATTAAACAATGCTGTAAAGAAAACATCTGGTATATTAAAAATAAATTCTATACCACCAATGTATTTTTTTTTATAGGGATTTATCGCTTTAAAAATAACATAATTTATATCTAATAAATTAATAGTTTCAACCCATTCATTTCTAAGCTCAAAATTGTATGTGTGAATGTGAATTTTCTTATTAGTGATTAGCAAATAGCTTTTTTCTTTGGGAGTTTTATTTAAAATTTGATTTGATTGAAAGAGTATTTTTTCATCAATGGAGATATAATTTAATAACATCTGAGGTAATTGAATATTTTTTTCTTCCTTTTCTGTTAAAATTTTCATCTTCTAGTGAGTGTGATATATCTTAATTGATTAAATTAAAGATTATTTGATTGCTTTTTTGCCTTCCTCTTGTCTTTCCATTTATACCCTATAAACTCCTTTCCTCTTTCTTTAGCGTGTTGTTCTAAAGCAATTACCATTTTTTTTCTCGATCTCACTTTAAAATCTTTTCCGGACTCAAATTCATAGCTGCGATCTGCATTTTTTCCTTTGAAAGTCAAGCTAAAGTATACAAATTTCGGTCCTAATATAACTCCCTCTCCAGATGGTACTGCTGACATTGATTCTCGTTTTGTGATTACAATAGAATCAAATTCAGACCATTTGATTCGAAAAGTAGGCTTATGAGGAACAACTATTTCAATAAAATCTTTATTTATCGTAAATCTCCTAGATTTTGAGAGACCTTTTAAGTAACAACTTGCCCACACTATAAAACCTATGGTTATCGGCCAAATTATTACAATTGAAATAGTGCCGAAGAGACCGTATTCAAATATTATTGCAACCGTAACTAAT
>JABXKC010000087.1 GCA_013375495.1 Promethearchaeota archaeon
GAATCCGAGCGTGTAAAACACTTTCTTAGACAGATTAATATTTTATACGGATATCATGAAGAACTTTTAAAAGAATATAGTGAAGATGAAAAAATATGATTTTCCAACAACTTCCTCAGGAGCTAGTTGATTTTCTTCGAGTACTGGGATATTGGGATAGCATCCTCATTGGATTGGCAAGAACTATGTGGTTATATGTTTGGGCACTTCTGATCGGCTTTTTTCTTGGTCTTTTACTCGCTCTTCTTCGCCAATATGGAGGAAGGATTCTTTCACGGATTGCCACTGGATATGTTGAGATTGTACGAGGTACACCTTTACTTGTGCAATTATTTTTTATTTATTTTCTTCCTTTCACTATAAACACTTTCCTACAGGCACAAGGTCTTCCTTATATCCCCATTGGGAGATGGAGTTTATATGTCACCTCAAATCTCTTTGGAAGAACTGTAACTATGGTCTTTTTAGATCATATAACATTAATTGGAATCCTTACATTAGGCCTAAATAGTGCCGCCTATCAAGCTGAATACTTTCGTGGGGCTCTTATATCCATTGGTAGCGGACAATTAGAAGCTGCTCAATCGCTTGGTATGTCTCGTCGGTCTGGTGTTTTGCATATCATATTGCCACAGGCCCTACGTCGTGTAATTCCCGCATGGTCTAACGAAGCTGCTTATTTACCTAAGTACACTGTCCTTGTTATTTATATAGGATTATCGGAACTTTTTGCACAAGCACATTACATTATTTCAGAAACTTTTCTCACACTCTCTGTATATATCCTTGTATCAGTCATTTTTCTTGTGATTATCACAATTATTTCCAAGGCATTAGATATCCTTCACAAACGGACAGCTATTCCTGGTTTGTAAACCTTAGTAAGAATAAATTATAATAATTTTCTTTTTTTTTCTTCTCCCGAATAAATGTAAACATCCTGCAGATCGTAAACTACATTTAAAATTCTATTAGTTTTAATTCTTAATATTTTTTATTTACTTAGATTATTAAAAGTAAGAAATAAACAAGATTGGGAATCATATGAGATGTATTGATTTAAGGTCTGATACAGTAACAAAACCTTCTCCTGAGATGTGGGACGCTATAAAATTAATGGATGATTCTAATTTAGGAGATGATGTACTCGGAGAAGATCCTACCGTTAACGAATTAGAAGTAAAAGCTGCCAAATTGATGGGGAAAGAAGCATCTCTACTCGTAACATCAGGCACCCAAGGAAATTTAGTTTCTCTTCTGTCACAAACCACTCCTGGAGATGAAATCCTCTTGGAGGAATTAAGTCATATTTATGGGCATGAAGTAGGCAGCGTAGCTCGTTTTGGAGGGTTAATGATAAATAGATATCCATCGAAGAGAGGTTCTCCTTCAATTGATCTACTCCAAGATTTGATTCGTGATAAAAAAGATATTCACGAGCCACCAACAACGCTATTATGTGTAGAAGATACGCACAACTTTCATGGAGGATCAATAGTTAAGCCAGAAAAGTTAAAGGATTTAAAAACTTTTGCGGAGAAGAATGAATTAAGAGTTCACTTAGATGGAGCAAGAATTTTTAATGCCTCTGTAGCTCTGAATCTACCAGTTACACAATTTACTAAATATGCTGATAGTGTAATGTTTTGTTTATCCAAAGGTTTGTCTTGCCCTGTAGGATCATTAGTCGTGGGTCAGAAAGATTTTATATCCAAGGCACGTAAGTTCCGCAAAATGGCAGGAGGGGGGATGCGACAAGCAGGAATAATAGCAGCTTTTGGATTGATGGCACTTGAACCTCGTTGGATTAAAAGATTAGAGGAGGATCATAATAATGCTAAATTACTTGCTAGGGGATTAGAAGAATTTGATCTGCCAATAAAAATCCATAAACCTGACACAAATATTGTTATCATGGAGTTTTTAAATAGAATCCCCCTATATAAAGTTATTACCAATTTAGGTAAAGAAGGTGTTCTAGCTTTTAATATAAGTAAAGAGAAAGTTCGTTTTGTAACTCATTACGGGATTTCCGAGGATGATATTCAATACAGTATAGGAGTTATTGGAAAAGTCTTACTTAACTTTTTTAATGACTAAAACTAGAAGAAATAGTATTCTACCTGTTCTATTAATAATTTCAGATAAAAAATTAAGAGATTTTAAACACTAAACTGATTTCTATTTTTTTAATCGGTTCTTCTTTATCAGGACTTTTCCTTTATGTATGTTTGAGATATATAAATATTATTTCTTTATTTCCATAATTAATTCGTGTATGCGATTAAGTCCTGATGTAAGGTAATCTGGTGGTAATCCAAAACTTATCCGAATAAATTTATCCATACCAAAATGGTCTCCTGGCACAATGAAAACACTCTTCTCCTTACGCAAGCGTTCTGCAAATTCAGTGGAATTGATGTCTAAATGATAACGAACAAATGCGATTGCGGCAGCTTGTGAAGGGATAACGCTAAAAATATTTTCATGGCTATCCATCCATCGTTGAAGAATAGGATATCCTTGTCGAATGAAATTACGAGTACGCTGAATAATTCGTGGTCTTACCTTTGGAGACAACGCAATTGCAGCAAGTTTGTTTGATAACATCGTAGCACTAATAGTAGTGTATTCATGTCGTGCCCAAATTTTTTCTATAGTTTCAGTAGGTGCAACTGCCCATCCAATACGAAGCCCAGGTAAGCCATAAGCTTTACTCATGCTACCTATTGCTATCACTTTATCATATCGTCCAAAAAAGGAAGGTGTTTCATCATCTCTTAATCGTTCAGCACCAGTGTATACTTCATCAGCTAAAATCCATGCGTTAACTCGATCTGCTATAGCAATTATACTATCCATTTCATTCTCATTCAGGATGTAACCTGTTGGATTGTTAGGATTGCAGATGGCAATGAGTTTAGTTTTCTTGGAGACAACCTTATCTAATTCAACTAAGTCAGGTGCCCAACCATTTTCTTCAAGTAGATGGAATGTTTTTATTTTGAAACCTTGGTTCTGAGCAATACCCCAAATTTGCATATAATTTGGTAACATAATAACTATTTCATCATTTGGGGT
Source organism: Promethearchaeota archaeon (assembly GCA_013375495.1). Next base: position 3,082 of record JABXKC010000087.1, read on the forward strand.
GAGTAGTGTACAAATTGCGTTGTAATTCGCTTCAATCGCTCCTGTTGTAACTAGAACGTTTTTCGTGGTAGCTCCATCATATAGAGCTGCGATATTTTCCCGTAATTCGGGAATACCTTCAACATGTGGGTAATTCAGATCAGTAGCAAGTAAATCGTTAATGTAATCAGGATCGTCTGACAACAATTCACTGAGCAAAATTGGGTGAACTCCACTTTCGGATAGGTTAAAATCAACTTCCTGTTCAAACTTGGACATCCAGCGTTCCATAAGAAAAGGTTTAAATTTAGGCATTTTACTATTTCCCCATTTTAAAATTAAAAAATTATTTATTATCTATAAATCTAAATTTCTTCAAACATTTTTATACTTTGATACTTAAATGAATTGATTTACTTATTTTTAATTTTAAAGAGACAATTGAAAGAGAATAATATTCTTACCAAAAAAAATTATTTCTAACGAATACTTTATTTCATTTTTATCCTTATTCTTAACATTATTTTAAACTTAGATTTAAATTATCAAAAATTTAAAATTTATTCAATATAAAAATATTTTATTAATTCTAATCATGCGAATAGAAGATTTTGAAGATATTTTATATGAGAAAGAAGAAAATGGTATTTGTACGATTACCATAAATAAACCTGAAAGAAGAAATGCTGTTACTCATGTGACTTTTTTAGAGATTTTTACAGTTTTAAAGGATATGGAAAAAGATAAGAACGCAAAAGTTCTAATAATCACTGGAAATCCTGAAGCAAATGCCTTCTCATCCGGAGGATATTTTGAACCAAATTATTTTGAAAAGATACATAAAGAGATTAGAATGGAAATAGATCTAATGGATATCGCTCAGAAAAGATTATGTATGGCGCTTTGGAAATTTAATAAACCCATAATTGCTGCGATTAACGGATTTGCAATAGGTGGTGCCATTACAATGCCATTATCTGGAGCGGACCTCATATACATGGCTGAAGATGCTTGGTTAGGATTTTATTTTTCTAAAAGAGCTATTATCCCGGAATTTAGTGCTTCCTTCATTTTACCTTTTTTATTAGGTTTCCAAAAAGCAAAAGAAATATGTTTTTTTGGGGATAAAATAACTGCTCAGAAAGCCTTTGAACTTGGTCTCGTGAATAAAGTCTTACCGAGGGAAGAATTGTTACCTTTTGCCAGAGAACAAGC
>JABXKC010000088.1 GCA_013375495.1 Promethearchaeota archaeon
AATTAACACTTGTGGCTTAAATTCCTCGCAAATCTTAGCTCCTTCGTAGATTGTTGGGATAGGTGCCTCTGGCTCTGCACCAGACCATATTTTGTATTCCATATTGATATTATCAAGGTATTCTGTTATATATTTAGCAAATTTTTGAGTAAAAGAATCCGTTATGATCAGCGCTCGTCTTTCTTCTAGATCTATTGTTGCCTCTAATAAGTTAGCTACTCGAAGTAATGATGCTTTTCCTTGATAAATTTTAGATGAAATGTAGGTTGACATGCCTCCTCTTAAAGCTCTGCCACCCATCAATCCCATCATATCTTTAATTATTGTCGCTTCATACCAAGCTAATTTTTTTTCTACCATTTTCATCTAAACTCCTTGAAGAGTCTTTTTTTCAGTAATAAATTAAATTTTCAAAATAAATTTTCGAATCTGTTTAATTATAATTAATTGGATATAAACTTGAATAAATACTTATTGAGCGAGCAGAAGAATTAGACACAAATGTGGAAGTCGATGACTAAATTTTTCGGAATTCAGTAAAACTATTGACTACCTAAATATAATATTTAATTTAATATCAATAACCCAATTAAATGGGTTCGAAATATATTTAATATTTACAAGCTTATCATCTACTCCCTATGTATCCATATTGTTTCGGAGGTGCATAGAAAAATGTTGAACATAAGTTATGGAGGTTCTAAGTTAAGGTTTATTGCTAATCAAGGCATAGTATTGAGAATAAGTATTCGATTACTGACATTTAGGACGCTTTAGTTAATAACTTCAAAAGAATTAATGTACCAATAAATTCGGAACTTATTAAATCAAATGTAAGTATTTAATTTGTATCTAGAATGTGACCAAGATCGACACATTTAAATACTCTAGTTTATATAACATATATGATCAAAATGATCATGTGTCAGAAAAGGTGACATTAAAAATGAATGAAAAAGAAAAAAATGAAAGTAAAATCTATAAAGATCAAGATTGGCATTCCTGGGAATTCCATGATCCTCCATTTCAAAATTATCATTCCTCTCCAAGAAAACATCATCCACACCATAGGTATCATGTCCCATTCAATCCTTTAATCCCTCCACCTCGGTTTAGAAGACATTTCAGACCACCAAGAATCCCATTTACTAATGAAGATTTTCAAAATATCAAAAACTTTATGATTCTCAATATTTTAAATGAAAGTGAATCAGGAATTACAGGATACCAGCTTCAGAAAAATTATAAACTACCAAGAGGAACTTTAATCCACGTGCTTGACAAACTTCAAGATTTAAATTATCTCAAAACTCATGAGGAAACAATTGAAGGTCGTGCACAAAAATTTTTTCAGCTAACAGACTTAGGAAAGAAATATCTTGAAGACCTTAAAGAAAAATGGGCGTCTCGATTTATGATTCTCTCAGAGATGGCACCACCAGAGAAATATGGAGACCCTTTTCACCGAAGGAATCTAAGATTAAAAATGATAATGGATATTAAAGATTTAAGTGAAAAGGAAGAGGCAATCGATTACTTTCGGGGTATGAGGGCCCGAATCAGAAAATATTTGAAGCGGGTGAAGAGAAAAGAAAATCGACTAAATAAAATAAAAGACATATTAAGTGAACTGATTAAAGTTATTGAAAATATGGATAAATTCAATCGCGATCAAATTATAGAACTAATTGAGAAGTTTTAATCTATTTTTTTTGTTTTTTGTATAGTTAACCCTTTTATTATATTAAATTAGCTTAAATTCTGTATTTTTTTCTAGGAATTCTAATTGTTTTAGGTATAAGATATCTCGTTTTTTTAAAATTTCTTCCTCACTTTTTCCATGATAATCGAATAATCCTTTTCCAGTTTTTACCCCAAGTTGATTCGCATCTACTTTCTCTTGGATTAAAGGTAATACACCACCCTTCGATTTCTGAATATCGTACACTAAATCAAGTCCTGTAAAGTCTTGAGATTGAGCGATACCTACAATTGGTAATCTAATTCCTAAAGTCGTTCTGATAGCAAGATCAATCTGTTCTGGTGTAGCAATATTCCTAGCGAGTAATTCATACATAGCTCCGTACAAAGCAGTTTGAATACGATTAACTATGTAACCAGGAAGAAACTTGTCAATGACAATTGGTTCTTTTCCAATTCTTTTTAATAAGTTAACAGAAAACTCGACTGTTTCGTGTGATGTTTTTCTACCTGGTACCACTTCTACTAATGGGATTATATGCGGTGGAGCGAACCAATGATGGGCAATAATGCGGTGAACATTCTTAATACCTCTAATGATTGAAAAGATGTCTAAAGTTGAGGTATTACTTGCGAGTATCGCATTCTCAAGACAAAATTCAGATAGTTGATCAAACAGTTGCTTCTTAAGATCGGGATTTTCGTTTACGGCTTCTACTACAAACATCTTCTCCTCTGATGCTTCCTTTAGGTCAGTTTTTGGGTGTATTCTTTCGATTATTGCGGGAATTTCGTCATTTTGCACTCTATCGAATTCAGCTAATACCGCAAGATTAGACTTGATTAAATCTAAAGCATGGTTGAGTTTCTTTTGATGTGTATCCACGAGATCTACTTCAAAACCAGCTTGAGCGTATACTTGAGCTATTGAATGCCCCATAGTACCTGCTCCTATTATTAAGACACTTTTCAAATCTTCTATCTCTCTCAATCTAAATCACAAGTTCAATTTTAGTTTAATTAAATTATTATATGATCTCGTTCAAATTAAGATTATTAAAACCAATTAAAATAATGATTATCGATGAGTGAAGATATAAATATTGTTTCTATAATAGGCGTTGGCTATTTGGGTAAACAAATAGCTGAGAAAACGGCAATGAAAGAATATACAATACATTTATACGATACAAATGTAGAGGATTTAGAAAAATTCTCCATTGAATTAAAGAAAAGAAAAAAAACTTCAGGAGAAATAACATCACATGAATCCATAAAAGACGCTGTAAAAGACGCAGACTTAATTATTGAAGCAGTTCCAGAAATATTAGAATTAAAAAGAGAAATTTTTAAGATAATTGACGAAGCAGCTCAACCTAATGCCATTCTTGCCACGAACAGTTCGTCAATCCCTGTCTCTAAATTAGAGGATGTCGTAGAGCGAAAAAATAAATTGTTGAATATCCATTTTTATGACCTTTTTGCTATGCCAATGGCAGACATCATGAGAGGGACTAAAACTAGTGATGAGACATTTGAAAAAGGTAAAAAATGGGTTGAAAGTATTGAAATAACACCTTTAATAGTTAAAAAAGAGTGCTATGGATTTGTGTTTAATAGAGTATGGCGCGCTATTAAAAAAGAATGTTTGAAAATCTGGGCAGGAGGATATGCTGATTTAGAAGAGGTGGATAAAGCATGGAGAATATTCACGGGTATGGGAATAGGGCCTTTCCAATTTATGGACCAAATCGGGTTGGATGTGATTTATCACATTGAAATGTCCTACTATAAAAACAGTGGCTTAGAAGAAGACAAGCCTCCTCAAGCTTTAAAAGATTTAGTTGATAATGGTAATCTGGGCCAAAAAACGAAGAAAGGATTTTATACCTATTAATTACTTCTATTCTTTTTTAAAAAAACAAAATACCCCAACCTTAGCAAGGTTGTCCTCATGTATCAACTATTTATATACATAAGTCATCCATAAAGGGGTTTACAATTTTTCGTCAATTATGGTAGTCATCATTTTTATCAAAGGCCTATCCGTCTTATCTTTTCCAATGTAAGTCCATACGATTTTTCTATCCTTGTTTATCAGAAACTTGCTAGGAACTGCTTGTTTAATGTTTAACGATCCTCCTCCACCGGGAGCAAACCAATAAACATCGTAATCTTTAGCTATTTTTGCTCCGCGATCAGAGATGATATCGACATTAAAATTGTTTTCTTCCTTAAATTTTCTTAGTAGTCTTTCACTATCACTTGCGATTGATATTAACTTAATGTTCCTGCTCTCAAATTCTTCGATGTTTTCTGTTAGTAGATGCAAATGCTTTTTACAGTGAC
>JABXKC010000089.1 GCA_013375495.1 Promethearchaeota archaeon
ATCGATTTAGCTTTTTTAAATTTATCATATAAATCAAGTGGTTCACTGATAGAACAAGTAGCTACATAAGGCATATCATGAGCTGCCATAATTGCAGGAAGATTCTTTTTGAAACGATCTTTTCCCTTTGTAGTTGTACTTGTCCATGCCCCATGTGGTGTACTTGAAGATCTTTGAATGCCTGTGTTCATATATGCTTCATTGTCATAACATACATAAATTTGGTCAGAATTTCTTTCTGCTGCTCCACTTAAACCTTGAATTCCTATATCAGCAGTACCACCATCTCCAGCAAATGTAATTGTCGTCATCTCATTCCAAACCTTACCGGGAAATCTATATGCTTTGGCTTTAAATGCGGCAGACATACCTGTTGCTGCAGCTGCACCCGCTGCAAAAGCCATATTAGTAAATGGAAAATTTGGTGCAGTTTTAGGCCACAATCCTACTACAACATTTAAGCAGGAAGCGGGCGTTACCAGAGCCGTGTTAGGCCCTAACGCTTTTATTGCCCATCTAATAGCGATTTCTAAACCACAACCCGCACAACAAGAATTCCCTGGAAGGAAATATTCTTCCTGGCAAGATTCTAAAGCTTCTTTTAGTTTAACCATTCCTTTATTCAACCTCCAATAAACCATCCCAGAGAGTTCCATGAATCATATCTTTTGGAAGTTCTCCAGTTTCATTATATTTAACTAACTTTATTAATTGGTTTTTCTGTTGTTCAAGTGAAACTTCTCTTCCTCCCAATCCATTAATTATTGGTAATACTGTTGCAGTTCCTTTAGTTTCATGTAGAGCAGCTTTAACTTCACAACTCACAGGACCTCCAGTTTGACATCCAAATCCTGTAGCTCTATCTATAACTCCAAGAACCTTCACCTTTTTAGCAGCTTCAATAATATCTTCCGTTGGAAAAGGTCTAAAATGACGAAGCTTTACCATCCCAACTTTATAGCCTTCATCTCTCAAATCATCTACAGCTTGTTCCATTTGTAAAGCCAAATCTCCATATATAATTACTCCTATATCTGCATTATCCATTTTGTATTCTTGAATTAATCCATTACCATAATTTCTCCCAAAAGATTTCTCAAATTCTTTGGTAACATTTTTAATTTTCTCTTTTGCTCTTATAAGCGCATCATGAATTTTTAATCTAAATTCATAATAAAAACTAGAAGGCATGATAAGATTTCCAAACATCATTGGTCTTTTTGGATCCATCCAGATATGTGGCCAACCTTCCTCACTTGGTAATGGTGGTAAAAATTTATCCACAAGATCTTGATCTTCTAGAATAACTGGTTTTGATGTATGTGAAAGAATAAATCCTCCATAAGATACAAACTTAGGTAAAAGAATATCGTGATCTTCACAAACTTTATATGACATTAAAATTTCATCATATATTTCTTGATGCTCGGAACAAAAACAACTCATCCATCCTGTATCTCGCTGACTTATTACATCGGTAAAATCGGCCCAAATATTCCATGGTGGAGCTGGACCTCGAGATGCTATAGCGACAACAATGGGAAGCCTAGCTCCAGCAGCCCAATGAATCATTTCATGGGCATAAAATATTCCTTGACCTGATGTTGCTGTAAAAGTTCTAGTTCCTGCTTTACTTGCACCAACCACAGCTGCAAAAACACTATGTTCTGACTCCATTTTTATATATTGAGTTCCTGGCATTAACCCATTATCTACAAATTCAGATAATTTTTCAACTACTGTAGTTTGCGGAGTTATAGGATAAGCACTAATTACCTGAACTCGTGCTGATTTTGCAGCATAAGCTGCTGATATGTTTCCTTTTATAATGATAGTTTCTCTCTTTTGGACAAAATCTTTCGGAGCTTCAGTCATCTTTTATATCGCTCTCTCTGATCATTTCTATATTATTTGTTGGGCATTCTTTAGCGCATATACCACAACCTTTACAGTATCGCAAATCAATTTCAAATGTACCGTCTTCTTTCCTTTTAATTACAGCCTCTGGACAATACATCCAGCATATTCCGCATTTATTACAACCTTCTTTAATAACTGGTCTAAAAGTTCTCCAATCACCAGTTGTTCCTATATTTCCATCAATAGGTAATGAAATTGGAATTGGGGATAATTCCTTCCAATTCTTGTATTCTTGAACCTTGGGACGTTCTTTTACTGATTTATTAATTTTCTTCCATTTTTCAGATTCTGACATCATTAAATCTCTCTTACTGATTCGTAAGCGTCATTTGCAACGCTCATATTTTTTTCTAATCTACTTTCTCCAAATTCTTTTTTAATTACTTTTTCCATTGTTTCAAGATTATAATACCCAGTAATCTTTCCAAAAGCCCCTAACATAGGAATATTCAGAATTGGTCCACTAGCATGCATAAAATTTCTCTTAATGCAAATTCCCGTTGCATCCACAATAAAGATCTTTATGTTATTAGGGAGATCACTTGTATTTATAGGATCTGGACTATTAATTATTAGATTTACACCTTCCTTTATAGAGGCTTTTATCTTTGGTATGTCTAATAATGAGGTATCAAACATAAATATATAATCTGGATTTACTACACTGTCATATGTTTTAATTGGCTTACTCTTAGAAACTTTTGTAAATGCCTGTATTGGAGCACCCCTTCTTTCAGCACCTATTATAGGAATTGCGATTGTATCCTTAAAACCTTCCTCAAATGCCATTTTAGCTAATAATTCGCTTGCGGTGATACAAGTCTGACCGCCTCTACAATGCATTGATATTTCTACAATTTTTTCATTGTCTGACAATACACTCAACTAACTTTTCTTTATTTCTATTTATTGCAATATGTCCAATAAAGGCACAATGAATAAAAGTTCTATTAATTTTACTTATATAAATACAATATGAAACAATAATATAGAATTTATAATAATAATTGTTATAATTATTAATTTAATTTGAAAAAGGCGCCGTTTTAAATCGATTTTAAGAAGTAATGTAAAAAAATCATCCAAATTTAAAAAAATTTAAACTAGGAAATAAGTATATGGCTAATAAGGAAAGAAATAATGAGATAATTTATTCATTTAAATGTCCTTCATGCCAAGAAGGAACGATTAATATTTTTAAGAGTATTTATGATCTCCCAGATGGAGACAAAATGCTCATATTAAAATTTGAATGTAATATATGTAATTTTCATAAAAATGATGTAATTCCTTTAACAACAAATATGGAGCCGGGAATTATGACTTTACAAATTACAAATGAAGAGGATCTCAAATCTAAAATCTATCGTTCCCCAGTAGGCAAGTTAGAAATACCAGAATTGGAGTTAATAGTAGAACCGGGTCCTAGAGCAGATTTCTATTATACAAATGTAGAAGGTATACTATACAGATTTGAAAGTGCTGTTTCAATTTATAAAAACAATCTTGAGAAAAATGATCCTGAAATAAGTGAAATTGAAGAACTGCTAGATAATCTACAAAAAGCAATGGATGGAAGATTTAAATTCACTTTAGTAATAACAGATCCCCAAGGAGGGAGTTATATAATTCCACAAAAAAAATCAAAATATACATTTAAGAAAATTGAGAAAAAAGATTTAGAATAAATATAAAATATGAAATATTCATAAATTTTTATTATAATTATTTTTTTAACATCACGTAATCAGAAATGTGAAATAAAATGGGAAATAAAATTAAAAAAGTTGGAATTTTAACGGGTGGCGGAGTCACGTTAAAGATTCTCCTTAACTGCCGTTTACTGCCCTGGTTTAAATTCTGTACTCTATGGAATAATGTTAAAGGCATATGATGCTGGTATTGAGTGTGTGGGAATTCTTAAGGGATGGAGAGGATTTGTAGAAAATCAAACAATTCCACTTGATATTGCAGAACATGACGACTTGCACACAGTTGGTGGAACAATCTTATACACAAGTAGAACCAATCCCTTTAAAGGAGTAGAATCTAAAGAAGAAAGAGCTAAGGAATTAACAAAAAAATTTGAGGAATTAG
>JABXKC010000008.1 GCA_013375495.1 Promethearchaeota archaeon
TAGATGTGATTATTGGCTACGAGAAAGGATCATTGCCCTTACTTACGCAACCGATTATTATCGATAAAGAGGAAGATGTAGACAAATTAATATGGAACAATTTATGCTATGTAAATTTAGCCAAATATCTTGTTCCTAGGGTACCAAGATTTGTTGATCCTGAAAAAGGAAACTTAAAAGTAGGAGTTGTTGCTAAGGGCTGCGTTGCCAGAGCTTTAATCCACTTAGCCGCGGAGAACAAGATTAATTTGGATGACATAACGATTATTGGAATCCCATGTAACGGAGTTGTTAACCGGCAACGGATTGAGATGGAAATCGGAGAAAGAGAGATTCTTGAGGTCTCCGTGTTGGGTAATAATGTTATTGTTAAGGGAAAAGATTTTGAAAAGGAATTTCCATTCGACGAATACATGAACGAATTATGCAAAGGATGCAAAGTTAGAAAGCCTCCTATAATATCTAAGTATCCTGATTTATGCGTTGGCGAATGTGAAGAGTATTCGAACATCGTAGACGAATTTGATGACATCGCAGAGTTCGAATCGAAATCTCCCGAAGAAAAATGGGAATATATTACAGAAGCGTTAAGCGTGTGTACGAGGTGCTACGCGTGTAGAGAGGCGTGCCCTATGTGTTATTGTAATCTCTGTTTTGTGGACCAGAACAAACCAGTATGGTTCGGAAAGACCACGGACTTACCAGATATTATCGTATACCATTTGATCCGCGCGATGCACATGGCAGGTAGGTGTGTAGCTTGTGGCGCGTGCTCGTTAGTATGTCCGATGGGAATTGATCTTAATTTTATCAATAGAAAATTAGAAAAAATAGTAAAAGAACGATTTGATTTTACTTCAGGTCTCGATCCTGATACTTTGCCGCCAATGGTGGATTTTAAGATGGAAGACGCAGAAGAATTTATGTTAGAAGAAGATTAAAGGGTTAGTTAAGTATGGACGAAAAAATATTAAAAAAAACTGAAATTGGGAAGCTTTATAACGAGCTTAAAGAAGAATATAATTTTTACGCTCCTACCAAGGTTAAAGGCAATATTGCCTTTGAAAAGATCTCAAATGTTGAGGAAATCGAATTAGAATATCTGAATTCTAAAGTTCCTCCGAAGGATGTACTGTTTCCGCAAAAAGAAACTATTTTTGAATATAGATACGAAGGAAAAGACGTTATAATTGAAGAAAGGAAAGATCTCGAGGACAAGCTTTTAATTTTTGGGGTTCGACCTTGCGACGCATATAGTTTTAAATTGTTAAAAGATTTTTTTGCATTTGGCGAGTTTCAAGACGATGTATTTCTTAAAAAACGTGAAAACGCGACGATTATCGGTATTGGTTGTAATAGTCCAAGGCAATCGTGTTTCTGTACGTCTGTAGGCGGTCATCCCTTCCAAAAAGAAAGCACAGATGTCTTTTTATCGGATTTAGGAGAAAATTACTTAGTTGAGGCGATAACTGAAAAAGGTAAGAACCTCGTTAAGATGTTATCTTGGCTTACTGACGCGAAAAAGGAGGATTTAGAAAAATCCAAAGAGTTAGCCAAGCAAGCGGAAGATTCTTTCACAACTAAATTCAATTTCGATTTAGTTACAAAAGTGTTAGACGAAAACTTCGAGCATCCCGTCTGGCAAGAAATTAGCGAAAGCTGTATCGGATGCAGTTCCTGCACGTTTTTATGCCCTACTTGCACTTGTTTTGACGTTATAGACGAGAACGACGAGTATAACAACCGAGGTAGGCGGATAAGGATTTGGGACACTTGTCAATCGTGTCTTTACACCCTTGAAACGAGTGGGCATAACCCGCGCCCGGAAAAAATACAGAGGTGTAGAAACAGGATAATGCACAAATTTAGCTATTATCCGTCGAATTACGATTGTTTGGGGTGCGTAGGGTGTGGAAGATGCATCGCAGCGTGTCCTGTTAACAACGAGCTTCGATTAATAATTGATAAAATACTAGAAATTGAAAATGGTGAGAAGGCTAATGCCTAATCCATATATTCCAATGCTAACGAAAGTAAAATCAATTGTCTCAGAAAATAAAGTTAGAGACATTAAGACTATTGAATTAGAATTTCAAAAAGAAGAAGAATACAAAAGTTTCGATTATATCCCGGGTCAATTTGCTGAGATTAGCATTATCGGAAAGGGGGAATGTCCGATCGGTATAGCTTCGTCTCCCACTGAAGAGGGCACCATTAAGTTCACGATTAAAAAAATGGGTACGGTTACCTCTATGTTTCACAGAAGCGATGTCGGGGATGTTATTGGCGTAAGAGGTCCGTTAGGGAACGGTTGGCCAATGGAAGAGTTAAAAGGAAAAAACATCGTGGTGATTGGTGGTGGATTTGCGTTTTCGACCCTACGATCGTTAGTCTTATACGTTCTAGACGAAAAACACAGAAAAGATTACGGAGATTTGACCGTTATTTATGGTAATAGAGATTCAGGTGAAGTTCTTTATCAAGATGTGTTAGAAGAATGGGAAAAACGAGATGATATAAATATAGTTTTAACTATCGATCGCGAAGAAGAAGACTGGACTCGAAAAGTTGGATTCGTTGCTGCTATAGTTAAAGAAGTAGCTCCCTCTCCAGATAACTCTGTCGCAATTATTTGTGGTCCTCCAATCATGATACGAACCGCTGTAGACGAGTTAGTGAAAATCGGTTGGAAGGACGAGTATATTCTTAATTCTTTAGAAATGCGAATGAAATGCGGAATCGGAAAATGTGGACGGTGTAATATTGGAAGTAAGTTTGTCTGTATCGATGGACCCGTTTTTTCACTCGCAGAACTTAAAAAACTACCAAACGAATTTTAATCTTATTTTAGTTAACATTATTTATCCTTCTAATTTTATTACATAGTGTAATATGATAAAGAACATCATTTTTGATTTAGGGAATGTCTTGCTGAAGTTCCAACCAAATGAATTTCTATTGAGATTTACTGACGATGTCGAATACATCGATAGTTTTGTTCCTAGAATTTTTCGTAGCCATGTATGGCTGGATTTAGATAGAGGAACAATATCTATAGAAGATGCTAAGAATAATTTTATCTCTAAGTATCCAAAGGAAAAAGACTTTCTCACTCTTTTTTTTAATCATTGGATGGAAATGCTTACCCCTATTGAAGAAAATTTAAAAATTTTAAAAGATTTACGCGATTTAGGGTATAGAACATTTATTTTATCTAATTATATTAAGGAAGCATATGAATATATCCAAAACAAATACGATCTTTTTTCACTATTTGACGGTCAAATAATTTCTGGATTTGAAGAGACAATTAAACCAGAAAAAGCAATTTATGTAAAATTACTTAATCGATATCACCTCATTCCTGAAGAGAGTTTGTTTATTGACGATGTTTTGTTTTTCCTAAAACCGGCTAAAAAACTTGGTATGAACACAATATGGAATCAGCCAGAGACAGATTTAAGGAAAGAATTAAGAAAATTCAACATATTAATTTAAATTACATAGACATTTAGATATATAGGATTTATAAATTTCAATATGATTGATAAGTGGCTTTCTAAAACCTATTGGAATTTTTGATGGTAAATTTTATCCATGCCCAAATACACCAAATTGTGTTTCTACTCAAGCTACTGACGAAAAACATAAAATCGATCCCATTCAATATTCAGGATCTTTAAGCGAAGCGAAAAAAAACATGTTAAAAATCATAAATTCGTTAAAAAGATCAAAAATTATAACCGATAAGGAAAAATATATACATGTTGAGTTTAGAACAGCAACATTCAAATTTGTAGACGATGTTGAGTTTCTTTTTAATGATAAAGAAAAAATTATCCATTTTCGATCTCGGGCAAGACTCGGATACAGTGACATGGGAGTGAACAGAAAAAGAATGAACAACATAAAGAATATGTATGCAAACTTCTAATCGTTTTATTCTTCTGATTTCAAATAATAATTAAGTAGTTTTTTAGTTAAATTCCCTATAATTTCTTTCTCTAAACTAAAGAAATTTATAGATAATAGTACGCAGATTAAAATCTGTAATCAGATATTGAATAAGTTCATGTGCTTTGTTTAACATGGGTGATTTTAATGAACGAAAATAATGATAATAAATTAGTTTTTATTTATAATGCAGATTCTGGATTAATAAATACTGTTAAAGATTTTTGGCACAAAGCTTTAAGACCTAGCACTTATCAATGCAATTTATGTCAAACTACCTTCGGGACATTCGGAGCTAAAAAAGAATGGAAATCTTTTATTAGAGATCTAGGAATTGAATCTGAATTTCTACATAAGGACGAATTTCTGGAGAGATACGATATTAAAGACGCAAAATACCCCTCTGCTTATATTTTGAAGAACGGAAATCTTTCTTTGTTTATATCGCAAAAAGAGATGAATAAAGTGGCAACACTTAATGAAATGGAAGACCTCGTTTCTTCTAAGTTAAAATAATCTCTATAATGACATTTTCCTTTTACTTTTAAACTGGTTGTCTTAAAGAAGAATAAATTAAATTTATGAAGTAAATCATTTTTTTTTACATAGGTAATATCTTATGGAAAGTAATCGAAAATTTTTACATTTTTTTGATAAAGATGAGTATGATCAAGTGGTTCCAGAATCTGACGAGAAAAAAAATAGACCGTTTCCTTTGTTTCAAAAGGCTTACGATGAAAACAAACCTCTTATTGATTTAACCCCTCCTGAAAAATTCAAGATTGGGAAAAAATACTTCTTAGACGTCATTAATCGAAGGATAAGTCGCAGAAATTACACAGAAGAATCTTTAAACCTCGAAGAATTATCTTTTTTACTTTGGTGTACGCAGGGGGTGAAGAAGACTTTTAAGGATAATGCAGGTGTTTTGCGAACTGTTCCATCTGCAGGAGCAAAAAGTCCCTTTGAAACATATCTAATTATCAATAGAGTAGAAGGGGTTGAGTCAGGATTGTACCGGTATATTTCCTTTAGCCATAAACTACTTTTCATCAAAATTATTGAAGATGCGGAAAGAAAAATAGGTGAATTAGCTTATGATCAAATGTTTGTGGGAAGAGGGGCGGTAATAATCTGTTGGGTGGCTATTCCTTACCGAACAGAGTGGCGATATACCATGCTAGCTCATAAATTTATAGCTGTAGATTTAGGACATGTCTGCGAGAATTTATATCTTGCGTGCGAAGCACTTGATCTTGGAACAGTCGCGATTGGGTACTACGAGCAAAAAAAGTTCGATGCATTGCTGGAATTAGATGGAAAAGATGAATTTGTAGTGTTAGTCGCTCCCGTAGGTAAACGACCAAGATCTATATAAAATATTTATGTTTTTTTTTTGGCAAGTGTAAGTCAACTAAGTAACATATGTTTAAATTGATAGCTGACAAAGTAGTAATTGAATATATTAAAACATTAAAGTTTGACTTGAGATAAAAAAAAACACAACACATAAAGAGTTGATTTATTACTTGGATGAATTAAAAAAAGCAATTTTAGAAGGAGATCCAGAATTAGCTGAAGAATTAGCTAAAAACTTTTTGGAGTCCGGAAGCAGTAGTTTGAGTGCTATCAAAGATGCAGTAATTCCAGGTATCCTTGAAGCAGGAGAACTTTGGAAACAAGGTGTATACTTTGTTCCAGATATAGTTTTGAGCGCTGAAGCTTTCAAAAGCGCACTGGCAGTACTTGAAAAAGAACAAACCGGTGCTAGTGGAAAAAAAGTAGGAAAGTTTCTCATATGTTCGGTTGAGGGAGATATTCACGATCTTGGCAAGAATATTGTAAGTTCAATGCTCAAGGCGTCAGGATTTGAGATTCATGATATAGGCGTGGATGTCCCCATTTCAAAGTTCATTGAGAAGGTGAAGGAGGTCCGACCAGATATCGTCGGGTTAGGTGCTTACATGAGCACAACTGCGGCAACCATCAAAGATTACGTACAAGCTCTTGAGAGCGAAGGTTTGAGAAGCGGTCTAAAAGTGATGATTGGAGGAGTCAGGATAAGCGAGCAGTACGCGAAAGAAGTTGGCGCTGACGAATGGGGAAGAGATGGGGTTCATGCCGCTGAAAATGCTGTGAAACTCATGGGGGGTGAGAGCTGAGTATGTCACCCACTATAGGAGAAGCATTGAAGGGAATACTGTATACGAAGGGCTTGAAATTCAAGCTCACTCCTGGAAGTAGGGCTGTAGCCTCAATGTTTGGTAAACCAGATTATGCCCCCTCACTCACTGCCCAGATGCATGTTCATTCAATGACCGTAGCTAAAGCCGATCCAGAGAGGTTCATCTACACGGATGGCCGATATTGCACTGGTATACAGATGTCCGTGCAGAAGTGGTACGGTTTCGAACAGCCTGCGTTATTTCCCCCTGGAAATTATGTTTACGAAGTTGAAGCATTAGGGGGGAAGGTCCAAAAAAGTAGAAATCATATGCCCTCCTTAGACCAATCGGATCCTTTGATTAAAAATCCAGAGGATATCGAAAAGGTCAAAGTTCCGATTGAGAGAGATTCAGGTAGCATTCCCTATGTTATAGACTCCTATAAAGCAATTGAAGAATTTACAGGATCTAAAGGTGGTTATGTCACAGCACCTTTCAGCTTCATTTGTGGCGTCCATTCATACATCAAAGTGATTCGAAATATTAAGAAAAATCCAGAGTTCGTTAAAAGACTTTTAACATGGAGTATTGATGAAGTATTAGTACCCTTTATGGAGCTTCTCAAAAAGGAAACAGGGTCTAAAACCTACACCGCTCCTGATGCATGGGCAGCAGTACCTAATACTAATAAGATGATACTTGAGGAATTTATCTTTCCATTTAATGAATACTTTGTTGAGCAAGCTAAGAAGAAAAAACTAAGAGTAATTGCCGCAGGCGCCGGAGATTATTGCGTAAAAAACCCAGATCGATTTGATCCCGAGTTCATGAAATGGTGCTGGTACCATATGGGAAAGTCATATCTAGGTAGACCAGCTTTATTCATGGGAATGGGACAAACTGAACTTTGGCCCATTGATTTGATGAAGGAATTCATCGAAGAAAATACTACAAAAAAGTGGACACCACCGGTAATTGCTAATTGTAGTGCTAGTTTCATAAGGGATGCTTCACCTCAAGATATTATCGACTATGTCAAAAAAATCATTGATACTCTTGGCCGAGAGGGAAAAATGAGCTTTATGCTCATTCAGGTACCAGCTGATACACCGCCATTGAACGTACACACTTTTAATAAGGCTATCAAGGATTTTGGGAAATATCCTATACCTGAGGACTTGGATAATATTGAGTGCAAGCCACCTGAATACAAACCATTCAAAGAGTGGTATAAAACAGCGGTTTCTGAAGGAAAATTACCAGATTATGAATAGTATATTAACACTTTTTTTTTTTTAATGTAATTATTTTAAAAAAGCGTGAGGTTAATGTTTAAATACGATAAAGAGCAAGAAATTTATGATATAGCCGGGGTGAAATTAGGAGGTCAGCCTGGGCAATTACCAACTGTATTATTTGGCAGTATATTTTATTATGGACATGACATAGTCAAAGATGCAAAGAAAGGTGAGTTTGATAAAGAAAAAGCACAACAACTTATTAAAACTGCGGAAGAGCTATCAGATCAGACGGGTAACCCATTAATACTAGATGTATGTTGTTCGTGGTCCGGTACTTTTGAGAAATTGATTGATTTTGTGGCTAACAATAGTGATAATCCATTCGCGATAGATGGAACCACTGCTAAAATAAAAATGACCGGAGCTAGATATGCTAAGGATGTTGGATTATCTTCGAGGATTGTTTACAATTCGATAATGCCAGATGCAAATAAGGATGAAATAGCAGTAATTAAGGAGTCAGAAATCGAAACTGCGATCCTACTCTCTCTAAACACAACAAAACCTACTCTCGCAGGCAGAATGGAGGTTATGGATGATCTTCTTAGTATTTCACGAGAAGCAGGGATCACCAAACCAATTGTGGATACAACAGTAATCGATAAACCAGACATAGGCCCCATTAGCAAAGTTATCCACATGGTCAAGGAAAAATATGGAATCCCTACCGGAGCGGGTGTACACAATGCAGTTGCCAGATGGGCTGAAATGAGTGATCTATCTCCTAAGAAGCAGTTTCTTGCAAGTGCAGTTGCTAACTCTTTTCCAATAGCCTTCGGAGCAGATTTTTTGCTATATGGACCAATCGATCAATCAGAAGAGGCCTTTTTCACGAGTTCCTTGGCTGATGCATATGTTGCATTTAATGCAAGACAAGAGTTCAGGTTACGCCCGTTAACAAATGAACATCCATTGATGAAGATTTTCAGAACTTGATATTTTATTAGGGAGTGAAAAGAATCAAAATTGTTCTTATAAGATTTTACTTAAATTTAATGTTATACCATTTTATTTTTCTAAGCTTTAGAGCTTAAATGTTCGATAGCTACGTTTATGTCGTTCGTAGGTGCTTTACAAGTTTTGTTAATACATACATATGCAGTAGCTTTTCCTTCGTATTTGTCGAAGAATCGAATAAAATTGGAAAATTTATCAATTTCAGGATATGAATTCTCCGTTGGACGAAATATTAACGATTTATTTGGTAAAAATTGCTTTCTAACCTCTTCCAACATTGATTTAGTATCTTCTTTTCCCTCATCCCCCGCGATGACTAATGAATATGTTGGACCTACGGCGTAATCCACAGCAACCATCATTAAGGTATGAGCAACGGGATTAGCTCTGATGTTTTCAGCGAATACTTTTCCAATCCGATCTGCTCTCTTCTCAAAATCATCATTACCGGTTAATTGAGCTAGTCTTAGCAAGTTTAACATCGATACTGAATTACCCGATGGAATTGCTCCGTCATAGATCTCTTTTTGGCGTGCTATTAATGATTCTGCGTCTTCAGCCGTAAAAAAAAATGCTCCAATTGAGAAATCCCAGAATAATTTTAACTGTTCCTCGATCAACATAATAGCTTTTTCAAGGTATAATGTTTCAAATGATGCTTCATAAAGGTTAATTAAGCCCCAAATTAAAAATGCATAATCGTCTACGAACGCGAGGATATCTGCTCCACCCTTACCGTAACGATGTAAGAGTCTCCCATCATGGTTCTTCATTTTTTTAAAGATAAAATCCACAGCTCTAATGGCTACTTGAATATATTCAGGTTCGTTAAAAATATAACCAGCTTTAGCAAATGCTGCTATCATTAACCCATTCCAGTCAGTTAACACTTTATCGTCCTTATGTGGTCTAATTCGCTTCTCCCTTGCTTCAAATAGTTGATTTCTTATTGAATCGAAATTATTCTTTAAAGTTTCGATTAAACCAGATTTTAAGTGTAAAATGTTCTTTCCCGTTTTTTTTCTAGTTGCTTCATCTAAAAAATTTCCATCTACAGTAATATTGTATAAGTTAGAGAGCTCTTCAGCTTCTTCCGTTCCTACTATTTCTTCAATTTCAGCTTTCGACCAAACATAAAATTTTCCTTCTTCCCCTTCGCTATCGGCATCTTCTGCACTATAGAAGGCCCCTTCTTCAGATGTCATATCACGTAAGACATATGTCAATACTTCCTTTGCTGTAATAGCATATTCCTCCTTACCTGTTGCTTGATACGTTTCTAAATAAGCAAGTGTCAATAAGGCTTGATCGTATAACATTTTTTCAAAATGAGGCACGAGCCAGTTAGGATCGGTTGAGTAACGGTGAAATCCAAAACCAATATGATCGTAGATTCCACCCATTCGCATAGCTTTAAGAGTTTTTTCAACCATTTCAATCGCTCCCTCATCACCAGTTCTTTTCCAGGTTCGTAGTAAGAATAACAAATTGTGTGGAGTAGGAAATTTAGGTGCCGTCCCAAAACCTCCGTTCTTTTTATCGAATCTTCCTGACAATTGAGAGAATGTGTTTTTTAAAACGCTTTCTGCTAAACTACTTCCTGGAGATTTAGTATTTGTGTCTTGAAGAGCAAAAGTTATCTTTTCGCTCGATTCTAATAATTGTTTTCTTTCGTTTATCCATAGATCGTTCACTTTTTTTACCAATTCAACCAAGCCAATTCTACCAAAACGACTCTCTCTAGGGAAATACGTTCCTGCAAAGAAGGGTTTTTTATCTGGAGTCATAATAATTGTTAACGGCCAACCCCCAGAACCTGTCATAAGCTGGCAGACGGTCATGTAAATCTTGTCTATGTCAGGTCGTTCTTCTCGATCGACTTTTATTGAAATGAATACATTATTCAGTACCTTCGCGGTATTAGGGTCTTCAAATGATTCATGAGCCATAACATGGCACCAATGGCATGTTGAATACCCAATTGATAAGAAAATTGGCTTATCCTCCGATTTCGCTTTTTCAAAAGCTTCTTCACCCCAGGGATACCATTCTACGGGATTATAAGCGTGTTGGAGTAAATACGGACTTTTTTCAGTTATAAGCTTATTTGATTTTTCTTTTACACTATGATTATCGTTCATAATTTCTACCTATTCTATTTTCTCGACTTGTTTTTTAACTTTATTTATGTAGATAAATTCATCAATAAATTTTCTTGGTGGTCTTTGCGTTTCTCCGAGCTTCATTGAGTCAGACAAAACGGGATTGATTATTTCTGAATGCTTGCCAACAACAATAAGGGTTATTAATCTCAATTCTTTTGGAATGCTTAGAATCTCTTTTGCTAATTCTTCCTTAAAACCCGCTATAGGGTGAGCAACTAAACCTAATTCAGTAGCACGTAAGATTATAAATGCAGTAGCCATACCAGTATCAAATAAATAGTAAAGTCTTTCTCCAATTATACAATCGTTTTGAGGTTCGGTGAAGACACCTATAATCATAGACGCTTTTTTAACCCACTTGTTACCTTCGGATAATGCTGTGAAAAGCTCGCTTAACTTATTTTTATCATAAACGAAAACAAATCTCCACGGTTGTTTATTTGCACAAGATGGTGTAATTCTAGCCACTTCGGCTAGATCTTCAATTAACTCCCTTGTTATTTCTACAGAATCTAAGGATCTATATGCTCTTCTTTTCTCTATAGTTTCTTTAACACTCATGATAGTCTTTTATTTTATCAATTCCACCAAGACGCTCTGTACATCCTCTGGATGTCCTTTTACTGAAACCTTATGCCAGATATGTGCGATCTTTCCATCCGGATTTATAAGAAAGGTACTACGCGTAACCCCAATATAATCTTTACCTCGAAATGACTTCTTACCCCATTTCCCATACGATTTTATTACTTGCTTATCAAGATCGCTTAAAAGAGTTACTTTGAGACTCTTTTTCTCTATGAATTTTGCGTGAGATTCAGAACTATCGGGACTTATACCGATTACATCCGCGTTTATTTTTTGAAGCTCTGGAAGAATCCCAGTAAAACCAATCGCCTCCGTGGTACAACCAGGAGTATTATCCTTAGGATAAAAGTAGACGATAACATACTTACCTTTAAAGTCTTTAAGACATACTTGCTTATTGTCCTTGTCTGGAAGGCAAAAATCGGGAGCAGGATCTCCAACCTTTAATTCGACAATTTTATTTGCTATATTAATCAACTCCTTGAAATTTTTGGATTTAAGAACTATTACAATTATAAAATCATTTGAATAGAATTTCAATGTTCAGATTATCAATTATAAAAGGATTAAATATGGTTTGTTAATTATTATTACTAGAAATCTCAAAAGTTAATAAAATATAAATTAACCATTAATGTGTGATAAGATATGGAAAAAAAAAGTCTAGGAATATTTCTGGTGGTTTTGGGAGTAATCTTTTTAGGTATTTCGGGAATAACTATTTGGAGCGTGTTTTTTGAATACGATGTATCTAAAGGAGTATTAATTATCTTATCAATCCCGTTAATGGTATTTAGCTTTACTACCATATTTTTTGGATTTTATTTAATTACCCAGACAAAATTAGGCGTAAAAGTTAAGGGATTAATTTTAATAATCGATGGTATAATTCCAGTGATCAGTTCTATTTATGCTATGGCAGATGCTCGACTTGACGCGATTAACGAATTAAGAATCTTAGTTCTATTGCCTTTAACCCTCGTGGGCATATTTATAATCATATACGGGGTATTCTTAGTAAGTGCAGAGATGTATATTGATAGCAATAAATTGAGAAAACGAGCAAAACTAATATTAGGAATAATCTCAATCGCTATAGGTATTGTCAATATTATTTCTTTTATCGTGCTGATCATAACCGAAGGGGAACAACCAATTATTTTATCGTTCTTCTGGTTATTAATTGGAATAATTATGGTATATTTTGGGCTCCACTTGATCATCAAAAAAATTGAAGATAAAAAAAAATACTCGAAAAAGAAAAAATAAAAACTTACGGATCGTTTCTGAATGGATGTCGAGCATTATCAGCATTTTTAATGGCGTCCTCTACAGTTGGTAACCCTTCCATCGCCTTTCGAATAGCATTCCTAGTTGCTTTATAATTGTTTATAAAAACTCGTTTTCTAGCACTCGCGCTCGGGTGTACAAACACATTTACTATAATTAGAAGGTCTTCTGCTGCTTCTTTAGGGAGAATTCCGTCTTCTACGCACTTCATTACAGCTTTTGCTACTGCTGCTTGGGCAGGACCATAAGTTAAACTTGCGTGTCGAAGAGAGGTAACCTTGACGGTAGGGAGCATAATCGTTGCTGGTTTAACTTGCATGTTTGGTTCGAGAATAACCTGTAATCCTTCACGGCCTTTAGCGGGATGGGTTAAAGCCCGAGCGTAAGCATCTCCTACAGGCCCAATTTTACTTCCTATCAACAAGTCAATGTGTGCTAATTCTGCCCTATTGCCAACGAGTGATTCTCCAACTTTCAAGCTAAAATCTGATATTTTTTCAGGGGTTACGCCCACAGCGTAAAAGCGGCTTGTAAGTTCTTTCTCACCAATTTCGAATTTAATCTCCTTCTTTTCAATCAATCCTAATTTTTCTAACTCTACTCGGAATTCGTCCTGAAGCTCGTAAGAGAGAGCATCTCCTAAAATGATAGGGCGCCTCGTCGTGCCTACTGGGATTCCCATCATGTTTAAGCACTCTTTAGCCCCTAAAGCTCCAGAATTAATTAACATGCGTGCTAATTTTTGTACCTTTTTTTGTAAAGTTTGAGCCTCTTGTAATCTATTGTTTTTAACATGGTCGTAAATTTCAAGCCATATCTTAGGAATAACATTAGCAGAACCGAGTATACATCCCGCAGCACCACCCGCTAATGCACCTAACACATTTTCGTCCCATCCAATTAAAACCGAGATTTTATCGCTAACTTTTTCAAGCAATGCTGAAAAATACTTGTAATCGCCGCTAGAATCTTTAATAGCGACTATATTTTCGATATCAACTAAATCTTCTACAACGGTCCAAGGTAATTCCACACCAGTACAAGCGGGAATGTTATACAACACTAACGGAATGTCAGTCTTCTCTGCTATCGTGAAATAGTGGTCGTATAATCCCTTTGCTTTTGGTTTTAAATAATATGGAGTTACAATTATTGCTGCATCGCAACCTATATCCGTAGCAGCTTTAGTGGCGTCGATAACCAGTTTTGTTCCAGTCTCTCCTGTTCCCCCAATTACTGGTACTCTTCCGTTCGTTTCATCTACTACGATTTCTATAACTCTCAATCGTTCCTCAAAGGTCATATTAACGAACTCTCCAGTAGTCCCTACTGGCACGAGCCCCGTGACTCCTTGCTCTATGAGATGATTAACTAAATTTCTAAGATTTTCTTCATTAATAGATTCGTCATCTTTATTGAAAGGAGTTACCAACGCAGGCATCACGCCTTTTGGCCTAAAAGCAAATTTTCCCATTTTATTATAACCTCTTATTTATTAATAGTGATGTAAGTTCTTAGCTGCTATAAACGCTAGTCCATTTTCAGTGAGAGCTTTTGCTGTTGAATTAACCGCGTCATTTCGATCTAAATGATTAATTCGTAGTGCATCCCAAAGTCCTGCCTCTTGCAGATCTTTTTTAGCAGCAAAATATTCGAGAATATCTGTCGGATGCTCTCTGTTTTTATCAACTTCTACATTAGCACCTTCATGTTTGGCACTGATATTTTTAACTTTCTTAGCTAGTTCTATTAACTCATCGCGACGGTCATAAGGTTGTCTAACTATACTTTTCCAACATTCAGTAATGTGGTGTTCTAACCTTACAACATCTTCAAATCCGAAGGGTTTTCTAATGTAGGCAGATAATTCTAGCGTTTGGTTGTTAACAGCGTTCGACAAGTTGTAACCGATTAACGGACTCGTACCGTCTTCCCGAGCAAAGAATTTGGCAGTTAATAAAGTCCATAGGGATGAGTAAGGATTATCGTTTCCCATAAAAACGGAGATTTTAAACTCATTATTAATTCCCATTTTATAGATAAAATAGCCTAATAGGACAGTTCCAGGGTTCACATTTAAAACCTGTTTGATACCATAATTCGTATAGTAATAAAGAAACTCATCTACCCATTTAAGAGCATAGTCATTTGGTTGTCCCACACCCCCAAAATAGCCACTGATAGTATCAGGCCCTCCAAGATGTATGTTCACCGGCATTCCATCTGGACCTGGTGCGGTACCTTTCGTATCAAGAGTTTCTACCCAAGTCGAGCCTATAATTTGCATTGCGGCAGCCATCGCTAATAAATCGCCATCTTCTTCTTGCTCTTTCATATTTCTTACGCGGATAATCCTTCCAGGGACTAATTTCTGATTTTCTATGGCGTCTTTTACAATGTCGATAAAAAAGGGAAAATATTGACAAGCCGAGAGCTCTAAAGTTACTGCAAATTCCTCGTTAAATGACACCTCAGACGCTTTATCTCCTAAGATTTCTTTTCTATAATCTTCTATGCTAATAAAAGATTTTTTATCCCTCTCAGAAATTAACCATTCAATGTCTTTAACATAACCAGAATTAATTTTACCTAATTTTTCTAACAAGTTTTCTAATTTGCTTGCTTCTTCAGCTTTTTTATTTATGTTTTCTATCCCACCATATTTATCTATGAGACTTAGCAAGTCGTTAATTAGTGGGTTGTTCTCATCTAAGAGAAATTGATTAATAGAATCCAAAGCTTCTTTTGGGATTTCTAACTTTTTTCTACTATCGTTCATATTTTCGCTCTACCTTAAAATTTTTGAAACATACTCAATTTTTTATGCTCTACCCAAAATATTCCCACAATTACACCTTATATGGGAAGAGATCATAAATTTATTCAAGTTACATTATATTATAAATTTATTTGAAAATAACCAAAAACTTTTAACCATATCCAAAACTGATATTTTAAAGAATAAAATAACCAAAGTGGAATAAAACTTGTATAAATATAGCGTTTCAATCCTCGGTACAGGCTTCATTGGGCTTTGTTCAGCCGCCTGCTTTGCCAATAAAGACATAAAAGTGTTAGCTTCTACTCACAACAAGAAAAAAGCTAGTATGATTAACGATGGAATAGCTCCTTTTTACGAGGCAAACCTACAAGAAATGATGGACGACATTAAAGCAAAAAAGTCGGAGTTATTACAGTGTTTGCTTGATCCCGTTAAAGCCGTTCTTGAAACGGATATTTCAATGATCACTCAAGGTACGCCAATGCGTGACGATAAGAGTATAGACTTGAGCTACGTCGAGAGCACGGCTAGAGAAATTGGAAAAGCTCTTAAGCAAAAGGACAACTACCATCTAGTTGTAGTTAGATCAACAGTAGTTCCCGGTACTTCAAGAAATTTAGTTGGAAAGATTATTACTGAAGTATCAGGTAAAATTCCCGGAAAAGATTTTGGTTTATGTATGCAACCTGAATTTCTAGCAGAAGGTCGGTCGATTGAGGATACCTTAAGACCAGATAGAATAGTTATTGGGACTTTTGATGATAGAAGCGGCGAAATGCTTCAAGAATTTTACGAATATTTCTATGGGGATCATCTAAAAAATTGTCCTATCTTACGAATGAATTTAGAAAGTGCTGAACTTGTCAAATACGGAAATAACTGTCTCTTATCTACAAAAATAAGTTACGCTAACGAATTTGCTAATTTCGCTCAATTGGTGCCTAATGTCGATATAGTCCAAGTAATGAAAGGTGTGGGTTTAGATTATCGGATAAACAATCGATTTTTGGGGGCAGGAGTGGGATTTGGAGGTTCTTGTTTCCATAAAGATGTCAACGCAATAAAAGCGTGGTCAAAATCAAAAGGATATCATTCTAGGTTGTTAGAAGCCGTCTTAGATATAAACGACGACCAAGCAATACGTATTGTAGATATTGCGGAAGAATTAGCAGGAGATTTGAAAAATAAAAGAATCACATTACTAGGACTTGCGTTTAAACCGGGAACCGATGATATGAGGCAAGCAGCCAGTATAAGGGTCATTGACGAATTAAGAAAAAGAGGTATAGAAGATATAGTGGGATACGATCCTAAAGCAAATGAAACTGCGGAGATCGAATTAGGGAACAAAATAGCATACGCCAATTCTATAGAACAAGCTTTAAATGGTTCTGAATGCGCTCTTTTGATAACTGAATGGGATGACTTTAAAGCATTAACACCCGAGGATTATAAAAAACACATGAAAACTCCGAATCTTGTAGATGGAAGAAGACTATATGATTATGAAAGGTTCAATAGTGCATTACCATTCAGAGCCATAGGTCGAATTAATTTAGATTGATACATTAGGGTTTTCATTCATTATTTTTCATTTCTCGTTTTATCTTTTTATCCCGTATAATTAGAACCAATAATTTTATAGGTAAACTAGAATACTATTAAGAGTAGAAGAAAATAAAATGGAAAATATTAGAAAATCAAAATAATGAAAGCATTTAAAGATACCGCAGAAGAAATGAACGGAAGCATAACCACCTTGAAAAAATGTTGCGAATTGTGTGGGAAACGTTTAAAACTGTATCAGAGTAATTACGATCGACCTTACAAATTTGTCTTTATAAATATCACTCAAGAACCAGCAAAACACTATTTTTGTTCTAAAAAATGTAAAAACGAATGGATATTTAATCCAAACAATCATCAAATAACTGAACTTAAGACTCCAATTTAGTAATTTCATTCGAAGTAAAGATAACAAATTATAACTAAAATTTTTAAATAACTCTCTTAAATAATTTAATTAATAAAATCAAAAAAATAATTGTAGAGATAAATGCTAATTTTTCCTTTTTCAAATATTGTAGTAGGTACTTTAATTTTCATAGTAGGTTTTATATTTCATTGGGTAGGACAGTTAGTCTCTATTGTGAACTGGGAATTTTCAGTAAAAATTGGGATTCATGAGAAAAATATGGTACCTGAATATAAAGTATATGAATACGCGATGGCAATTGCTGATGTATCGATCGGTTGGATTTACGCTTTAGCCTCTATAGGTCTAACCTTCAATTTTTTTTGGGGCAATACTTTAGCTTGGTTTCCCGGAGTTTTATTACTATATCATAGTATCGCATATTGGGTTTGGATCGGGAAACAAAATAAAGCTGGAAATTCCACCACTTCAAATAAATTTCGAATCGTATGGTTTCTGTTAAACTTCAGTACGGGTATTCTATGTATTTTAGCAGCATTATAAGATAGATAATTAAGATGAGTGAAATCTAATTTCCTTTTTCATTTTTTTAAAGCCTGGACAATAGTATTTGCCGCCGTATATCCACTAATGGCCACTGATGTAATTCCACCTCCAGGAAATACCCATTGTCCCGCTAATCGAACGTTTTTAAAAGGCGTTTTTAAACTAATTCGATTTTTCATATATGTATCCACTTTAGTTTCCCATCCTAAGTGAGAACCACCTAGGTTATTAGTGTTTTGTATAATAGTCAATGGCGTGGCAAATTCAGCAACTTCTATATGATCTCTTAGATCATCAATTTTTAGAGATTTAGAAAGTACATCGATAAAAAAGTCCGTTAGTCGTTTCTTTTCTTGATTATAACTTTCTAATCGATTGCCCTCCAAATCTAAAAATCCGCACCAAGCTTCGTAATTTGAAGGGTAGGTTATGGAAATCACGCTTTTTCCAGGAGGACAGCAAGTATTGTCAATATTACTATAGATACTGATGATTTCCAAAGGCATCTTACTAAAATCACGCTCATAAACACATTTTTCTACATTCTCTCGCGTATTATCGTGTCGACCGTAAATCCAAATTTCATATTCATTAAAGCCATAATCTTTCAAATCGATGTTAAGCCCTAAAAAAAGAGTAATAGAACTATTTGAAGATTTTTTAATTAATATTTTATTTCTATATTTATCAGGTAAGCTTCCTTCAGGACACAACTTTGTTGCGAATCTGTAGGCATCACTTGCCACTACAAATTCCTTAGCAGTAATGGTTGTTTCCCCATCCTCATTTCGAATCAGCAAGTCTGTTACTTTTTTACCATTTACCCCAAATCTCAGTGCTTCAGTATTGACCATTAAAAATCCTCCATTTTTTACAAAAGCTTCTCCTAGTTTATTCGTTAGAAAGCCTCCTCCACCTTTGATATAATAAGCTCCTGCGAATCGAATAGTCATCTCCATCAATAAGTACACTAACGCTGTGAAATCATCCGGAAACATAGCTAAGCTTGTTACTAGATACGAGAGTGTTTCTTTTGCAATTTCACTATTAACATAACCTTCATGAATTTGCTTTACACTAGATTTGGTAGTCTTTAAAAATTTCATAGTAATACTCATTCTTTTTAAGAGTAATGAAACCAATCTGCTCGGTTTTTCAATTGTCATCATATCCAGCAATAATTTGACTACTTTCTCATATTCAATGAAAAAATTTCTGATGCCAGTCTCTTCTTCTGGAAAGAATTTCGTCAGTTTATTAACATATTGATTAAATTCCATTGGAACCACAAAATCTATATTGTTCTTTAGATCAATCCAATGAACAAACTCTTTTAGGGGTATAAAAGTGAAATCTTCGAAATTCATAAATTCACTCATTATCTTGTCGAGTGGACCATCCTTCCCCGCACTATTTATGAAATGCACTCCTGCATCAAGCGTATACTCTCCTCTCTTAACATTAACGCAGCATCCTCCGACATGAGAATTTTTCTCTAGTAGTGCAGTTTTGAATCCACTTTTTGCTAAAAAATTTGCGGCAATAAGTCCAGAAACACCGGAACCAATAACTATTACATCAAAATTATTTTTATTTTCTTTAATATTCATATCTAAATCATTCTTTATTAACTAAATATTCGTCTATAAAACGAGCGCATTCTCTCGAGATTCCTATGATGGGGCTTATTTCTTCTTTTTTTATGTCTGAGAGTAAATCTCTACCACTAAACATATTCGGATGGTCCTTAATTTTAATTCCCTCTAATATTTCAAAATCAAATCCTCTACAGGCTATGTAAACAGCATCAAAATCATTCTGTAGTATCTGAATATCTTCTCTTAATATTTCTTTATTAGTAATTATTGAAACTCCATCGATTAGCACTCTTCTCAATTCATGTTTTATAATCTCTTCTGACAACTCTGATTTATCATATAAATTCTTGCATAATTTGTCCTGTTTTTCAAATAGCGATATGCTGTATCCAATCCGAGCTAAATAATATGAAACGGTTAGTCCATCAATATCTCCACCCACAACAGCTATTTTCTTACCTTTTTTTATCGGTTTTTGACCATCTGGTAAGTATTGAGCAACCCATCTATGAAGATCCTTTATCCTTACAGGATTATCAGAGAAGTTTTTTCTATAACATTGATTCTGACAATACTTTTCTGCGGGACATAAGATACCGCATATTTCAATAAAAGGATTCATTTGCTGGATAGACTTAGCTGCTCCTTCATAATTTCCAACTTCGATTCTTCTTATAAAATTTGGTATATCAATACCTGCTGGACATACGCTACATGGGGGATTTTCACAATGTTGGCATTCTCGAGCAAGAAAGATCGCGTTTTCAGAACTAATTTCTTTATTCTTAATAGCTGAAGTGGATTCTTTAAAGGGTATTTTTTTTGGATATTGCTTTTCGTGTGAATGTTTTGAAAATTTATTTAATCCAAAATCTTTCAAAATTACATTAGCAGCACCAATACCAGAAACAGTTACAGCTGGTACACTCATTCCCATTGTGGTTGAATCACCACACGCGTAAAGATTTTTCCAATCTGTCCTTGCGTGAAGTCGTTTCAGCACTTCCTGACCAATAGATTGTAAAGGACCACCTACACATCCACCATTCTTTAAAGTGTATTTTTCTATGGTAGAAGGTGTCCCAATATATGACATTTTAATGGCTTCTTTAAATCCCGGAAAGCGTTTTTCAATCTCACCAAATATTTCTTCCGCCTTTAATTTTTTCCTTTCTTTATACTCCGTGGATTGATATTCTGGATTCTCAGGACTTGGCCAGGTTTGACCAGGCGCTGGGGAAAATATCGTAATCACATGCTCATCAGGGGGACATAACGTACGATCTTCTAATGAAGGGATATAAAGCATAATATCTCCAGCATCTACTTGATTACTATCTGTTATGAAAAATTCAACGGGATATAATGTATCAGGGAATATTTTTTTATCAACAGCCGCATATATTACAATAGCTGGGTAGGTAGGTTTAAAATTTCGTGCCCATTCAAGTTGTTTTTCACTAATATGGTTTCTAGCTATTAATTTCTCATATAAATTCCAAACTGAAGCATCTGAAACAACTTTCTCAGCCAGAATCTCAGTTCCATCATCTAGTTTTACACCATATACCGCATGGTTTTTATCCATTAAAATCTCTTGTACATAATGCCTATAGAGTAGTGAACCTCCATATTTCTCGATCGCTTTTTCAAGTTTACTTGAATATACTTGAGCGCCTCCGGCAACATAAACAGGCCCTCCCTCATGATTATCTGTCAACATTGTCAAAGCCATAGTTGCAGGAGTCTCATCTGCCAAAGTATAGGAAAAGCCAGAAAAAAGCATATCAAAATAAGCGATCAATTTTTCATTTTTGATATAGGGTTTCATTATATCTAAGGCAGATTTAGAGAGTAATAATCCGAGATTAATAGTTCCAATTGGATATCTGAAAAGTAACTTTAGCTTATCGGATGTGGTCATTTCAGAGGGCGGATTTAGCATGCTTTTATCTTTTATAAATTTTTCATAAAAGTTATATAAGTATTTATAAAATTTTTGAATTTCTTCTTCTTGATCTGGAAAGACCTTAATTAATTCTTTAAGATATTCGTTAACATCCTTCCAAAAAAGAATTACATTGTCAAGAAACCACATACGGAAAAAAATATCTCGTGGGATTATTTCAATTTCTTCCTCTAGTTCGTTTATCACATATCTTAAAGAATTAAAGCCTTTTTCTCCGAATCCATATAATGTTGCTGCACCGCAATCAAATACTCGATCCTCCCTCTTGAAGCTGGTACAACATCCTCCTGGAAGATAATGTTGTTCAATTACTAAAGCATCTACACCACGTTTAGCTAGCAAGGCTGCTACAGTGAGACCACCGATTCCCGCACCGATAATAATTACTTGGTACTTGTCTCGAAGAATGGCATCATTTAAAATTCTCATATTTTTATGTAAGATAGCTTTTTTTTAAAAGGTTCTACTTCGAAATTTAAGAGTTAATCTTTATATTTGAGCTCTTCTCGTACCTAATGCGAAACAGTCGCCATAAGAGAATGATATAGAAGAAGATTAAAAAAAAAGGCATAACTGGATCGGTAGGGAATATTGTCATACCTAGTACTACTCCAATAGTAAAATAAAGTACTCCATAATGAATGATCTTATACATGATAAAATTAGTGATCTTGAGCCTTTTTTTTAGATGTTCAGAAGACGTAGTAGCTAATTCATTTTCAAATTGAAATAATCCTGGCAATATTAGCATAGCAAAGATAAAGAAGTTTAAAAACCACGAATCGGTAAAAATTATCATTACAATAAGAAGGATTGTACCAAAAAATACGGGATAATTAGTTTTTTCCAACGGTGTGATTAAATAAGTCGAATATGATAAACCATATAATAAGAACGTGAATGTTAACATTATTATGGCCTCAATTGAAAATGAATTAAACAGAAACGAAATTAACCTTGTTATACTAGTACTCGGATAATTAAATAACTGAGTTGTGAAATTAATATCTAAAAAGTCTTGAAATAAATTGGGATAAAAAATTAGATAAATTATATTTACGCTCTGAGAGATCAATAGACCTATTAGAATCTCAATAAGATTTCTCAAGTGAAGATTCGATTTATTATTCCTAACGTTTATAACAGGTTTTATTAATAATGGGATCAGTAAGATGGAAAATGGCTTAAGAGAGATGCCTATGCCTAAGAATAATCCTATTAAAAAAAACTCATATTTTATCTGATATCTTTTAGCCCGAGCGTTCTCCATAAAAAGAATTACAACTAACATCAATAAAATAAAAAAATGTGAAATTTGCCCAATTAAAATCATCACAACCTGTAGTGGTGCCATTAAACTGATAAATAGTAATTCACTTTTCACTTTTTTATCGTAATTAATACCATAAAATCGCGTGGATATGATATATATTAAATAAAAAGATGCAGTTTGAACTACTCCCAATATGAGAGTATGTATAATAAAAGCTATCTCGAATGGTATTAATGTATATGGAACAAAAAGAATTGAAAAAAAAGGCAAGTACCGAAACGGCATGTTATAATCTGGTAATATATATAATTGCTTTGGATTTACTACTATTGTTTGTGCTGATTGATAAAAAATCCGAAAATCGTTCGCAATAACAGTACTTTCAATCGGAATCACCAATGGGACTAAGAAGAAACAAGCTATCGTGAATATAATATAAACAAGAACTACAATAAATGACTTTTTAAGTGCTTTAGTATTTTTAATGTGTTCTGTACAGCTTTTTATATCTTGTTTAAAAAGATTCAATTCATTAATTTTATGCACAGTACGTGAAATAAGTTATTTCTTAATTTAAAGTCATAGTTAATAGGTTATAGAGGAAATCATCTCTCTAAATTGAACTATACTGTAATAAACTATTTTAATTTTAATAACCACAATATTTAAAAAAAAATGAGTTTAATTTTAAATTAATGTCATTTGAAATTATTTTACCGTCTATAGGGATCCCTTTTTTATGTTTCAGATTCTGGTTATCAACCTTTAAACTAAAGGACGAACTTCAATTTAGAAGATTTTATGTAAGTCGTTTAGTTAATTATTTCTTCTGTTTAAGTATTATTTTTAATTTGAAAAACCCCGTATTTAATGTAATACTAGCGGTTTGTTTTCCAGCTATGATCTTTACCTCAACTTGGGATATTAATTTTTATCGTCATTTTAAGGGAAGATCCTACTGGAAAAAAAATAGGGGGTGGCTATTAGTAGAAAGAATTACAATGCACCCACCCATACTTATCACCGGATTGTTTATTTATATCACAGGTATTTGGAATTATGTTCCTCCCAAAGATTTACTAAATTTCGCAATTGGGATCTTGGTTGTTTATCCAAGCTCATATCTACTAGATGTTCGTCTTAGAAAACGATATGAATGGCCAAATGGCAGAAATCTGTTATTAGTAATGATAATTTCAACACTAGCTTTTTCAGTATATTACATTTTTTATTAACTCGAATTAAAGTCTTATTAAAGCTTAAATCATGTGGAAAAATTTACATATCTTTAGAACTGTAATATTATCTATATATACTTATGAAATGAACTAAAAATTGAGGAAGGAAAATGGGAGTTTTAAACTCGGATGCATTGTTGAAGGATAAATATGATGTAATTTTTATAGGAGCAGGATTAGGCTCATTAACTGCTGCTGCTCTTTTAGCAAAAAAAGGAATCGAAGTTTTAGTTGTAGAGCAGCATTTTTTACCTGGTGGCGCTTGTACTAGTTTTAAAAGAGAAGATAGAATCTTCGATTCAGGTGCAGCACTATTTTTCGGTTTTGGCACCGAAGGCTTTCACCCAGAAAGAATCTTGATGAATGCTTTAGAAGAAGAACTTGAGATTATTCCTAGGGATGCATTTTTTAGATTGAATTTTGAAGGAAAGATCATAAATTTCTATAAAGACATCAATAAATTTGTAGAAGAATTAAAAAGAGCCTTCCCTGATGAAAAAGAAGAATTAGAAGCATTCTATAGTTATTTAATGACCTTTTACGCTAAAAATATTAAAGGATATGAAATGCTCACAACTCCTTCTGAAATGACTTCAAGAGAAAAGTTAAGGATGCTTTTTGGTAATCCCGTAAGGACAATGAATATGGTTAGATTATTGAAAAAATCAGCGAAGGACATCATGGAACCATATATAAAAAGCAAAAGATTGGTAGAATTTTTCGACATGTTATGTTCAAGTTATATTTACTGCACAGCTGAAGAGACCCCAGCCATTATGGCATTAACTACATTTACCGATAATCATGTTGGGGGTAGTTATTATATTGCAGGTTCAGCTCAAACATATAGCAATACTTTAGAGAAATCAATCGAAAAAAACAATGGAACTATATTATATAGACAGAGAGTAGCAAAAATCATTTTTGACGTGGAAAAAGCGTCTGGTGTTTTACTCTCGGATGGAGTAAAAATTAAAGCAGACAAGATTGTTTCTGGTACAACAGTATGGAATTTGTATAACAACTTAATTCCTGCAGAATTATTGTCAGAAAAGCAAAAAGACTGGGTAGATTCTTTGGATGCTACATATCCCGCTATGATTCTACATACAGCTGTAGCAAAAAATGTATTCCCAGCCGATACAAAACCAGTGGAATATTATGTCTCAGATAGCTCAGAAATCGATATGGGAGATATCACAATGTACATTCCAACATTTGATGACCACAGCTTGGGTCCCGAAGATGAGCATCTTCTAACTATCTTTTCACCAGCACCGAACCAATCTTGGCCAAGACCTAATGAACCTGAATATCATTCGGAAGATTATGAGTCAAACAAACAAAAGCAAGCAAAATTAATTCTTGATGAGATAGAAGATAAAATTCCAGATTTTAGGAAAGGAATTCGAATGCTCCACATTGCAACTCCATCAACAATAGAACAGTATACTTTAAAGAATTGGGGTTGCGTTGGTGGGCCTAGACAAAGAATAGGACAAGATTTATCAAACCGTTTACATGCCAAAACCGATTGGAAAAATCTTTACGCGTGTGGAGACTCTACAACAATGGGCATGGGATTACCAGCAGTTACAGTGTCAGGTTTTGCCGTAGCGAATATAATTTTAAGAGAATATAAAAAAAAAACCTATAAAGATAAAGATTTAAAAGATACTTTTGTAAACTCTATTAATTCAAAAGATTCGTTTGATATACCCAATAGTATTGACAATGATCCTGAACAAGCAAGAAAAATAGCTAGGTTATGTCAACATTGCCAGAATGCTCCGTGTATAGAAGCATGCCCTGCAAACATAGACATTCCAAATTTCATACGGAGGATAGAGGCTGGAAATTTCAATGGTTCTGCTAGAGCTATTAGAGAAAAAAATCCAATGGCAGCGACTTGTAGTATTTTTTGCTCTCCAGGAGCTTTATGTGAAAAAAATTGTTATCGTAATACCTTTACTGGAAGCTCTATGCCAATCCAAGAATTAAACAGATGGGTTGTTTCATATACCGGAAAGAAAGGTTGGCCGGATCATTATTCCGATTTAAATGGTAAAAAAATAGCTATTATCGGAGCAGGACCGTCAGGGCTGACGTGTGCATACTATCTAGCTAGATTAGGATATGAAATTGATATTTTCGAAAAATCTGAAAAAGCAGGAGGTTCTATTCTTAATTTTTCGGAAAAAGCTAGTTTAATTGAAAAAGTAATTCGTAATGAAATCGAACAGATGATATCTTGCAGAATAAATATTATTTATAGTTGGGATCTAAAAGAAAAGGATCAGTTAAACGAATTAAATAAGAATTACAATGGCATTTATCTAAGTGCTCCTTTAAACTTTGATCTTGAAAGTTTACCAAAATCAAGTTTTATTATTACAGGGGGTCGCTGGTATTCGACCAATTCAGAATCTTATGTAATAGCGGATTCAGTACGGGATGGCAGAATAGCAGCTCAAAAAATTCACAACTTAGGTCATCCAATCTAGATTAATAGCCCAATTTGGAAGATAAAAATTGCTGATAATGATGTGGGTTAATTAAAATCCAATCATTAATGCCAATGACATTAGGAAGCTACTAACTAGAGGTACAACTAGATTTTCGTTTAGTTTGAATGGAAGTGTTTGGAGGAAAGCGACACTTAAACCACCTATCAATAATACAAACGGACTTAGACCCAAGGAAAAAAATAGAACTAAGGTGAACATTAACACGCTGATTGTGTATCCTATAAATCCTTCAAGAGTTTTAGAAAACAGTTTGCGCTTACCAAATAGGGTTCCAAAGAATCCATTAAATGTACTCCCAAATAATGAAAAAGTGAATGCAGCTATAACTATACTTTTATTAAAAAAACTAAATATTAACATTGTTAGGAACATAGCGATTAAAATTATTGAAATTGAAAGTAATTTTTTCTCATCAGTTTCTTTAAAAAACAGTTTTATTCTTAAATACAGTTTATCATTGATATCCTGGTTTAAATGTCTTATAAAACCTATAAATCCCATCGTGATCGCGAGTACTCCTATTAAAATTAAGAAAATTGCTACAGGTGAAATCGCATATAATATTACAAGAATCATTAAAACTGGATTTAAAACCAATTTCCACCAAATCTGTTTCAGATCCTCATTAATCTTAATCTGATTATACCTAATTATGTTATTAAAGGCCATGATGACAATATAACCCAGAATAATCCAGGTGAATATATTGAATATATTATCCGGATAAAAAATCCATATAGAATAACCCAAAAGGGGGTAAATCAAGATTGTAAGTAAATTGGAAACTTTACAAACCACCTTAAATAAGATTAAGATCAATAATAAATAAAGTAGTACAACAAATATATCTGAACTATAAAGAGCATAATTAACCATATAATAGATCAGGAGTGCCATAGAACTAGCAAGCCCTTGACCTCCTCGAAAATTAATATAAAATGGAAATACATGACCAATAATAGCAGCATATCCCGCTAGTTGCATTATTATAAAATTTTCCTGCAGTAAAGATGAAATCCATATTGCTAATAGTCCTTTGAAAAAATCATAAAAACCTGTCATTACTGCGTAACTTAGTCCTAATTCATGATAAACATTGGATGTACCCGCATTTTTAGTTCCAACTTTTCGAATGTCAATTCCTTTAATTCGACCAATTATATATGCTGGTAAAATAGAACCAAGAATATATCCAATAATTATAGAAAGAATTGAAGCTGGAATTATATAATAATTCATATATTCAATTTAATTTTCAAGTTTATAAAAATATATCACACATAATTTCTAAACACTTTTTAACATAAATAGAAAAATATTCTCTAGAATTCGAACTCTTTAAAATCTAATCCAGAAGTTAATAAATTAATACTTTAGGGTTTTAAAATCTCAAGTATCTTTTCTAATCTTTTTTCTCTTGGTAAACTTTCTTTCACAGGGTTTAAACTACCATAAAGACTCTTATGATAGACTTCTCTTGTTTCTTGGTAAAAAACTCCTATGGTAAATCGATGAGCGTTCCGTGCAATCTTCAGAGCTTCTTCTTTCGACATATTTTTTTTTTCTAAGTATTCAATTTTATCTTTGTATTCCTCCCATTTATGATATGGCATTGCTGGTTGGAGAACTTCAATAAACGAAAAACCTTCATGTTCTATAGCTCTAACGAAAGTTTCAGTTAAATGTTTAATGTCACCTGCATAACTTCTCGCAACGAATGTAGCACCTACTTCTAGTAATAATGAAATCGCATTGAATGGGGATTCAAAGCTTCCACGAGGGGTTGACGGACCCTTCCATCCAAGTTCTGTTAAAGGAGAAGCTTGACCCGTAGTCAAAGCGTAAACACTATTATTATGCAGAACTAAAGTGATATCTTGATTTCTTTTAGCTGCGAATAGTGTATGGGCTAAACCCTCTCCTAAGCCATTGCCGTCGCCAGAAAATGTAATAACTTTTAAATCTGGATTTGCTATTTTAACACCTTCAGCATTTGAGCTGTTTCGACCATGCAATCCATAAATTCCGCTCAAATTTATATAATCGAATATCTTAGCATGACAACCAATTCCTGAAGAAATGACGAAATCTTCTCTCTTTGCACCTTTCTTCTCCAATTCAAGAATCGCATTTTGGAAAGCAGTTCGGATACCATAATTCCCACATCCTGGACACCATGTAATTTCAGCATTTGTTTCAAAATCCATTTTATTTCAACAACTCCTTAATTTGTTGTGATAATTCAATTGGATCAAATGGACGGCCATCGTATCGCTTAATTGTTGTTCTCACTTTTATACCTGCTTTTTCAGATAAAAGCTGGGTGAATTGTCCAGAGATGCTCTGCTCAACAATTATATTATCTTGATTTTTGAATTCTTTTAATTCCCAAGTAGGTAATGGACTTAAGTATATCGGTTGAATTATGGTTGGATTTAGTTTACCATACCTAAGCGCTTCTAAAACGCTCATGTAAGTCGAGCCATAAGCAAATATATTTGTTGGATTATCTCCTCGTATTATATTGACAGTTTTTTTATCTTTTAAATAATTTAAAAGAGCACTAACCTTTTTATTTCTCTTATCATGCATTTTGCCGATTAAATTAGCATCTTCCGTTGTAATTCCATATTCATCGTGTTCATAACTATTCCATTTAATAACTTCATTTGAAGGTGGAAAAAGCATCGGTGACACTCCATCATTTGTATCGAGATATCTTTTATAATTCCCTTCGTTATGCATCTTCGTTTCTGCCCATTTTGCCTTATAAATATCAATATCTACGGTCATTCTACTCTCGGATAAATGTTTTTCTGTTAGAAGGATACCAGGTGTTTGAAACTTCCAAACGAGATCTAACATATCAGCAGTTAAATAGTAGGCACCTTCTACTGTCCCAGGAGCCGCGACAATTCGCAAAAAATCTCCATGCCCTGCAGAAAGCGCAAACGCCAAATCAGCTTGTTCTGTATAAGTAGGAACTCCCGTAGCAGGACCAGGACGCATAGATAATACACACAAAAGGGGTGTTTCTGTTATACCTGCTAGTGAGAATCCCTCTGTCATTAAAGCAAATCCTCCTCCACTGGTTCCAACCATAGACCTAGCTCCAGTGAACGCAGAACCAATAGCCATGTTAATTACAGCAATCTCACTCTCAGCGTGTACAACGGCTAAACCAAATTTTTTAGCTTGTCTTGCTAGAAAGTGCAGTATAGAGGAAGCAGGCGTCATTGGATATCCGTAATATGTATTTAATCCCCCAGCTATAGCCCCAAGACTAATAGCATCGTTCCCCGTTATAATTGATCTTTTTTTTTCTCCTTTTTCTAATGGATATTTATTTTGACATCCATTTTTCACCATATCGTATATAGTTCCTGCAAATTTGATATTATCTTCGATTCCTCTTGGATATTGGTTTTTGATATTTTGGTTCATTTGATCCTCGCTCAGT
Organism: Promethearchaeota archaeon; assembly: GCA_013375495.1. The sequence goes on from JABXKC010000008.1 coordinate 29,751, forward strand.
CCTATTGTCGAAGATAGTATAGCCACGGCTCCTACTCCAAACATTAATTTCTTCATAGGATATTTTTCGGCTTCTGAACTTAACGGAATGCCAATACCTTCAACATTTTCTTGTTCGTCTGAATTAAAAATAACAATACCCCCAGCAGCAACATCGTTAATGTGAGTATCATAACTTCTCTTGTCAAAATTAATCGCAAGGTCCGCCTTCATATATTGGCTCGTAATCCATCGAGGGGAAGTGCTCACAACCGAGAAGTTATGCCCACCCCTTATTAAGCTCATATAGTCGTCCAGTTGGAAGACATGTCTTCCCATGCTCGAAAAGATATGAGCAGCAACTGATCCTGCTTTCTTTACTCCTTCTCCAGCCTTACCCCCCACTAGAAATGTAAAAACATCTTTTGACATGTAAAAAATAACCTCAATTAATTTACTTAATGATTATCTATCGATAATTATTAAAAAGACTGCTTTCGAATAATTATAAATCTATGGATTATATTCTCTTAATTTTATAGTAAAAAAGCGAGTATAAAGTTCAAGAGTTATTTTAAAAGAATCTCAAATAAATCCAAATATCTTTCTACATGTTTAATTAAAAGAAATTCACTTTTTATTTTATTATGACCCGCTTTCCCCATTTCTTTTGCTTTTTTCGGATTTTTTAGAATGTAGATTATTTTTTCCGCAGTCTCCTCAATAGTATCAACTAAAAATCCGTTTATGCCATCATTGATTTGCAGTTTAATACCCCCCACATTTCCTCCAATAACAGGCGTTTTTTTCCACATACCTTCTGTTACTGTTAAACCAAAACCTTCTTTAATCGATTTTTGGAGGATTACCTTTGATACTCGTTGGAAGGCATTCACCTCAATGTCACCTACTCCATCAAGATTACTTAATATATAGATATCTGGATCGTTTTTAGCGTAATCTTTTACTTTTTTTAACCATTCAACACCTTCGGGATCGTCGTGTGCCAAGCTTCCTATTAGAACAAGACGAATTGGTTGCTTTTTTTTAACTATTCTATATGCGTCAATAACCCCAAGAGGATCCTTCCATGGATCGAATCGAGAAACTTGAGTTATTAACGGGATATCGGTTGGAACGAATTTCTCTACGATTTCACGAGCTTGGACTTCTGGAATGTCTTTGTTTTTAACTGAGAAAGGATCAATTGATGGTGGAATTTGGTATATGAGATCGTGGCTCTTTTTTCTAGCATATTCCAATTTTGTAAATATTAAAGCGTCATAAAGAGACAAATAATCTGATATCATACTCCAAGCTTGAGGATTTGGATTTGCAGTATCTATATGGCAGCGCCAAATCCATTTACCCTTTTTATCTTCTGTGAAATTAATCATCGGACAAGGTTGAGGATCGTGAATGATGTTAAAATCAGAATCGGGACATATCTGATCGTATGTAGATTTGGCTTGTTCGATATAATCGCAGATCTCTTTATCAGAAAAGTGTATTTCCATATTTCCTTGCAATGCATTATGCATTTTTTTGGAAATGTCGAAAAAACTTTCTGGTGCAGTAAACACTTTCCAATCTCCTTTAATTCCCAGTTCGTTCATTAAGGGAATCATATTCTGTAATATCTCTGCAACACCACCGCCATATTTTGTAGCATTTACATGTAAAACAGTTTTACCCTTAAATTTATGAGCTTTTTCTTTTAGTTTGTTAATAGTTTTTAATCCTAAAAGGGGAGCATATGCTTCTAATATGGATTTTGAATTCATATTCATCAATTTCACTATATTTACTTTTAAATAATAATTATTACTGTTTTAAATAAAAAGTTTAGTTATGGACTCTTTTGTCTATGTTTTAGAAGTTAAGATTATGGTTAGTACGACCTCTCTTTAAGCATTTTCAATTTGAAACTTTAGAAATTTTAGGATAAGATTTAAAAGATAATATAGCGTATTTTTTCTCCGTCTTACTTACAAAAAAGTAAGGATAAAATTTTTAAAAAAAAAGAAAATCCAAAAAAGTGAAAAAAATACATGACAAAATATAATAAAAAAGCACTTATTGTGCTTGGAAGTCTCGTATTGTTAATGACATCAACATTTTTTCTCTTTCCGATAAACGTATATTCAAAACCAAAAAGTTCGCAGGTATCGATGTTAACTATTTATGTTACAGATCAACAAATGCCTGGTGTTGAAAACGTCACTGACGCATTTCTAGCATCACCTTTAGGTAGTGGAGTAACAGCTGTAGAGGTTATATCTACAGGAGGTACTGCCAATGAGCAATTAACTTACTTACAGACTTTAATGACAGGTGGAACTGCAACTGCAGCTGTAATTGGATTGGATGTAGTTTGGACGGCAGTATTTGCCAGTAATGGTTGGATTATTAACCTTGATTCGTATTTAGAAACTGATGAAATGGACGATTACGTGGCTGGACTCGTTGATGCGGGAACCTGGAATGGTCACTTATATGCGTATCCATATTTTAATAACTTAGGTATCTTGTTCTATAGAAAGGATCTACTAGATTTACATATGCCTGGTTGGACGGAAGCCGATTTTGATACTTGGGAGGGATTAAAGGATACAGCAAATTATATTCTCAACAACCAGAGTGGATTGTTGACTGCTGCTGATGCCGAGTTAGTAGGTTACGTTGGACAGCTCGACGCTTATGAAGGTGGAGTAGTCAATTTCTTTGAGATAATTGGAAGCAATGGTGTTCTTGACGCAGTTACTAGCGCTGGCGATATAAATGTTAACACTCAGGATGTTAAAGACGCAATGACCTTCTTTAAAGCTTTAGTACCACCTCAATATACGGGGGTTCAAGGTAATGACTATATCATTCCACGCTATGGTCTTGTTCATGATGAAGGATCATCAGTGGGTAAATGGTTAGCAAATGAATCGATATTTATGAGACAATGGCCATTTGCATATGCTGATTCAGAAAATAATAATATGGACTTTGGTCTAGCACCATTACCTCATTTTGCGGGTGCAACAGGTTACAGAACTTCAGCAGTTGGAGGAGCAATTTTAGCGGTTCCAACGGTAACAACAGGTACTGCAAGAGAAGCTGCTGTCAATCTCACTAAATTCCTTGGAGATGACTTAGCTCAGAGAGCAGAACTTACAGAAGTCTCAAACTTTCCAGCTCTTTCCTCCGTTTATGCTAGCCCCCCTGTTGGACAGGAGTGGATTATGAATTTCACGGATCAACTGCCCTTAACTTTATCCCGACCTGTACACGAAGACTATCCTCTTATTTCAGATGTGATAGCCGATTATTTCAGCGATTTAATGAGTTGTCAAAAAAGCGTTGATGTTGCACTAGCAGAAATGGAAAGAGACTTAAATGACATAGTAGGCGAGCCAGTCCCTGAACCATTTATTCCAGGGTACGGTATTGCAATACTAGTTCTTACGACTGCCTTTTCTATTGGATTAATTGTAGTATTAAAAAGAAGACATAGGTAAGAGAATAATTTAATACATCTAAATTTTAAATTTTTTTTTTAATTATAATATATATTTTAAAAAAATGGAGATTTTTATACATGGAAACTGTTTTAGTTGAAAAATATGAATTAGTGAAAGAATTCGAGAAACCTCCTAAAGATACAAGATTCGTTGTATCGTTGTTGATCCCAGGAATAATAATTTTTTCTTTAGCCATATTGTTTCCTATTGTTACAGGAATTTTCATCAGTTTTACTGATAGTAGCGCATCTACAGGATTTTTTGGGAAGCGTATGACATTAGTTAATTACTATGAGTTATTAACATATGGAAATTTCAATACTCGCCGTTTTTGGCAATATACTTATCAAACATTATTTTTCTCGATTGTCTCGCTTGTAATAGAATTTTTTCTTGGTTTAATATTTGCTTTAATATTAAACAAAAAATTTAAAGGTCGAGGCATCGCTAGAGCTACTATTTTAATACCATGGGCAATTCCTACTATAGCATCTGCCACAATATTTAGGTTTGAAATTTTTAATACTGCCGGTGAATATGGTTTAATTAATAGCATTATTGTTTCATTTGGAGGACGTCCAGTTGATTTCTTTGGACCTGATGCTGCAATATTTAATCTAAGTAATATATTATTATTCGTAATTGTAATCCTATTGGTTGTTTTGGGGATTATAATATCACTTGCTTTAATTAGAAGAAGAATCTCAGCACCACTAAAAAAAATAATTATAATCGTATCAATGATACTACTTTTACTTTTGTTGTCATTTGCAGCGCTAGAAGTTACAATGACGATGTTCACAGCAATCTTCATAGATGTTTGGAAAACTACTCCTTTTATAACACTATTAATTTTAGCAACACTACAAATAGTACCCCAAGATTTATACAAAGCGGGTGAAATAGCCGGAGCATCTGGTTGGCAAAAATTTAGACATATAACATGGCCGTTAATTCGACCAGGTGTAGGTGTTGCTTTAATCTTCAGAATGATGCAAGCTCTTAGAGTTTATGATGCTATAGTAGTTTTTAATGACACCAGTGTTAGGTCTATGACCTCTCATTCTGTTCTATTGTGGTTAAACGGTGATTTTGCAATGGCTTCGGCAGTATCAGTATTGTTATTAGGATTCATAGCATTGTTTGCATTAGTCATAACTCTTTTGACAAGGAGAGAGAAAAGAACCTCTTCAAAGCGGAAAACTAAATTCCTCAAATTTGGGAAGAGGGTTGAAGAGCCAGCGGCTGAAGAAGAGATAAAGCCAGAAGAGTTTCACTCGGATGATGATTATAAGAAGAATAATATAATACCTTATGACATTGAAATTGAAACTAAAATTGAGCCAATATCCGAATCCACGATTAAATGGTATATCCGGAAAAGACGAGCTAAAAAGGGATTTTTTATATTTTTAGCTGTATTCATGTGTCTTTTCTGTGCAGGTCCTTTTATATGGATTGTAATTAGATCTTTTAGAGACCCTTACATCATACAAACGCATTTTGAATTATTTCCCGAATATCTTTCGTTTAGAGCGTATGAAGTAATTTTTCAGAGTTCAGATGTATATGGTGTTACATTTGAAAGAGCACTTTTAAACGGATTAATATTATCAGGAACAACAGTCGTTGTAGTGCTTATCGTTGGCTCATTCGTTGCTTACGCTATTGCAAAATTTGATTTTAGGTTTAAAAAAATTCTTAATAGCTTTATTTTTTCTATGAATAGCTTGCCACCTCTAATTATCATAATACCGTTTTATATTCAAATCATCAGTATAGCGACCATACTGCCATTCTTTGACTTAAGAGACAATTTGTTTGGATTGGTTCTCCCATATGCAGCATTCAATCTACCATTAGCCATTTTCATTTTAATCGCATTTTTTAGGGAAATCCCTGAAGACCTTTGGAAAGCCGCAAAAGTTGACGGCGCTTCGAACTTTCGAATTTTTAGAAAAATTATCTTGCCATTAACTCTTCCAGGTATTTTTACAAGTGCGATCTTAGTTTTTATTGCGTCTTGGAATGAATTATTATTTGCCCAAATTTTTTTAACTGATCCTCAAAATCACACGGTACCAAGAGCTATTTTAAGATATCTAAGGAATCCTCAGAGTTTAACAGCTGATTGGGATACTGATATTGCTTTATTAGCAGCAACTACTATCTCAACAATTCCGTTGGTAGTAGTAGTTTTAATATTTCAGAAGAAAATTGTTAGTGGTTTAACTAGAGGTGCTGTAAAAGGTTAAGTAACTAAAGGTGAAAAGAAAATGGTTGTTATTAAATTAGAAAATGTAAACAAAATATTTGATCCCGATGTACATGTCCTAAAAGATATTGAACTTGAAATTAATGATAAGGAATTCATGGTACTTGTTGGACCATCGGGTTGTGGAAAATCTACTTGTTTAAACATAATTGCAGGATTAGAATATGTGACAGATGGTCGCGTATTTTTCGATGATGTGGAAGTTACTCATGTACCTCCCAAAGAAAGGAGAGTCGCTATGGTTTTTCAAAGTTACGCTTTATACCCTCACATGAATGTTAGAGAAAACATGGCATTCGCATTAAAAATAGATAAAAAGGGTAAGGAAGAGATCGCTCGTAGAGTTGAAAATGCTGCTGAGTTATTAGGCATCTCAGAACTACTGGAACGAAAACCCGGAGAGCTAAGTGGGGGTCAACGTCAAAGAGTAGCCTTAGGTAGGTCTATTGTACGTAATCCAACAGTATTCCTTTTTGATGAGCCCTTAAGCAATTTAGATGCCAAATTAAGGATTCAAATGCGCGGTGAGATTATTAAATTACAGAAACAACTTAAAATCACCCAAGTCTATGTCACTCACGATCAAGTAGAAGCTATGTCTATGGCTGATCGAATAGCTATTTTAAATGACGGCAAATTTCAGCAAATAGGAACGCCTACTGAAGTTTATAACACACCCCAAAACCTTTTCGTTGCAGGATTTATAGGATCACCTACGATGAATTTCATAGATGTGATGTTTAACGAGAGGAACGGAAATACGCTTGAATTTGCTGATTTTACTTTTGAACTTACTAATGAACTTGCTGAAAAAATAAAAAACTTAGATTCAGCTCCACTAGTACTAGGTATTCGCCCTGAACATATTAAGATAACACCTGAGCCTCATGAAAAATCATTTGAAGTGAATGTGTCGGTTGTGGAGTACCTTGGTCCAGAAACTCTGGTGACAATTGATCTTTCAGAAGGTGTCTCTGCGCTAGCAGCACCTACAGGTTTCTATCCAGTAAAAATGGGTGAAAAAACTCACATTTCATTTCCAAAGGAGAAAATTTATGTATTTAACAGAGATACAGGAGAAAACATATTATTTAAATCAGAAATTTCTAAATAAATATTTAAGAAACATTAAAAAGTGAGTTCTATTCCACTTATAGCCAACCTTTACAGTAAAGCAAAAGAGAATAACATGCTCTCGGGGATAATAATATTCGACATTATAGCATTTCTTTCTTATGTTATAAATCCTATTAGTATTATTTATGCTGGCGATATCGATCTAATCTTTGGAGGGATAGTTGCCTTAATTTTTGCTCTCAAAAATAGAAATGAAAATCAGATTGCATTTAAAACAGCTCTGATCGTAGGTTTATTCGGTGCAATTCTTTCAGCGGTTTCAATTAGTGTCTTTGAATGGGTTTTTTTTATTGTGTACGTGGGATTTAATTTTATTACCTTTTGGTCATTACTACTAACATTTCTGATCATAGCAATTATAGTTGGATTGGTTCTTGGATTAATAATAGGATATATTTACTATCGTAAAAATCTCAAATCAAGTAAATCTAAATGAAATTCTAAATACACTGACGAATATCTTGAAAATATGTTAAAAAAATAAATATTACTTTTTTTTTGTATTATATTGGTAAATTCTAATCTTGTGAGTATACAATAATTTGTTGGCGAGCTTTTAAAATCGTATACTAAATTTTTTAAAACACAATTCCTTCTAAGAAGTAAGTTTATATCATAATTGTTATAATAATACTAATACAAAAACTAAGCTAACTTTAAATTTATATCAACGATTAACCTTTATCGAATCTGTGAATGAATTAAAAGAATTAGTAATTAACTCTATTAAATAGGGGTAATAAAACCATGCAAATCTACGAATTAAAAATAAATAAAAACACGTGCACTGGTTGCAATGCGTGCGTAGTTAGCTGTCCTATAAACTTCAACGAATTGAGAAAAATGAGTTATTTGAATGAAAATAACGCCGTTATTTTGGTTAAAAACGGAATAGCGGTTCCTATTTATAGCGATGAGAGAGAAGTTAATTGCGATGGTTGCGGTGTATGTGTGAAAATGTGTCCTCAAGTGGCAATCAGAATTGAAAATGTGGAGAAAGATTAAAAATGTCGTTTCCTAAGATATCCAGAACTATTACAAAAGAAATGGAACATATCAAGGTTCAGTTCCTTACTGAAAATTTAGAGCTTATTTTAAACCGAGAAAAATGTGTTGGGTGCGGAACATGCGCTCGGGTTTGTCCCAAGGATGCAATTTCTCGTGGACCAGTGGGAGCATCTCGTCGTTTTCCCACAACAGAAGATATAATTCCGGAACTTTACGATCCTAAGCTTTGTGTCTTCTGTGGAACTTGCGTTTATTGCTGTCCTTTTGGAGCTTTAACCATGAAAAAAGACGGCGAAATTATCAATTTAGCCGATATCCCTCTTGTTGCTCAAAAAGTAATGCCAACCTTAGAGTTTGAAACCAAAAAATTATTGAACGATAGAATCGCAAAACAATGGATTAAAGCAAAAGTAAAAGTTATAGACGAGGAATGTGCAAAAGGATGTGGCTCTTGTGCTGATGTTTGTCCATCAGGTTCGATTGAAATTGCTAAAAGAGCAGAGCATGGTTGGGAAATGTCGAAAAATGTCGAAGTTGTCGATGAGGACGCGTGTGTAGCATGCGGAGCTTGCGATAACGCTTGCCCAACAGGAGCGTTGGTTCTTGAAATAACCGAAGTAAAAACGTCGGGTGAATTTGAAGAGCGATATTGGCCACCCTTAGTAGAAAGATTGAAAACTTTAAGATGGAGTAAAAAGGAGGAGGCTGTAAAATGAGTTTAGACACCTTAATTCTTTTAACTGGACGCACTATAAGTCAAGGAGTAGCTCTTGAGGGAGGAAAAGCATCGAGAGAGAATGTTCGAGCTGCAGGTATTTGTACATTTGATGCTGATGATTTTAGAAAACTCGATTGTATCGTAGGAACTCCAGTTAAAGTCATAACAGATTACGGAGAAGTTTTAGTGTATTCTACAATATCAGAAGAAGGACCTCATCCCGGTATTATTTTTATTCCGATGGGCCCTTGGGCAAATCAACTTGTAAATCCTAGTTCTCAAGGATGTGGCACTCCAACTTATAAAGGGATTAAAGCGAAAGTTGAAGTTGTAAAAAGTGGAAAAGTACTGGGTGCCATTGAATTAATAGGAAAGTTAAAAGAAACTTAGAGGAGAAAAAAATGGTAGAAAAAGTAAAAATTATTAAAGATGTTTGTTGTCCCTTTTGTGGTACTCTTTGTGATGATCTCGAGGTAGATATTGATTTAAAAACAGACGAAGTAGTTGAGGTCAGAAATGGTTGCCAGATTGGAACTAAGAAATTTTTTTCATCTAATCCTAGCGATCATAGATACACAAAACCTTTAATCCGAAAAAATGGAGAGCTTGTAGAGGTCTCGTGGGACGAAGCAATTGAAAAAGCCGCGGATATCCTGGTAAAGGCTCAAAGACCACTACTTTATGGATTTTCCAGCACAGAATGCGACGCTCAAAGTAGAGGCGTTGAGTTAGCAGAAATGTTAAACGCGCTTTTAGATAATACGGCATCAGTATGTCACGGTCCAAGTTTATTGGCAATTCAAGATGTCGGAGCTTCTCTATCTACATTAGGAGAAATTAAAAATAGAGCAGATACCATTATTTTTTGGGGATCAAATCCTGTTCATGCACATCCTCGACACTTAAGTCGATATAGCGATTTTATTAGAGGATATTTTAGAACAGATGGTAGAAACGATAGATATATTGTGGTGGTTGACCCACGATATACTCATACTGCACAAATTGCAGATAAATATATTAAAATAAACCCTAGTGAAGATTACGAACTTGTTCAAGCAATAAGAGCAGTGTTAAGAGGATCTGATTTGGATGTAAAAGAAGTTTCAGGCGTTCCTATAGAAGAAATTAAGGAATTAGTAGATATTTTAAAAAAAAGTAATTTTGGAGTTGTTTTTTTTGGCATGGGCTTAACCCAGAGCTTAGCACATCATCGTAATATAGATACCGCTATACGCTTAGTTACAGAGTTAAATGATTATACCAAATTCATTCTAATTCCAATGAGAGGACACTACAATGTTGCGGGAGCAAACCAAGTATTCCTCTGGAATACGGGTTACGCTTATTCCATCGACTTTTCACGAGGTTATCCTCGCTATAACCCGGGAGAATTCTCTTCCGTCGATCTTCTAATGCGGGACGAAGTTGATGCTTCTTTAATCGTTGCATCTGATCCTGGAAGTAATTTTCCCGCAGCTTCAGTAAAGAACTTATTTAAACACCCTCTAATTGCAATCGAGCCTCATAAAACGCCAACTTCAGCGTTTGCTGACGTCGTTTTACCTGCAGCTATCGCTGGAATCGAATGTGAAGGAACCGCGTACCGAATGGACAAAATTCCTTTAAGATTAAGAAAAGTAAAAGAAGCAACAGGAGACAGTTTGTCTGATAAAGAGATTTTAGAAAGAATAATTGAAAAAGTAAAGGAGAAGTTAGGTGAATAAATCGTGGACGAGATCAAATTAAAAATCAAGAAAAAACTCGAATTTCCCTTAGAAGCAGACAGTATTACCCCAGATAACTTTGCTGGGAAAACAGTCGCTGAGATTAAAAAATTACCGTTATATTATGCAACTAAAAAGGTAACAATAGGCGACTTTTTTGATGTCTCTGGAAAGTCAACTGAAGTTGCCAATACTAAGATTATTATGGATGGCGATTTATCGAATGTTAAGCGAATTGGCGAAAAAATGACGGGTGGAGAAATCGAGATAAATAGCGCCGTAGGAATGCACGTAGGAAACAATATGTCTGGGGGAAAAATACAAGTAAATGGAAATGCTGATGATTGGGCTGGTGCTATGCTTCAAGGAGGCGAACTTGAAATCAATGGAGATGCCGGACATTATGTTGGATCTGCTTATAGAGGCTTTTGGCAAGGTATGAAGAACGGTATTATCAAAGTAAAGGGCAGAGTTGGAGTTGAGTCCATGCTCTGGGCTAAGAGCTCAAAACCCGCAAATAAATGGCCTACGTTATATTGTGGTAGCGCAGATTCTTTTTTGGGAATTCATAATCATGGCGGTACTATAGTTGTAGAAGGAAATGTCGATCGTTGTGTTGGAGCAGATCAAGCGTGGGGTAGCATTGTAATCAAGGGAAAAGTTTCAAGGCTTCTACCCTCATATAAGAAAGTTGGAGAAGTCAAAGAGGTTCAACTTCCAAACGGAGAAGTGATTAAAGGAAAATTTATTGAATATAGCGGAGATCACACCATTAAGAAAGAAACTAATGGAAGGCTATACATTGCTGCTTAATTTACTCAAGCAATCGCTTTAATTTTTAACTATTTCTGCTGAAGATATTATTTTTTCCGAATTGTTATAGTGAAACTTAAAAGACAAATTAAAAGTGCTGTTTAGATAATTAAAAAGCCAAAATTAATATTGCTAAATTACTTAAATTCTTCTTAAAGAGAAATTCGTTTACAAAAATTAGTGTTTTCTAAATGAAAAAATTAAATATTAAAAACAAAGAAATTCGATTGCTAGTCCTAGTTGGTGTACTCACTTTTCTGTTCATTTCAGTGAATTCGAATCAGTTTTTAAGTTTTCTGGATAACAACACTAATCAAGAATCCCAGAATTTCCAGAATGATTTCCCAAGAGCTTCAGCACCTATAGTTAACGTAATTTTACCCGCAAATAATACAGTGGTAGGAGCTCGACCACTAATTCAAGTTACAGCAATCGATGTCAATTTAGATCTGATTTGGTACAGGATTGCCTCAAATATTATCTTCATAAATAACGATTCCGCCGAGTTATTAAACCTACTGATCTGGAATGCTTTACCAGAAGGACCGTTCACAATAGAACTATTTGCTAATGATACCGCAGGAAATCTCAATAATTTTCACACATTAAATCTTACTAAAGATACTTCTGCGCCTATAGTTGATATTGTACATCCTTTACCTGATGAGACATATAGTACTTCCGCTCCACAAATTACTTTAAATATTAATGATGCAACGCTCGACAGTGCCTGGTATTATATCGCAGGAACTAATTTTACTTTCCAATTTACGCCCTCCCTCGGAACTAATATTATAACTATTAACCAAGAAGCGTGGAATTCTCTTTCAGAAGGAAATGTTACGATTATATTCTATGCCAATGATAGCCTTGGAAGGATTTCATTTGATAGTATTAGGTTAGAGAAAGACTTACCTGAGGTTTTTGACTTCATTGCATTCTTATTAAGTCCACCCGGGCTTACTATTATTGGAATTGTTATAGCAATTGTAATAGTTGTCATTTTACTTAGAAGACGGAGCTATCATAGAACAAGCGAAAAGGAAGTAAGAAAAATAGAAAGTTTATGGGATTAAATCGTTTACACCCTTTTTTTTAATTTTTCAGTTTTATTTATTTAAGAAGTCTTAATTATCAACCTACATTAAGAAAAGGTCAGTATCGTGTTTCAAAAAAAAATTAATATTACTAGAATTTTCAAGGAAGAAAGAAAGGAAGAACTGGATACCGTTCTAATTGAAAGCCCAATTGATATCTTTATCAATTCGAAACCGTTGGTAAATATAATCTGCCTGAATAAAGATTTAAAGGAATTAACGGTAGGTTTCTTGTTTTCTATTGGGATTATCAATGGAATGGATGACATTAGTATAATAAAAATTAATAATGTAGAAGGTCGAGTTTACATCGAGTTGGTAGACTCTAGGGATTTTAACTCAGAAACTTTGGAGTTGACACCAGTCAGCAGAGTTATTGATACTACGTGTGGAATTCCTTCTCCTTGGCGTAAATTGATTAAAAAAAAATTAATCGAAACGGAAAACATTTTACGTTTAGACACAGAATTTACAATAAGCTCAGAACTCATTTTTTCATCAATGAGGGAGATGCAAAAAAATACGCACTTATTTAGAGAAACGGGAGGTTGTCACGGAGCTGCGATTTTCGATCTCAAAGGTTCTCTCATAACAGTTAAAGAAGACATAGGACGACATAACGCTATAGATAAAGTTATTGGCGAATTACTATTGAAAAAAGAACCTTTCGACAATAAAATTCTTACTTCAACGGGGCGTTTGACTGGCGATTCAGTTCTTAAAGCGGTGAGAGCACAAATTCCCATTGTTTCTTCTTTATCTGCAGCAGTTGAATCCGGTATAAGACTAGCTGATTCTTACGGAATAACTTTAATTGGATTTGCTCGAGGCAAGAAAATGAATATTTACTCTCACTCTAAGAGAATAAAGCTTTAATATAACAAATATTGTTATCTAGCTAGAATAGAATTAAAAACTTTAATTTCTATATTATCATATCTAGTTTAACGGAATTTAATTACGATATTAAATAGGAGAAAAAAAATGAAATATAAGTTTTGGATTTTGCTAATAATTATTGGTGGGATTTTAATGATCGTTGGTTCTGCTATCGGAAGTGCAGCTTTCTATCAATATCTTATTATCCTTGCCGATCCCTATATTGGCCTAGAATTCAAACCACTCGTCACAGCGATTTTAACCGTGTTAGAATACATCGCATTCTACGGCGGTTATTCAGTCCTTGTGGGTGTATTCTTGATACTAATTAAATTTAATAAATTGGGAAGTATAATCATTACGATTGCGACGAGTTTTGGATTGTTGGGTTTGATTATTTATGGTGCTACTTGGATAGTAGGATCTATTGGCATTCCACTTAATCCAACGTGGCAAACTGTTCTAGATACAATTTATAGTTTATTTACTTTCAATTCGGGGATGGCATTTGCAGGAACTGCAATTGCAGTTTTTGGCAAGTTTGGATTAAATAGAGCGGAGAAAGCTTACGAAGAAGAAGCCGAAGAAGCTATAGAAGCTTTTGAGAAGGAAGAATCTTCCTCTGAAAATTCTGGAACCAAGTTCTGTCCTGATTGTGGCGCAGAATTACCTGCTTACGCGAATTTTTGCAACAAATGCGGGAAAAATTTCGACTAAATAACTCTTTCTTTTCTTTTTTTTACCTTATTGATAAATTTAAGAAATATTTCAAGTTAAATTAAGAGGAAATATAAAATATAATGTCATGCTCTCAAACAGTAAAGTTTTATATCTCTAATTTTATATAATATTATCTAGGGTAAAATTATCAGACCTATTGACGATGTAAAATGAATATTGAAATTTTTGGTGGGGTTGGTGAGATTGGGGGGAATAAAATATTCGTTACTATTGGCGATAAAAAATTCCTTTTTGATTTTGGACTTTCTTTTAGTGAAAACCAGAAATACTTCTCAGAGTTTCTCAATCCTCGTAAATTTAACGGAATAATTGATTATTTATACTTAGGACTCATTCCACCGATGAATAAGTTATATAGAAATGATTTGATCACTCCATTTTCTAATGTCCTGAATTCTGATCCATATAATATTATAACGACTAGCGAAAATATCGTCGATGCTTTTTTTCTCACTCACGCGCACTTAGATCACTACAAATTTATGGGTTTTCTGAAGCAAAATACGCCAATCTATATGAATTGGATTTCAAATACATTATTAGAACATCTAACTAGCACTTCTAAAGATACCCTCTCACGTGAGGTTTTGAATTTCTACGAATTTTTTAAAATGGTTCCTAAAAAAACGAAAAGTGATACTGGAGAAATCGAATATAAAAGAGCAAAAAAACCTGATTACAGAAGATCGGAGATCAAGAGGCCAATTAGAATTTTGAAAGAGGGTAAGCCTTCAAGGTTTAAATCGTCTCAAGGAGAGGTTAATGTTACCCCGTTTCAGACAGATCATTCAATTCCAGGCGCGTGCTCTTATATAATTGAAAACGATGGGAGAAGCATAGTCTATACAGGGGATTTTAGAAGACACGGATTTCATAGCGAATGGGTTGACGATTTCATCAAAAAAGCTCATAATTCTAATCCGATATCAATAATTACTGAGGGGACAAGAGTTCCTTCTGTTGAAAATTATAATAATGGCTCGTATCGCGATGAGGACCAAACTGAAATTGAGGTTAAAAGTCTGGCTAGTAAGATTATAAAAGATCATCCGGGATTAGTTCTTGTAAGATGTTCTCCTAGAAATCTCGATAGGATTTTACTTTTTTATTCACTCGCTAAAAAGTTCAACAGAAGATTCGCAATTACTCCCAAAATATTTCATTTAATAGATAGTTTTAGGATGGAATTTGATAATATGGAAGAAAATCGTATAAAACAATATTATAATGATTATAATTTGCCGGATTATAGCGATAAAAATTTCGTAGTGTATTTACCCCGTAAGGGTTGGGGTAAATTTGAAGCAGCAGATTATAGAGAAGCTTACCAAAATGATATTTTTAAGATTGACAACTATGTTACATATAAGGATGTGAAAAAGGAACCTGATAAATATTTGTTGTACCTCGACTATTATATGTTAAGCGAATTAATTGATATAGATCAGAAACCAAATAGTACCATATTTTTAAATTCGACTACAGACCCGTTTAATGAAGAAATGAATATACAAGAAGAAAAATTAGACGCGTGGTTACTAAGATTTAATATTTCAAAAACAGAAACCATTCACTCTTCTGGTCATTGCAACGTCGATAAACTAATAGATTTTCTGCAAAAAATTAATGCTGATAATATCATACCTGTTCATACAGAACACCCTGAAGCATTTCAAGAATTTGGATTATCTGCTAAATTAACCTTACCAGTTAAAGGTAAGAAATATACTTTTTAATAAGATTTGAAAGCATTATTATATACAATGCATTCGAATTCACAAAATTTATTATTAAATTTAGTATTAGAATAATTATTATTATTCCAAAAGTTGACGTACTTAACAACTAAAAGAAATTTTAAAATGAGGATTTATTATGACTAAAGTTGAAGAATTTAAATTGTTCGCCGGCTGCACAATAGGAAATCGGATTCCATTTATTGAAGCTAGCTCACGTAAGGTATTTGAAAAGCTTGGAATAAAGACTTCTGATGCGCCATTTGCGTGTTGTCCTGATCCAGTTGGTTTTAACGCAGTAGATCACACAAGCTGGCTAGCTATGGGCGCACGTAATCTAGTTCTTGCTGAAGCCGAAGGGAAAGATATTGTGTCGCTTTGCAATGGTTGTTTTCAGACTTTAAAGCTGGTGAACTCAGAGTTAAATCACGAAGATCACGAAAAAGAAAAGATAAATGAAATTTTGGGAAAAATAGGAAAAGAGTTTAAAGGTACAATTAATGTTAAGCATTTTGTCGAAGTTTTGCACGAGTATGGGCCTGAAAAAATTAAAGAATTCGTTACTCACGATTTTTCAGGAGTAAAGATTGCATGTCATACTGGATGCCATTACAATAGACCTTCTGAAATTGTTCAAACCGATGATCCGATGGAGCCAAAAAAGTTAAGGGAATTAGTTGCAGCTACAGGAGCAACTCCAGTTGATTACGACGAGGAATATATTTGCTGTGGATCTGGCGTTGGAAACGCTGAACCCGAAATCGGGATACAAATTTTGGCAAATAAGTTAGCTAGTGCCACCAAAGCTGGTGCTGATGCCTTTGTTGTTATCTGCCCTGCATGTTTTCAACAATTAGACACCAACCAAAAGAAGGCAGGAACTCAATCTAATAACAAATTTGATGTTCCAATATTGTACTTAACAGAGCTTTACGCTTTAGCATTTGGATTCAATCCTGACGATCTTGGTTTAAAATTCCATCGGGCCCGTTTATCTGGTTTTCTTGAAAAGTTTGGGCTTACAAAGAAAGAGTAAACAATTCTTTTTCTTAACTATTTTTTTATATACAAAGGAAAATTTAGTTTATTTAATGAAAGTATTAAGAACGCCTGAAGAGAGATTTATTAATCTATTAAATTTTCCCTACCGACCTCTTTATATTGAATCTCTAAAAGGTTATGAAAATTTAAGGATGCACTATATTGACGAAGGACCAAAAGATGCAAAATTCTCCTTTTTGTGTCTACACGGTCAACCAACCTGGTGCTATTTATATAGAAAAATGACTCCTATTTTTTTAAACGCTGGTTACAGAGTAGTTGCTCCAGATTTTTTTGGATTTGGAAGGTCTGATAAACCTCTTGAGGACGAAGTCTACACTTTTGATTTCCATCGAAACTCTATAATTGAATTCATAAACCATCTACGCTTAAAGAACATCATTTTAGTTGGCCAAGATTGGGGAGGGATAATTGGACTTACTTTACCTATGGAAATGCCTAATAGATTTTCAAAGTTAATTTTAATGAATACCGCCTTGGGAACAGGTGAGGGCGTACCGTCCCCTGGTTTTAAAGCGTTTCGAGATTGGGTAAATAAATCTCCAGATATGGATGTTGGTAAATTGATGCTAAGAGGAACATCAATATTAACTCCTGAAGAATTGAAGGCATATGACGCGCCTTTTCCAGATATTACGTATAAAGCTGGGATACGCCGCTTTCCTAATTTACTACCGACTGAATACGATGCTCCTGGTGCAGAAATCTCTAGACGAGCCCGAGACTGGTTTCAAACAGAATGGACTGGAGAAGCGTTCATGGCAGTTGGAATGCAGGATCCCGTTTTAGGTCCTTCAGTTATGCGAACTCTGAGAGCTACAATTCCTAGATGCCCAAAACCATTAAATCTAGAAGAGGCTGGTCATTTTGTTCAAGAATGGGGAGATATTGTAGCTAAAAAAGCGTTAGAAGTTTTTAATTTATAGATGATACAATAAAATACTATTCTAGATTTTATCCCCTATGCCTTTTAATTTTAAAAATCCATCAAAATTATTTGCTTGGTTCTATTCGTTATTTTGCCCAATTTATGGGAGAAAATTCTATAAAGAACTGTTGTCAGCATTAAATTTAAATGGAGGAGAATCCGTTTTAGATTTTGGGAGTGGAACTGGGATTTTAGCGAAAAAGATTGTTAAGGAATTATCAAATGGAGGAACACTAACTTGTTTAGATTTATCAGAGGCTTTTCTGAATAAAGCTCGTAAAAAACTACGGAACAATACAAATGTGAACTATATTTTAGGAGATATCCGAGAGATAAATGTTCCACCTAATATTTTTGATAAGATCGTCATTACTTGGGTAATTCATCATATCGCAGAGGAAGCTAGACCTAGTCTATTACAAAGCATCGCAAACACTTTAAAACAAGATGGAAAAATTTTTGTACTAGAATTTTTAACACCTCCCCACGGGATTCCAGAAATGAGCTTAACCGAGCTTTTTAACGAAATTGGACTATCTGGGAGAGTAGAATACAGAAAGAAGAATACAGCTATATTTGAATTCAAGAGATTATTATAGATAATAGATAGAGAATGGGAAAAGACTAAGATAGATAAAGCTTAGGAACAGTTCGTTATTAAACCAATTCAGCGAATAGATTAAATCCTTCTACCGAGTAAATTCGGACGTTTACAAACGAACCATAACTTCCCTTAAAATTTTCGATAAATATATTTTTATAAGCTTGATTTCGACCGAATGCTTGATTTACTTTAAATCCTTTGTGTAAGACTAAGACCTTGCCTTCCCAGTTCTTCCAGGTAGTGTTTATATCATTTAAAGATTCACGGAAGACATTAGATAGTACTGTAGACCGTTTTTTTATAATCTTACTATTAACTTGTTCCATACTTTTAGCTTTTGTTCCAGGTCGAGGAGTAAACTTAGAAACATTAAGAATTTCAGGTTTTAACCATTTTATTAAATCGATAGTTTGATTAAAATCTTTTTCGGATTCTCCAGGGAAACCACATATGATATCTGTTGAAATAGTAAGGAATGGGAATTCTTTTCTAAGGATTCTCAACTTTTCTGCTATATCTACGATACTATAATAGCGGTTCATGCGATCAAGTACTGAGTCACTTCCAGATTGAATGGGGATATGTAAAAATTGATATACCTTTTGAAGTTTGAATATCGAAAGAAGCTGCTCAAAATCATCAACAATAAATTTTGGATTAAGCATACCTACTCTCAGAAAGAATTTATAATCTAATTCCGTAATCTCAGAAATTAAATCAACTAATTTTGTGTTTTCATATTTATATGTGCTACAATCTTGGGACGTCAAATAGATTTGCTTTATTCCTTGCTTTAATTGATGCTCTACATTTTTGATAATATTTTGAGGTTCATAACAGGTTAGACGACCTCGGGCGTTTTTAACGCAACAGTACGTACAGGAACCTAAACATCCTTCAGATATAGGAACTATTCCTGTTATTTTTCCCTTTGGGTATTCAATTAGAAATTTTGATTTATCAATTGTGGCCTTAGATTTAATAACAAGATTTTTTTTTCCTGATTTAATATCTTGGAGTATAAGTGGTATCTCGTCTAAATTATCTAAATCAATAATAGCTGAAAAATTGGGTATAATATTTTTAACCACATTAATGTAATTATCCTCTATATGGGGTAAGCAGCCTGCAATTAAAAAAAATTTGTTATTTTCTTTATTATACCTACTATACAACTCTTTTAGACGAGCTCTAATTTTATTTTCGGTTTGTTGTTTCACAGCACATGTATTTATAAAAACAAACTCAGCTTCTTCAAGATTTTTTTCAAAGTATCCCGCTTTATTTAAAATACTAGAAATAATATAAGAGTCCGCCTTATTTGAGGTACATCCATAGGTCTCTATATAGTATGAGTTTTTTTCCATGGGTAAGAAAAATGTTTTTGAGTTAGTAATTAATAAAATGAAGTGGATGTAAAAAATTTTTGATAATCTCAAACAAAAAATAGAAGAAATAATGAAAATTTTTTTAATAAAACCTTCTATTATTAGAATTAATTAGTTTCAAATAATAAGTTGAGAATCATGACAAAATATGCTTACTGCAAAGTTTGTGATAAAGAGGTTAATCAACCCGTAAGAAAACCAATGGAGACTTTTCAGAAAATGATATGGGTTATTATTTCCATTGCCACAGTAGGTATTGGGGCAATAGTTTTCGCGATTGTTTACACAAATAGGAAGAAGGTGTATTGTGAAACATGTCGAAAAAAGGTAGAGTTTTCAAGCGAACCAAATAGAAAACCAGAAGAAGAACTAGAAGACTTAACACCTAGAGAAAAAGTACTTAAAAAAGCAGGTAAGGCAAAGGAGAAGAAATCGAAAGCAGAAGCAGATAGACCTTTAGAGGAAGAAGAGGAAGAAGAAGAAGAGGAAGCAGAAGAGCTAACTTTCTGCCCCTATTGTGGTGAAGATATTAAGAAGGGGATTAGTCGGTGCCCATATTGTCATACGTCTTTAGCCATACGGTAATAATCTCTATTTTATCAATCACACAATATTTAAATAGGAAAATAATTCAAATAAACTAAAATAACATTATAATAATATAAATAT
The DNA here is from genome assembly GCA_013375495.1 of Promethearchaeota archaeon. The sequence goes on from JABXKC010000008.1 coordinate 50,023, forward strand.
GAAAATCTAATATAATTAGAGGAAATTAAAATGCCACGCAAATCGCGAAAAGCACCAACAAGAGATGCTGATCCTTTAGATCAGTATAGTACCTGGGATTTACGCATTGCTAAAACCATCTATTATTCAATAATTATTGCCTCAGCAGTTACAATTTTAGGTATCTGGTTAACAATTATAGGATGGCTTGTTGAATCAGGTAGATGGGAAATAGTAATGGGTTGGGGACCAGGTGCTGGTGCTCTTATTATTGTTGGGATTATAGTACTCCATCTTTTCTTGCTAGTTCTTTTCTACGTACTATTCAGAGGTGGAATATTAAGACTTTGCCAAAGATTATTCAAAGACAGAGTATTGGCAAAAAAATACGAAGACTACACAACACTCAGGCTTTTGATAGCAGTAACATTGATTAGCGTCTATATATTTCTTATCACCCTCATAGTAGTTATTTTACCTTCGTTTTTCTGGGAAGTAGTAGCGAACTTCTGGATTAATATTGTATTTAAGTTCAATCCGGGAGAATGGGTTCTCTTTGTTGGTATAATCTTGTTTGTAATAGTAATGCTAATATACATAGGGATTGTACTTTGGAATCACGGAGTTTTCTCAGTACTTAAACGCGTTAAACGTATAGAAGAAGAAATGGAAGTAGAAGAAGAAATAAAACGAGAAGAATTAAAAGGAGCAGACGACGAAACACTTCAAAAAATATACGAAAAACAAACGGGTAAAAACGCAATCTATCGAGGAAAGGAAACCAGAGGATTTAAATCTTGGAAAAAAAATATGCTTTCTTAAAAAATTAAGAAATAAAAAAAATTTATTTATTTTATTATTTTTATTTTTACCTTCTCATCATACGTGGATTTCTAAACAAGTCCATTTCAGTTTTGGGAGGTTTGTAGTCTGAGGTTCCCGTTGCTTTCATCTTTTTGAACAGTCTTTTGACTACCTTTCTCGCGTCGTCCATGAAATTGCATGTTATCCCAAACAATATCATATATCTCAAGAAAGTCTTATCCTTTGCGTAGACTTCGTCGTAAACTTCGATTTCGTATTCTTTCTGTATTGGATGTCCATCGACTCGTGCAATTAATTTCTTTCCAATATATAATTTATAATTTCTACCGGGACCGACTACTCCTTTTGCTAAGATCATTTGGAGCTTATCGTCTTTTTGTTCGGGAAGAAGTGGGAAAGTCCAACGTGTACCGATGAATCTCCATCCTCTCACGAAACGAATTAAAACTTTAACTCCCGGAATTTGTGCGTAGAACACGGGTGCAGCGTGCTTTATCTCGTAGCTTTGAATGAGAGAATGTGTTATACTTAACTCAACGCCACCTTTATAATTACCACCCTTAGCCTTAGAATCCATAGTTTCTTCCATTATTGTAAAATATCTACACACAAGCCTCTTCTCCTCAATTGGGCTTTCTTCCCATTGTTGTTTATTAAACGCAAGGATACTTTTCTTTTCGTCATCGATTTCAACAACACCCTCGATATCGAAGTTTTTCGAAAACCAGCGTGTCTTTGCCGTGTATTTTAGTTGTTGGTGAATTCCTAACTCTTCGTCGTGTAATCGTGTTCTCCAAAAATTAATTTTAAGTTTTTTGTGGACTATTTTTTTCGAAGGAGCTTTTGGAGCATCGGGTAATTTGGCGGCAGGCGTTTTTGCGGCTTTCTTTTTCTTTTCTGGAGTCGTTCTTGCTTTCTCTCGCTCTTTCCTTTTTTTATTATCTTCTTCTGGATCGTTTTCCATAAATAATCACTTTTCTGTTTTCTGTTAATGTTAATTTTAAATTTTAAAAATAAATTTCTTAGTAATAATAATATGATTTGCGGTTAAAAATTTTATTCACATAAATCAAATAAAATAAATTACTAAAAGAAGAATTCAAAAAAAAGTAAAGTTATGGTTCGAAGGTTATCTCGCACCGATCGGAATCACAAAATTTCTCGCCTATCGCTCTATCCTTTGTCTCATCTAAAAACAACGGTTCAATTTTAGATGTCATTTCTTCGTATCTTTCTTGAGAAATTTCTTCGTAAGGTGCTTGTTTGTATCCGTGTTCCTTTATAGGCAGGAAACTCGCGCTTTTCAGCTTGTCTTCGAAGCATTCGAGAACGTACTTAATTTGATTCGCCTCTTCAGGTTGGAATGTAATTGTAATAGATACTTGGTTGTCGGACCAATATTTTTGATAATCAGCGGCGTTTTCTGCTTGCTCCCATATTGAAACTTCGTTTTTAGAGCGCTCAAAATATTTTTCGTGGACAGGAAATTCAACTACGACTGTATTAGGCGAGTAAGAATCGTCTTCAACAAAATAACCCGCTTTTTTAATCAGATCTATTAGATCTGAATTTTTTGAAATACGGATTCTTCTGATATAATACTCAGAATGAGGATAATGAATTCCGGGAGGGACGCCGGGGAGTAAACTTACGGTTCCACTAGGTTTAACGGTGGTTATTTTAATGCTTCTTGGGATACAGAGCCAACCTGAATATTGTTCATCTAAATTTTGCAAATAGTTATAGCCTTTCTCGCACCACTCAAGCATAGTTCTTCTCCCGTTTTTTACGAATGCTTCTATAATTCCGGTTTGTGAAACTCCCATCCGTCTGTTTTTGAGCATAACGGCGTTGGTTTCTTGCCAATGGGTGTTTACAAGTGTTACAGACTTAGAGTAAAGATAGGCATACTTCAAGGTTTCCTGAAACTCCTCGTACGAATCGTGGCGGGATGGAAAAGTTTCCACAAGACAACAAAGTTCAAAGGATTCTAATGTCTGTTCTCCACAAGGATTGACGCCAGCAGCTTTCTTATCTTTAAAGTCTGGTTTATCTCCCATTCGAGAATAGGCTTTTGCGTTATCCAACCAAAAGATTCCAGGCTCACCATTTACTGCAATTTGATCAGCTATAAAGGAATAATCTAATCCCTTGAACGCAAAAACGCTATTATTACTGGCCCACCTATGGGAGTAAAGTTTTTCCTCGTCCTGTTTAGATGTAATAAAATCAAAATCCGTAGCCTCTCCTAGAGCGATCTCAGCGCTTCGTCGAACATTTCCGGCAACAACGCATTTCCCTATTAGATTCATAATATCTAATATGTCAATTGACAAAATTTTTTGACCAATTCGAGTTTCTAATAATTTTTGAATATCTATTAGCATATTTTTTAAAGGAGAGGGACCACTTGCGATTCCTCCGAAACCTCGAATAGGTTTTCCTGCCGATCTTATTAAGCTAAAATCAAACTCTGGAACGGGTTTTCCTAAGAAGAACGCTTCTAAGATGATTTTTAGAGAGTCTACCCAGCCTTCCCTACTATCAGGTATTTGAAATTTAAGCAATTCCTCGCTCGGTTTTTTTATGGTTATCTTTTCTGCTCCTTTCGTATCAAATCCTACACCAACTCCCAACATCAAAGCATCCATTACAAATTCAAAAGCTTTCGAATATTTTAAGTCAATATCCTCTGTGGATGCAAAACCACAATTATTCAATGACATAGAACCATGCCGGGCGATGAATTCTGTTCCCATCATCCAAAGTCCTCTCCCAGGTGGCAGGAATTTGAAATTCCATATCTTAGTGAACATCTTTTGAGCGGATCGCTGAGCTTTAGAATCACTCCAAGGTAAACTTAGTTTGATACAATGTTCTTTTTGAATTGAATAACATCCCTCTACAACTCTTCTAATTGTCTCCCAAAAGTCCTCTTTTCTTCCTTCTTTCTCAATAAATCTAGCGTAAGTCCTTTTGTATGTGATAAGTCCTAAAGGTCCGAAATCTGGTTGCTTTCCTTTAAAATTCTCCATAAAAGTCTCGTCCAACTTGAAGGAGATGTTTTCTAGATTAATGGCTCGCGCAAATAAATTACGATATTTATTTAGGCCTCGTTGGGTTAACTCAACGCATACCAGTTCTCTAATGTAGTTCGTGGTGATTTCCTCGTATCCAAGTCCAATAATTATACGAATAACGTCTTCAGTTACCTTTTCTGCTATATTAATGTCAAGACCTGTCTCTTTGTTCAATACTTTGGCAATGCTGGAGACATCGAACTTTTTTTTTTCTCCCTTTGAGTTTATAACATACTTTGGATACAAATCTACTAACGAAAACGAATTATCTGTCATTTTTTTACCCGCTATTTGCGATAAAGATTAATACAATAATTTTATCGGCGCTTTAAATAAATGCTAATTTTAAATTGCCTTAACCTAATTTTTAATTTAAGATTCAATCTAATATAAAGATATTGTTTGAAATATATTAAGCTATTGATGAACATCGTAGTTTCAAGTATTGGGTTAATCTGCTAAATCCATGTATCTAATAGTAATTCACACATTAATTTTTACCGTTTTATTTGTATAAGTTTTTTTTCAGTTTACGTCGAAATTACGTCGATATTGTTACATTAATAATGAGGGGACTATTTTTAAACAAAAATTGATTGCTTGATTTATGATTTTTTACCTTCTCTAGAAAAAAAATAAAATAAAATTAGGTTAGCTATTGATATGATCTAAGGATCAAAATCTCAAGGCTGTTGTAGAAAGTCCCAAAGACCAAGAGCCCCACCAGCAATAATGAGGAAGAAGATAAATAATAAGATAGTGGGGTTGGTTAAAAACATTGTTATCATCATTACAAATATAATTCCTAAAACTCCTGAAATTAAACAAATAATACTTCCAGCAATTAGACTTATTAATTCAATTAGTGCTCCGACTAAGACCAAAAGACCAATTCCTCCAATATAAGAAAAATACACACACACAGAGGTGTCATTGCCAATCCACCCTAAGTTACACGACGTCAGCATACCGAAACCTAATATGAAGCCCAAGTATCCCCCAATTAAACTTAATATAATACTTATAATTTTAAATCTATTACTTTTTGTCATATCAATTTAACATAATTTTAATTGGATTGCATATCAAGATTATGGAGTTATATTTAAGTAATTGCATCATGCAAAACACTGAAATTAAGGATCTCATTATATGTATTAATTTAAGCAAATTTGATCTGGTAAGCTTAATTAGCAAATCTAACGGGATTTAACAATAAAAGAAGGGTAAAATAAAGTGTTAGATGAAATTGAAGTATATGATGAAGACGATTCTGATACGGAAGTCCCAAAAGAAAAGATTAAACTCCAGTTTCATTGGTACTTAAGTATTTTCTTTGTTATTTATTATTTATCTTATGTTATCTCTGGAATCATTTTTATGTCTTACATAATATTTGTATTTATTCCACATGTCTTATTAATAGATAATCTCATTGCGGTTTTTACCAATCTTTATTCGTTACTAGCTCTAATAGCACTACCATTAGTTATTGTCGTTAGTTATTTATCTCGCTTATTTATCATAGGTTTAATAACTCGTATTTTCTGGAGATTAACTGAGAAAAGAAGTCCAACACGGGATGGCATAATTCCGCGAAATATTCCTTCCAAAACCGCTAATTATTACCATATTCGATCTTTTATGATAAAATACGGGAAAAACGCATTCATGAAAGGAGTGTTCCCTTGGTTAGCTAATTGGTACTTCAATTTTGTAGGAACTGGTATCATTAAAAAAGGCTCTACATTAGAAGAATCCGTTGTCACAGATAAACACATAAACATTGGAAGGAATTGCTATGTCGGTGTTAATTCAGCATTATCTTCTCACTTTGTTGAAGGAACATTTGGCAACATCGTCTACTTCGAAATCAAATTGGGAGAAAACACCACGCTCGGAGGATTTAACAATATTGCACCTGGATGTGAGTTGAGCGATAACTCATATCTCTTACCAATTTCGGCAGCGACAAAACATAATAAGACTAAAGGGAATAATTATTACTTTGGCATGCCTATCCACCGAATTTTCAAGAAAAAACTCATGAACTACTTAAAAGTGAGTGAACACGATTTAGAGCGAGCTGAAGAATTAAGGATCAAACAAGAAAAAGAAAAACTAGAAAGACAAAATAAAACAAATTAATATAATTGTAGATATTTAGATAGAATGACAAGGCGTATAGTAGATTTTGATTGAAGATACAAGTGATTCTGGACCTGAACTCCAACGGGAAATTGTTCAATTCCAGTATCAGAAATACATGGCTTTCTTCTTTTTTATCTACATAGGTTCTTATTTAGCGCCAGTCATCGCTCTAATGTTTTACCTTTTTTTAGTTTTAAAACCCTACTTTTTAGAAGTAGATAGCTTCATTGTTGTTCTTACTAGTTATGATTCATTAATTATTTTTTTAACCCTTCCACTTGTGGTAATTGTCTTCTATTTATCCCACTTATTTTTCTTAGGAGTTTTTACGCGAATTCTGTGGAGGTATACTGAAAAGAAAAGTCCTACACGGGATGGCATAATTCCTCGCAATATTAGGTCAAAAACAGCTGATTATTACCATTATAGAAGCTTTATGATTAAATACGGAAAGAATGCATTCGTGAAAGGAATTTTTCCTTGGCTGGCTAATTGGTTTTTTAATTTTGTGGGCGCTAGCGTTATTAAGAAAGGCACAACTTTTGAAGAATCTGTCAGTAACGACCGACATATTAAAGTGGGAAAGAACTGTTATATTGGAGTGAATTCGGCATTAGCTTCTCACGTTGTTGAAGGGATTTTTGGCAACATCATCTACTTTCAAGTAGAAGCAAAAGATAACGTTACGCTTGGAGGATTTAACGTAGTTGGACCTGGAAGCGAGCTAAGAAACAACTCTTACTTATTACCGATGGCTGCTGCAACCAAGTATAACATAACTAAAGGAAACAGTTATTACTATGGTATGCCATTACATCGCATATTTAAGAAAAAGCTTATGGGTTATTTAAAAATTAGTGAAGACGATTTGAACAGGGCAGAAGAACTAAGAATTAGGCAAGAAAACGCGAAACTCAACAGTTCCAAGAAAGAAGAAACAAACAATAAAGAAAAACTAAAATAAAGACGTATGGGAAATAAAATGACAGAAGAAGAAAATGATGAGCAAAAAATTGTTAAGGACGATGATGAAATAGATGAGGATACAGAATTCATTATAGATTTTACAACAAGTTCAGCAATAAATAGAGTTGGTTTAAAGTTCTTAGTTGTATATATCCCAATATTCTGGTTTAGTGGCATTGCGGTCGCAACGTTTTGGTATGGGTATACCATCAGTCCAGTACCTTGGATAATAAAATTATTATTTCTACCTCTGATATTATTAGGTTTCAGTTTTCTATTCATTTTTACTTGTTTCTTTTTTAGCAAACTTCTGCTAATTTTCATAAACTTAATTCACTTTCCTAAAGAGGGAATATTCCGGACTGAAAAGGGAGACATGGATTTTGAGTTTTGGATCCTTAGAACCGAGATAAAGAAGATCGCGCTATGGTTAATACGAAATTGGCCTTTACCGTGGATTGATGTTATCGCTTTTCGCTGGTTTGGTATAAAAATGGACTTTTCAAGCCATTTAAACGACGCGTGGTGCGATGCTGAATTCATTACATTTGGAAAACACGTTACCATTGGCCAAGGTGCTGTAATCATGAGTTCAATGGTAGTAGGCAATTACCTCATTATTAAAAAGATTAGATTTGATGATTATTCGCTCATAGGAGGTCAGAGCACTATCGCCCCTGGAACGCATTTTGGTGAAGATACAGTGCTCGGGGCGGTGTCTACAACAACTTTAAATCAGGAATTAGAAGACGGATGGATCTATTCTGGAATCCCAGGAAGGAAATTAAAGCCTAACAAATATGCTGAAATGCGGAGGGACATCATCCAAAAAGTAGATGTTGACGAAGAAGAAAAAATCGAAACCGAGCACGAAGTTAATATTGACGAAGACAAAAAACACCTTTTTAAAAGAAGAAAGAGAGAGGATGATTAAAATGAGCGTTCCAAATTCTATGCGTATAGGTCCTTTTTGTGCGTCGGTCTTAGCAAAAAAAAAATACTTGATATTATACATTTTTTTGATTTGGATAAGTTTATTTCCCGCTATTTTGGAAATTTGGTGGTATTGGCAGATGTTATGGTACGAAATTCGACCACTACACTTTTACGTATTTCTACCCCTTTATTTATTCGTAATCTATGTTACAACTGTTTTTGCCGCCATCTTTTTCGCTAAAATTATATTATTAATCACAAACATTTTCCATAAACCTAGAGAAGGAGTGTTTCTTAGAGATCCTTCTGATAAGGATTACCGTTATTGGAGTCTTAGAAATACGATAAAAAAATGGCCCACTTGGCTCGCACATAAATTTCCATTTCCCTTCTTAGATAACATTTGTTTTAAAATGTTTGGGGTAAAAACTAAATTTTCTAACTCCCTTTTTGAAGGTTGGGTAGATACAGAGTTTATGGAATTTGGAAAAAACGTAGTTGTTGGACAGGGAGCTATAATTCAATCTTCGGTTATCATAGGAAACCTGTTGATCATTAGAAAAACGGTTATCGAGGAGAATGTACGAATTGGAGCACATGTAATAATTATGCCAGGAACTCACATAGGAAAAAACTGTATTTTAAATACATGGTCTTCTACAATGGTAGGGCAGGAATTAGAAGAAGGATGGGTATATAATGGCGGTCCAGCAAAAAAATTTAAGAAGAATAGGTTTTTTGAGGACATCCCAATTGAAAAACTTACTAAAACCATTGGAGATATGGATGGATTATTTAAGAAATACGATGAACAGCGTGTCGCTAGAGTCCTTAAAGAGCGGAAATTCCTTAAAAGAAAAGATAAAGACGAGCCTACCACCATAGAAAAGGAGTAAAAATGAAAATCGGTTACGTACAATCGTCTCCAATTTTTGGAGAAACAACTCAAAACTTTGAACAAGTTAAGAATTTACTAGGTAATACTAAAGCGGATTTGATTGTTTTACCCGAACTCTTCGCAACGGGATACACTTTTATATCTAAAGAAGAAGCGGAATCCATGGCTGAAACTCCTAAAGGAAAAACTGCGGAATTTTTAATAAGAATAGCTAAAAGAACAAATGCTGTGGTTATAGGCGGATTCATAGAAAAAGACGGTAATCACATATTTAATTCCTCTATGATCGTATCTGATAGCGAAGTTCTTGGCACATATAGGAAACTCCACCTTTATTACAAAGAAAAAGAGTGGTTTTCTCCGGGAAATAGACCTTTAGAAATATATAAAGTTAAAGATACAAAGGTAGGAATCATGATTTGTTTCGATTGGTTCTTTCCTGAGACTGTTCGAAGTCTTACTCTTCTTGGAGCAGAATTAATTGCTCATCCTGCTAATTTAGTTCTTCCATATTGTCAAAGAGCGATGACTATCCAATGTTTGGTAAATCAAGTATTTGCTGTAACTTCTAATAGGATTGGGAATGAAGCGAGAGGAGAAGATAATTTTACTTTTACGGGGGGAAGCCAAATTACCTCTTTTAATGGTGATGTACTATCAACTGCGCCAAAGGATAAACCTTATATTGATTTTGTTGAATTAGATGCTAATCAAGCACGAGATAAAAACCTTAATAAGTATAATAATGTACTTAGGGATAGAAGAACTGAGTTTTATTCTCTTTAATAATAGATGGAGAGTTAATATGAAAGCGGCTGTATTCGACGGGCAAAATGTCTCCATTAAGGAAGTACCGATACCAAAACTTGGAGATTCTCAAGTTTTAATCAAAATTAAAGCGTCAGGAATATGTGGGACCGATATAGCTATAGCAAAAGGGGATTTACCAACGCCAACTCCGATCATTTTAGGTCACGAGTTTGTAGGTGAAGTCATAGAGGTCGGTAAGAAAATTAACTCAACCTGGGAAGGAAAACATGTCACATCTGAAATTAATACCAACATCGATTTCAGCTGTTATTACTGTCAACGAAAGATTTTTTCCCAATGTATATCGCGCAAAGCCTTAGGTATAGATATTGATGGTTCCTTTGCTGAATACATAGTTCTTAAGCCGTATTTGCTCCATGAAATACCGCGAAAGATTTCTTACAAGGAAGCAACGTTTATAGAACCTTTAGCAGCAGCGTATCAAACGTTCGAAATGATGCCATTAGCAGATGATGACAAAGTGATTGCGATCTATGGGCTTGGAAAATTAGGTTTATTACTAACCCAAGTCGCTTTAGTTAAAGGATTGGATGTTATAGCAGTTGATGGTTCAGAAAAAAAGCTTGCTATGGCTGAAAAGTATGGTGCAAAGCAACTAATTAACCGTTTTGAGGTAGAAAATATAAGTGATGAAATCAAAGGCTCAACTGATAATCTTGGAGCAGATATTGTCGTAGATACTACAGGTAATCCAGAAGCTCTTATAGATATCGTTGCTTCGTGTAAAACACGAGGTAAAATCCACATTAAAAGTACTCATGGATTAAGAACTCCAATCAATCTTACTGATATAGTAGTTCGAGAAATCACCATTTACAGTAGCAGATGTGGTCTCTTTGATAAAGCAATTGAGGGATTAAGCTCTGGAGATATTAAAGTTAAAAATTTAATTTCCAAAATGTATGACTTAGAAAATATTAGAGAAGCATTTGCTGCTTACGATGAAAATCCAGATTTTATAAAAGCAGTTATCATAATTTAGTAAACAATATCTGTTTTTCTAAAAATCTAACGATCTTTTTACATGTTTTCATGTTAGATTGTTTATTTCGATAAAACATTTCAGGTCTCGGGCAATCTTGGTCTAAAACACATATCTTTTTATCAGAATCGTATATTAAAGGATAAAAACGACATCCTTGTGGTCTTACGGCATAAATTTCACACAACTTAGTTATAGCGTCAAAGAAAACGCAATATCCATCTGTATTTTTTAATTGAAGCAGTCCATCTACAGTTTTTTTTACAAAATTGCTTGTTCGCAAGTTCTTAGGATCAGTTTTTTTAATTCGTTCAACATCCTGAGCAGAAAGAATCATTTCCGTCTCACGACAACAATTACCGCAATCTACACATTTGTTTTTCATAGTTGATTTGACTTTTCTACTATATATTCATGCTTAAAAAGGAAAAAACAAATTTTTTTAAACTATAAAAGTAATCTTTTATCTTAATTATAGTTTAATCGTCTATTATTTTTTGAATTGATAAACCATGGCTATAGAGAGTAAAGCAGAGGTTTCTACTGAGTCTGAAGATTCTGAGGATTCAGAAGAAGAACCAGTTATAGAAGAAGTGAAAATGCAATACGACATCTATATGCTACTATTTTTTATTATTTACTATGTATCGTGGATCGGCCCCAGCTTTATCTTTATGTCGTATTTCATGATGGTTTTTCGGGAATATTTTTTAGAGGCTCCCACTTTTATAGCTATTTTTACTGAATTAAATCCACTTTTAGCTTTACTTTTAATGCCTTTGATTATAATTCTATGTTATTTAGTGCGCCTTTTGTTCATAGGGGTTTCCACAAAGATTATTTGGGCGATAACCGAAAAAATATCACCAACTAAAGACGGAATAATACCCCGAAACATTAAATCTAAGGCAGCAGACTATTATCACATAAGATCATTCATTCTAAAATACGGTAAAAGTATTTTTACAAAAGGAATCTTTCCTTGGCTTTCCAACTGGTTCTATAATTTTGTGAAAGCGAGTAAAATAGGAAAAGGCACAACAATCGAAGAGTCGTTAGTAAACGATAAATATATAACTATTGGGAAAAACTGTTATATCGGAGTGAATTCGGCACTATCTTCTCACGTCGTTGAGGGAATTTTTGGCAACATCTCCTATTTTGAAGTAAAAGCAAAAGATAATATTACAATGGCTGGTATGAACGCGGTTGGTCCAGGATCTGAGATTAACGACAACAGCTTTTTATTACCCTTAGCATCTGGTCAAAAACATATTAAAATTGGGAAACAAGGAGAAGATGGAAAAAAAAATTTTGGTTACTACTTTGGACTTCCCCTTAGGAAAATTTTCAAAAGAAAATTAAAAGACTATTTGGGCTTAAGCCCTGAAGACTTAGAGAGAAATGAGAATTTAGAAGAGGCAATTATTGCAATGAAAAACGAGAGAAAGTCAAAAACAAAAGAAAAGAGAGTTAAAAATATCGAAAGGGAAGATGTTGAAGATCTAGAAAACACAAGCGTAGACGATACTAAAGACCAAAGAAAGGAAGAACCTATTGATATCAACAGCTTAACTAAAGAAGACCTTGCGGTTGATTTTACAACTAGTAGCGCTATTAGCAGGATAAATATAAAGTTTTTAGCTGTGTATATACCAATCTTTTGGTTGAGTGGGTTAATGGCAGCAATATTTTGGTATGAATATACCAAAATTTTTGGACTCTCTACAATATTATTTCTACCATTTGCTCTCTTCTTTATGATATACATCTTTATTATAGGAGTGTTGTTTTTTAGCAAACTGCTGCTAATTTTTATCAATTTATTGCATAAACCTCGGGAAGGAGTATTTTTAGCCGAGATTGGTGATAAAGACTACGAATTTTGGATGTTGCGAACAGAACTAAAAAAAATAGCGCTTTGGTTTCTTAGAAACTCGCCACTACCTTGGATAGATGTAATTGCATTTAGATGGTTTGGTATACGGATGGATTTTTCAAGCCATTTAAACGACGCGTGGTGCGATGCTGAATTTGTAGATTTTGGCCGAAATGTCTTAGTTGGACAGGGAGCTACAGTGATGTCCTCAATGGTAGTAGGTAAATATTTGATAATTAAAAGAGTTATATTCGAGGATTACGTTCTAGTTGGCGGACAAACAACTATAGCCCCCGGTACCATAATTAGACACGACGGTTTTATCGGTGCTCTGAGCACTACAACGTTAAATCAAGTTCTTGAACCTAATTGGATATATTTCGGAATTCCAGCCATAAAGCTAAAAAAGAATAAATACGCCGCGATAAGAAGAGATATCATAACTAAGCGTAGCGTTGATGATGAGACGAAAATCGTGGAGACTACAGATGTTCATTTTGACGATGATAAAAAAGAATTCATAAAAATAGGAGATTCGGAGGATAAACATGTCAATTCCTAGTAGCTTGCGCGTTGGACCTCTTGTACCAACTGTTCTGATAAAGAAGAGGTATTTAATGTTTTACTTTGTAATCGTGTGGTTCAGTTTTATTCCACTTTTCTTGGAATTATGGGTCTATTGGCAACTTCTGTGGAATTATTCTAGACCGATTCACTTCTACACTTTCCTACCACTCCTAATTATTCCTATGTACTTAACGTTTGTTTTTAGCGCGACTTTTATTGCTAAAATATTTCTTTTAATCGTTAATGCAATCCACAAACCCAGGACCGGTATATTTATAAGACATCCAAGCGATAAAGATTACCGTTATTGGTGTATGAGGAATGTTATAAAAAGATGGCCATTTTGGCTCAGTCATAGATTTCCCTTCCCTTTTTTGAATAATATTTGTTTCAAAGTATTTGGGGTTAAAACTAAATTTTCAAATTCTCTTTTTGAGGGTTGGGTGGATACAGAGTTCATAGAGTTCGGCTCTAACGTCGTTATCGGTCAAGGAACTATAGTACAGTCTTCCATGATAATCGGAAATCTTCTTATCATAAAGAAAACAGTAATAGAAGACGATGTTAGGATTGGATCTCACGCAATTGTTATGCCCGGAACGCACATCAAAAAAAGAAGCGTATTAGCAAGTAATTCAGTTACTACAGTAGACCAAAAGCTCGATGAGGGCTATATATATGTTGGAGTTCCAGCAAAGGAATTGAAAAAAAATTATTTCTTTGAAGATGGTTTACAAGATAAACTCGGTCAAGTTGAAGACGTGGAAGCGTTAAGAGAGAAATACGAAAAAATGTATCTGAAGCGCTACGATGTAAAAGAAAAGTTCAAAGAAAGAAGAGAGAAGAAAAAAAAGACGAAAGCGCAAGAGCAATATTGGTATGGGCTTAAATCAGAGGAAGGAGATGATGACGATGCATTTGACGACACTTTTACCATCTAACAATTAAAAAAAAAAAGAGTAATTATTATTTTGATACCTATTTCTTTTCTTCTCTGAGATAGAAGAAGGTATTGAAAATTAATAGTACTATGATTACTATTGTGTCTAACCAATGAAAGATGAGATTAGTTGCGGAACGAGCTACGTAAATATTAGAAGTAAGGTTGACAAGAGCTATTATGATAAGAAATATAAGTGCAAATTGGAAATATAATTTGATATTATCCCAATCTCCATTAAGTATTGCAAGCAAAATCACGATTCCAATAGCTAGTAAAGCTCCACCAAAAAGGCGCCAAAAGTGAGGGTCAAAATAAGGGGCATCGTTAAGAGCATAAACGCCCTCAGGAAGAAATACGTACATTATACCATATATCAACCCGACGATCAAGTTAATAATTAACACGATTTTCATTTCTTTAGATATTTCTGCCATGATTTATATACCTTGAATTCAGTTTTATAGAAAAATTACGAATAATTATTATGTGAGATACATATAAAAATCTTTACAAAAAGGTTAATAAACTCGAATTATGTTTTAAGATTACTAGCTGACTTTGGGTTTTTACCAAGAGGATAATAGAATTTTTAAATTATAAAAAGAAAAAAAAGATATAGAACAGAAGGATTTGTAGTATAGGAGTAGTTTTTGAATAACTATCCATTTAAACTTACTTCCCTTCGCTTTCTATATTTATATTAGATTTTTTTGAAAAGTATTCATGGTCCTGCATCTATAATTAAGGTATATGTGAAACTCCATTCTCCGAAATAACCACCCGGCCCGAAAAAAGTAAAAATTCTCCACTCATTGCTATCAAACCACAAGTAAGGCTTTTGAACCCAATATTCAACCCTTACTTCGTATTGTTCCCCTTCTTCGAAATAGTCTGCGTCAAATGTAGTTGTGAAAATCCAGTTGTGCGAGCCAACCTCCATGAACGGAATAATTGGGTCTTTTTGATGATAACAAAACCGAATCATATTAATTTCTTCGTCATCTATGTAGAGCTTTATTTTATAAGGCGGTCTTGGCCAAAAGTCGGCCCACATTTCATGCCAATCCATGTGGGCTACAAAATATGAGGGGTTACCAGCTAAATCGGGATTATAGAATGTGGATGGCGGAAATGGAAAAAACCATCCATCGGGTGCAATCGAGATAGTTGGGCCCTTTCCCATGTAACCTGGAAAACCAGGTATAATGGGTTTTGTTGCTTGTGTCATCGTTGGTAATATACCTAAAACTGAAATACCTACAATTGCCAATATCACTAATTTTGATGTTGTTTTAGATCTTTTCATTTTTTTCAACTCTTTTTTTCAGATTGATCATCATATAATCGACTAGTAATCGATTTCTCCTATGAATTTCAACGATTATGGTTGAAAACGAACTTCGCCAGAAGATCCATGATCAATGATGATCAAATAAAATTATTATCTGTTTATATTTAACATTTTTGTGTAAAAAAAAGATTTATTGAAAGAGAGGATTTAATGTGTAAGTATGTTCATCAGAGAAAGCACAATAACTTACTAAGTTCCTCCCCTTTTAATATATTTAAGATTATTTTTTTTATGGAACCTCCATTGGAGTTCCGAATCTTATTGGAACTAAAGTATGAAAAAAAATAGAAAGAATTCGTTTAGAAGGTCTTATGAGGTTAAATATTACTAAAAATTGAAGGGTGAACTATTTAAGAATGAAATATAATCTTCTATTATTTTTTCCTTTATTTACTGTTTTAGTCATCTCTATTTCCCCAATTTCACTAAGATTATTAACATGTGTTCCACCGTCTACTTGCTTATCGATATCACCAATCTTTACTATGCGAAAGTCTTGTAAATCTTTAGGTAACCCAACTGCTAATCGTGCAAGTTCAGGTTCTTCTAATACTGCTGCTCTAGACATAGTCTCGATAGTGATTGGGAGATCTTTTTTGATTATATCGTTGGATTCCTTAACGAATGTCCGTAGCTTTTCTGGTGAATAATCCTCCATTGAGAAATCCATCCTTGCTTTGTCCAATTCAATCTGGTTACCCGTGATTTTAGCATTCGCTCTCCGGAATAGTAGATTTGAGACGAGATGACAAGCAGTATGATATCTCATGTATGTATAGCGCCTCTCCCAATCAAGTTCACATGAAACTGTGTCTCCTTCTTTTAATCCCGGTTTTTCTACTTCGTGGCTGATTTCTCCAGAAAATTTACCTACATAGACTACCTTGAATTTCTCGCCGTTCTTGATTATATAACCCTCGTCCCAGGGTTGACCACCTCCTTTAGGATAGAACGCTGTTTTATCGAGGACAACATATTTATCGTCTTTCACAGAAACAACTTTAGCATCCCAATTCTTTAAATAGGAATCACTCATATATAATGCGTCAGTCATAAGGTTAAATAAAGAAGGATTTACTTAAATTATTAATGAATCTCAATTAAAATTAGCTGAGTATTAATCTTATTGATGTTATAAATATCCAAACCATAATATTTACTGTCAATATCCATTCTACCAAAGGATTAAATAGGGTAATAGCTAATAGAAGTAATTCAAGACCAGTTGCGTAGCCTATTATTATATGATACAATTTATATTCGTTGCTCTTCATCATCAAGAAGGTATAAAGGCATATGGTTGCAATAGATCCAAGAAAACCGCTTAAAGTAACGGTTCCGTGAAAGAGCATAAACATATCAGGGTAATCTGGATCCGGCAAAATTCCGACTAAAGCAACGCTAACAGAGCTAACTATTGCTACAGCTGTGGCAATTCTTCGCACGAACTCGTTTATCCCAATCAAAGTTTTCTCGAGATAGAGAATGAAGGGAATGGTTAAACTCCCGCTTGATACGAAAGCAATGCTGAAAAGGGTCTTGGCGATCCCGTTCCCCAATGAACTTACTGTATCCTCTAAAGGATTATAACCAGGGGTAACAAGAGCTGCTAAGACAATGAAGATAATTGCAGACGAAACTCCAATAAGTCCGAAGAAGCATTCAATTTTAGACAGATGAGCATCAACAATGTGGCGTAATCTCTCGTTTGAAAGTT
Organism: Promethearchaeota archaeon; assembly: GCA_013375495.1. Next base: position 67,128 of record JABXKC010000008.1, read on the forward strand.
CTTTACTCATCAGATCTCTAACAATCTCTGATTTAGGATTTATTTTTAGTTTGTTGACAATTCCTTTTACGCCCTTTACTGTTCTTGTAATTGTTACGATTTTAGCTTTCTGCCAAAAGGATATAATACTCCCTTCAATAGTTACTATTCCGTTGATCACTGAAGTTTTGATATTCGTTAATCCTAAAGATTTTTCTTTTGAAATTTTAGCTTCTACATCATCTTGGATTTCTTCATCTGAACTTACCATATTCATACCCTCATTGTTCACAATATATACTAATAAAGCTCTATCATTTGAAAAATAAAAGGTTTTTGGTAAATTGTGAGTAGTTTGACCAAATCTTAACAAATTGACAAGAATTTTCAACTAATGGCTAATTTTTTAACATAAACATACAAACATATCAAATAGTAATGTATACACTAATAAAGACATCAGGACGACAAGATGATTTAAATAGTTGAAGAGAAATCACCTTTTAAAAGATAAGAATAAATAAGACTTATTGGTTAATCTTTATCGTAAAGTTCTCCTGGTTTTGCACCACAGAAGGCTTCAAACTTCAAAAACTTCATTTCTTTGGAACAATTAGGGCAGAAATATTTTCCTGGTTCTTTATCGGTAAACGAATACCCACATTCTTTGCACACTAAAGCACTCATAATAGATTAATCTTGATTTGACCTTTAATAAGTACACATTATAAATTAGAAATCAGTGAATTTTTATAATGACGAATAATAAACATTAATAAGAAAAACCGAATAATTTAAAAGTAGAAATGGTATACCCTTTAACCTTTGGCGTAGGTTGTCAACACCCATCTAATTTTTTTTATGTGTGCCTCATTCTTAAAAGGGTAAATCATTTTGATTTATGGCTATATTATTTATCATTTGAATCGAAGAGTAAAAAAGCGCGTAAACTTTTCACATACATTACAATAATAGAAACCTTCTTTTGAGCCACTAATTTTAGTCCTACAATTTAAGCAAAATATCATTCTAATCATGCATAAAAGCTCGTGGTTAGCTTTAAAAGTTGAAATTATAAGATATAGGTATACTCCAATATTAGGTAATATTAAAAAAAATTAGGCGTATAATGTAAAACTATATATTTTAAACAATTAATAATAATCCTTAAAGCCACCTAATTAAATTATATCTAAATTTTTATTTCAAGTGAATTGTATGCCATCTGTTGAATACAAGGGCGAAAAATACGACATTAAGGAGGGATTTTTAGACCTTGGTCTTTTAGAAATTACCGATATCTCTGAAATTAAGGGCTTAGATAAACTTGAGATAAAACATTTAGAACTTAGTTCAAACGAAATAACCGAATTAGAAGGATTGGAACAGCTCAAGGATCTCGAAATCTTAAATTGTGGGAGTAATAACCTCTCTGAAATATCTGAACTTGAAACTCTCTCCAAATTGAAAATATTGCACCTAGCATCTAATCAAATTACAGAGATAAGAGGAATTGACCAACTGACCAAACTGAAAGAGTTATACTTGAGAGGAAACCAAATTCTTCAATTAGACGGTTTGAGTTCTTTGACTTCGCTTCAGAAGTTAGATTTGTCTTGGAACATGATTACAAAAATTGAGGGGTTCGATGCCTTACAAAACTTAGAAGTATTATGGTTAGCGGGAAATCAACTCACAAAAATCCAAGGACTGAAAAACTTAAAAAATCTAAAAGTGTTAAATTTAGCTGGAAACCAAATATCTGAAATTCAAGGGCTTGAATATCTGGAGAATATGAATGAGATCTACCTTAACGATAACAAAATACGAGAAATTAAGGGAGTAGAACATCTTTCCGAATTGGAAACATTATGGATTACAGCAAACAAAATTGAAAAGATCTCTAATCTAGATAAATGTAAAAACATACAAGTATTAAACTTAAAAGATAATGACATCAATGAGATTAGCGGTTTATACTCCTTAACTAAGTTAAATAAGTTATTTCTCTCTGGGAACAAAATTTCCTCAATTAAAGGTCTCGAAACGCTCCAAAATTTAGAAACTCTAGATTTAAGAAACAATCAGATTAAAACGATCAGAGGGTTAGAATCCTTGATGGCATTAAAGGATCTATGGCTACAAGGAAATGATATAGACGAAAATTTGCTCAATCAATTAGGGGGGCTTGATTCTAGCGGTTGCGCTGTAGAACCTTTAAAATTTGTGGAATATTGCTTAATAAATTTGTAGATTACATTTTATAATTTTAAGATTTCATTTATATTTTCTTTTATCTTCTGAAAGCTTATAGATGTTTCAGGAACATCGATTATAGGTTTACCATCTAGGTCAAATTTGGTTAGAAGTTCATCTTCAGGAATCAATGTGAGTACAGGTAATTCATATTCTTCGAGTTTTTTAAGAATGTTAGTTACATCGCCTTTCGCTCTGTTTACAATTACACCTATTCTTTTATAGTTTGTAAACTTTTTAGCACTCTCACTAATAGATTTTGCCGTTTCCACGCTCCTTAGAGAGATATCAGTAATAACTATGAGTATGTCAACAGAGCTAATTACCATTCGATTTATTTGCTCAAGACCCGCTTCACAATCAATTAGAACAACATCAAAATCGCTAGAAATCGATTCTATAACCTTTCGAAGCAGGGCATTTGAAGGACAGAAACAACCCGGACCTTCTGGTTGACCAATTGAAAATAAACTATAATCTTTACTTTCTTTAATAGCATTATAAACTTTAAAATCTATATTTTCGGCTAGTAATTCGATATCCTCTTTTTTACTAATTGTGTCATCAATTAAATCAGCTCTAATTTTTTCGAGACTTTTCTCCGGAACTAATTTAACCATTTTACTAAGATGGGGATGGGTAGGATCAGCATCAATTAGTAATAGCTTATGCTTAAAGGATGTTGAAATAGTCTTAGCAATAAGTGTAGTGACAATTGTTTTCCCTACTCCTCCCTTTCCAGCGATAGCAACAATAAGTGGGATATTTTTCAGTAGCATATATAATATCATCTAGTAATAATCTTAATTTTTAAGTCTTTCTCGAGAAACTAATATTTGTTTTACATCATAGCATTCCTCTTGATACGGGCATATCTCACAACCCCAATCGTAATCACAATCAATTCGTTTTCTCCACTCGTCAATTTTTTTTTTCCGTTTCTCTCTATCTTTAGTTAAAATATCTGAAGTTAGCACAACAAATTGTTCAATAGAATTTGGATAAGAATTGATAAAAATAACCTCTATTGATTTAACTAAGTCTTTGAATTTTTGTTTATACAAATGCACAATCGCATTTCCTAAAAACTCAAAAGAGAACCCTTTCTGGAGAGCTGATTTACTTATTCTACACCAAAACCTACGAGGAATAGTTCGAATTGAAAATCCTTCGATACTGTTTGATATAAAATTCAAATGCTTTAACTCTTCTATTTCTTTATCAGTAGCTTTATTGATTCCAATTAAGATCATCACTCCAAAGTCTATATCTCTATCTATGATCTTAGTTATTTCTCTTCCTAATAATCTTATTTTTCCGTGTTCGACTAATCGAACATCGCTGATTGGAAATACTATTGAAAACGATTTTCTATTTACTCCACCAAGCTCTAAACCAGTTTCTTCTTCGAGTATTATTTCTTTATAGCCACTCAATCCAATTTTTATTTTTGAATTCGTAACTAAATTGACCTGGTTTGAGTCAAATCGATAGGAAAATAAGGGTTTTTCACTATTTTGCTCCTTTTCTAAGAAATCTCTAATCTTTTCGATAATAATTTTATTTTCCATTCAATTTTTTACCTTATTTGGAATAAACCAGTATCATTTTATAATAAAGGGGTATTAATTTTTATTTAGGGTTTAACCGTTTTTAAGATTTGTATTACCAATTATATTATAAAATAGTAATGATCGAAAAGAAGAAGTCTTTTATATTCGAGAGTAGAATAAAATATAAAAAAGTATTAGAAAAAATCATAATAACTTGAAAAGGTGAAATAGCATAACTACACCTTCTGAAGAGGAAGAGGAAAAAAATCCAGTCTGTCACCAATGTGATAGTTTTAAATATTGTGTTAGGGGCATAGCGAATAAAAATAAAGATGACTGTCCAATGATGATTTCTCCCGAAATTGAGAAAGAAGCTCTTAAATTGTACGAAAAAGACGAGTTCATTAAAAAATCGACGGGCATAGCTTCTATTATAGAGGCTAAAGGATATATTAAATGGCCGAGATTAAAAGATACGATTGAATACGCTAAAGGAATGGATTTTAATAAATTAGGTTTAGCATTCTGTGTAGGATTACACGCTGAAGCAGGGCAAATTGCTAAGATATTAAATGATTATGGTTTTGAAGTTGTATCAGTTTGCTGCAAAACAGGTAGCGTCCCTAAAACAAAAGTGGGCGTCCCTAAGGAATATACGATGTTTTCTAAGACGGGATACCCTATCGGAATCATTACTTGTAATCCTGCAGCTCAAGCATTATTGCTTAATAAAGCTAAAACAGACTTGAATATTATAATAGGTCTATGCGTAGGACATGATGTAAACTTTACTCATTTATCAAACGCACCAGTTACCACATTGATCGCAAAAGACAGATCTTCACCTCATAATCCAGCCGCGTGTTTGTTCAATCACTATGGCAAGGCTTTTTTTTCAAAAGATCTTAGTGAGATGAAACGATAAGATTTTGAAAAAAAGAAACAAACTGGATAAATTTTCGCCTAATATTCTTTTAAAGAACCTGATTCGTTAGCAAGTACAGTTAATTAAAGGATATTTTAATCCCATTTTTTTCTCTTATTTTTTGTTAAATATCGTTATTATGTTCCACAGTTATTACTACTTTTCCATGGAAGTGTCCTTCTTCAAGATACCGGAGAGCTTCAGCAACCTCACTTAACGGGTAACGTTTATCTATAACAGGTACTACTTTGCCAGCTTTAATAAGTTCTATGATAAAAACCAAATCTTCTTCTTTGTTTATTTTCCACCCCACGATACACACTTTTTTACTCCCGAACATTGAAATCAAAGGTGCTAGGAACATAGTTTTGAATATTCGAGTCGTGGAACCTCCGACTATGACACAAATTCCCTTAGGACTCAAAGCACGCCTGTAATCGAAAATCGAACGATGTGAAATAACATCAAGTATCAGGTCATAATGTTGCCCACTTTTGGTGAAATCTTCTTGCGTATAATCAATGACATGGTCTGCACCAATCGAGCGTAACATGTCCAATTTCCCCGTGTTGTCCACGCCAGTCACTTCAGCCCCGAACGATTTAGCAATCTGCACCGCAAACGTACCCGTACCACCACCTGCACCATTAATCAAAACCTTTTGTCCTGGCTGAATCTCTCTTTTATCGCGAAGACCCTGCAGGGCGATGATTGCTGCTGAAGGTAAGGTCGCTGCTTCTTCAAATGTCATACTGGCTGGTTTCAGCGTTAATGCATTTTCAGGAACACAAACATACTCAGCAAAAGCACCAAAACCACAGCTAAATGTATTCACGAATATCTCATCACCTGGCTGAAACTGCTTTACATTACTGCCAACCGCTTCAACCCGCCCTGCTATATCAGATCCGAGTATCTTGAATTTTGGTTTTAGAAGCCCCATGAAACGGGCAAAGAACCTACCTCTCAAGTAATCCAAATCAGGTGCATTTAAGGATGCCGCATGAATTTCAATTAATACTTCATTGTCCTTAGGAGCGGGTTTTTCTACTTCTTTGAGCTGAAGAACATCCGGTGGTCCGTATTTTGTGTACACGATCGCTTTCATGAATTTTCCTCCAAAATTACTTGGATACGGTCATTTTCAATATAGTTCACTACTATCTGTTCTATAAGTTTGCAAAACCTAAATCTGATTAGGCGGTATTCCATATACTCCTTATTAGATAGCATTCTATTTAATCCTTCTTAGAATTAATGAACGATTGGAATATATACGAAGACGAAGAATAGAAAGAAATTAGTATAATTAGATAAATAAACATGCACTAGTTTTTTTGTAAACTTCTTCCTAAATTTATTATTAAAAAAAGATTATTTAAATTTTGAAATTTAGTTTACACATTTATGTCCTAATCATAATAAAAAGGCTTTTATATGTGAAAGTAGAAATATATATAAAAATTTAAATTAGAAATGAAAGTGATAATTTGTAATGAATGAAACTAGTACTTTTACTGAATCTCTTGAAACAAGACATTCAAGATGGACTTTTCTTTCCAACGCTTTCGGTCTACTTTGCTCTACATTAATAGGTGCTATTCAAGGGTTTACGCTTTTCTATTATGAAGCAGTTGTTGGATTAGATGCAACAATAGTCGCTATCGCCATGTTTCTCTTTTTGGTGTATAATGCAGTGAATGACCCTATTTTCGGTTTTTTAATCGATCGGAATTTGAGATTTACGAGAAAATGGGGAAGACGATTTCCGTGGATCGTCATAGGCATCGTCCCTTGGGTCTTTTCTGTCTTTCTTCTCTTTTCAGTCCCAAATACTATCGATGGTTCTACGAATCCTGGGGCTGCTTTTGGGTGGCTATTACTAACATTGGCTTTACTTGACACCTTTGGCACGCTTGTGAATATTAATTACAAGACAATTCAAATAGAAAAATTTCGGACAGAGTACGAGCGTAATAGGTTCACAAAATATTATGCACCTCTCGACATCTTAGCTATTATCCTTGGGATGTTATTACCTCCTCTTTTTACTGATATGATTCCTGGCGATGCAAGAGCCAGTTATAGCATGATGGCAGCGATACTCGCCGTAATAGCTCTTATTTTCGGTATTTTGTCTCTTCCGGGTAACCGTGAGGACAAAATTATGATTGATAGGCATTATTCACCCGAGTCTGTGAAGCGAATGAATTTTTTTAAAGCCTTTAAAGAAGCTATAAAAACGAAGAGTTTCGTGGTATGGTTTATATTTGGAATATGTAATGGAATATGGATAGCCCTTGTCGTAACCAACATGTTGTATATAACAACTTTTGTCTTACAGGTTGGTGGCGATATGTTTCTTGTTATTTTAGGTTTAAATCTCGTAGGTACTTTGATATCTATTCCTATTTGGCTCAGGTATATCAGGAAAACAAACAATAATAAGAAAGCGTTCGTGGTTGCGGGTCTCTTATCATGTGTTGCGACATTTCCATTGACATTCTTTCAGGGCCTTATTGATATAATAATCATGGCATTCATTCTTGGTCTCGCCCAGGGAGGCTTAAACTCATACATATACACTATAGTCGGTCCGAGTGTGACTGAGGATGTTATTGTTAAGATGGGAAAAAATCAAAAAGGAGTTCTCTTAGGGATTTCTGCAATGCTTCTTCGGCTTGTTGCATATATTGACGAGTTTATTATTGCGGTCGTTCATGATACCACTGGGTTTATAGCAGGCAATGATAATTATGCGGATATGTTAGCAGCAGTTACACTTGCTGGTGGTGATATAAATTTAGTACTTATAGGTATTCGCCTTATCCAAGGTGTCATTCCAGGTGTGGTTTTACTCATAGGAGTTCTGGTTTTTTGGAAATTCTTCCCTATAACTCAAGAAAAGTTATTAAGTAATAAAGCTAAAATGAAGGAACTCGGATTCTAACAATTTAAATCTTATTTTTCTTTTTTTTTTTGCTTTTAGATTTGTTAAGTTTAACTTATGTTATAGCTTTAGAAATCAATTAGAAATGAGCTGATAGTAGATTCATGAATTTCTTCTATGATTTGGAAAAAGATTCTTGAGTTGACTGAGCTTCTTCCTCCTTCTTTGGTTGTAATTCCATTATATCTTTCTTCAATTTAGTTAATGCATCACCTTTAAACGGATACAGTTTCATGGAAATTAGAGTAAATATTCCACCAATGAAGATTATAAAGAAGTTAAAACGTAAAAGGCAAAAAAAGATATATAAATTCAAATTTTAATATTTTTAATAAAGCTAATTGAATTATAAATAGTAAAATAATAATAGTAATCTACGAATTAGCATGGTGATTTTTTGCATAATAAAGAAAAAAATGAATCATTTTTCAAAAAGAAGTCGATTGAGACAGAGGAAAATGACGAAGTAGCAATACAAGAAAAGGAAGCCAAAATTAGAGAGCTCTTCGTGAGGATGCTGGAGGATGCTGCAAAGTATGCAATGGAATATGAGTTTTACGCAGAGGATATGAAGGATTACCACGAAATAGTGCAATGGAAGTTCGGTCCTATCAGAGGATATCAAATATTCGACGAGACAGAGTATTCATTCAAGATCGACGAAGAAGCTGAAGACCCGACCTTGGTACTGGGGTGTAAAGATCTTGATCTGGCCTACCAGTTTCTCAACGACGAAATTGAGCATTGGCCGGCTCTCCTGATGACTAAGTTCTTTGTTGGTATAAAACGCCTCGACGGGACTTATAAGGAAAAGAGAATTGGAAAAGTAACTAGTTTTACCCCCGGCAATTCTCCTAGCTTGAGTACCGAAAAAGAAAATGCCCCCCCCAAGCAAAGAAAATTGTCTTCTCGCCTGTTGAGAATTCCCGTGTTTCGACCGATCATGGTGCGAACCACAGATCCCGAGAACTCGAACGATGTTCGCATTCCAATCAATGAGTCCTTGGGCACGTACGAGAACCAGTCGATACCTCTTGCAGTTCTCGAATACTTCATAAACATGGCAAGCGACGTCTATATCTTCACTATGTGCCCGTGTCGTTCGATGGCCAATTGCGAGAATTATGACCAATCCATCGGATGCATGGCCCTGGGAAAGGGAGCCTTGAGGATGAATACCTTTGGAAGGATCGGTACTAAAGAAGAAGCATTGGAGCGTTCACGACGCGCTGTTGCTGCTGGTCTCCTGCCTTCTCTGGGGAGAGTCAAATCCGATACAATCGTCTATAGGGCTCTGCCTGAACAGGGCGATCTGATGCACATTTGCTTCTGTTGCCCTTGTTGCTGTGTCGAGGCGGGTGGCAAGGACTCGCCGATGTATCTGAGGGGGTGGCATCAAAAAATGGAGGGCGTGTCCGTCACGGTCAATGAGGCTCTCTGTAATGGATGCGAGCAATGTCTCGAAGTGTGCATATACGGTGGAATGGAGGTCATCGACCACGTAGCCGTGATTAACCGGGAAGGCGAAGATCACTGCAAAGGCTGCGGGAGGTGCGAGAGGGTGTGCCCCACTGGAGCGATAACTATCACCATCGAGGAGGATGGTGTGGATAGGATGATTGCTCGCATAGAATCCTCCGTCGACGTCAGCTAGGGGATGCCAGGTTGTCGGCGGGTTCACGTCTCATCACGGGACTCCGAGAAGTGAAATTTTTTTTTTTTTTTAATAAATTATGAGAATTAGATAATGAAGGTGTAGCCATGCAAGAATTAGAAATTCTATTTAAAAATATGATGAGCGAATTAGATGGCTTTATTCAAAGTCAGAAGGATAAATAATCCTCGACTAGATTCTGCGTTTTATCAATAATCAAATAAAAATAGCATATATGCTTAAGAAATAAATTTTTTAATGTCCCTACCATATTATTAATTAATTTCAATTAGGAATAAGCAAGGTGTTATAATGGTAAAAAAGAGAGTTGAGATTGAATCTTTGTTTAAAAAAATGCTGAAAGAAACTGAGGAAAACGCTCCAAATGACCCAATTTATCAGGAGGATATCAAAACTACTGGAACTCTTAAAGTTCAGTGGAAAATCTCTGCAGTCCTTGGATACCAAATCTTCGAGCAAGATAAAGTCTCCTATAAATTCGGAGAAAAATTAGATAAACCCGATATATCGTTAGTTATTAGAGATAGCGAGATAGCGATTCCATTCTTAAAAGGAGAACTCTTTGAGTTTGATTACGGCCCGGCTTATGGTGGTAATTTTAAAATCAATCAAACAATCGGATGGAAAGAGATTGAAAAAGAAACGGGTAAAAAAAACGCTAGGATAAATAAACCGTTCCTGACTGCTCGATTTAACAAAGAAAAAGAGTTCCATCCTTATGTCCTTTCAAAAATACCTATTTTTAGAAAACTTGTAACGCAGCGAGTATCAGAAAATGATTTTGGAGCATTTATACCTATCAATAAAGCTCTTGGAACATATAAAAGTCAAGTCATTCCTCTTAAGGTTTTTAAGCATTTTATTGATAAAGCGAGTAATATTGTCAAGATGAACGACTGTCCTTGTAGAGCATATCATGAATGTAAAGATCACAATCGTGATCTAGGTTGCATGCACATGGGTAATGATACGTTAAATTTCCCTTCACCCCATTTCAGGAGTAATGTTATTTCGAAAGAGGAAGCCTTAGAACACGTGAAACTTTGTATTGAGGACGGCTTAATTCCATTACTTGGAAGAGCAATGGATGAAGCTGAGGGATTTGGAATTCCAGATACAGGACATTTTCTTTCGATGTGTTTTTGCTGTCCATGTTGCTGTATAGATGGTATTATCGTACAAAATGCCTCAAAAGGTGTTACGACGATTTTTAAAAGGATGGATGGTATCACTGTGAAAGTTGACGAAGACCTTTGCGTTGGTTGTGAAGAATGTCTAGAGGTTTGTGTCTTTAATGGAATGGAGATGATTGATAGCAAGGCTGTAGTGAACCAAGACAACTGCTTAGGTTGTGGCAGATGTGAAAGCACTTGCCCTAACGAAGCAATCTCAATAACCATTACTGATCTTAGTTACGTCGACAAATTGATTAAAAAATTAGAAGCTCATGTTGACGTAAGCTGATTTGCCCAAAATTACGGATTAAATATTATTTAGGGTTTAGAATCTCATGTTGCAGTTTCTTAATTCATTATATCAGCTACAATCTCTACATTTTATTAGGAGCTCTTGGAGTAATAACCACTCTTCTTCTCCGAAAACGCCTGAAATCCTAATTAAATTTCTTTTTTCTTTTAAATTAATATAAATTCCATAAATTAAGGGATAATTATTATTTTTACGCGTTTTATTTTTTTAATATTTTTTATAATTCCTTATGCGAATGTTATTTAAATTTTGAAATTTAACATACTCCTATATATTAAAAAAAATAATTTTTAGGTTATATTCATGATTTCAATTCAAAAGGGGGAAGATTTGCTCTCAATTACCTTAAGTACTATTTTAAACTATAGGAAGGACGAACCCAAATTTCAGAAACTTGTCATAGACTGGAACAAGAAGATACATGTTGAAATTGAAGATTTCTATTTAATCGAAGTTATATTTAATCACAACGAAATAAGATTTAAAGTGAACGATATCGATAAAAAACCAGATCTGAAAGTTAAATTGAACATTTACACTTTTTTAGATCTAGCTTATGGAAGAATTGGTCCTTTAAAAGCCGTCTTTCAACGAAAAATAAGAATTAAGGGTTTGTTCAAACTAGGAATACTTTTAAAATTTATAAAAATTTTTCTGAAAAGTATGCAGATGGTCGCTTCAGACCCTAACGAGAATTATTACGAATTAAATAAAGAAATTAGGTAAGATGGTGAAAGAAAACATATGACTGAAACAAAGCAAAGAAATGTGTACGAAAAAATTAGTAAAGAGGAAGTGTTTAAAAAATTAGAGGGAATATTTGGAACTAAGAACGTAACAGATAAACCTGTAGATTTATATCCTTATTCGTACGATATGACCGAATGTGAGCCCCACATGCCTGATTTCGTAGTTATTTCTGAAAATACGGAACAATTAATCGAATTAGTGAAATTTTGTAACCAAAATTCAATTCCAATTGTACCTTACATATCGGGAAATAATGTAGGTGGTCTAACTATCCCAGAACAAGGGGGTGTGGTCGTTGATTTTGGTAAAAAAATGAATAAAATTCTTCACATCAACGAAAATATGATGTTTGCTCTCTTAGAACCAGGAGTTACTTTCGGAGACTTAAAAAAACATCTAGATCAAAATTATCCCCACTTAAGGTATAGTTACCCATTCGCCCCACCTTACGCTGGAGCAGTTGGAAATGTCATTCTGAGCGGTATGAACAATCTCTCGTGCAAACTTGGTTCAATGGGGGATTCTATCAATGGACTAGAAGTTATAACCGCTGACGGAGAACTTATCCGAATTGGATCCTGTTTTTACGGAAAAGACAAAGCTGATAACGATAGTTGGTGGAGTAGGTATCCGATGCCCGATTTAATGGGATTATTTATAAACTGGCAAGGAATGACGGGGTTAGTTACTAAGTGTGCTGTTCAATTATGGCCAAATCCCCCACTTAAAAAAACCTATCTTGGAATTGTCTTTGGTTTACCTGATATTGCCCCGGTTATGAGAGAGGTTGGAAGAACGGAAGTTGTAGACGACATTTCAGCTGTAAGTATAGAAGTTGTAAAGATGACAGCAGAACTTCCTGAACCGAAAAAAATACCTGGTGAACCCGACTTTGCTGCTCTCTTTTCTATCTCAGGGAAAACAGAAAGTTTGTTTAGAGCTAAAGAGGAATATTTAAAATTAACTATAGAAAATCTGAAGAAACAAGGGATTAAAGTTCTACTAGTAGATGTTGACGAATTTAGCAAGCTATTTAGTTTAAGAGTAAGATGTCACTTAGATTTACCCGCAGTAATTCTATCGTTAGTTGAATATTCTGGTCTCACATGGTTTGGATCCTATGCTCCAACGCATAAACTCGAAGATTTAATACCTAAGGTGAACAATTTATTTTTAAAATACAAAGTTCCTCCATTTATTTACATGAAAATAATGAAGCATTCTCATTACGGAATTTTTCGCCCAATCCTACGATACAATAAATACAAAGACGAGGATAAAATCCATAACCTATTAAACGAAATTGCAGAATATTGTATTTCTGAAGGCTGCATTCCTTATAAAACGCCAATTTGGATGACAGAAAAAATGCGTGAAATTATAAATCCGGGGTGGTTACACCTGTTTGAAAAAATTAAAAAGTGCGTAGATCCTAATAACATATTTAATCCCGGAAGGTGGAACACGTAAATATTAGAATTATTGGTTTAAAAATTACTTTTAAAAATATTGTTAATTTATTCAAATAAAGGTGATATATTAAATGATAGAAACAAATATAACAAAAATGTTTGGGATAAAACATCCTATTTTTAGCGCTCCTATGGGTCCCTTTTTTACCCGTGATTTAGCTCTTGCTGTCAGTGAGGCTGGTGGCTTAGGAGTGTTATCAAACGTTAATATAGTTGGCACAGACCCCGTTGACGAGCACAAGGCAAGTATTGAATATATGATTGAACATACAGATAAACCATTCGGTCTTAATATCCTTACTTCTCGGAATAATCCTGGAGTCAAACAAATGGTTAGATCATTACCAAAGATAGTAAATAGTAATGTAAGAATGCGCGATCAGTGTAAATATTGGCTAACTTCGGCGGGTTCGTCAAGATTTCTACCACAATCTAAATACTTTCAGGAATTACGTGAGAACTCAGAAGTTAAACACTTTCACGTAGCCCCAGCTGTGTGGTTAGCTCAGAAGTGTGTGGATGCAAAAGTAGATGGAATAGTGGTGACTGGAACTGAAGGTGGAGGGCACCAATCGTATGAGAGAGTCAGTACTCTTGTTTTGCTTCAACAAATTAATGAGAAATTCCCTGATTTACCAAAAATAGCTTGTGGGGGTTTTGTCACTGGTGAGTCTTTAGCTGCCGCTCTTTCCTTAGGGGCAGGAGCAATAGCAATGGGATCAAGATTTATAGCTTCTAAACAGAGTGAATTTCACGAAAAATACAAAGCATTAATTCCACCTGGAAAACCGCAAGATACGGGGCTCTACACAGGATCTTTTGGTCCTATTCGCTTGTATAAAAACGATTATGCTTTAGCACATCCAGCACCTAGCAGTAAAGAAGAAATGATCGCTTACGAAGAATCTATAACTCCAGAACAAAGAGTAAAAGACTTAGGCGCCTATGATAGAGTGTATAATGGAGATATAGATACTGGAGCTGTCCTACTTGGTCAGTCAATAGGAATTATTGATAGCATTGATGATGTAAATGATATAATCAAAAGAATTATTTCTCAAGCTGAAACTGTTATTAGAAGAAATAATTCTATGTTGAAATAGAATCAAAAATATATCAAAAACAAACAAATTTTTTTTTATTAAATTGAAAGAATAGTTAATTTGATGATTTATGATAAATATAGAATTTCCAGATGATTTAATATCCCTATCACTACATAATGTTTTTAAGCCTAGAGTAAATGATAGGAAATTTATTAAACACGCAAAAGATTGGAATAAGAAAATCGTGCTTCATATTGAACCATTCTATCCTGTAACAGTAATATTTGAAGGAGAAAACATTAGATTTGAAATGAGAGAGTATCCAGAACCTGATTTAAAAGTAAGGATCCATGTTAATACGATGCTTGATATCGCTAACGATAGATTAAATCCTTTTTACGCTATAGAAGAAGGGAAAATGGAAATTGATGGATTAGGTGAAGATAGCGAAAAAATAATGCGGTTTTATAATATTTTTGTAGTCTCTATGCAGATGATTGCACAAGAACCTAATGTAAATTACTTCGAATTAAATAAGGATACGAGGTGAAATTACTAAAATGACCCAGATAGAACAAAGAAATATTTTTGATAAGATTTCAAAAAAAGAAATATATTCTAAATTGGTTGAAATTTTCGGTGATGACCATGTATCAAATAAGGAAGTTGACTTGTACCCTTACTCTCAAGATATGACTGAAAACAAACCCCACATGCCTGATTTTGTTGTAATCCCTGAAAATAATGAGCAATTAGTTAAATTAGTAAAATTTTGCAATGATTATTCAATACCAATAGTTCCATATACTACGGGAAATAATGTTGGAGGATTAACTATCCCTGATTACGGGGGTGTTGTTGTCGATTTTGGAAAGAAAATGAACAAAATCTTACATATAGACGACAACATGATGTATGCACTATTAGAGCCAGGTGTTACTTTTGGTCAACTTAAAAAACACTTAGAAGAAAATTATCCGAGTTTAAGATATAGTTTCCCAAACGCACCTCCTTACTCAGGGGTTGTTGGAAACGTATTATTAAGCGGTATGACAAATTTAGGGGCGAAGATAGGCTCAATGGCAGATAGTATTAATGGTCTTGAAGTCATAACTGCTGATGGAAATGTATCTCGAATTGGTTCTTGTTTTTATGGAAAAGATAAAGCAGAAGACGACAGTTGGTGGTGTAGATATCCGATGCCGGACCTTTTAGGACTGTTTGTAAATTTTCAAGGTATGACGGGGTTAGTTACTAAGTGTGCCGTTCAATTGTGGCCAAAAGAACCGATTGAAAAACCGCAACTTGTCGTGTTTTTCGGATTAACAGATTTAGCACCATTTTTAAGAGAGGTTGGAAGGGCAGATATCGTTAACGATGTTGCCGCATTTTCAGTAGAAGTTGCTAAAATGGAAGTTGGGATACCAGAACCAGTAAGATACCCTGAAGAGCCTCCTTACACTGCGGTTGTGCCAATATCTGCAAAAACTGAAAACCAAATGAACGCTAAGTTAGAAATTCTTAACGATATAATTGAGAAATTGAATAACGGAGGAACTAACATTCATTTAATTGATTATAACGAATTCGCTAAATTGTTTAACTTAAAAGCTCTTAATATTTTCAATTTACCCTCACAAATACTTTCTTTACACGAGTATAGTGGTTTGACATGGTTTGGGGCGTATGCTCCATCTCATAAATTTGAAGAACTAATTGAAAAAACTGACGAACTCTATCGTAAACACGGCGTTCCTCCCTTTAATTACCTCAAGATTATGAAAGGAGGTCACTATGGCATATTTCGACCTATTTTCAGGTTTAAAAAATTCAAAGATCAGGATAAAATTGTCAAACTATTGGAAGAAATTGCCGATGTTTGCATAGATCTGGGGTGTATACCTTATAAAACTCCATCGTGGATAACTGCTAAGTTGAGAAATAAAATTAATCCGGGATGGATTGCTCTTTTTGAAAAAATAAAACATTGTATGGATCCTAACAATATATTTAATCCAGGAAGGTGGAACACGTAAATGGTTGAAATTGATGAAAGTATAATTGGAAAAGAAGTTTTGGAAATGGCATTTGATCGTTGTATCAAGTGCAGTACCTGTAAATATAGCTATAAAGACTTTGAAAAATCGTGTCCCAGTGGAGAGAAATTCCTTTTCGAATCGTATTGGGCTTCAGGTCGAATTAGAATAATACGAGGCGTTTTAAACGGAGATCTCGAATGGAACAAGGATTTAATAGATCCCATATTTGCTTGTACAACTTGTGGTGCGTGTATGGATGCTTGTCAGGCACCTCATGCCGATTACATTGTCGAAATGATAGAAGCACTAAGGGAATTAGCTGTTAAGAATATTGGACCTGCTAAAAACCAAGAATTCTTAGTTTCTCGATGTGAAGAAAGTTACAATCCGTATGGTGACCCAAACTCTGATAACGCTGAATTGAAAAAAGATTATGAACTACCGGATAAAGCAGAATGGGTCTATTTTATAGGATGTACTTCTAATTACAGACAAAAAAATTTAAGGGATTCTACTTTGAGGTTTTTTAAAAAAGCAGGAATCGATTTTACCTTAATCGACGAACATTGTTGTACAAGTCCTATGATTAGAACAGGTCAATTGAGCATAGTTGACGATTATATGAAGTACAATGTCGATCAAATAAAAAAAACTGGTGCAACTAAAGTAATCACTTCATGTGCCGGATGTTATAAAACATTAACGAAAGACTTCGTAAGATTTGGGAACGATTTAGGATTAGAAATTTATCACTCACTCGAATTAGTGAAGAATCTTTTAGATGGAAAGAAAATAGAATTTAAATCTGAGTATAATAAAACCGTTACTTATCACGATCCGTGCCATTTGGGAAGACATATGGGGATATATGAATTACCGAGAGAGATTTACAAGCAGATACCGGGACTAAATTTAGTAGAAATGAAGAGAAATAGAAATTTTGCATGGTGTTGCGGTGCGGGAGGTGGGGTAAAAATCGGTTATCCTGATTGGGCTCTTGAGGTTTCTAAAGAACGACTTGAGGAAGCGAAAGAATCTGGAGCAACAGTTATAACATCAACTTGTCCTTTTTGTAAAACCAATTTAACTGACGCCACAACACACTATAATTTCGATTTCCAAGTATTAGATTTGATGGAGATATTAGATAAAATTGAAATAGAGTTAAAAAATTAAATCTTAGTAGGTGGATTTATACTGGAATCATCGATTGAAAAAACACCAGCAGCCATTTCACGAGAGTATGAAAGACGATATGATATCGATTGGCTGAGGATCATCGCTGTTTTCCTGGTTTTTGTATACCATTGTTCGCGATTTTTTGATTTTAATGATTGGCACATCAAAAATAATGAATTGGATTTATTTATGACTTTTCTTTTCAACTTTTTAGGGGGTATTGGCATGCCACTGTTTTTTATAATTTCTGGGATGGCTACATTTTATTTCTTAGGCTTTGCAAAAGAGGGATTATATATCAAAGCAAGATTTGTTCGTCTAATGATCCCTTTCTTATTTGCCATAATTACCCAAATTCCTATACAGGTCTATCTTGATCGAGTAAACCATTTAGAGTTTACTGGTTCTTTTTTTGAATTTTACCCTCAATATTTTAATGGGTTATATGGTTATGGTGGTAATTTTCCGTGGACTGGTTTACACTTATGGTTTTTAATTTTGCTTTTTATATTTTCGCTTGTTACTGTAAAACTGTTTGTTTACCTAAGGAAAGATGAAAATCTTGAGAAACTCTCAAAATTAGCACTTTTTTTCAAGAAACCAGGATCGCTTTACTTATTAATTATTCCGGTATTAATACTGGAGTTGCTAAATCCACTCTCTATTATTGGGAAATTTGGGGGTTATAATTTCTTTTCATTATTAGTTTTCTACATAATAGGGTTTCTATTAGCATCCAATAAGCAATTCAAAGAAACTATTGAGAATCATAGACTAATTGCTTTAATTGTAGGTATTATATCGACAGTATTATTACTAGTTGTAACATTATTTTTTGATTTATTTTTTGAAGACTTCTTATTTTGGATTCTTGGTTTAACTTATGTGTGGAGCTGGCTAATTGTAATTTTAGGATTAGGCAGCAAATATCTTAATTTAAACTACAAATCAAGAAAGTTTCTAAACGATATTGTAATGCCGTTTTATGTTGTTCATCAGACTATAATAGTAGTTATTGGATTTTTTGTAGTTCAATTAGATTTCACAATCGTTGCAAAGTACTTCACCATTATGTTTTTGTCTTTAATCATTATAATTGGTTTTGTATACATTATTAGACAATTCAATATACTACGATTTTTATTTGGTATGGGTTTAAAGAAGAAGAAACAATAACAGGTATTCTAAATGAAGTAAGTCATTAAAATGAATAGACTTAACAAACTCGTTTCAACAAATTGGCTTAGGGTAGCAAGATTACTAGCATACATATTTGGGATTGTAACCTTTTTCTTTTACTTTTGGTCGTTTATTGGGTTATTAATTGGGATCGTCTATTATCTATTCTCTAAAGATGTTGCTTGGAAAAGAAACGGGGTGCTTCTTTCTTATTCGATTACGTTCATTACTCTTTTAGTGTTTTATTATAAAGCGTTTTCTCCCCTCAATTTAGCGATATATTCGGGGCTAGGAATTTTTCTCTCTTTTCCGGTATTGTTGTTAATAGTGAGTATTATAAAGAAAAAGACAAAGTTTGTTAAAAAAATCAATTCTCAGATATTAGATCGAATTTACAGTATTCCTGATAAAGCACGGTTAGCGATTAAGCTGGCAACGATCGTCACACCCTTAATTTTGTGGTCTAGTGTAAGCATTGATCTCGAAGTAATGTTTGATAACAACCCTCGCCTTCTTTGGGCTCACGCCCCATCAAAAGTTAATTTAGGTGAAACTTTCGAGCTTAAAGTAGAAGCGTGGGATCAATTTGAACGTTTAAGCGCTGTATATAAGGGAACAGTTGATTTTTCTCTTTACTCTCTTAACATCAGCTCGGGTTCGGAGATTATTACCCCGATCGCAGATTTGCCTGATCCATACACTTTCAATGGTCAATTTTTTGGCTCAGATATCGCGTATGAAATTAGGGACGGTAAAGATAACGGTATACATAACTTTGAGATGAGTATTAACACTATAGGAATCCACTATGTTTTAGTTAATGACTCTGTAACATCAAATACCTATTATAGCAATCCAATTTTGGTAAAAAATTACACCAATAACGAACAATTAATTGCTTGGGGAGATTTACACGCTCACACGGAACTTTCTGACGGCAGTGGAACTCCAGAACATTCTTTTTATTATGCTCGCTACATTGCCGGTCTTGAATTTACTGCGTTAACTGATCATGGAGAAATTTTGATGTGGAATCCAGGATCACTAGATCAGCTTGAAAGAGCTACCAATTTTGCCTATAGCCCAAACGAGTTTGTTACGTTTCATGGAATCGAATGGACGCAAGTAAGAACAGGACATTATACTTGTGTTTTTAGTGGAAATAGCTTATTGAAAGAACCTATTTTGTCCTATATAACTATTCCAACCACTAAGGGGTTATGGGATGCTTTAGATACTTTTACTGAGAGTACGGGAGCAAGAGCTTTAGCCTTACCACACCATACAACCAAAAAAGCGTACATCCAAGATTGGACTTATATAAATCCTAAATACGTTAAAATCACTGAAGTATCCTCGGTACATGGCGATTTTTTATTTGAGCAAAGGCATCCGTTAAACTATAGAGGCGCAATCGATCCCCCACCATCGTATACTCACGGATCCTCAATTATGGATGCGTATAAAATGGGTTATAGGATGACACTCTATAGTTCTGGAGATAATCACGATGGACACCCAGGACACAGTTTAAGTCATACGAGGGCGTATATCGGCCATCAACGCCCTTATAGCCTCTGGTTAACGAGAAATGAGCATCCTTACCCAGGAGGAATAACAGCTACATTTGTAGATAATTTAACTCGAGAAGGAGTGTTTAGTAGTTTAGAAAATCAAGAAATATATGCAAATTCAGATCACGGAAGACCAATTCTTCTTTTTAACATTAATGGAACGCAATTAGGACAAGGCTCTACTCTACTTGTAAATAACCAGTCCTCCCACAGAAAGATAAATATATTCCTTGCTCAAGATGGAGCACCAGTGGCTCAAAGGTCTGTAGCAGCTTCCGTTTACAAAAATTGGATACCCAATTGGGAAGGTACGATCGAAATAATGAAAAATGGAATCCTCTGGCAATCGATTGATATATCAGCTCCAATTGTAAATATTTCTGTAATAGACACTGATCCCATCATAGGAGCTACTTTTGAACCTAATTGCGTCGAGATAGATGGAAAATATTATATTAATAGTTACAGCGGTAACCCTATTGATCCAAGCACGCTAACCACCGGCGGATTTGATTTTTATGTCGCAAGGATTGTTGGAGATAATGGTAGGATGACATGGGCAGGCCCTATATGGGTAGAATATTGAAATTAATATTGACAAATTTGAGAATCTCTTCGAAAGTTATTTTAACAATAGGAACAATTTAATAAATTAATCAAAAAATTTTACATCATAATATAACAAGAAAAATTATAGATTGAAGGTTAGAAAAATGGGAACAAGATCGGTTTTATGTATAATTTCGGGAATTATTGTCCTAGCGGCTACATTCTTATTAACTTGGTTTACATTGGGTCTCTCGAATGCTTCTGGAATTGGATTAATTAAAAATATCTCTGATTATTTTGTAAACGCGGAGCTTATTGCAGCACTTTGGGATGTTCCATCGTTTGTGCTTTATATTGTTGGAGGATTTTATATACTCTTTTTAGCATCCGGGGTATTAATACTTTTAGGGTTAAAGAGTCGTGTCGTAGCAATAATTGGTTCACTAATGCCAATTGGAATGGCTATCGCAATCCTTTTTGGGAGCTTGGATATGCCGGCCGATATTATTAATTATGTAGAAGTATTTTTAGACCTTGAAGGACTTATTCCGGGTATATTACCTTATACTTTAGAGATCGGTCCATCTGGAGCTCTTAGTTTAGCCACAGTTGCTCTTGGTACCTATGTGTTATTAGTTGGCGGCGTTTTAGGATTTGTAAGTGCATTTATGGACAGGGATTAATTTTTTTTTTTTTTTAATATCGATTCAAAATAACTCTATATGTAAAACTTCCATAAAAATTTAAATTAATTGATATCGTATTTTAATCTACACATAATTAGTAAAAGATTAGATGTGAATAATTATGCAATATAAAAGGAATCAATATACTGAAGGAATAAGCGTTTGCTCTCTTATAATCGCGGATAATCGCGGAACAAAATTATAATTCAACCTTTTTGTTTATTTTTTATTGCTTTCATTTTTTAAGAAAAAAGTATCTAGGTACTCATTACCACGCAAAATGTTTCAGTATCGCATTAGTTGGGCACGCGTCTTGACAAGCTAAGCATTGAATGCATTCAATAATATCTTCGGCAGCGACCTTACCGTTTACAAGGCTATAAACCTCAGCGGGACAAACGCTTACGCATCTCGATGCTCCTACGCATCGATCTAAATCAACCTCTACCCACTTATCGTCGTCTTCCCATCTTTTTAGATTTACCATATCTCTTCCTCATCTATTGATAAATTATTTTAGATTAGTTAATTTTTTTAATTTTTAATGTTAATAAAAGATATTTAGAGTGAATTAAAATGAAAATTATTGCGATAAATAGCAGTCCAGTAGGCAATAAAGGACATACGGCTATGATCTTAACACCTTTTCTGAAAGGAATGGAAGATGCTGGAGCGGAAGTAAGTCTTTATTTAACTAAAGACCTCAAAATCAACCCATGTTGTGGTCAGTTTACTTGCTCTATTAAAAACATTGACTGTTTTCAGAAGGATGATATGGCAGAAATCCATCCCCATTACTCGAAGCTGACATTTGGATTTTCGCAACACCTCTTTACATTTCGGGCATGAACGGTCCGATGAAAACTTTTATGGATCGCATGTTAATTCCGTGGGGAGATAGATATGTTACCCTACAAGATGGCCGATCACATCATCCAATGAAGAAAAAAAAAAGGGAAGGGAAAGTTTTTCCTAGTTTCGAGTTGCGCTTATTGGGAGATCGAAAATTTCAACTTACTTTAGGAACATATGAAAGAATTTTGCTTTCATGCGGAACGTGAGTTTTTAGGAGCCTTACTAAGACCACATTCCCCAATGATGAGATTCTTGCAAGAGGCTGAAGGAAAACTCGAGGAAATAACATCTGCTGCTTACGATGCTGGGATTCAGTTAATTCGAGAAAATAAAATTCAACAGGAATTATTAGATACCGTAAGCCAACCACTGGTTCCAATGGAGAATTATGTTCGGTAGAGTAAATAGTTTAAAAGTGTGTAAAAAAGGAAAATAAAAAAGAAGTAAAATTATTGAGATAATTAACGACTAAGCACTATAAGCCTCAGCGTTAATACTACCAGTTGATGTATCTAAGGAAAATTGATATCTATATGTAGCACTTCCGTAGTTCATGGAAGAATATATGCCTCCCGATCCGGTTACTGTTCCATTACCACTGTAATTAATTGATCCCGGACTCGCTGAGCTAATAAACCTAAAACCAGTATTGACTAATGTGTCTCTATAAACCACATTTACGCTTCCTGTAGAAGTTTCCCAAGTACCAGTTACATTCGCGCCCATAATTATATGTTGATAAAGGTCCGAGTTAATACTCCCAGTCGAGGTTTTAAGGTTTAAAAGAATGTCTGTCGAGTATTGCATATTGTAGCTCTTAAATGTCACGCTTCCTGTTGAGGTTTCGCCGTATAAATTATCACCCATGAGACAATTGGTATAGTTCAAAATTAATGATCCAGTTGAAGTTGATGCTTGAAATCCGCTAGAAAAATTCGTCCTAGTTGCATAAGATTCGATGCTTCCCGTGCTACTCTCTAGCCCTACACTACCTGTGAACAGGTTATCTCCTAATGTTTTAAATTTGACTGATCCTGTACTTGTAGTTAAAGATAATTCATTTATTATAACATCATCTGCTACCTCCATTTCAATCGATCCAACTGACGCTAAAGCTGTGAGGTCGTACACTACATCTGTTCTTAAAGTCACGACTATAGAAATATTATAGGATTTAAACCAATGCGAAGGATCAAACCAAACATCTGGTAAGGTTAGAAGACTAAATGTTGATGTAGCATTATCCCACCACCCTGTATTTGGATGAAAGAAGTCCAAGTAGGTCTTTCCGGCCATATACAAGCCCGTAATTTCTATGTTGACATCAATTTTTGCATAAGAAGCAGTTGGAGAAGTATTATATTTAAAGAGAAGTGATCCTATATCCACATTAAAGGTTAAGTCCTCAATAGGATCGGGAGATATTGGCTCGTACGTAAAATTAAACGAGTTTTCGATACTCCCTGCTGATGCAAAACCAGTAATAACAAATCCTATACCACCACCAACAACAAGAACCGCAACAATAATTAAAGCTTTGTTATAATTTCTCATTTTAATCACAATTGTTTTTTTTTTTTAATTGCTTAATAATGAAAGTATTTAGATTATATTTAAATGAAATTTAGACTGATTTTTATGAGTGTTTACGATATTAAAAACTTTAATGCAAAACTTGCATCTTTATAAAAAATCCGAATTCAAAGATATGAATCCAAATTGAAAAATTCTATAGCATTTTCAACGGTTATTCGACTTACATCCTGTTGAGAAGCATTGTGGGAGAAAGCTATTGCTGCTATTGAATACTTTACATTTAATGGCACATTTACTGGACCTCTTAGATAAGGGTGTTGGTAATAACTATCAGTTTCCGTAACCAAAGCAGCTAATGGAGATTGTTTAGTCACTCTACGCCATTTGTTAACACCATAAGCAGAACTTGGGACAGATAAGGTGTATCCTTGTTTGGGTAAAATACTTCCATACTCGTCTGGACCAGAAAAACAATGCCACATAACTTTTTTAGGATTTATATTGAAATCATTGATTAGATTAAGAATTTCTTTTGTTGCTCCATCCCTCTTATTATACCGATGTTTTGGATTGTCTCGATCGAACTCATGCTCAGCAGCATTCCTAACGTGTAAGATATAGGGTTTATTAAATTCTGTAGAAATTTCAAATATTTTCTTTAATTCTGTAACCTGTTTTTCTCTTTTTTCGAGAGTTTTAGCGTGATGAAAGTCTAAACCAACTTCTCCAATAGCTAGATATTGATCTTGATTATCTTCAATGAATTCAACCCATTTTATCCATTCTCTATCGTACCGGTCTCTTGGAGTATAGGTGACAGTTTGTGGGGCCCAACCGCATGTGTATCCAATCTTCTCTTTATTTTTAACAAAGTTTAAAATTAAATCAAGAGTAATGTTATCGATTGAGCTGGTGATTAAGTAAACACCACCGTTATTTAAGAAATCCCGATATTGTTGCTCATCGGAAGGTAAGCTATCTTTTTTTTTAGGTCGAGGAAACGGTAGATGACAATGAACATCTATTATTTTAAGGTTTTCTTCTGGTTCTGGGACCTTGATCTTCTTCGGCATAGCGTTTTTCTACAATAATATGATTTTTATTTTATGATAAAATTGTTCTAATAATTTAATCTTTGTTTTAATATTAACTGAGGTTCTATAATAAAATTTTTATTTCTTTCCGAACTTTTTATCTTCCCAATCTTTATAATTGTTCATTAGTTTATCGATATCAACTAAAAAGGTCATGTTTTGAATTTCATTTTTCTATTCCACTTGTTTTTACATGCCTTTTTTCTTTAATCCAAAGATAAAAACGAGTAAAAAATGGGGTAATATAAATCCTATTACATAATTTATAATTAATTCAAATCTGTTGATATTCTGGGATGAAACCAAGTATATAAAGACGTATAATTCTATAGGAAGGCTTTTAAACTAGCTTGCAATTATTTTATGAAGTTACCAAATTTTTTTACTCTTCTCTAATTTTTTCTGGAAGTCGCTATATGCCTTCTTAAGTTCCTTAGGTGTTCTATTTCTACTATTGCTTTTTTTTTTGGTTTGATGATGTTCATGGTTCTTATCTTGTTTATTTTCCTTAAGATATTCTATTCTATGTTCATATTTACGACTCATATTATTCTAAAATAGGATAAATTATATAAATGTCTTCTAAGAGAAAATTAACTCAATAATCTATTCTTTATTCAAATGTCAATTAAGATTCTGTAATAAAATTTTTAACGAATCTACTTTATTAAGATGATATAATGATCGAACAATTAAAATCTAAGCTAAAAGAATTGGAAATAAAAAAACGAGAACTACAGCCAAAAATCGACAAGATCGAAGAGAAAAAAAATGAAGAAATTCAAGAATTAAACAAAAAATACGATCATATGATTCAAGACGCTAATATTGAAGTAATTGAGTTCGAACAGAAAATAATGAATGATTTAATTGATTTATTTTCAAAAGTTATCATGGATGAGTTCGAACAGAAAAGAAGCACGAGTGAATACTCGTTAACTGACAATTTTAAGGAATTTAAGGATAAAGTTTCTGAGATCGATTTTTTTCCTAAAGCATTAGTTGAGAGATTGGATAAAGTTATAGATGGAGATCTCATTGAAAATGTTGCTTACGATCTTCAGAAGATAGAAACTAAATATAAAAAATTATAGTTTTCCTAAATCTTTTTTATTCAAAACCCTAAAAATAGGTATGGGAAAAAAAAATTACCATTAATCATTGGATTCATCATTTCTATCCTTCTCTTTATATCGATTTATGTATTGCATTTAGTTTCGATATCTATAGGGCTTAATTTAATTCCCCCTGAGTATGTCTATGTCTTCATACCTTTATTACCAGGACCGATGTTAACCGATGTAATTCTTTTATATCTATTTCCTGTGATCATTTACTTCCTTATAGACTTAATTTCACCAACCTTAGTCCAATTCCTTTACAAGGTAAATAAGCTTAGTTATGTTTTTAGAAAAGTACCTAACTATGGTTTTCTAGCAGTTGGAGATAAGTTCAAGCCTTCTCGCATCTTTTTAGGGCTTTTTTAGTTAATCTTTTTGCTTTTGGAACTAGTGCTGTATTATTTCAATTCGGAGCGGGGAGTCTCTTTAGGGCAACTATAGGGGGAGGGGGTGGCATACCAGAGGGTTTATATGCTACTGAAGCAATGTTTTTTGGAACTTTCTTTCTGGCTTCATTATGTATGTTGCTCTTCTTGCCTTCATGGTTTCTAGAAGACTCTGGCTTAGTTGCTTACAGACATTTTCCCAAACAGAGAAGAACTCCAATTATAGAGGGAGTACATCAATGGTATGTAAACATTTTAAGCGTTTATACTGGAATTTCTACGATATTAACTCTTTTTCAAGTGATTACAAAAGCTTTCCCTGATACCGGATTTGGACCAGCTATATTAACACCAATAATTGTTATAATCTCTCCATTGATTCTAACATGGTTTTTAGCTTTCCCGATTTATCTTTACGAGAAAAGGATGGCAAAGACTCAAAGTCGAATTCATAAAAAACTAGTTAAATACAATCTTAAACATTTTACAATCCCCGAATTTGAAGATTTAGACGATGCTGACCGATAATGATATCTGGATATTAGATTATTAAATATCTTAAATCCAATCTCTTGATATCAAGACTACTATAAATAAATTGATCTTGTCGATGGAAATAATTGAAGAGGAACTTGAGATTTACAACGCTAAGTTAAGATTGTTAAGCTGGTTATACGACGAGATTAGAATTCAAACTTATATTTCCAAGGATTTACTAAACGAAAAAGGTCAAAAACTACCACTTAACTTTTAATGTTTGAAGAAAGTTTATCCAATTTCTCAAAACCAGTTAAAAGAATCGTTTTTTTTCTCTTTTACCCATAAAGTGTAAAAAATGAATAAAAATAATAATTATAAAAAATTTTAGCTGGTTTGTCCTTTTAATGCTTCATTTTCCAGCTTTTCTACTTTTTTTCTTAAAGCTTTTATATCTGTTTCATAAGATTTTATTTTGTTCTTTTTCTCTTTAAGAATGTCGTCTAGTTTCTTATTTAAAGCTTTAGTTTTTCCCTTAATCAAATTATCTAATTTTTTTTTTAACGAAGCTACTTCCACGTTTAACTTATTCATTTTTTTTGTCCAATCTTTAGACTTTTCTGTAGCTTCCTTTAAATCTACTTCTCCTACTTCGAGTTTAGATTTAGTGTCATTAATTTTATCGTCAAAATCGGCTTCGATTTCCTTTTCAGCCGAAGCTTCTTTTTTAGAAGCTTCTTCTTCCACTCTCGTGATCTCATCTTCCTTATCAGAAATTTGAGATCTTAATTCTTGTTCTGACATTATTATTTCTCATTTATTATTTCTTTATTCTATATATTTTGATATATTCGCTACCTTAAAAATTATTAAGATTGAATTCTAAATCGTCCTACTGACAACTGATATAAGGAAAAAATGATTGTAGAAATTAGTCTAAAGATTCTCCGAGAGCTAATCGACAGAGATCGCTAAGGATGTAACCTTTTAATCCTTTCCGCTCAGCCTTGGATCCTAAGTTTTCCATACACATAGGACAATTATAAACACATGCTTCAGCATTATATTCTAACATATCGTTTACATTATCGTTTTGCGTTTTGCGTACTAAAGCCTTCTTACCAAGAGTTGTAAACAGACCAGTACAACATAATGCATTTTCTCGATCGAATTTTCTTTCTACCCTCTCAATACCGATAAGATCGCATATTTTATCAACCCATTCATCAACATCAGGAATAAAACGGTTTGAACAAGCTCGCTGGTATGCTATTTTCATATTTAAAGGTTTTAAATCCAATTCATGATCCTTCAAGTAATTATAGAGGTATTCATAGATGTGAATTGGTTTAAACCCCGGTGGAAGTTCAATGTTATTACGAGGGCAAAAAGAAGCGTAAAAACCATAACATTCGTCATGATAACAGATCATCTCTTTTATACCTTGCTTTTTAATATTTTCCAATATTATTGGAGCTCTTTCTTTAATCACAGATTCTTTTCCGTAATGATGGTACATCAAATTACAAAAATAATCAAGGCCGCTAACATATTGCAGATTTTCGAATAACTGTCCTTCCATATTTTTAGCATTTAATCTACCAAATCCACACTTATTTAACACAGGTTTACTCGAATCAATTTCTTTCAATCTAACTTGATCGTGCGGAGCGAATCTAGTTATGGTGCTTTCTAAAATTTCAGGGTTAATATTTAACGAATTATACTTTTCTTGTAAATCCGTAATTAAATCGAATGGATGAGAATTGTATGGACAATACTCATCGCAGGCAAAACAGGTAACACAGTCGGATAATACTCGAGATTCTTCCCCATTAATCATTTTGGTCTTTTCTGTTCGTGCTTCTTCAACATCGCTAAATTCTATATATTGACAGCGAGTTAAACAATCTATATTTTCACAATTTGTACAATTTGAACTATCAAACATTATTTTAACATCTCTATATGATGATTTTCATGAATTTATATTAGAATTGAAAGTTGAATAATATAATAAGCTTTTTGTCAATCAAAAATTATTCTTTTAGAATGAATTCCCATGCGCAATAGTAATTTTCAGGATGCGGGTCTGGAGGACAGCATATGCATCTCGTTTCGATTCTTGGATCGATAGTTTTAGCAAAACCTTCGTATTCGACAATCCCTACCGGTTTACAAGGGAAATCTGGAAGATTTTTTTTTTTTCTTGCGTATTGCACCCGGCAATTATTCATTCGAAACACACACCTATACTCAGAAATCTCAACTATTTCCTGTACGTTAATATTAGCATAAAGTCTATATCTAAGTGCCTTAATTAATCCCAAAATTCCTCCATTTTCTGGAATATTGAAGCGTCTCATTATTCGTTTTGCTTCAATTACGGTAAATCTTTTCCACTGCGCGGCATCAAGATCAATGGCTTTCTCCAATCCAAATTCTCTCTCAACTGCTTGGAACCAAGTACCATCAATCGCAAGCCAATTCTTGCTTAGGTCTTCTATATAATCCATCAGTTCTTCTTTAGAAAGTCCTTCCAAATCTTTTCTTATAATTATATCACCGCAGTTTTATTATTAGTCTTTTTCTTTCCACAACTTACGCAATAAATGAGCTGCCATTTTAGGCTTTCTATCTCGAGTAAACACACCTTTATAATTCATCGCTCCCATTCGAGTTATTCCTTGAGAAGTTTTAAAGTCGCACAGATTCCAAACATGTTCTCCAATCACATAAGGTTTATTCCGGCAGACATCAATATACTTTTCTATGAATTCAGCTTGGTATTCTTCACTAAACATTTCAGGCGGTTGAGAATGACATCCAGGAATTGTATCAGCTCCAAATTCACTTAAAAGTATGGGTTTATGATATCTTTCATACAGCTTATCCATCTCTTCTGATAGTGATTTACAGGCTTCATCAATATTACCTGGTTGTAAATACCAACCATAATAACGGTTTATACATAAAACTTCACAGAATTCAAAAGCTTTTTCTCTTACACCCATCATATTGACTATTGTAATTGGTCTGGATTTATCAAGTCTTCTTGTTAGAACATAAAGATTCTTAAAAAATTCTTTTGATTTCACACTGCTATGAGGTTCGTTAGCTAAACTCCACATTATAACACTTGGATGATTTTTATCTCTTGCGATTAATTCTTGAATGTATTGGGAGCATAATTCAAATTCTCGTTCAATAACAGTTCTATTAAATGTAAGACCTACGGCAGGAATTTCGTCAATTATCAGAAAACCTAACTTATCAGCAATATCCATCATTTGTTCAGAGTAGGGATAATGCGAGGTGCGAAAAGAGTTTGCTCCAATCCATTCCATTAACGAATAATCTTTAATAATAACGGCTGGAACATATCCTCTTCCAGTAATTGGAAAATCTTCATGACGTCCAAAACCTTTAAGATATATAGGTTTTCCATTTAATAAGAGTTCATCACCTTTAACTTCTATTGTTCTTATACCTATTCTTAAAGAGTAGGAATCAAGAATCAAGTTATTTTTTATTATTTCAATGTTCAGATTGTATAGATTTGGGTTATTAGGATCCCAAAATCTTGCTTTTTTAACTTCCAAGGTTATATCTTGAACTTCATTTTCGATTTTAAATTCTTTTATAAGTTCTGTTTCAAATCCCATTATAGAATAACGAGTTGTGGCACCAATAATTCCAAAGGTTTCAAGTTTAATATCCAATATACCTAAAGCTTCCTTAATAGAAGTTATTACAGTAACATCCTTGATCCCTCCGTTTGGGATAGCATATAAAAGCACTGGTCTATGAATTCCACAAAAAGGATAAAAGTCGTAATTAGTTTCAGGATAATTTCCTAAAACGCGACCTTTAGGGGGTACATGATCTTCTGCTAATCGACCATCAACTCTTGCAATTAGAATATTATCATCTAAGATATTGTCAGAAACATCAAATTCAAAAGCCAGATGCCCACCCTCATGGTGTCCTATTGATTCTCCATTTAACCAAATATCAGAGATATAATTAATTGATCCAAATCTAAGAAAAATCTTTTTTTTATCCCAATCCCATGCCTTTTTAAATTTTACCTGATACCAAGCAGGTCCGAGAAAATCGCGATTTTCAGCAAACTGGTCGTTCCAACTGGCAGGCACTGCTATTGGGACGCTTTCTTCGAAACCCGTTGTCCAATTTTCGCTAATTCCTACATCATTGGGGTCAAATCGAAAGTCCCAAAATCCAGATAAATCTATATAATGACGATACTTATTTCTTTGTGGATAAAGCATTAGAATTACTCTTTATGTGTTATAAATTACAAAAAACTTCTTAAAATATTAATATAATTGAATCCGTTCAACTATACTAAAATCTTATAGAAGCGTTTGAGCAAATAGTTTTATTTTATCCTTAATGATTTTTTCAGAAGTCATTCGTTTGTCTCCCACATCTAAATCAATAAGAAGCATCGGGATTCCCACTTCATCTCGTAAAGCTTCCCTAAGTATTTGAGGGACGCTTCCAAATTGTTTGCATCCTATATGAGATGTAAAAACATAACAATCAGCAGAGAATTCCTTTGCTAAATGAACACACTCATCAATAAAAGAATAATAAAATTCTGCGGATTGTTTTACCATTGGTGCTTCCATGGTCTTAATTGCCATCCCATTAAGCATTGTCTCTAAATCTGAGGTAGTATCAATAGGTTCTGCAAAGTTATAATTAAATATATCAAATAAAATTGACATCCCTAGTTCACGATCTAACCACTCACAAAGAGCTAAATCGAAAAAAATGATCATGTAGGGCCATATACTTCGAATTTTTTCTTCTCCAGCGTGATGTTCTTTTTGAGTATATCTTTTTTTTGCCACGCTAAGCATTTCTTCATAGAATGTAATTTTTTCCGGTCGGCCAGATAAGTATATAGAAGCAGCGGCAGCCATAGCATTGAACATATTTTCTACAGGAGATGGAATTGTTTTTTTTAACTCAAATATCTCCATTTGCATGCTAAAAATTTGATTTTCAATTTCTATAGCTCTTCTTAACTTGTCATAATCGGGTTCTTGTCCAATTACCCTACCCAATTCTTCCAAACCTAATTTAATTTGTTCTCCAAGATATGGGTAGCTCTTATCGTCTTTTAGGAATGGTAGATCAGGTGTGATAACGGGTATTTTTTTATGATAGCGGAAGAACGGATAAGAAGCATAAGTATTATCGCAAGGGGCAGTAGGAGTAATTATCGCATCAAACTGAAATAAATCATCCAATGTCATACCCATTGTCCCTTTTTGTGAGGAACATGTATGAAATGGATGTCCCCAATGTGTTATTAGATCATAATATGGTTCTGAACCATCAGGTAGTAATGCAGAAAGTAAATATGATGTTGCTTCAATACATACAGGTACACAATCAAAAGCATATAAGAATTCTGTGGGAAATGCAAAATGGTGTCCTATTATGGGTAATCCCTCCTTCTCTTTTAAGATAAAGTCATTTACTACCGATTTTATGTGTTTTAATCCCATTCTCAATGAAGGGATTCCATGATCGGGTAAAATATTTTCGACTAGACTATGCGTTCCAGAGAGGGCTTCATATAACATTTGGTAAGGGATAATTTTATTCTTCATTTCATGTACTCGATTCATATTTCATCAATCCATATTTTTCATTTATCAAATCTAATACACTATCTATTTTATCATTTCTAAGAAAGCTTCAATTCTTGTTTGCAGTCGTGTAGAGTCTGCTTGATACGATTCACGATCAATATTCAACACAGGTATATCAAATTCCTTGAGTTCGTGAGTGTAGAGCATGTTGTCACAGCCATGTAAATCACAATTGTTGATTCGTTGTAGTATTACACCGTCAATATTAGCGTTATTGATTTCCTCTTTTAAATATTTTAATCTATTTTCGTGATCATCCATCATTCTTGGGCACGAAATTCGATAATATAATCTTTTTGTAAGATCGCTAAGAGGATTTGCACCATGATCAAAGTCCATTGAATCATGAAAATTACGCGTCCCAAAACAGATAAAATCTGATGCGACAAATGCTCCTGAGTTTTCAATGAGCTGAATGAAATCGATATTATCCACGACGCTTCCAACGAGTATAATTCGTTTTTTTGATCTAACATCTATTTCTTCCTTGTTTTCTAATTCGTTTAAAATCCTCTTTAATTCTTCATTAGCAATCTCTTTAGGTACAGAAGCATTAGCCATGGAAATCTGTAAAGCTTCTGTTCCAGTAATTTTAGGTTTTTCTTGAATTTGTAATTTATGAAGATCTCTTAATAACTCTCGATTTTGATTGTAAATATTTATTGAATGATTTAACTTTTCATCTGATATTTCACAATTATATGCTGATTCGAGTTCTTCGCGTAATTCTTCTATTTCTTTTAAATACCAATTGAATCCTTCTTCAGTTATTATATGAGGTACTGAGAGATAAAACCTATCAATCTTTTTATCAATTTTTTCTTTAGTAAATACTTTTAAGTCGAATAATTCGAACATTCTTCTACTATGGTCACAACTATTACAAATTAGAAAACCATCCATGAAATTATAAACTCCTTTTAGTGCTAGGTCTAACGTAGCCCTAACAAAGGAACATGTAAATCTAACCATATATGTATCCGCTAGTTCTGTATCTTTATTGCCAGTGGCTCGAATTCTGTAGGGTAAAATTCCCGCCGCGTCTAATAATTCTTCAGGGATATAAGTACAATAATATCCAATAATTTTTTTATTCGAAGCTTGCCAGTCTTCAATATAAGAATTCTTTATAGAATTTGAGATATTCAGAAATGGGTCATCTTTTAAATTCATTTTTTACACCTCACGTGGTCTGCTTATATACTTCGTGCTTTCCAATCATTAAGCAACGTACTAATTTGATTGCAGCGATATAAGAACCTTTAATTCTTGCTTTTCCAGGAATTACATATTTTAAAAGCTTAGTCAATCCGAATATATTATTTTTTGAACGAATTATACTACTTAAAACCTGTAAGATCTTTTCTTTTTTAACATTAATAGTGATTCGGGCTAAAGGAGCTTTCGCTTTTTGAGCACAACATTCAAAATTGTTTCTTTCAGAAGATAAGGTAAATGTAATATATCCATCTAATTCTTTTAAGTACAGTTCAACTTCTTCACCCTTATACTTTCCGACTTTCTGATATGGTTCGTCTAAGCCAAATAGGTCGACGAGCATTTTAGCTAATCTAGCAATGTTAAGAATTTTAGTTTCCCTTACGAGATTTTCTGCCTTAAGATTTCGATCAATATCTTGAATTTCAGTTATTTTAGATGCACCTATAGAATGATAACGTCTTCAATGTTAATTATATTAAGTTGAATCGTTAATAAACTTAAAGATTATGTAGCTCTAAAAAGAGATTATACAGAGTATTCGTAAATTCTGAAAGTTATTCCAATAAATAGATAGGATAGTAGACCCCTAAAATTGTTAGAATAAGTTTTATTTAGTAAGGATTTTTAACTAACATACCAATTAAAATGATCTATATGGAGTAAATTGAAAATGGGTAAAACCCTAACAGAAATAATTATTGAATCGCATTTAGTAGAAGGAACACTAGAACGAGGTTCTGATATAGCAATTACTATCGATCAAACGCTTACGCAAGACGCAACAGGTACTATGGCTTATCTTCAATTCGAAGCAATAGGCATTGATAGAGTCCAAACGGAGCTTTCTGTAAGCTATGTCGATCATAATACGCTTCAAAGCGATTTTAAAAACCCAGACGATCATCGATATCTCCAAAGTATTGCCGCGAAATATGGAATATATTTCTCACGCCCCGGAAATGGCATCTGTCATCAATTACATTTAGAACGGTTTGCTCGACCAGGTAAAACTCTATTAGGTAGTGATAGCCATACACCAACGGGAGGAGGTGTTGGGAGCATTTCTCTTGGAGCAGGAGGGTTGGACGTTGCAGCCGCTATGGCAGGAGAATCGTTTAGGTTAAAAATGCCGCAAGTAGTAAATGTTTTGCTAACTGGAAGTCTTCCAGATTTCGTTTCTGCTAAGGATGTAATTCTCGAAGTATTGCGAAGAATTGGAGTAAAGGGTGCAAGGTCTAAGGTTTTAGAATATACAGGCCCAGGGATAAAAACGCTTTCGGTACCAGAGAGAGGAACTATTACGAACATGGGTACCGAAACTGGTGCTACTACATCAATTTTTCCTTCAGATGGGATTACAAAGGAGTTCTTAGAAGCACAAGAAAGAGGAGATCAATGGGTTGAGTTAAAACCAGATAATGATGCGGTGTATGATGAAACCATCGAAATAAACCTAAGTGCACTTGAACCACTAATAGCTGAACCCCATAGTCCCGGTAATGTAAAAACGGTAAAAGAACTTGAGGGATTAAAAGTAGATCAAGTTTGTGTTGGTAGTTGCACGAATTCTTCCCTTCGAGATCTCAAGATAACAGCAAATATTTTGAAAGGGAAGACAATTGATCTTAATACGGTGTTTACTGTTTCAGCAGGTTCAAGACAAGTCGTTGATCATATGATTATATCTGGTGAAATGGCATATTTAATTGAAGCGGGTGCTCGGATTCTTGAAAACGCCTGTGGTCCTTGTATTGGGATGGGACTTGCCCCTAAAACCAACGCTGTATCTCTACGAACGTTCAATCGGAATTTTCTTGGGAGGAGCGGAACTAAGAGTGCACAAGCATATCTTGTAAGCCCAGAAACTGCTGCTGTATCCGCTATTACAGGAAAAATAACAGATCCAAGATCCTTTGGCGAATTACCTAAATTTGACATGCCTAAAAAGTTCATGGTAAATGATAACATGATCGTACCACCTTTACCTTTAGAGGCAGCCAGAAAGGTCGAAATTATCAGAGGCCCAAATATCAAACCATTACCTGAATTTAATCGCCTTCCCGACAAATTGGAAGGAGAAGTGCTTCTTAAAGTTGAGGATGATATAACTACGGACCATATCATGCCGGCTGGAGCAAAAATCTTGCCGTTAAGATCTAACATCCCCGAAATTAGTAAATTTGTCTTCAACGTAGTTGACGAGAGCTTTCCAGATCGATCTTTAGAGAGAGGTGGAGGATTTATTGTAGGAGGGGAAAATTACGGCCAAGGAAGTAGCAGAGAACATGCCGCTATCGCTCCCAAGTACCTAGGACTCAAAGCAGTGATAGTTAAATCCTTTGCTCGAATTCATTTAGCTAATCTTGTAAACTTTGGAATCGTTCCGTTCACATTTGAGAATAAAGAGGATTATACTACCATCGAACAAGGAGATAAATTTGAAATTGATCTAACAACATTAGAATCTGGAACTGTCGTGTTAAAAAACCTTACAAAAGACACCGAAATCAAATTAACTCATTCTTTAGGCGAGATAGAGATCGAAGTTCTAAAAGCGGGAGGGAAACTTCCTTTTATTAAACAAAAACATTCCAATTAAATTATTAGTTAATTTTTTTTAATTATTTATTTTTATTCACTTGTGTTTTATGGTTGAAAAGAAATTTATAGTAGATCCAAAGAAAAGATTCTCTTCCCGAGTAGAAAATTACATCAAATATCGACCAAGTTATCCTCTTGAAATTATTGATTTTTTGAAAAAGAAAAATTTATTAGCAAAGAATACTGTGATTGCCGATATAGGTTCAGGTACAGGAATTCTAACAAAGATTTTCTTGGATAATGGAAACCAAGTTTATGGGGTTGAACCTAATAGTGATATGAGAGAAGCAGCTGAAAATATTCTTCAGGATTATAATAATTTTTATAGTATCGAAGGTTCTGCGGAATCTACGGGTATAGAGGAGAATAGTATAGATCTTATTATTGCGGGGCAAGCTTTTCATTGGTTCGATGTAGAAGAGGCTAAGAAAGAATTTAAAAGAATTTTAAAACCAAATGGTAATGTAGTATTAATCTGGAACAATCGTGGAAAAGCGGGATCAGGTTTTAATAGTAGTTATGAAAGCTTCACTTTAAATTACGGCACGGATTATAAAGAAGTTAGGAAAAGTGAGGGTAATGTGGATCGCTTTTTTACCTATCAAAAAGAAACATTTGATAATTTTCAAGATTTAGATTTTACGAGTTTTAAAGGCAGGGTCCTTTCAGCATCTTATATTCCTTTATCTGATAACCCTATTTTCCCTAAAATGATAGTAGATTTGGAAGACTTATTTAACGAGCACCAACGGAATGGAATTATTAGAATTGAATATGATACTGAATTATATTATGGGAAATTAGACTAAGATAAAAGGTAATGAATTAGAAATCTTAGAGAAAAGTTTTTTAATCTAAAAAAAATTAGAGTGTAATATTATGAAAGTCGTTGTATTTAATGGAAGTCCTAGGAGCGAAGGTGTTACAAAAAAATGCTTGAATATCGTAATGGACGAACTTAAAACTGGTGGAATCGAAGTCGAATATGTTTGGATAGGTATGGATAAAATCCAAGGTTGTATAGCTTGTTATAGATGTGCTAAGAATTTAGATAAAAAGTGTAACGTCAAAACAGATAAACTTAACGAATATTTAGAAAAGATGCTTAACGCTGATGGAATATTATTAGGATCACCAACCTACTTTGCAGACACAGCTACTCGAATGAAAGCACTTATAGAACGAGCTGGCCTCGTAAGCAAAGTGAATGGTAATTTGTTAAAACATAAAGTTGGTGCGTCTGTAGTGTCAGTAAGGCGAGCAGGAGCTACCCATGTTTTTTCGAGTATGAATTATTTTTTCCTAATTAACCAGATGTTTGTCGTTGGTTCAACTTATTGGAATTTAGGTGTTAATCCACATGTTTCAGAACCTGAAAAAATTATGGAAGATGAAGAGGGCATAGCTACTTTTCAAAATTTAGGTAAAAATATGGCTTATCTTCTCAAAAAGCTTAATACCTAATCTATTTTTTTTTTATTATAGAGAAGAAATAAAATACCTAACGGTTATCTTTAGTTAATTTAATCATCAATGGTCCAATTTTAGAAGGAATATCAATTTCTATAAATCCATTAGGGTATTCATTACTTTCTGCATAAACTACATTTTTTTTTTCATTTAGATAAATTTTAGATTGACGATTCCACCATTTTGGTTTTCTGATTTTAATCTTATATTCTAGTTGAGAAGTAATATTATACCTTATAATGAATTTATCTAAATTTGATTCTAATGATATTAACGGTGATAGAAAAGCAAACTCTTGATGTAGAACATGTGGATCAATGATTAGACCGGAAATATCAGCTTCAATTCCGGCAATTTTAATTATGCTTAGTAAATAACTGGCATGGGCATTCAAGTTCATTATCGGAAAGTCACACATTGGAGTTGCAAAATGATAGAAAGCCTCTCCTGCATTTTCAGCGTAATCAGCGATGTAAGAATCGGGTGCACTCCAAATTCCATACCAAATTTTTGGATATACTTCTGCTCTTTTAGCTAAAGAGTTTTTTATCACTGAGTTAAAGGCTTTTTTTTCATCGTAATTCGAATATCCCCATGTAAGTAAAGCATTCATAGCATGCCATATACCTCCATTTACATCCCATCCTTTAGGAAGAATATTTAAATATGTTTTTTGGGCGGGGTAGCTAATATATTGCCCAATTGAAGAAGGCTTGTCTAAATATTCATAAATCTGGTTAATTAAATTGTAAGCACTTTTATTATCTAGAATTTTTGCAATTAATAACCAGGTGTGATGCTCTAAATATAAGGATTGATCCCCTATAGGATTTCCTTGGCCATCCCAACCCCTGTAAAACCACTTTCCATTGTAAGATTTAAGAATTGCTTGCTTTAGTGATTTAAGTTTTTCTAAAGAGGATTTTATAAACTGTTCATTTGGATCCTTCATCAAATCTAAAACTTTTGGGATTATGTATAGGGCAAATGTAGAGTTAAAGCTTGATTCTCCGTATTTTATAAATCTTCTTCGGTTTTTTACCATTAATGAGATTCCATCAGACCAATCGCCATCATTACATTTGATAAGACCGTGCTCTCCAAACCCTACTTTTTCTGAAAATAGATAATCAATTAATAGATTAATCTTATCAGATACGCTAGTTCCAACAGCCTGTTGTTTGTCCCAAAAAGGAAGATTTTCATCCAAAAGTTCGTAATCTCTGGTTAAAGATACATATTGCTCAATACCCCATAATAAAAATAAATATAAATCTGATGGCTTAGAATGAACAAAAACAGAAGATATCTTTCCATAGCCATATAAAGAATATGGTAATTTCCCATCAGCAAATATTAAGGATAAATTGAAAAGCAAGAATTCTCTTGCGATTGAAGGGTTAAGTAAAATAAGAGAATTAAAATAAAGAATATAATCTCGAATTGACCCGTCAATCCCATGTCCAAACAAATAAACTGAACCTTGATATAATCGATGCTTTTTATAATACTCGTCGTAAAATAAAGCACTACGCGTATAATATGAATGCCATATAGTTTCACGAGAAAGTTGGGGTTCAGTTTCAATATTTAAATTAATCAGTGAATTTTGCCATTGATTTGCATTCCATTCAAGAATTGATCGATTAGCAACAATTTTCTTGTATTTACTTACTAAAGCTTCAATCTTATCAAGTTCTTCATACCCAAAGAGTGTGATAATCTTATTTTCTTTACTATTTTTTAAAGTTAGGCTAACTCCTGCCCCCAAGCATAACTCTTTCTTTTTAAGTTTCCTTAATTCGTCTCTTGAATCCCAATTAATCAAAATCTTATTTCTGTTGAATAGATTTCTTTTCATTTTGAAGAAGTTGACATCTTTTTGGTTGAGCATAGCTAAAAAGAGAGATTTAGGATAATAATCGTACTTACTTGGCTCATTCTTAGCAATCGGAGGCTTTTTTTTATATATTGGTGTTAAAATAATAGTCTTTAATTCCGTATTATATGTGATACTATATCTAAATTTTCTTGCAAACCTTCTTCTGACGCTTTCAGTATCTCTTCGAGTTATTTTTAATAATGCTTTTACTACCCTTCCCATGAAGTTTAAAAGCTTAGACTTCCCGAACCTTTTACGATTTTTCCAGGTTACAATTAAAGACTTTAAAACAGGGTGTATGTTAACATCCCAAAAATCTATAACTTTTATTTTATTATGATCCGAATCGGTTGAAATTAAAAATTCAGAGACAATTATTGGATCATCTGAGAATGGAGTACAGATGTTATGTATAATATCTATACCGTTAAAATTATATTTCTTCTTGAAATACCCTATCCCAAATATTCTCTCAAATTTAGTAAACTTGTTTAAATTCTCAATAGTGTAGAGATCTGATAAGGATGTTTTGTCGTTCTCAAAATAATATAACCCTATTCCTCCACCAAGTTTTCTATAATGACTGTCTTGGTACGTTAACCATTTAAATCCTCTGGTTCCATCTAAAATCTGAACATATCCTCCGTTATGAGCAGTGCCCATAATTCTATCGTTTCCTAATTGATGAAAATGATCTGTCGAAAAACCATAAGATGTTTTAGTTTTAGCAATCGGATCTGTTAAATGATTACATTTATAATTATAAGCAGGTAATCCATATTCATCAGTAAACCATTCTCCAAAATAGCCATTTCCCTTCATTATGAAATCTACGAAGATAAAATTGAATTGTATGTTTATAATACCATGATTTAATATTTTAAAATCGTACTAAATATTAGTGTTTTTTAACTATATATTTGTAATAGGAATGATATTAGTAAGTTAATAAGTGCTTGAAGGCATCCAATATGAATGAACGAATCAAGAAACTGAGAAAACAGAGTCGTTCAGCAATTCCGTATCTTTCATTGGATCGTGCTTTATTAATAACAGAGTTTTACAAGAAAGGAGCAGCTCAATTATATTCTATTCCCGTTTCGAGAGCTAAGGCTTTTCAATATATACTAGAAAACAAAGAAATTTGCTTTAATGAGGGTGAGTTAATAGTTGGAGAACGTGGTCCGGAACCAAAAGCGACTCCCTCTTATCCAGAAGTTTGTTGTCATTCGTTAAATGATCTAAAAATATTAGATTCTAGAGAGAAAATTTCTTTCAAAGTAAACGATGAGGTGTGGCAAAAATCAAGAGATGTGATCATTCCTTATTGGAAAGGAAAAACAATTAGAGAAAAAATCTTTTCTCAAGTCGATCAAGAATGGATAGATGCATACTCAGCGGGAATTTTTACTGAATTCATGGAACAGAGAGCTCCTGGACACACTGTAGCGGGTAATAACATCTGGAACATGGGATTTTTAGATTACAAAATCTTAATACAAGAATCAATTGATAAATTAGACTTTTTCAACGATCCTGACGCTTTTGCTAAAAGAGAGCAATTAAAAGCCATGGATATTACTGCGGATAGTATCATAGCATATGCAAAGAAACATTCTGAAAAGGCGCTTGAATTAGCTGAAATAGAATCTGATCTGTTAAGGGAAAAAGAATTAGAAAAAATAGCCGAAGTTTGCTCTCATGTTCCAGCTCACGCCCCAAGAACATTCTGGGAAGCTCTTCAACACTACTGGTTTATTCATTTAGGTGTTATTACGGAATATAATACATGGGATGCCTTTAATCCTGGACGCCTTGATCAGCATCTAAACCCTTTTTATCAGAAAGATATTTCTAATGGTATTTTAACAAAAGAAGGTGCCGTCGAACTACTCCAAGCTTTCTGGATCAAATTTAATAACCAACCAGCACCTCCAAAAGTTGGCGTGACTGCTGAAGAAAGTAGCACTTACACTGATTTTTGTAATATCAATCTTGGGGGTTTAAAAGAGGATGGTTCTAACGGAGTAAATGAACTATCTTACATAATTTTAGATGTAATTGAAGATATGAGAATACTACAGCCTAGTAGTAACATTCAAATTAGCGAAAAAACACCAGATGATTTTATCAAAAGAGCCCTTAAGATTATTAAAACAGGTTTTGGACAACCTTCAGTTTTTAATGCAGATGTCATTATTCAAGAATTGACACGCCAAGGAAAATCGTTAGTAGATGCTCGAAACGGTGGTGCGAGTGGTTGCGTTGAAACAGGAGCTTTTGGAAAAGAAGCCTACATATTAACAGGTTACTTTAACCTTGTGAAAATCTTGGAAGTTACTTTACA
Source organism: Promethearchaeota archaeon (assembly GCA_013375495.1). The sequence continues at coordinate 109,108 of JABXKC010000008.1, forward strand.
TAATGGATATGATCCTTTAACGGATAAACAAGTTGGATTGAAGACGGGAGAGCCTACCTCTTTTAGTACTTTTGACGAGTTAATAGAAGCGTATACTAAACAAATCAAGCATTTCGTTGACATTAAGATCAAAGGAAATCTAATAATAGAACAAATTTGGGCGCAGAATCCTTCACCTTTTTTATCAATCGTTATTGAGGATTGCGTTATAAACGGAAAAGACTATAACGATGGCGGAGCAAAATACAATACAACCTATATTCAAGTAGTTGGTATGGGAAGCATTACTGATTGTTTAGCATCTTTAAAATATAATATTTATGACAATAATATTTATACTATGAAGCAAATGCTCGAAGCGCTTAAAAATGATTTCGAAGGTTTTAAGGAATTAAAGCAAAAATTAATTTCGAGAACACCTAAATATGGGAATGATAAAGATTACGCCGATTCTATAACCCAACAAATATTCGAGATTGTGTATAATGCCATTGATGGTCGTCCAAACACTAGAGGAGGAGTACATAGAATAAACTTACTTCCTACAACGGTTCACATATATTTTGGAAAAGTTACTGGTGCTACTCCGGACGGTAGAAAAGCATTCATGCCTTTATCTGAGGGCATCTCGCCTGTACAAGGAATGGACATTAATGGTCCAACATCAGTAATAAAATCTGCTGGCAAAATTGACCATCTTCGAACTGGAGGGACATTATTAAATCAAAAATTTTCTCCCAAATTCTTTTCAAGTGAATCAGGAATTGAAAATGTAGCTCATTTGATACGCTCTTATTTCAAAATGGGAGGTCATCATATTCAGTTTAATGTAGTTTCGGCAAATACTTTACGTGCTGCTCAAGATAATCCTGCGCAATATCATAATCTTATAGTGCGTGTTGCTGGCTACAGTGATTATTATATAAACCTTGGAAAGGATTTACAGGATGAAATAATTAAAAGAACTGAACATCTTTCAGTTTAGATTAAAATAATTTCATTCGATGAGTTAGATTATATTTATTTGTTTTTATTCGGTTCTTTTAATGTAAAATTTCAGAACCAATATCCTTCAGATTGTAACAATTAGTCATTTTCATCGCTCTCGCTAGAGTTTTCTGTAAATATTCCATATGGATTTTAACACCTTCAATTCCAGCTCCAACAGCAGCCCTAACGATATCTCGACCGATTAATACAGATTCAGCTCCAATGGCAAGGGCTTTTAAAATATCATATCCAGTTCGAAATCCTCCGTCTATAAATATTCGAATTTTTCCCTCAAGTTCAGCAACAATTTCGGGAAGTACCTCTATGGTCCCAGGAGTATGATCTAAAGCTCTTCCGCCATGGTTGGAGACAACAATGGCAGCTGCTCCAGCATCCTTTGCGACAATAGCATCTTCTAAACTCATAATTCCTTTTACTATAACGGGTAATTTTGTCGATGATACCAATTCTTTAAGATCATTTAAATTTTTCTTAAAAAGGGGTATATTATGAGTTAACATAGCGTAAGACCCACACCCATCAACATCTACTCCAACAGCTATGGCTCCTGCTTTTTCTGCCTTTTTAAAAAATTCTATGATTACTTCTTGTTCTCTAGGTTTCACGATTTTAACCCCAAATCCCCCAGCTTCCACAATTGCGTCAATTCCATATGAGTTGTTAGGCGAATATGTATATGTGTCGCCTCGCCAGCCTATTGTTCCAGCAGATTTGCATCCCAGAACTACTGATCGGCAAAATTCCTTTTCTGATATAACTTTCTCGCCACCAAAACTATATACTCCTGATACGCTTGCCCCCATTATGGGCATTGACAATAGTTTACCGAAAAAACTATATTTAGTATCTGCTTCAAAATGATCTCCAATTATTTTCATTTTCAGTTTCAATTTCTTCAACGCGAGAACATTGTTATTAAAGGAAGCTCCACTTCCAATTCCACCTAACCCGATTGGTTTTCCGTAACTCTGACCTTGACAAATTCGGTTTGAATCTCCATCGCAAATTTTATATACTCCACAAACGCCTAAAAGTTTCTTTTTAGCTTCCTCTCGAACTTCAGTTAGACTCAGTTCTTCTAATGTCATATTATCACCTTTATTTTCTCCTACACCATATTCTTAGGATCTAAGAGTTCGTCCAAATTATCTATTTTTAAACCCATTTCTTTTATAACTACTTTACACGATTTTCCTTCGTTATAAGCCCGCTGCGCAATTTCAGAACATTTGTCATAACCTAATATTGGCGTTAGGTTGGTAACAAGCATGAGCATGCGTTTCAATTTCGAATTAATATGTTCGCTATTTGCTTTTAATCCTACCAAACATCTTCCCATAAATGAATTAATGCCACCAATTAAAATTTCAATAGATTCAAGTAGGTTTACTATCATCACTGGTTTGCTTACATTTAAATCTAATATACTGCCATACATCTCACCACTCGTAACAACAGAATCGTTTCCTATAACTTGAAGACATACTTGAATCAGAGCTTCTGATTGCGTAGGGTTAATCTTCCCCGGCATAATGGAGGATCCTGGTTCGTTTTGCGGTATAATTAATTCTGAAAGCCCAGCTCTAGGACCACTACCCATCCATCGTATATCGTTTGCCATTTTCAAAAGCGATAATGCTAAAAGCTTTAAACTACTGCTAGTATAAACTAATGAATTGTGTGACGATATTCCTTCTGCTTTTATGGGATTAATTTTAAACGATAGTGAAGTTATTTTTGAGAGATGTGATACGGCGAGTTTAGCAAAATCTTTGTGCGCATTTAAACCAGTTCCTAAAGCAGTACCACCTATTGGAATGTAGAACAACTCATCCAATACTTTTTTTAATCGATCAATATTTATTTCAATTTGCTTTTTATAGACTTCAAACTCTAACGATAGTGGTATTGGAACAGCATCTTGTAAATGAGTTCTTCCAACCTTGACAATATCTTCGAATTCTTCAATTTTAGACTTGAGAGCTTCTTTTAACACGATAAGTACTGGCACTAATTTTTGGATCATATGTATTGTAGATACATGCATGGTACTTGGAATGACATCGTTAGAAGATTGGCTTTTATTTACATGATCATTTGGATGGACGGGGTGTTTTCTCCCCATAGGAAATCCAAGGATTTGAGAAGCCCTATTAGCTAAGACCTCGTTCATGTTCATGTTTGTTTGAGTTCCACTTCCAGTTTGAAAGATATCGATTGGAAATTGATCTAAGTGTTTACTTTCGTTTAAAATCTCGTCAACAGCTCTTAAGATAGCATCTCCATTTTCTTTATCGATTAATTCCAGCTCAATATTAGCTAATAGACACGCTTTTTTAACCTGTGCTAACGATATGATAAATATCTGAGGGAATTTCTTTCCACTTATTTGGAAGTTTTGCAATGCTCTTTGGGTATTAATACCCCAATACGCATCACTTGGAACTTCCTTTTCGCCCAAAACATCTTTTTCAATGCGGTAGTCCAAAATTTAAAACATCCATTATTTGTTTTAGTATAAGGTTATTAGAAACGGATTAATAAAAAAAGTTTATACTATTAGACAATAAGTATGATCATTTTCTTATTTTTAGATAATGATTGTTGATTGGTTAAGAATTTCCCCTTTACTCTTTTTTCTTTTACTCATTTTTAATTCTTGAAGATTGATGATTGTTTTAGAGAAGCTTTTTCCACGGTCTAACCTCCCGAAGGATTTTTCTTTTTCTTTAGAAAAGGAGTTAAAGTTAAATTTCATCAAATCCTTAGCTTTTTTATTCTTGAATTGCATTAACCAAGAAAACTCGTCCAGATTTAATAAGATATCATCTACGAGGGTTACTTTTTTTATTTCCGTAGTGAAATATGTATCGCGAACTTGAATCGGAATCGGTCTTCCCCATTCTTGTAATTCGTCAATCAGCATCAAGAAAAAAGCTAGAGGATGGTTATCAAATGTATATTCCTTAAGATGGGCTTTAAAATTATGTAGAGCTATCGCCTTTGCAGTTAAAATGTACCCTTCGTACTCTTCATTATTCTTAATCTCGTCTGGAGTTCCAAGTCCATTTAAAAGAGAAAGAGCAGAAATTACTCCATGATCTAAATTTACTGTACTTTTGTAATTAAACTCTGGATGGCCTTCTTCACCTCTTAAATACACTTGAGGCTTTTGAGAGATTCTATCAAATTGATTAAAGCCAACTCCTTTTCTTATTAAAGCCCGTGCTTCCTTAGAAAGACCATCTTCAATAATTCCTAAATATTCTTCTTGATTACCCTTCCAGGATAGTGAAATCTCAAAAGGTAAAAATTCCAAATCTAAAGTTGGATAGCATTTAAGTAATTGATTTACAAGAGAGTAGTTAACTGCTGTTGTCATTTTTCCTAAAGGATAACCGATATCGTGGATTAATCCGGTAACCCACCAATACTTGTCTTTAAGAAGACTCTTGTCTAATCCTGTCAAATCAGAAATTACTCCCGATAGCGTTCCATGACCCAAATCTTGTTCTAAAAGGAAGTCACCTAACACTGCGACCCGTAGAGCGTGTTCTGTGTGATCTCTATAATACTTTCGAACGCTTGTACTGTACAAAAAAGCTTCTAGATCTGGTAATGCTTTTATTAAATATAGCAAACCTTTTGATTCAATACCCCGATCTTTTGATACATCGTAGAGAGCTGAAGATAAGCTCTTTTGTTTTCCCGTAATCAAACCGATGTCAAAATCGAGTTCTTCTAAATCAGATTGCGATTCCTCAAACTCTCTCTCAACAGTTGCCATTATCCAATCGGACATCTTTGAGGCCATTTTATTTTTAAATCCCCCAACTCCCCCCATTTTAGCTAATTCTTTTTTAGTGCGAGTTAATTTTTTATCTAAGTCTTTAAGAGAGCTAAAATCTTTATTCTTCTTGAGTTCTTCAAGCTGTTCTGGTTCCAAATCCTCTAAAGAACGTTCGACGGTTTTCATTATATTATTTATCCACTCGCTAAAACTAGTACTTTGCGAAGACACTCGATCTAAGACCCATTTATCATTTATTAGACATTCTTTCATTTTTGAGACTTATCTCCAATTTTTCTTTAGATTAATTAAGTAATATGATACTTGATTTGATAACTTTTACACTTAATTTTTTGTATAATAACAGAATACTTAAGGTTAATAATCAAAAATGAGAGACCTTCCTTTTTTGCCGACAACTTTGATTAATCCCATCTTTCTTAAACAATAACTCATTTTTCGTGCTAAATTTAATGGTTTTTTAAGTGAATATGCTAATTCCATATTAGTAAACGGAGTTTTTAAACTTGTAGGCTTAAGCATGAGAAAATCGATGGGTGTGTAAAATGTCTTTTTTTCCAATACTTTCACTAATTTCCGTTCGTAGATACTCCAACCATTTCTTCTCCAGCTTCCATTCCCATCATTCTTACGATATTCCTCTACTTGAACTAGGGGCAATTCTATAGTGAAATTTGGATTTGAAATTAGTTCAGGAAATCTGATTAATTCTTCGAATATATCGACATATGATTTATGTTTTGGAGATAATCGCTTGCTAATAGCTCTATTTGATTGAAAATCTACATTAATAATCCATTTGTCTTTTACAATTGGATGTATTAAAAGAATTTTATGATTTGCTATTAATTTTTCTAATTTTTTCTTAATTTGAGAAAAATTTTTTGTTTGTATCTCAATTAGAAGATTATCTCGTACTATATCAATTATGAAATTTTCAACTCGTGCTTCAAGCTGGTCTTCTGACTCTTTGTACGATAATTTTAGGTCAGAATGGAGAGAACTCTCATGTAAAGTTCCAATGCTTGATGAAAAATTAATAATCGGCTCGGTCACATGGTATATTTAATAATTTTTTAAATTAAAATGAATATAATATGGTAATATCCATAACATGAAAGTGTATATTCAGAGAATTAATATGGTTTGAGATTAATTGTGAGTAAAATATGTTAATTTGTGAGTCGATCTACAAGTAGAGTTTTAAATGCTTGGACATCCTTCCAAGAAGTTGCACATCGTATCAAATTTCCATTTTCATTAATTTGAGTGAAACCACGATCGGAGATTTTAATTTTTAATTCTTCAATGTTAATTAATTCTTCAGAAAACCCGAGATAAATAGGGACAGTGTCAAATAGCACCGATGTTTGATTTTTCTTAATCATAAACAATTTGGGGATTAATTTTTTTTTCCAGATATTATACTCTTCCTTAATAGAGTTAACTACTAAATTTCCACATTTCATAAATCGCTCTAATAACTCTCCCGAGAGCACAATATCTCTACTTGTATCCAAGGGCGCAATTGTTTTCTCCCAGGACGATTGGAATACTTCCCTAGAGGCTTCAATGTTCTTTTTCACATTATACTCCCGGTGTGGGGTATTTGAGCCCCAATACCCATCACGAATACTTCCATGCATTCCTACAAAACGAGAATTCTCTGTAATTCGAGGACTCACTTTCAGTGCTCTTGCTACATTTCCTAAGGGTCCAGTGACTATGAGTGTTAAGGGTACAGAAGAATTTAATATTGTGGAACAAAGAACCTCTATACCGTTTATATGAACCGTACCAGGGTATTGTGATATTTCGTACTCTTTAATCCAGGGGTAGAACCACCCTTTTTTAAGATTTTCTTGTTGCCCAATCCCAATCGGAATGTCAATTCGACCCACACTTTCGAGAAATTTAGCAACAAGTTTAGCTTTTAGCGAAGTATTGCCAGATGATGTTGTAATCAATTTAACATCTAATTCTGGACACTTTAATAGAAATCCAAGAGCCCAAGTATCGTCGATTTCTAATCCAATATCGGTATCAAGAATCACAGGAATTTTATTGCTTTTCATACCTATTATCTTTTTAAAAAAGTCTTCTAATAATCTATAATTATAATTGATTATTTTAAAAACTATTATTGGTGACCTTTTATGGTAAACGCGATATTAATTTTACTCGATACTTTAAGACAAGATCATGTTGGCGCTTATGGCAACACTTGGATTAAAACACCCCATTTAGACGAATTTGCTAAAGAATCAGTAAAATTTACGCGAATGTACCCTGAGTCATTACCGACACTTCCAGCAAGAAAAGCCATTTATACAGGGAAACGCGTATTTCCCTTCACTGACGATAAGCTTGGAAAAACAAAAGCTAGTAGGGGAGACTTCATTGGTGACGCTCTCGGAGCTCCTGGTTGGGGTCCCATTTCCGATTCTCAAGACACCTTAGCAGAACGCTTTAAACGCAAGAGATTTGTTTCAGCATTGTTTTCTGATATTTACCATCAATCTAAACCAGGATATAATTTCCAACGCGGGTTTGACCAATGGAAATGGATTCGTGGACAAGAAGAAGATGCTTTCCTATCAGGACCACGGATTTCCAACGATACACTTGAGGAATATCTCACTCCTAAAGAAGACGGAATAACGGCGGCTACAATATTTGCGCAACACATGATGCGCCGATTCCTTCAAAACATTCGTTGGTGGCGCTCCGAAGCTGACACTTTTACAGCCCAAGTATTTCGCGCAGCGGGAGAATGGCTTGATATGAATTACGATACGCTATTAAAAGGAAAAGGTTTTATAACGGTAGAATCATTCGACCCCCATGAACCTTGGAATCCACCTCCTCATTACATTCGTTTGTACGAAAAAGATCCTGATTGGGAAAAAGGTTGTCGAAAAGTTTCACACTCTCTTTATGGACCAGCGAGCATACTTTCCAAAAAGGAACTTAAAAATTTAAGGACAAGATATGCCGCAGAAGTATCTCTTGTTGACACGTGGTTCGGATATTTCATAGATTATATCAAACGGATCGGTATCTGGGATAATTCTATAATTGTAGTAGTTTCAGATCACGGTCACATGATAGGAGAACATGGGCTTATTGCAAAAGCCGCTAATCCGCTTAGACGTGAAGTGGCTGATCTGGTCGCTATGATCCGATTTCCTAAAGGTGAACTTTGTGGTTCTACCTGTGAAAAGTTTTGCTATCATCATGACATCGCGACCACTATCTGCGAAATCTGTGGTGTTTCTACAAATGATATGGATGGCAAGAACTTATTAAAATTAGTTCAAGATGATGAATTGTCATATTACGATCACATTACGATAGCTTGGGGTGGTTCTGTTGCAGTTTACGATGGTGATTATTGGTATAACGGGTATATATGGGATATAGAAGGAGGAAGTTTGTTTGATGTTAACAAAGATCCTAGATTAACTAATGATATAATTTTAGAAGCTCCTGACAAGGCAAGAGAATTATTAAAACTAAGTTGGATGGATGCGGGAGAACCAATTGATATGGAATTCATGCGAAAATTCAAAGACTTATTAGGTTGTACGCCAGTCGCCAAAACACTTACTAAAGAAGAAAACTGTGAATAAATCTCATCGAACACACATCTCTCTTCACATCATCAATCATAATACTTATCAAGTAACGGTTATATTTTGAGCATTGAAATATTTGCTTTTTATAGTAAAGTTAAATTAGTTTCGGTATTCTACAATTAAACAACCTTTTTTTATACTTTATAAAATAATTTTCATGAATGAATAAAATATTTTGGTGATATTAGGATTGGGAAATTGGAAAACAGAATATAAGAATAAAACGAAATCTAAAGAAGAAGTTATTAGTTATATTAAATCGGGTAATCGTGTCGTTTTTGCTCATGCAGCAGGAGAGCCAACTATATTAGTAGATGAACTTGTCAAGCAAAAGGATCGACTTGAAAATGTAGAGATTGTCCATATGGTCCCCTTAGGTGAGGCTGAGTATTGTCAACCAGGTATGGAAAAGCATTTTAGACATAACTCGTTATTCGCTGGGGCTAAGACTCGAAAATCAATTAAAGCGGGAAAAGCCGACTATACACCTGTATTTTTTTCAGAGATTCCCAGATTGTTTAAAGAAAATATTCTGCCAGTAGATGTAGCTCTTGTACAGCTATCGCTCCCAGATGAAAGTGGAAACCTAAGTTATGGGGTATCGGTTGATTACACCATGGCAGCGGTTGAGTCTGCTAATATCGTTCTAGCTGAAGTGAATAAGCAAATGCCTAGAACAGAGGGATCATGTATCAACATTTCTCAAATAGATTTTCTTGTTGAAACGAATCGCAAATTACTTGAGATACCTCTTCCAGAGATCTCCAAAATAGAAGAAAAAATTGGATCTTATGTCGCTTCATTAGTACCTAATAAATCTAATCTCCAATTAGGTATTGGCGCAATACCAGATGCAGTACTGAAATTTCTAACTGAAAAAAAAGATCTTGGCATACATTCTGAAATGTTTTCTGATGGAGTTGTTGATCTTTACGAAAAAGGTGTTATTACTAATAAATATAATAATCTTAATCCTGGGAAGTTTACCGCAACTTTTTTAATGGGGACTAAGAGGCTTTATGATTTTGTTGATAATAATGCGGATGTTGTAATGCGCCCCGTTGATTTTACTAATAAAATCACAATAGCGGGGCAAGTCGATAGACTCATTTCAATCAATTCTGCTATACAAGTGGACTTGTATGGGCAAGTTTGTGCAGATACTATGGGACACCAGCAATTCTCGGGAGTAGGAGGTCAAGTAGATTTTGTACGTGCTTCAAGCATTTCTAAAGGGGGAAAATCTATAATTGCGCTCCCTTCAACAAATAAGAAAAAGACAGCATCTCGAATAGCGGCCCAACTTTATGAGGGAGCTTGTGTCACTACATCTCGTAATGATGTGCATTATATAGTTACTGAATATGGAATTGCTGATTTAAGAGGGAAGACAGTTCATCAAAGGGCTCATAGTTTAATTAGTATAGCTCATCCTGATTTTCGGGATCAACTTAGAGATGATTTTACCGAATTTTACGGTTAATTGAAAATATTATGATTTATAACGAAATTAGCCGAATTTTGCTTTAAGAAAAGGAGAAATCTCCATTCAAACTACATCGATTCCACAATTAGGACATATTTTAGTATCTTCATCAATTTTGTTTCCACAGTTATGACAGTGTGATATTTCACTTTTTTGGATAGGCAGAGTATTTGAAGGGGATATTATTTCCATTCTTTCAAGTAGGGAAAACAAACTTGAGAACAACCCATTATACCAAGATTCTTTGAGTTTATCAACCCTAAATATTGTTCTTGAAAGGGGTGTAGCTTCCACTCGAATCAAAGATTTACCGCTTTCCAAACTGTATAAGTTAATTCGAATTCGCTTCTTCCAATTCGGATCGTGGCCCGTATTGGTCATCATAGTTCCTTGCTTAGCTTCTATAAAATTAGGGGGCGTACTTTTTTTTATTTTGGCTTTATGTTGACCGCATAACCATTGCATTGAAAGCTCGAAAGCTTTATCAACAGAAATTTGCAGAGTTTCCTCATATATCACATTAATATTCATGAGAGCTACATTCAAAATTCAATATATATCAATACAATAGGTTAAGATTTTTTATAATTTTTCATGTCACTTCCAATTATCTTCAAATATTGATAGACAATGAGTTTTTAAACAATTTACAAAAAAGTAAGATATTTAAGCCAGCTGGGTGTATAAATAACTATCCAATATCAATCAATTAAATATTAATAAGAGATGATAAAATGGTTCTAAACCATTTTATTATGGTATTAAAAAATTTAGCAGAAAATTGAGGTTATGAAGTAAGTATGGAACTACAAACTATTGCTGGTAAATCTTTAGATGATTATTATAGCTCCCCAGAAGGAAGAAGTGGTGGAGAGGATGAGGTTATAAAGGCCGAAAAATGGGGGATTAGTCCTTATGAGATAGAAGAAACAATTTATTATTTTGGTAAGCATCTAGCGTTACCTGGAATTGCGGGTGTGCTTATTCCTTTAACGATAATATTTGGTATATTCGACAATTCCCTTATTGCAATTTTAAGCTATATTATTTATGCGTTAGCAGCGATCCTACTTCTAAGTGTTGGGAGAGAACTCATAAGGGGTTGGAGATATAAAATTAAAGAGGGAGCGATATATTTACCAGGACCGTATTATTTCAGACGTGAAGCAGAGGATTATACACCTCGTATAAATGAAATATCTAAGCCAAAATACAAAATTGGATTTGTCGGTGATATCATGAAGATGAATGATTTTGACCTTGAATTTCATCCTGACATTAAAAAGTTCTTTGAGGACACTGATTTAATAATTGGTAATTTAGAGGGGATTATTAAAAAACCCTGCCCAAGGTTAAAACAAGCTCATAAAGATGATATCCTCGAAAAATTAGAAAGCCTATTAAGCGATAATACTAAGTGGTTACTGTGTTTAAGCAATAATCACGGTGAAGACTTTAGTAATACACTATTTAACCAAACCATACAAACAATACAAGAAAATCCAAAATTTGATGTATTTGGAAGACGAGAGATATCTTTTATTCAAAACGCAACCAAAGACCTAACAATAGCGTGTGCTACACAATGGAGTAATCAAAAAACATGGAACTACACCTTCAAATATACTAATCCCGAGATTGAGATTAATAATTATGTTAATAATCCTAAATATCCATTTCTTCTTATTCAAAACAATAAGTTTAACATCCTCCTTCCTCATTGGGGCTTCGAAAACGAAAAATATGTGAGAACCAGATTTCAAAAAGATGCAAAAGCACTATTAACAGGAAAATTGCCTGATTATAAAGGATTTAAAAAGATTTATAAAAGAAAATTATTAAAAGGTATTTTTGCACATCCCAATCACAAATGGGATTTGATTTTTGCTCACCACCCTCATGTTCTACAACCGATAATGATGGTTCCAGACGAATTTAAACCAACGGAAGGAAAATCTATATCTTTTAATAAAGTAGTGGTGTTTTCAGCAGGCAATTTTACATCAGGAGCTAATATCATCCGAAAAAAAAAACACATTTCTGGTATAATTATAAAATGTGAAATAGGTCCTCTGAAGGAGTGTAAAGAAAAAC
>JABXKC010000090.1 GCA_013375495.1 Promethearchaeota archaeon
ACAAATTTACCATATTTTCCTGTTTTAATTTGCATGATTTTTCCACATTCAGGACAATTATCTGGAAAACTCACTTGATTCTGATCATTTTGATTTTACTTATTTGGATTATATTAAGAAATTAAACTTCTTTATATAAAAGGCTTAATCTTTGGATTGATTTTTTTTAATACCTTAAGAAATATAAAAATAGAAGATGAGTAGATCTTTAAAAACAAACTATGATTGAATATCATTAGTGAAAAAGTGATGGAGCAAATCATATCTCGTTGTGGTAACATCTGCTCTGAATGTCCTTGGTCCACTTTCGTGCGCTCAAAAATCGCGAAAGAAGATTGGGACGAATATTCTGAACAGATGAAAAGCTATATTGGATACAAGCCAGTAAAATATGAATGGGAGGGTTGCGTAGGGTGTTTAACTCCTGATGATGAATTACCAAGTCACCCCCATTTTAATTTCTTAAAACAATGCCGTACGAGAAAATGTGGGCAGCATAACGAAATTCCGAATTGTGCTTATTGTGGACGATTCCCGTGTGCAAATACGGTAGCAAGGAATGATTTCACCCAAGAAAAAGTTTCAGAAAAGTTAGGAAAAGAAATTAGCAATGAGGAGTATGAACGATTTATTAAAATGTTTGATGCAATGGGAAACTTAAACAAAATTCGGAGCCAATTAAAAGATACTCAAATTAAAAACCCAAAACTCGTTCAATATAAACCCAAAATCTCAAAATTAACAGGGGAATTTAAGAATGAGAGATTTAAATATGTGTATGAAAAGTTAGTGGAAATTGCTAAATCTAACTTGAATATTAAGGGTATAGATACTGTCGCGGGGATTGAACTGTATAAGAATAGAGAGGCGTTTTTGTGGAGATTTATCTGGATATTTGGTTCATTTGGAATAATTAATGGAAATGAATTAAGTATTGATAGTGCGACTCTTTACGAAAACCGAAAACCAATTTCTCTTCCGAATAACGAAAAGGGTTGGGGTGTAATTTTCGATGTTCTGTCTGAATTCGGAATATCTGCTGAATTAGAGATCCTAACCGACAAGTTATACACTCCTGGAGGTTATATGCGCGCAAAACTTCCCAAAACTAACAAGCCTGCATATATCATCAAAATGAAAGTCAGCAGTGATCTTCAGAAAAACTCTTTTTTTAAGGCGTTAAATGAAATCATTTCTGAATTACAGAAGAAAACAGGGAAACGGGCATTTTCAAACTTTAAAAAAGTAGATTTAAATGCCCTTCTCGAAAATTAAAAGTTAAGAAGTTTTTCTACACTTAATTACCAAGCAATCAAGTACGCTTCAGCTATTGGCCTTACATCGCTCAAGATTTTAAATTTAAAGTTATAGTCCGGTTTTAACTCTAGTACAAAATGTTTTGCTTCGAAAAATTCTCTTGGGTTGTGGTAGATTCCTAATAGTAGCACAGGTTTCTGAGTTAGAATTGTTTTCCGAGCCCCTTCTAAAACCTCCATTTCATAACCTTCGATATCAATTTTTATTACACCCACATTTAGATTTCTTTCGGCAACGAATTCGTCTACTGTAGTCATTTCCATTACACTCATTCCTTCTCCTTCGGGAACATAGGAAAAGGGGCCCATATTATAAAAGTTTACTTTACCACATTTTTCTCCTACACACAAACTAATAGGAACCACATTTTTTAAGTCGTGATGTTTTATAGTTTCTAACAAAACTCCGCGATTTTCGGGATCTGGTTCGAAAGAATAGATCGATTTTGGCTGATAATCTCTAGAGAACATTAACGCTGAATCTCCGTAGAACCCGCCACAATCGAGAAAATCTTTACCCCTCAAACTATTTAAAACGCTAAGAGGGAGATATTTCAATCCATGTTTATGCTTAAACACCGAAACATCGCCCTGTACTTCCACCGGTAAAAAATATTGATTTTTAAGTGATTCAGAGAGATCTATGAACGATAGAATTTTTTCTTTATTCCTCATTAAGTATTTAACAGATTCAAATTCGGTGTGGTTCTTCATATATTCAAGATCAGTGAAAAATTGGTTAAATTCGTCTTTACTTCCTTCATCAAAGTCGTGCATTAACTCATTAATATTAGGTCGATTCTTTTCCATGTATTCGTGAAATTTCTTGCCAATGTCACATTCCATCCAGAATACTTGAGCCATTAGTGATATCATTTTTCTTTTAAATTTAGTTAATTCTCCATCCGTCTCATAATCTCGAATAATTTCCTTTTTTAGCGTTATAAGTCTCATACTCTATTTCTAAGTTAATTTTGTTTTTATACTTTATTGTATATTTTTGGTGAAAATAATACAGTTCCATAGATAACACTATAATATGTTTTTATTACTTATAAAAATAAAAAAAAAAATGGCTCTTATGAGCCGTTATTAGACTAAATAGAAGTATGATGTAAGATAGGCAGTTTGCTGCTCTCCGCCAGTGTAAAATGTTAATTCCCATTGGAACTCATGCCATCCCGGAGTAAGCCCCGCTGCATAAAGATAGTAAGGAGGGATGATTAAATAGAATAAACAGAACCAAATAGGTTCACCATAAGCACTCTCTTCTTCGAAATGCCAGATACTACCTTGCATAAAAACTTCCGTTCCATAAAACCAAAGTCGCATTGTATAGGGAGGTAAATAAGAATCACGAATCATCTCTGAGAACCCATTTCCCATACCAGCCAATATGTAAGTCGTTTTGTTGCCGTGAACAGTACGATAATCACCCAATCGGTTAAAATCTGGATTATAAAACACATCTAGTAACTCTTCTTCTAATGGGGTTTTAACATCCCAACCATTTATTTCTATGAATGGATATGCATCAAAATCAGGGAATGGCCATGGTGTCTCTCCTATACCATCACCGTCACTATCCGTACCTGTGTAATCTGACCAATAATTGCCTTCTAGCATATAAATATTGTGCCAATTATTAAGCCCTGCGTGTTCATTTAATGCTTGTACATCATTACATATAAAATTGTTCTGATAGATAAGATTAAGTTCACTTTGTCCTTCTACGACCATGCCATTGTCGTTCCCCATAATGGTGTTCCGGAAGATATGGTTATTATCTGCTTCGGAGAAATATATTCCATTTATATTGTTTTCGATATTATTTCCATAGAGTATATTGTCCCTTGCACCTATTCCAAAGAGATCAGTAACAGAAATGCCAGATTCGCCATTATTACTGCAATCATTTTTCATTATAATAGTACCGCTAGATGATGCCACCCATATTCCAGAAAGGAGATTTTCCGAGAAGATGTTCTGACTAACAGTATTATAATTCGCGTTTAAAATCAAAATAATACCGTTCTCATAATTATTAGTACAAGTATTGTTCGTTATTCTGTTATCTGTAGCATCCTCTTGGATAACAATTCCCTCTCCATTTTCAATGCAGTCATTCATGGTTACTTCGTTATTATTTGACCATCTAAGGACAATACCCCATGGACTCCCAGTGCACAAATTCTGAGTTATTAAATTATCATTGGAGTATCTAAGATAAATATTTGGTCTTAGGTTTCCGCTACATTGATTATCGGTTATAAGGTTTCCATAAGATGCTTCCACCAAAACTCCAGAATCGAGATTTTCCCTACAGTTATTACTCGTTATTAAATTATCATTGGATGTTTCAAGATAAATTCCTGCTCCTCCATTTTCGCTACATTCATTTTCGGTTATAATGTGTTCATTCGATGTTTTTAATGCAATTCCTTCAGCGAGATTTTCCTTACAGTCATTTTTGTTTATAATGTTACTATTCGATGTTTCTACCACTATTCCTGTGCCCTCATTATTATAACAATCGTTCATTGTTATTAAATTATGATTTGCGTTATTCGACAAATATATTCCATTCCCATTGTTATTGGAACAGTCATTTCTTGTAATTTCGTTATCAC
>JABXKC010000091.1 GCA_013375495.1 Promethearchaeota archaeon
ATATCTAGAAACATAAACGCTAATCCGTACACGAAATACCAATCTTCGTTCAGCCAAACTGCAGCATAATGCGCCAAGATTATGAAGATTATTGCAAAACCCTTTACAAAATCAATGCTCTCTATTCGTCCTGATGAGGAATAATCTCTTATTTCTTCTATGGGAATATCTTGTTTTAAGTAGTTAATTAAAGTAGGAGAATCAAAATTTTCTTCTTTTTTAGCTCTTGATTCCATAATTTAAATTGTAAGTCTTCATCGTTAAAAAATGTGACATATCTTTTGAATTTTTAATTCAAATAGTTCATTAAATCTTTTGAATTAGTCTATGGTGGATTTTGAAGATTTTCTAAAATTTATCAAGTCTCAAGATTTTTATGTTGGCCAAATATTTCACATTGAACATATCCCCGAAATAAGGGCTCGTTTTGAGGCTTTGGATAAACCATTAAGAAAAAGGTTAGATCGATGGCTAAATAACAAAGGAATAAACCTTTGGAGACATCAAGCAGAAGCTATAAATTCAATTAGACAAGGCAATAACACCGTTATCGTTACATCAACTGCATCAGGAAAATCTTTATGCTATAACTTACCAGTATTAGATTACTTATTAAACAACGAAAAAACTACCGCGTTATACCTTTTTCCAACAAAAGCATTGGCTCGGGACCAATATTCTCAGTTAAAAGGTATTCTAAGCGATACGAATGTAAAAGAAAACCGAATTGGTGTCTATGATGGAGACACTTCTCCGGAAGAAAAAAGACGAATATTAGCAAATGCTAACATAATTATCACCAATCCATACGGTTTACACTTTTATTTACCGTGGTTCAAGCAGAAATGGCGAAGGGTATGTTCTAATCTAAAATATATTGTACTCGACGAAATCCACATATATAGAGGCATTTTTGGTTCAAATTTTGCGTTACTCTTAAGGCGATTGAAGCGAATCCTTGACATTTTTGATGTAAAACCAACTTGGATCTTATCTAGTGCTACAATATCTAATGCAAAAGAGTTTTGTGAAAAATTAATTGGCGAAGACTTTGTAGTTATTGATAAAGACGATTCGCCATCAGGACCGAAAAAAGTGATATTATGGGATTTACCATATGATAAAGTTTCTGGAAAATATAGATCTGCACATCAAGAAACCAAAAACCTATTTATAACTCATCTAAAATACAAAAATGGGATACAAACATTAACCTTCACCCTTTCAAGAAAGATGGCTGAACTACAAGCTATTTGGACAAGAAAAGCTCTTCCCCTACTAAAAGATAAAATCCATAGCTATAGAGCAGGAATAAGTAAGAAAAAAAGGAGAACCATTGAAAACGACTTTAAAAGTAAGAAGATTTTAGGGATTAGCTCTACAAATGCTCTTGAATTAGGAATAGATATAGGTTCATTAGACGCCACAATTAGTTCTGGCTTTCCAGGAACTATCTCAAGCTTCAAACAACAGATTGGTCGTTCTGGTAGGGGTTCCGAGCTATCTATTTCAACTTTTATCCCAATGCAAAACCCTTTAGATTTGTTTTATGTCCATAATCATGAGAATTTATTTGGTAATATTCAAGAAGAAGTACTAATCACCCTTAAAAATATACATATTTTAAAAAATCATTTATGCTGTGCTGCTAAAGAAATTCCTATAAGCATGGATGAATATCAGAAATTCGGAATTGAAGATAAGGAGATATTTGGCAATACTATTAAAGAATTAGTTTCTGAATCTTTGTTGATGAAAAGAATGGATAAGTATTATTGGAAAGGGGACTTTTTTCCTAACGAGAAGTACGGGTTGAACGCACTTTCCTCTAGAAGCTATAAAGTAATTCTTAGGAAGAGTAAAATTGAAGAATTATTAACAGTTGAAGATGAAAGTTATGTTTTTCGAGATTTACATCCCGGAGCAGTATATCTTTATGAAGCTGAAACTTATGTGGTCCAAGACTTAGATATCGATGAAAAAATTGTGTATATAACTAGGGCTAACGTTGAATACTACACTCAATCGCTAAAACATACCGAAATATTTCCACTAGAAACTTACTTACAAGATAATACTGGGGTGAATAATTCAATTGAGAAATTCTTTGGCAGAGTAAAAGTTGAGCACGAGTACTACTCATACAAAGTTATTGATACAATATCGCAAGAGACTCTATCTAGACATCCATTAGAAGATATCCCTATTATTGAGTTTGAAACTCAAGCAGTTTGGTTTGGTATTCCATTCGAATATCAAAAAGAATTAGAAATGAGTGGGTTCGAATTAGGGGGCACAATTCACGCGGTGGAACACGCCATGATAGCAATGGCTCCAGCGTTAGCTCAAATATCGAGGTGGGATTTAGGTGGAGTTTCTATCGATTTCGATCCAGTTAAGCAACAACCAGTAATATACATTTACGATGGATTCAAAGGCGGTATTGGTATAGCTGAACAGCTCTACTTTAACTTAATTAAATTATTAACAATAGCCTTAAAATTAGTTGAGTCGTGTAGCTGTAAAACTGACAATGGTTGTCCCGGGTGCGTAATGTCTCCTAAGTGTGGAAATCAGAACGAACCGCTCGATAAAAAGGGCGCTCTTTTCCTTTTAGGAAAACTCATTCCCAAGATGCAAGATACTATTAGCTAATTGTATCAAATTTTACAGGTTGTCTAATCCTAAATACTTAAGTTTTGCTTTACTTGGTATTCCAGTATTTATTTCCCAATCGCGATATTTATAAAAATGCTCTTTCAATTTACTAAAATTAGGTGTCCTTCCCGCGGAACCACCGTTGTTAAAAGGTCTAGTTAAAATTCGGGGCAACCTGTCGTTTTTAACCGTTAAACCCATTTTAATGTTAAAAAGTCGTTTAATCGTAGCTATTCTTTCACCGTACAATTTGATCTCCTCTAGACCAAAGTCGATTCCCAAAGCGTGTCTTATTAGTTCTGCATTATGAGACGGTAAGGGATTACAGAAGGAACACATGATCATTGAGCTGTAAAGTGCTCTATAGTCCATAAGTAAAGAACAAAACTCTGCCATCTCTTCATTATCAAGGTATTTATCAATAATTTTAATGCCGATTTCTTCTAATGGAACACCTAATAAAACATAATAAGCATCTAATAAGTTATGAGATGGACCCTTTAAACCAATGCCGTAAGCGACTGCCATTCCATAATTAGAGCGAAGGTCGTGATAAGTAACTTCTAAATTATTTACCGTAGCAATTTCTTCCTGCGAAATATTAAATTTTTTTGCGAATGCATTAGATCCTTCTGCTAAAACTTTACCAATTCCTTCTTTAAATACAATTTTATCTAATAACTCTTCAATAATTTTAGTATTACCCCATTTAGGTTTCAATCTGTCAATATCATCTGATGTTACATTTCCCTTCTCGAAATGGTATGTTAAGCAAGAAATACTCCCTCCAGAGCTTATGGTATCAATTCCATAATCAAAACATTTTTTATTTATATGAACGATCCATTCCAAATTGTCATTTAAATTTAGCGCCCCATAGGATACAATAGTTTCATATTCTGGACCTTCAATCTCGCCCGTTTTATATATCCCATCCTTAATCGCCACTATTCTACCGCACCCAATAACGCAGGAGTGGCAAAATCTATTTCTTACTAAAATTGTTTCTGCCATTGTAGCTCCAGATATTTTAGCTGCACCATCCCACTGAGATTGGCTAAAATATTTAATAGGGAGTTCACCCGTCATATTATACATATCCAATGCTCCAGATGTCCCTAGTGCTCCTAGCATTTGAGAGGCAAACGATGATTTTACATAATCTCTTGCTTTTATTATTGCCTTTCGAAGTTCTTCTTGATTTGATACATCCAATTTAATTTTTGTTCCTTTAACAATTATTGCCTTTAGTTTTTTTGAACCAAAAATAGCACCCATTCC
>JABXKC010000092.1 GCA_013375495.1 Promethearchaeota archaeon
TATTATGGGGTCAAAAAACTTGAAAGCATTAGCAGTTCACGGAACTAATAGAGTTCAAATCGCAGACAATGCTATAGGCAAAGAAATGTTAAAGCAAGAAGAAGATGTTAAACGCAAAGACCTACTTAAAACGTTGGTCCCATTTCTTTTCACGCTGTATGGAACAAATTGTTATCTAGATATGGGAATGGCTCTGGGCGATACTCCCGGGTATTACTTCACTAGAAACGAATTTTTTGCCGATAAACTTACAGGAAAAACGTTACGAGAAGAATATCCCGTTTTAGATTATGGTTGTGCCGGGTGCACTATGAGGTGTGGTAAAACAACCATTCTAGAGAACGATGGTAAAGAAATTAAAGTAGACGGGCCTGAATACGAATCAGTGGCTGCTTTCGGTCCTTTATGCGGCGTCTTTGACTCTAAAAAGGTAATTCTTGCCAATCATATGTGCAATGTCTATGGCTTTGATACCATCTCAAGTGGAGTTTCGATCGCATTCTTAATTTATTTAGTTGAAAATAATTTAGGAATTGAGAACATTAAGCAACACTTAAAGGATGTTAGCATTGAAGACATTAAATGGGGAAATGGAGATGTAATACTAAAATTACTTGATAAAATTGCGATCAGAGAAGGAATAGGTAAAATTCTCGCTGATGGAGTAAAAGCAATGGCAAAAGAGTTTAAAGTTGATCCTGAATTAGCAGCCCACGTGAAAGGATTAGAAATTCCAATGCACGATCCAAGAGCATTTTCTGGGCAAGCGTTAAGTTATATGACCTGCTATATGGGAGCGAACCACGAAAAGTGCGATTGGTTTGGCGCGGAATTATTGCTCTTCAAATACCCGAAAATTCGAGTTAAAGCGGGAGATAGAATCGCAATCAGGGGTAGAGAAAAAGGCGTTATATCTTTACAAGATTTAAGAGCAATAGATGACTCCGCAACTAATTGTAACTTCATAAACCCTCCACTCGATCATATTATTGAATTTATTAACGCGTCTACAAACTTCAATTATAACAAAAAATCCTTGATGCTTGTTGGAGAACGAATAAATACTCTCAAAAGGCTTATAAGTTGTAAACTAGGAACAACCAGACAAGACGACAAGTTACCAAAACACGTTCTCAAAGAAATGAAATCCGGCAAAACAGGAGGCGTACAATTAGACTTAGAAGGGAGTTTGGAATCGTACTATAAAATTCGTGGATGGGACTGGGAGACTGGTTGGCCATCAAAAGAAAAACTCGAAGAACTAAATATACAATAATTTATTTTATTTTTTACTTTTACTTAACATTCAATTTTACAAATTAATTCTTCTTTGTATCCAATAATTACTTTCGTGAGTCCCTTCAATAAATTATCAGTTTCGTCGTCCCCTGTATCAACTCTCAAGCATTTTAAACTCTTTATTTTTTCTTCTGTACTAATAATTATAATATTCTTTTTACCTAGTCTTTTTAAAATTTTAGGCGTAATTTGTTTGTTACCTCTACCAAATACGAATCCTTGCCCCCCTATAGGACTTACGATGATCTTTCCCTTTTTATATTTATCTAGTAGTTTAATTATACTGCTTTCATTTAAGTCTTCACCAACAGAAGTTTTGTTATAAATAGCATCGACACCAAGTAAGAATTTATGTAGCCTTAATTGATCAGTAATAGATTTAACAGTCGTACCAGGTCCTAATAGATAAAGTGTTTCTTCATCCATAGTTTCAATTACTTGCCGAGCTATTTCGTATTTATTTTCATCAATTGTCCTTCCAAGCTTAGAACTATCTTTAGCGTTCTGTATAAGATTCTGAATTTTAGGGACTAATAAGTACCCATAGAGTTTTGAATCTAATCGATTATTTCTGAATGCTTCTTCGTCTATATCTAGTACTTCTTTTTCCTGAGTATCTGTGATGCCGCCAACAAATTTATCAATAATTTTAGCAGCAGCTAAAGGATTTAACGCAAAAACAGAACTAAACATTTTCACTCCTGACGGGATTGCAACCACAGGGATGCTTAATTCAATTACGTCAAAAATATCTCTAGCTGTTCCATCACCGCCACAAAAAACAAGTAAATCAATAGCTTTCTTAACCATAAGGCTTGCAATTTTTTTTGTATCCTCTGCTGTTGTATTCTCACCAATTTCCCCCAAAACTTCAAATTCAAAACCTTTATTCTTAACATAATCTTCTCCCATTTTGCCTGGTGCCACAATCAATAATATATTCTCTGTGGTTTTTATATTTATTAAGAAATTCTCTATTCTTTTTGGTGTAATCGGAGTAGCGCCCATTTCTATTGCCTTTTTAAAAATATCTCCATCAGTTCCCTTTAGACCAACACTACCGCCCATTCCTGCAATTGGATTTGCTATTAGTCCAATTTTTTTCATATTGATATTTTACCTTAAAGTATTGTAGGTGAATTTTCGCATATAATTTGAATTTAAAAGTTTATTTCATATTACAGACAATATAATTTAGGATTAATGATTTTTATAATTTTGAATTAAAAGAGTGATTGGTTCTTGGAATATTGGGATGAAAGGTTTTTAGAGGGTGGAAAAATTTGGGGCGAAGGACCGAGCAAGACAGCTATTTACGCTCTTGAACTATTTAAAAAGCACGATCTTAACAAAATTTTGGTTCCAGGCGCTGGTTATGGTCGAAATACGAAATTATTTTCAGATGCTGGTTTACAAGTTATAGCAATTGAATTTTCTGAATCTGCCATAAATATCGCGAAAAAATTCAACCCAAAAACTCAATTTTTTCAAGGATCAGTATTAGATATGTCTTTTAACGACGAAAAATACGATGGGATCTATAGTTGTAACGTATTACATTTATTTCTAAAAGATGATCGAATTTCATTCTTGAAGAAGTGTTATAAGCTATTGAAGACAAAAGGGTTTGTCTATTTTGTAGTATTTTCCGATAAGGAAAGAAGTTTTGGAAAGGGAAAAAGAATTGAAGAAAATACTTATGAAAGTAAACCATGGAGAGCCGTTCATTATTTCACAGAAATCGATTTAAAAGAGCATTTTAAAGATTATTCTGTAGTAGAGACAGGAATAATAGAAGATAGTGAGAATCATGGAGAATTAGGTCCGCATACGCATATACTACGATATATTTTTGCTCAAAAAAAATAAAAAAAAATATTTGAGAGTACCCTATCAATTTTACACTCTTTAAAGCTTTTAGGAATATATAGGATGCAATCCTATTGTTAATCTTCCACCATCATTTCCTGGAAGATATCATTCTTCTTTAAGATTTATTCCTTTTTAATTTAAAATAATGAGCAAATATTTCGTCATCTTTTCCGTACTTCTCTACGATGGTTCTTTTAAAAGTTCCTATATCTAATCTATTTTTCACTTTTTCTCATCAACATCCAACATCTTGCTGTAATTCAATAATTGTATCCGGAAATAAATTAAATTTAATATCTTCTCTTATAGGATTAAACTTTCTATAAAGACCATGTTCGTCAGGTGCATAAGGGGATAAGCCAACATCTTCATAAATTGTTTCTTCTTTCAAATTTACAAATAGTTGAAGGTAGTTATGGATATATCCGTCATGTAGAGGGAAAATTTTATTCTCTGAACTTTCTCTCTCCATTTTGTCAACTAACGCTAACGCTTCAATAAAATTTGCATCGTCCTTAATCTCAAATTCGTATTCCTTACCACTTTGTAAACCTTTTAGCGGAATAGATATTTTAAATTTTAATTTTTTGACTAATCTCACCTCTAATGGATTGTTAAGGATAATCTTCTATAATAAATA
>JABXKC010000093.1 GCA_013375495.1 Promethearchaeota archaeon
GATTGAAGTATTAATTCAAGACAATTTACCGCTTAGTATCATCTTGGTATAAGATTTCATATATTAGAATACATTAAAATCAATATTAAAACCAAAATGATAATTGAATGAAAATTCATCTATTATGAGTTGAATTCATATAAAAAGGGGAAGTTCTTAAGGCTTATACTGATGGTGCGGCGGTAGTTGCTGCTACAATTTTCCTTCGCTTGATGATATAATAAACTAAAGCAACGATAAATGTCCAAAAAAAGATTGCTATTATCCAACCTATCGTTGCATCAAGCCTGATAACACCAAACAAGAAAGAAAAAGCTGCAGCCCATTCTATGATGATATAAGGAACATGAGTACTCGGTTTTGACCTAAAGTCAATTTTGAAAACTCTATCAAGTAAGAGTTCTGCCATTAGATAAATGAGAATTAGAAGAGAGAAGATAACAAATCTTATATCTTTACTCATTACAATAGAATCAATTAGTATAGCGAGGATTGGAACCATCAAGATAGCAAGGATTACACCAAATATTTTGACAGTGTCCATTTTGTTATTAGCCATTAATAATATTGCACTAATCATTGAAACGAAAAAAATGAAGCCTGAAATAATAAACATCCAATCGAATAAATCCATGGTAATTTCACCGACAATGTAAAGTCTAATTGTTAAGTTTACAATTAAAATTTTTAATATTTATTCAATATTAATTGTTTCTATTTTTCTTTACTAAAAAGTGAAAGAAATTATAAATATATTGAAGGAAAATATTTTTTTATGAATGAACTTCAAGAAATATCTGAGGAAGTTACAGAGTTTCGTTTATCAAAGAGGAAATTTCTACTAAATTTATTAAAATTGATCCCCAAGATGAAAAAAATTCGGAAAAAAGCTGAAGAAATAATTGTAAATATGAAAGATTCTGATTTGGAACTGAATATTCATACATCTGAAGAGATTCAGCAAATTTTAGAACAAATTTGTCAATTTCCGCATCGGAGAATTGGAACCGATTATGCTCATGAAATCGAAGAGTTTTTATTTACTAAGTTTAAAGAATTTGGCTTAGAAACGGTTAAAAAGGAACGTGTGGATTTGATAGATTGGAGAGCTAGTAATTGGAAACTGATTATTCAAAAAGGAAATGAACCAATTGAAATACCATGTTTTTATGTTCTTAACACAGGATTTACAGATAAAAATGGAATAACCGCGCCTTTAGTGTATGTTGGGGCTGGAGAAAAAAAGGATTTTAAAAAGAACGATGTCAAGGACAAGATTGTTGTTGCTGATATTGAGTTTCCAACTTTCCCTCTCGGAAAAATAATTAAATTGGCAAAATTGTTTTATGTTTCTGATCCTAAACATGTTATTGATGAGAAATCAGAAATCATCTTTACTTTTGCTTTGACTAACTTTCCGCCACAAGCTCTTGGTGGAAAGAGAAGAGAAGACTCTGTATACTGGCGCGCATTTGATCGGGGGGCGTTAGGTTTAGTTTTAATCTTGCGAGATTATCCCTCAAATGTTAATACTCATTGGGGGCCGTATGATGGTGCAATGAAACCAATTCCCGCATTATATGTAGGGAAATATGATGGTATAAAAGTTAGAGATTTAGTTAAAGAAGATAAAGCACAAGGAACAATTATCCTTGAGGGAACTAAAGAACCAAGTTATGCACATAACATTTGGGGGATCCTACCCGGAAAATCAGAGGAAATGATAATGATATCAAGCCATCATGATTCAGCGTTTAAAGGGGCAACGGAAGATGGAACAGGTGTAGCAACAGTTTTATCGCTATTACAAGCCTGGGCTAAAATTCCAAAAGAATTACGTCCAAGAAGCCTGCTCTTTTGCTTATCGGCAGGCCATCTTTATGGGGGAATTGGTGCAGAATCATTTGCTCGTAAATATAAGGATACGATTTTGAAGGATGTTTTAGTAGATTTAAACTTAGAGCATATTTGTGCAAAGGAAGTCGAAGAGGATCCTAAGACTCATAATTTTACACTAACAGGTAATTTATCACTTGGAGCAACCTTTATATCGCGAAACGAAAAT
Organism: Promethearchaeota archaeon; assembly: GCA_013375495.1. The sequence goes on from JABXKC010000093.1 coordinate 2,066, forward strand.
TTAGTTGCTCCAGTTATTAAAGCTTGTCGAGAGCATAATATTGAGAATATGATCTTAATTCCTGATAACTTTTTCGCGACTCCTCCTATAGGAGAAGCTGGTCATTTTAGTACTCAAGCTGATATCGATGTTATTCATTGGATTCGGTCTCCTTATTACTTGTTAACAGCGGAAGATACTCTCGATAAGGTTGATATGGGAAAACTACATTCTACAGCTCAATGCATTTCCGATTTAATCGTTTCATTAATGAATATACCTACTGATAAACTTAAATCTTCTGCTAAGAAAAATCGCTAGATCAACATTACTCACTAAAAAATAGCTGACTGTTTCACAAATAATATTTTTGTGAATTTAAGGACTTCATTTAAAATAGGATTACAAGCGAATAATTTTTTGAAACCTTCATTCTTCAATAGATCGTCTAATGGATTATAATATCAACTTTTTTTAAGCAAAATCCACTTAATGATATTATGACACTTGAAAGGAAGGATGCTCCTAAAAGTTTTATTCCCATTTTTATGATATGGATTTTTCTCTGCAATCTTGTGGCGATAATCTTAGCAATTATATGGTACATTCAATTTCCCCAGAGCTTCTATTTTGATGCGTTGGTCTCAATGATCATCATCATTGCGATAAATATTCTTAGCACCGTTCTATTGTATCCAATGCTTGGTGTGGATCCAATAACTCCATTTCTAAATGGTGCGCTCATCTGGTATGCCGCAATATCGACAATATATGTTATCTTGGGTGCTTACATTGCTCTAATCCCCGCGACAATCCAATTTCTAGGAGACCTATGGTTTCATTGGAAGCGGAATAAGCTGATAGGATGAATCTAGGCAAGATAAACAGAACTTAAAAAATTGACGTAAAAACCCTTCAATCTTAAACTTAATATAATTAATGACTTTTATTACTTATATCGAGTAAATTCTTTATTTATTCCATAAAATGAATTAATCTGTACCGGATGAGATAATTTGAAAGGAAATATTCTTAAGATTTATACTGATGGTGCGGCACGCGGTAATCCTGGACCTGCAGCGTACGCTTTTATATTTGTTGATGATGACGATATTATTCATAAAGGATCTGGGTTTCTTGGCTCATCAACCAACAACGCTGCGGAGTATAAAGCCATTATCAACGCATTAAAAGCAGTTGAAAAGTTCCACAGAGGTCGGCTCCAAATATATTCTGACAGTAATTTAGCAGTCCAGCAGATTAATAAGAAATGGAGAATCAATTATCCGCATCTTTCGGAACTGTGTAATGAGGTGTATCAGCTCTGCGAAAAATATGAGAAGGTTGAGTTCTTTCATGTGAGCCGGAAAAATCCTTTTATTCAAAAATGTGATGAGCTTTGTAATTCCCAATTAGATAAAGAGGGTTTTAATTAAATTACTGCTTATATCATTAGGTTTAAATTTGGTTAATTTTAGTCTCTTAAATCAAAAGTAAATTTACACTTAGGGAAACCGGTGCATCCTACAAATTTTCCATCTTTTCCTGTGTTTATTATTAATAGTTTTCCACATTCAGGGCAAAAAATTTGCTCTTGATCTCTAAATTCTGGATTAAAAGTAAACTTACATTCAGGATAACCAGAACAACTTAAAAATCTTCCATATCTTCCTTTACGTAATTTTAATTTTTTTCCGCATTTTGGACATAAAACTTGAATTTGTTTACCTAGGTCATAAGTATA
>JABXKC010000094.1 GCA_013375495.1 Promethearchaeota archaeon
CGTAGGAGAGGAAACCGGTGAAACTTCCAATATTTTAGCTCAATTAGCTACCTTTTTTGAAGAAGAAGTAGGAAGAGCTACTGAAAATCTAACTTCCGTCATTGAGCCAGTGATAATGTTAATCATTGGAGCAGCGGTCGGTTTTTTTGCTATTTCAATGGTCCAGCCAATGTATTCAATGTTGGGAGGGCTTTGATGGGTCCTACTCGAGATATCGCACTTCAGTGTTATGACAAAAAGTCAAAAGTTAAAAGGGTTTACCCTCGTTGAATTATTAGTAATAGTTGGAATTTTAATTATTTTGGCCGCTATTACTATCCCTAACCTTCGTTTTTTTCAAAAAGAGTCGGATTTAAATAACGCTGCAGAAGAAATTATTAATACTTTAAGATTGGCTCAAAATAAAACTTTAGCCTCAGAAGAAGCCAGCCAATGGGGAGTTTATTTTACTACCTCAACTGTTCCCCATCAATACATTTTATTTAAAGGAAAAGATTTCGATGCTAGGGCTACTTCTTCTGATAAAATTCACAAATTACCAAAAGCGGTCGAAATTTATGAACTCAATTTGGGAGATGAAGCTACTTCCTCTGTAGTTTTTGAGCGAATCACGGGAAGTGTTTTGGCTACTACCACCCAATCAATTTCTCTAAGATTAAAAATTGATCCTTTAAAAATCAGAACCATTTACATCGAGAGAATTGGTCAAGTTAGATTGGAGTGATAGTTTAACGACCAAAACTCATTTATCCAAAGAGGCTACAACACAATGAATAAAAATTTAAAATTGAATAAAGGAATAAGTGCGATAGAAATTCTAATAGTTATTGCCATTATTAGTATTGCTTCAGCTAGCCTTTTAGGAATAATTAGTTATTCTTTGAAAATTTCAACCTCAATTAAACAGACTACCATAGCAAATAATTTAGCCCAAGAAGCAATGGAGGCAGTAAGAAATATTCGAGATGATAGCTGGGATAAAATTTCTACTGCCATAACCACCGGGGAAGATTACCACCCAGAGATAGATACTTCAACCACACCTCCAAAATGGAAATTGGTACCAGATCCAGAAACAATAGATGGGTTGACTCGAAAAATAGTTTTTAACAATGTAGAGCGAGATAACAATCATAATATTGTAGAAAGTGGGGGAGCATATATCGATTCAGAGACTAAAAGGGTAACCGTAACTGTTTCTTGGAATAATAAAAATATCAAGCTCGTTACCTACTTTACTAATTGGAAAGGGCAATAATAAACAATGGACAAGAAAGGATTTACTTTAATAGAAATATTGGTTTATGTCGCAGTGCTGGCTATTATAACTTCAGCCAGTTTTTCCTTTATCCTTTGGGCAGTACACTCTAATTCTAAGGTAAAGGCGATGCGAGAAACTTTATATAATGCAAGACGGGCTATGGAAATAATGACCTACGAAATAAAAAAAGCAAAAAGTATTTCTTCAAGTAGTACTGCCACTCGCCTTTGTCTAGAAAACGATTTCACTACTGAGTTTTATCTTTGTGGAACTACTTCCGACATTCTATGTCAGAAAAGAGGATTGGAAGACCCCATTTTCTTAACTTCTGACAAAGTTGAGGTAAACAATTTAGAGTTTACTCAGATTGCTACTACCTCTCCTTCTGTCCAAGTCAATTTAAAAATTGATTATAAAAATCCAGATGATCGACCGGAATATCGGGCCTCAGTGAATGTAACTTCTACTGCCTCATTACGTAGCTATTAAGATGCTAAATTCCAAAAATAAAAATTTTTTCTTAAGATTTCAGATTATAACAAGGAACTGGGTATATCGAGCGAAACCTGCCCCAGAAAGAGGTTTTGCTGGAATTTTAATTACCATCTTAATTTTTGCGGTAATGGTAGGTATTGCCTTTAGCATTACTACTCTAACTTTGGGTGAACACAAAATTTCAAGAAATATTATTAAGTCTTCTCAGGCCTACTATATTGCTGAAGCCGGAACCGAAGATGCTCTTTTACGTTTATTTGATGATACGAAAGATTTACCTTCCGGGACTGAACTGCCCTATAAAATTCCTATAACTATAGATGGAGAAACAGCTACAGCTACCATTGATATAACTGACCAGCCCGGTCATAAGAAATTTATTGATTCTCAGGGAAACGTAAAAGAAAGGATCCGAAAGGTTAGAGCAATAGTAGGGGTAGAAACTACCGAGGCCTCATTCCACTATGGAGCTCAAGTAGGAGACGGAGGACTGGTAATGCAAGACAAAGCTATAGTTCACGGGAATGTTTTTTCCAATGGAGATATTCAAGGGTACGATGGCCCCACCATTGCTGGAGACGCTATTGCCGCTTCCTCATCTTATATTGGAGGGCAGAGCAGTAAACCAATAATAATTGGAGGTTCAGCTTGGGCTAGAAATTTGCAATACTGCCAAATTCTCGGTGATAGCTATGCTTCTGGAACAACTACTAATTCTACGATAGGGAATTCAACCACTACTAGTGACCTTCATTCTGATGTTATTTTAGGTGGAGAAGTTTGGGGAGACGCTTATTATTACACTTCAATTTCTGGAGCTACCGTTTATGGGATCACAACCACCGGCACTCCTCCCACCGACATCGAACCCAAGGATTTTGCTATTCCTGATTCTAAGATTGAAGAATGGAAACAACAGGCAAGTAACGGTGGAACAATAACTTCCGATGATGAGCGTTGTTTAGGCGGAGAATACATTCCACCAGATGGTACTTCTTTGGGACCAATAAAAATTGAATGCGATTTAAATATTAAAGACACCAACCAGCTAACTGTGGCCGGATTTATATGGGTGGAGGGAGACTTGCTAGCTCAAAACCAAGCCGTGGTTAAATTAGATAGCTCTTTTGGAGATTTAAGCTCAGCTATTATTATGGATTATCCAGCAGACCGTCAGAATCGGGGAACAGCAATAGTCCAAGATGGGGCAGAAATTCAGGGTTCAGGAGCTACTTCTAGTTATTTAATGATAGTTTCACAAAACAATTCAGCAGAATCAGGGGGAGGAACCACTGCAATCAATGTTAAAAATTCTTCTGCTTCTTCAATTTTTTATGCTCCCCATGGTAAAATTGGAATTGAAGACAAAATCACCTTAACTGAAGTCACTGCCTACCAGATAGAACTTAAAAATGCATCTGAATTAAAATACGAAATTGGTTTAGTTGATCTTCATTTTTCTTCAGGACCTGGTGGGAGGTGGGAGATTAAAGAGTGGAAAGAGATAGAATAATTTTAAATTAAATATGTTAGAACTTCTTACTTTAAAACCAGAAGCATTTGGGTTAGATATCTCTGATTTATCTTTAAAGATTATTCAACTTAAAAAAACCAGAAATTTTTTTGATTTGGTTTCTTTTGGTGAAACAGAAATAAAACCAGGTGATGAAATAATTGTACATCATAATGTCTTTAGAAGATTTTATGACGTGCGCGGCAATGAAAAAAACAGCCGTAGTTATTTTGAAGAGGATATGTACTTTGTAAAGCCTGATCAGTTATATGCATATAAACCACCGGGTAGTATATGGCAACC
>JABXKC010000095.1 GCA_013375495.1 Promethearchaeota archaeon
ATATAATTACTAAAATAGAAGGTTTTGATGCTTTGCACAATTTAGAAGTATTATGGTTAGCAGGAAATCAACTCACAAATATCCAAGGATTGGATAGCTTAAAAAATCTAAAAGTCTTGAACTTAGCTGGAAACCAAATATCTGAAATTCAGGGCCTTGAACATCTGGAGAATGTCAATGAGATTTATCTCAACGATAACAAAATACGAGAAATCCAAGGAGTAGAATGTCTTTCCCAATTGGAGGCGTTATGGATTACCGCAAACAATATTGAAAAAATATCTAATCTAAAAAAATTAACGAACCTACAAGTTTTAAATTTAAAAGATAATGCCATCAATGAAATTAGCGGTTTATACTCTTTAACTAAATTAAATAAACTTTTTTTATCTGGGAATAATATATCCTCAATCAAAGGGCTCGAAACGCTTCAAAATTTAGAAACCTTAGATCTCGGAAATAATCACATCAAAATAATAAGAGGCCTTGAATCCCTCATGATATTAAAAGACTTGTGGCTAAAAGGTAATGAAATCGACGAAAATTTACTCAACCAATTAGGAGGACTCGACTCAAGCGGTTGTGCCATAGAACCAATGAATTTTGTTGAATATTGCTTAATTAACTTGTAAATTCTCTTGTAGTTAAGAGTTTAAGAAATTTCCAAGATTTTATCGACACTATCTTTTATTTGTTTAAAACTAGTAGACCTAACAGAAATATCAATAATAGCTTTTCCTTCTAAATCTAATTTAGTAACAACTTCATCTTCAGGTATCAACACAAGGACGGGTAATTCGTATTCTTTGAGCTTATCAAGAATATTAGGTATCTCACCTTTCACTCTGTTGACTATTACGCCTAACTTTTTAAAATTTGTAAACTTTTTTGCGCTTTCGCTAATTGCCTTTGCCGTTTCTACGCTCCTCAGAGAGATATCGGTAACAATCAGTAGTTTATCAATAGAACTTATAACCATACGGTTAATTTGTTCAAGACCCGCTTCGCAATCTATCAAAACGACATCAAAATCCTTAGAAATAGATTCTATTACTTTTCGAAGTAATGTATTAGAAGGGCAGAAACATCCGGGGCCCTCAGGTTGACCAATTGAAAACAAACTGAAATCTTTATTTTCTTTTATTGCATTGTAAACTTTAAAATCTATATTCTCAGCTAAAGATTGGACGTCCTCTTTTTTACTTATTGTGCTCTCGATCAAATCAGCTCGAATTTTTTCAAGGCTCATCTCAGGAATTAATTTTACCATTTTACTTAGATGGGGATGAGTTGGATCGGCGTCAATTAAAAGCAATTTATACTTATAAGATGTGGAAATAGCTTTAGCGATAAGAGTAGTTACAATCGTCTTGCCTACGCCTCCTTTTCCGGCAACAGCAATAATAAGCGGTGTTTTTTTTAGCGACATTGTAGGATTCCATCTATTTTCTCTTTTTATTTACATTTCTTCTCGAGAAATTAACACTTGTTTGACATCGTAACACTCTTTTCGATAAGGACATATTTCACAACCCCAATCGTAGTCACAATCGATTCTTTTTCTCCATTCTTCTATTTTTTTCTTCCATTTTTCTTTAGATTTAGATAAGATATCTGAAGAAAGAACAATAAATTGCTTTAAAGAATCTTGATAAGAATTTATGAAAATTACTTCTATTGATTCAATTAAATCGCTAAATTTTTGTTTATACAGAGAAAGTATCGCTTCACCTAAGAATTCGAAAGAAAAACCTTTCTTTAGAACTGACTTACTAATTCTACACCAAAACCTACGAGGAATCGTTCTAATTGAAAATCCTTCGATGCCATTTGATATAAAATTCAAATGGTTTAACTCATCTATCTCTTTATCAGTACCTTTTTTGATTCCAATTAAGATCATCATTCCAAAATCTATGTTTATATCAGAAATCTTACTTATTTCTTTCCCTAATAATGTTATCTTTCTATGCTCTACTAATTGAATATCTTGAATTGAAAATACTATTGAAAAGGATTTTTTATTCACACCACCAAGCTCTAAACCAGTTTCCTCTTCAAGTATTATTTCTTTATATTTATCCAATCCCGTTTTAATGTTATAATTAGTTAATGAATTTTCATAATTGCGGGAGGATTGATAGGAAAATAAAGCTTTCCCGCTTTTGTGCTCCTTCTCTAAGAAATCTCTTAGCTTCTCAAGAATAATTTTATCTTCCATTAAAATTTTTACCTTATTCCAATAATCCAGTATTAAATTATAATGAAGTGGTATTAATCTTTATTTAGGTTTTTTCCGTTTTTTAAGATTTGTATTATTTCAAACAAGTTCAAACCAGAAAGAAGAAGTCTTTTATATTAAAAAGCAGAATAATTTATATAAAATTCTTTTTAAAAAACTTAATAACTTAGAAAGATGAGATAGCATGACTCTAAATTCTGAAGAGGAAGAGGAAAAAAATCCGACCTGTCACCAATGTGATAGTCTTAAATATTGTGTTATTGGCAGAGTAAATAAAAAAAAAGATGACTGTCCGATGATCATTTCTCCAGAAATTGAGAAAGAAGCTCTTAAATTGTACGAAAAAGATAAATTCATAAAAAAATCGACGGGGGTAGCTTCTATTGTAGAAGCTAAAGGATACATTAAATGGCCAAGATTAAAAGATACGATTGAATACGCTAAAGGAATGGGTTTTAATAGATTAGGTTTAGCATTCTGTGTAGGATTACTTGCTGAAGCAGGGCAAATTGCTAAGATATTAGATGATTATAGGTTTGAGGTTGTATCTGTTTGTTGCAAAACAGGTAGTGTTCCAAAAACAAAAGTAGGCGTCCCTGAAGAATATACAATGCGTTCTAAGACGGGTTACCCTATCGGAATCATTACTTGTAATCCCGCAGCCCAAGCTTTGTTGTTGAATAAAGCAAAAACAGACTTAAACATAATAGTCGGTTTATGCGTAGGACACGATATTACTTTTACTCATTTATCGAATGCACCAGTTACTACATTAATCGCAAAAGATCGATCCTCTCCTCATAACCCTGCTGCTTGTTTACTTAATCACTACGGTAAATCTTTTTTTTCAATGGATCTTAGTGAAATAAAACAAAAAGAACTTGAAAAACAAGAAGAAAAAAAATAATTGAGCATTTAAGATTTTTTTATTGAATAATCTTTCAAACTTGAAATCTAGTTTTCACAATTATGTCTTAATTGTAGTAGGAAGCTTTTTATATCCAAAAGTAGAATTAAATATAAAATTTAAAAAAAAAAAGTGATAATTTATAATGAAAGAAACTATTGAATTTACAGAAGAAGTTGGAACAAGACATACAAGATTGACCTTTCTTTCCAATGCTTCCGGTCTACTTTGCGCCACATTAATAGGTTCAATTCAAGGATTTACACTTGCCTATTATGAAGCTGTTCTTGGATTAAATTCTTTTTTAGTCTTTGTCGCTATGAGTATCTTTTTGGTATATAACGGAGTTAATGACCCTATTTTTGGTTTTTTAATCGATAGGAATTTGAGATTTAC
>JABXKC010000096.1 GCA_013375495.1 Promethearchaeota archaeon
GTTCTTTTAAATAAGATATTTTTAATTATAACGGGTTGGGCGTTTTTAGTTAAATCTATTACAACTCGCATTCCATTCCTATCTGATTCGTCTCTCAAATCACGAACATCTTTAAGGACTCCGTCTTTTATCAGTTTGGCAATAGATTCTACAAGAACTGTTTTATTCACTAAATATGGAATCTCAGTGATAATTAAGCTGTTTTTATTCCCTTTGGTTTCAAGTTCAGCAGTTCCTCTTAAAGTTAGATTTCCCGAACCCGTTGTATAAGCAGTATAAATACCATTTGTATCAGTAATACTCCCTCCTGTTGGAAAATCTGGTCCTTTTATTATTCCCATAAGTTCTTCAACGGATATCTCAGGATCATCTACCGTAGCCATAATTCCATTACAGATTTCAATTAAATTATGAGGAGGCATTGAGGTAGCCATACCTACCGCGATTCCTTTTGTACCGTTAATTAGCATATTTGGCAATTTAGCAGGTAAAAATATTGGCTCTTGTAGACTCTCATCAAAATTTGGTTGAAAATCCACTGTTTCGTTATCCAAATCTTCAATCAGTTCGTTAGCAATTTGTGCTAATCTCGCTTCGGTATATCGCATAGCAGCGGGAAGGTCTCCGTCAATTGATCCGAAATTCCCTTGAGGATGTATTAAAGGATATCTCAATGAAAAGTCTTGTGCCATTCGAACTAAACTGTTATATACTGCGGCGTCTCCATGAGGATGATATTTTCCCATGGTTTCACCTACAATCCTCGCAGATTTCACATGAGGATGATTGTAGAAGTAGTTATTATCGGCCATTGCGTAGATTATTCTCCGATGAACTGGCTTGAGTCCATCCCTCACATCGGGAATCGCACGACCAATAACAACGGACATAGCGTAATCGATATAACTGCTCTTCATTTCGTCCTTTAATTCAATCTCTTGAATATTTTCTGAAGTCATTTTCATACCCAAATTTTGTTAATAAAAAATTCAAATTTAAAGATCAAATATCTAACATGTTAACTTCATCAAAATTAGAAAAAATGTATTTTTTCCGGGATAATACTTCCTTACCCATCAATTTAGTAAAAATTAAATCATTTTCAATATAATCATCGTAAGTAATCTTCTTCAAAGTTCTTGTTTCCCGATTCATGGTTGTTTGGAAAAGTTCATCGGGGTTCATCTCACCTAAACCCTTATACCTTTGGATCTTTATTGAGCTAGTATCGTTCAAATTGTTTTTTGATTTAATTTCTTGCATGAATTTATCTCTTTCACTATCCGAAAATACGTACTTCTTCGATTTTTTATATGAAACTTTATAGAGTGGTGGTACAGCTAAATAGAGAAACCCTCCATCTATTAGAGCTCGCAAGTGTCTAAAGAAAAATGTAAGCAAAAGCGTCTCGATATGTTTTCCGTCGATATCTGCATCGCACATGAGCAGAATCTTGTGATATCTTAACTTACTTAAATCAAAACCATTCTCAGATTCCTCAGATTCGTCGTTTTCCCCATTTTCCTCATTTTTCTCAGTTTCCCCGTTTTCTTTTTCAATACCATTTACTTCGTTATATTCTTGAATTCCGACACCAAGTGCTTTAATTATAGATATTATTTCATTGTTTTGTAATATTTTATCCATTCGCGCTTTTTCTACATTTAATACTTTACCCCTTAGAGGCAAAATCGCTTGATAAGCTCTATCCCTTCCTTGCTTTGCTGATCCTCCTGCAGAATTTCCTTCGACTATAAATATTTCGCACTCTTTTGGATCATTCGAAGAACAATCGGCTAGTTTTCCAGGCATCCTGGCGCTGTCTAAAACTGATTTTCTGCGGATTAACAACCTAGCCTTTTGGGCGGCTTCTCTTGCTAATTTAGCGTTTATTGTTTTTAAAACTATTTTTTTAGCTCTTTCAGGGTGTTCTTCCAAATATTGAGTCAATTTATCAGTTACTATTTGGCTTATAATTTGTCTAACTTCCGGGTTACCTAGCTTGATCTTAGTTTGACTTTCAAATTGCGGATCGGGTAATTTAACCGAAATAACAGCGGATAAACCCTCTCTAGTATCAGCACCACTTAGAACATGTTCTTTATACTTCTTTTCCATATATTTTTCAATATACGAATTAAAAGTTCTTGTAAGAGCAGATTTAAATCCTGTAAGATGAACACCCCCCTCTACGGTATTAATCGTGTTAGCATAAGAAAGAATGTTAGATTGATAGGTGGTATTATATTGCATTGCTAGATCGCAGTAGATAACTGCACCATTTTCGTCTTCGGATGAATCGCTAAAATATATGACGTCATTATGGAGAGGTTGTTTATCTTTATTTAAATACGAAATAAATTCTTTAATTCCTCCCTCATAGAAAAACTCTTCTTTTTCGTCTTTAATTTTGTCATGAAGCTCGAACCGTGCTTGAGGTGTAAGAAAGGCTAGTTCTCGCATTCTGTTGGTAATTGACGAAGGATTATAGATTACTTCATTTTTATCAAATTCAAAAATCTCGTCATCTGGATAAAAGGAAATTTTGGTATAAGAGTTATTATTTTTAATTTCAGTTATTTCTGGTTCTGTTTGTTTTTTTCCTTTGGAAAATCTCTGTTTGTAGATTTGTCCATCCCTACAGATTTCAACATCCATCCATTCTGTAAGAGCGTTAACAACAGAGAGGCCAACACCATGTAATCCTCCGGAAATTTTATAACTTTTATTATCGAATTTTCCCCCAGAATGTAAATATTCCATAATTACTTCAAGGGCAGGTTTATTATATTCGGGATGGATATCGATAGGAATACCTCGCCCATTATCATGAACTTGAACAGAATTATCTTTAAAAAGAGTAACCTTGATTTCATTGGCATATCCGCCAATAGCTTCGTCTACAGCATTATCAAGGACTTCATAAATAAGATGGTGGAGTCCTTTTTTGCCCTGATCTCCAATGTACATTGCTGGGCGTTTGCGTACTCCTTCTAATCCTTTAAGAACCTTGATATCATCTGCATCGTAAGAGTCTTTATTAGGATTATTATTAGGCATAGAAATTTAACCTTGATTATGTGTGTTGTAAAGGTAAATATATCAAATATAGTTGAAACTTAGGTGATATTTTAACAATTTACATATAATGTAAGGTATTGCGCAATTATAAATGTTAGCACATTTTTTTCACACTTAAAATTTAGAATTACTTCAGTAGATCAACCAAAGTTATGAAAGTGATTTGGAGATTTCCGATTCATACAAAAATTGCCTAAATTTAATGTTAATTAATTAATGGAGCTCTATTTTCTATTGTTTTTTAATCTTAACAAGTAAAGGGATCTATTCACTTTTTCTAATTTGCTCTGCTATTTTTATAATTTCTGTTAATTGTTGATTTACAT
>JABXKC010000097.1 GCA_013375495.1 Promethearchaeota archaeon
AACCAACATTACTGCTCCTGCACCAGCTAAGATGTAGGCGTAATCTTTTTTTCTTAATAAGTTTATAACTCCGATAATGGCAATGAGATTACCTAATACAACGAATATAGTGGTCACAATTGAAAACGTAAGGAGAATTGAATTTCCTATCCAAAAAGTATCTGTTCCAACTCCATATTCAAAAACTATGTTATAACCGAACATCCACATATCCCAAGAATATATACCCGGAAAGTGAAAGCTTCCTGTTGGAGTGAAAAATGTCAATATTCCAATGATGGCACCTATTAACAACAAAATCGAACTAGAATTTTTCCATACTCTTTTTTTTGCTTTAATGTTCGTCTTGGTTTGACGCATCGGTTCAATTTCGATTAATGTTCTGCAGTTAGGGCAAAATTTCATATCTTCTGGCTTGAGGGCATTTCCACATTCGGGACAATATTTGAGATCCATGATCTTTCTTCTTGTTTTTTATAATTTCAAAGTTGTGGGAGTTTCTTGCTTGAATAAAGCTCGAGTATCCCTAACTTAATGTTTTTGCGTTTTATAAATTAGACTTATGAGTCCAACAATATAAAGTATTCCAAAAAGACTATAACAATTAAAAATTTCAAAAAGATGTTCTAGAATTCTATAATTATATAATAAAATCTTAGCTTTTGGTTGAAACTTTACTCTAAAAAGAGAAGTTGATTAATTCTCTAGAAATTATAGAGAAGACATTTATTAGTTTGAATAGACTGCTTCTTAATACTGAGATTTAACTAAATTAAGGTGAATAATAATAGTAAAAATTAATCCCTATTTAATGGTTAAAAATGGTAAAGAAGCGATAGAGTTATACAAAGAATTATTTGGAGCTAAAGTTGTGGAACAAATGCCCTTCTCAAAAGAAATGGGGGGTGAGCATTTCGGTTTTCCAGATGATTTTGACTATGAAAACTCTACGATGCACGCAGTTCTCGACATAGGAGGAGCTGTCATAATGTTATCTGATAATCCTATGGGAAAATCAGGTTCTGGAAATGTACAGGTACTTATAAATCTGGATAAGAAAGAAGAAATAGAAAAAATAAACGAAAAAGTCCAGGAAAAGAAATTTACTGTAATTATGCCTTTGGAAAAAAGATTCTGGGGTTCGTGGTATATGTTTTTTGAGGACTCCTTCGGAGTCGGATGGCAAATACAATTTGTTGAAGAACAATAAAATAGTTTTTCCTTCTTTTTTATTTATATAAGACTACAATTAAATCTCTTGCTCCAAGAAATTCGATTTCAATATGAGAATATCATCGGTTGAATTATGTTTAATACGAATTCTTTATTATGATCTAATGTAACACAATCGTATAATTTGTATATGAGGAATTATACTTAGTAATTATGGGTCATAAATTTGAAATTTTTAGTGCTGGCTGTGAATTATGTGAAAACGCCCTTGAAATATTGAAGGATAGTATTTGCGAAAATTGTGAAATTATTGAATACAATTTACAGAGTCCGCTCAGTGAAGAAATAAAAGAAAAACTTACGAAATACGATGTTATGGTAGTTCCTACCATAATTGTAGATGAGGAACATAAATATACAGGAGTTCTAAAATCTGACGAAATTAAAAAAATAATCGCGAACAATCAGACCTTTTAATAATTAAACCATTTATCTTATAAACATCTCTTTATTGCTTCAGCAATCGCGTAAGCCAACAATGGAGGTACTGCGTTTCCAATCTGTTTGTATCTATCTCTCATGCTCCCAAAAAACCGATATTTGTCAGGAAACGACTGAAGCCGAGCAGCTTCTCTAATTGATATTGCTCTATCTTGCGTAGGATGAATGAATCTCCCTGGAGCGCTTACGCAGCCACAATTACCTGTTATTGTATCTGCCGGTTTATCTAAGTGGAGTCTGCCATAAATATTTGGATAACCTCCCTTTATTTGAAATTTTTTTGGTAAGGAAGCGTGATTCTGACCTTGTTCAATTTGTCGGATTCTTTCAATAACTTTTTCGCTGTGATCTGGGGCTATATGGTCATAGAGTTTATCTGAGTTCTTCCTTAAAAATTCTTGATATTTTGTCTTTGGAGGTTCAATATAATCAATTTCTAACTTCTTGCGATTCGATTTATTGAGAGGAGTAATATCTAGTATATCTGAAAAAGCATCTTTGACTTTAAGAAAGGGTGGTAAGGAATTTTCGTGATTAGATTTTTTTATTTTTAGATTTTGAATGCTATTATCTCTCGTCCCAATGAAGAAAACTCTTTCTCTCAGCTGTGGTACACCGTATTCTGCGGCGAGTAATACTTGCATTATACACTTATAGCCAATATCGTTGTACATTTGTTTAATTTTTTCGACTACTTGTCCTTTACCCATAGTCAGTATCCCTTTAACGTTTTCCATAACAAAGAAGGTAGGTTTAAAATATTCTATCCATTTTATAAAAAAGAATACTAACATGTTGAGGGGATAGTCTGGTCTTCTGTTCCCAACCGTAGAGAATCCTATGCATGGAGGGCCTCCAATTATCCCTTCAACCTGCTTCCCTCTAATATAGGTATCGTCCATCTTTTCGCATTCCAATTTTGTAATATCTTCGTTGAGGGTTAAACTTTTGGGGTGATTTAACTTATAGGACTCAAAATAGTTTTTTTCTAGCTCTATTGCTAAATCTACATTAAAATCTGCTAACTCAAATCCGTAAGATAAGCCACCTGCTCCCGAAAATAAATCTACAAGTATTATTCCTCACCGTTTTAATTGATAATGCTTATTTGTTTATTTATGCTGTTCCCTTAATCAATAGATATTGTCGTAGTATGTAGTATTCTACAATATTTTAATCATTTTTTTTAAGATGTACTTTATAAATCAGAAGGGATATAACTATATTTTGAGATCAAACTAATAACAATAACAGTAAATCTACAGTGTTTTTTAAACTATCATAATGAAAATTTGATTAATATGCCCACATGGAATATTGAACTAGCAGAAATAATCAAAAGAACCTCCGATATTACGAGTTTTAGGTTTAATTTGCCCGAAAATCTCTACTACCTCCCAGGGCAATTCTTTTTTGTATATATCCCCACTGAAGTAGAAGGGAGTATGATGCATCATTTTTCTTTCTCCAGTTCTCCGTCCGAACCCTTTATAGAATTTACAACCCGCATCCGTGATAGTCCGTTCAAGAAAAGATTAAACCAATTAGAAATTGGAACAATTGTCATGATAGCTTCAGTTTCTGGGCAATTTTCTGTAACCAAAGAGATGGAAAAAGTAGTATTTGTTTGTGGAGGAATCGGAATTACAGCGGCCAGATCAAATATAAAGTGGGTTATAGATTCTCGTTCGACGGTCGATGTAATATTACT
>JABXKC010000098.1 GCA_013375495.1 Promethearchaeota archaeon
ATGGAAATACTTACTCTATTGGATCATTACTTATCCGATATGTTATCAAGCGTTTGTTTTTATACATGGCGCTTTTACTGGCAATTACATATATTACTTCTTTGATATCAATGCACTCGGTATTTTAGGGGTTGTTTTATTCGTCTCAATTATTTTTACAACAGGAATAGTTATAGGAAGCGTATATATATTTATTAATAGGATAAGAACAAGAAGCTGAAAATTAAATAAAAAACATCTTTTTTTTTACGAAAGGTTTCAAGAAGTCTTAAAACTTATTTTTTCTTGGGATCAATCCACTCAGAATAAATCTCTTCAATGGTTAAAGTCGCATCACTATTACATTCCTTACAGGCTTCGTCCTTAAGATTTTTAAAAACATAATCTCCTTCTTTAAATTCGCGAGGATATTTTGCTTTACATTCTCTACACTTCAAAACTGCTGTTTTCTTTTGTTCGAAGCGATCCTTTCTATCGAGTATGTCTCCTATATCTGGAAGCGGTGGAAATTGAGGTTCTTCAGCCATTCTAATAACTCATATAATGTTTTGTATTTGTGTTTATAAATAAATAACACCTAATAACTTTTTAGGTTAATAAATAAAAGTTGAGATTTTTATTGTTTTACCATTCATAAATGCTCCCTTCTATGGCTAATATACTTGTTAAATTACTATTTAAATCTAATTGTATAACTATGATGTTAATCACCAAATTTACCACTAACTTAAAAGGTAATAACACTAATTTTATTTTCACTTCTCTTAAGAGTATTCTCTAAATTTATCAATAAAAAACATTTAAGAATAATTAGGCAATCACAATACTTAATATTATTAAATTTTAAGACTTTCAACAAGTACAAGTTAAAGGGTAAAAATTATGGATGATGAAAGAAAATTACTATGGGAACCATCTGAGGATTGGATAAAAAATGCCAATATAACGCGGTTTATAGCCTTTGTTAATAGGGAATATGGCCAAAATATAAAAGGGGGAAAAGACCTTTACAAATTTTCTGTAGAAAAAATAGAAGATTTCTGGGATGCGATGTGGAAATTTTCTGACATAATCGCTTCCAAACCTTATGATAAAGTTGTGGAAGATCTAAGTGTTTTTCCTGGGACCAAATGGTTTCCGGGAGTTAAACTAAACTTTGCGGAAAATCTACTAAGATACGATGACAACCAATTAGCGTTCATTTTCCAAGGAGAAGCGAGGGTATCAAAACAAATTACATACTCTGAGTTAAATAAACTAGTAGCAAGGCTCGCTAAATCTCTAAAAGAAATAGGAATAACTATGAATGATCGAGTTGTTTCTTATATGCCCAATCTTATTGAAACTCCAACAGCAATGCTCGCAGCGACATCCATTGGCGCTATATGGGCTTCTTGTGGGGCAGAACTACAACCTAGCGCCGTAATCGATCGATTCGGACAAATTGAACCAAAAGTTCTGTTCGCTGTAGATGGTTACTTTTATAGAGATAAGGAATTTAACATTCTAGATAATGTGAAACGCGTTGTTGAAGCTATACCATCTATTGAAAAAGTAATTGTAGTCTCGTACATTTCCAAAGAAAAACCAGATATCAGTGTCATTCCAAACGCAGTACACTGGGACGATTTTCTCTCTAAGGAAGAAAATCCGGCTATAAAATTTGCTCAGCTACCGTTTGATCACCCCTTGTACATTATGTTTTCTTCAGGAACGACAGGAGCACCAAAATGTCTCGTCCAAGGTGCTGGTGGCATATTAATCAATCATTTAAAAGAACTTATTCTCTCAACTGATTGTAAAAGAAGTGATGTGCTCAATTATATTACCGCTCCCTCTTGGATGATGTGGAATTGGCTTATTAGTGGGCTAGCTGTAGGTTGCACTATATTTTTATACGATGGAAATCCACTCTACCCTAATCCACTCCGGTTTTTCGAATTGATCGAGGAACATAAAATTTCAATTTTTGGGACCAGTGCTGCGTATATACACTATTTAATGGGGCTCGGTGTTAAACCCGCTGAAAAATTCGATCTAAGTGCGTTAAGAGAAATTTCACAAACAGCATCAACGCTTTCACCAGAAGGATTTGAGTACGTCTATAGAGATATTAAGAAAGATCTTTTTTTTAATTCAATTAGTGGTGGAACTGACATTAACGGTTGCTTTGCTGGTGCTATTCCTATTCTACCAGTATACTCCGGTGAATTACAAGGTAGAGCACTCGCAATGAAAGTTGAGTCTTATTCAGGAAAAGCAGAACCAATCGAAGACGAACAAGCTGAACTCGTATGTGAAGCACCAGCTCCTTCTATGCCAATATACTTCTGGGAGGACGATGATGATATGACAAAGTACAAAGCAGCTTATTTTGATTATTACAAGGATGTAGGTAAAATGGTCTGGAGGCACGGTGATTATATAGTAATCCATAGTGATACAGGAGGTATTACTTTCTGGGGAAGATCCGATGCCGTGTTAAAACCAAGTGGAGTGAGAATTGGGACGGCTGAGATTTACAATGTCGTTGAACAGCTACCAGAAATAGCCGACAGTTTGGTTATCGGGCAAAAGAAAGATGATGATATTAGAATTGTAATGTTCGTATTATTAAATGAAGGATATGATTTAACTGACGAATTAAAAATAAAAATCAAAGAAACTCTTCGTGAGAAAACTAGCCCGAGACACATACCTAAACTAATATTCAAAGCGCCTACAGATGGTATTCCTTATACGTTCAGCAATAAAAAGGTTGAGATTGCTGTCACTAAGATAATCCACGGTATGACTGTTGCTAATAGAGGAGCTTTAAGAAATCCCGAATCACTTGATTTTTACGAGAAAATGCAAGAAGAACTTCAGAAAATCTAAGAATTATTATTTTTTCTTTTTTTTCGGTTTATGAGTAGTCTTTTACACACCCAAACCTTGTAGGAAATCGCCCTTTTAGATAGGGTAGAAGGTTTTTCCTCAAAAAAGTATATTTAAATGGTAGATCTATCATTTTTTCTCTAAAGTGTTTTAAAAGATAATGAGGAGAAATTGGCTCATGAATATCTGGTTCAGATCTCCTAACAAGTTCAAGTAAAAGAGTAATTAGATCTTTAGAATATTTAATAAATGCGATTCTATATCGTAGGAATTTGAGAATATTAAATGGAAGTCTCTCTGATACTCTTTTCATAAGTTCTATAACTATTATTTCATCATTAGGGAAATCTTTAGAAACCACCTTAACAAAACAAAAATCAATAATAAAATGATGTAGTTCCCTTTGAATCTGGTATACTGCATCCTTTTCTTGATGTAATTTTATTAGTTTGTAAGATTT
>JABXKC010000099.1 GCA_013375495.1 Promethearchaeota archaeon
CCCATTTGGTCGATAATTTGGGGGCAGATTTTAACTAAATGGTTCTTTGGTGTTATAGATACACCATTTATGTATCTTTCACGTGGAATCATTAGCGGGAAAATAAATCTTTTTGGTGATTTATTCAGCAAAACTAGGAATGAGTAAATCAAAAAGTGAAATAGAAAAAAAAATTTAAGCTATATTTTTACTAATTCATAATCTATAGTACCAAGTTTATTTTTAAATGCAGCATCTAATTGCCAAGAAGGATCTACTTTCTTATTCATTGTACCAAACTTCTCAACTCCGGAAGGAAGAGGCTCTGACCATTCTCCATTTTCATCTAAAAATGGAAGTCCTGGAGCATTAGTTTCCGCATCGATACATGCCTTATCTATAGCAAGAGGGTCACTTGATGCAAAAATTCCAAGATCAGGAACTATAGGAACACTAGCATTAACAATGCAATCGCAGACAAGAGTAACATCCAAGGCAAAATTTATATAACGAATATTTTCTGGACTAAAAGAAGCTAAAACAGCAGCTGCGTTATCCATTACACATTCTATGAACTGTTTATTTCTTCTGAAAGGATGTGGCATGATTCCTAAAACAGGGCAACGTTCGAGACAACCGAGACAACCTATACAAGTAGAAACATCTAATACTGCAGAGTCATTTTCTATCTTAATTGCATTTATAGGACAGACTTCTATGCATTCCTGAGCACATTTAGAAATATTACATGCTTTTGAATTTACCATAAGATTGCCTTTGAAATGAGCTAAAAACTTATTTCGTGTAGCTACACAACCCATCCCTAACTGTTTTAATGCTCCCCCAAACGCACCTTGTGGATGGC
This sequence comes from Promethearchaeota archaeon, assembly GCA_013375495.1. The sequence goes on from JABXKC010000099.1 coordinate 845, forward strand.
CTTTAAAATGAGAAACGGCAATTATTTTATCATATTCAAATAATCCTGCTGCAACTGAAACATCTTTAAAGTGGATTCCTTCTATTTTAATGTTTTTTTGGTAAGCTCCTTTATCACCATCAATAAATTTCAGAGTTACTCCCATCAAAGATTCGCTATATCCATGTAAATGGGAAATTCTATCATGATCTTCTTTATTTGTTCTGTGCATTAAATTAACATTGTAATTTTTTGAAATTTTTACAGGTCTTACAGACAATCCTATTCCTTGGGTTTCTATAAGTGTAGGAATTCCTCCTTTTGATTTAACAGCTTCAACAACTTCATGAACATAGTCATGTCGTAAATAGCGTGTATTGTAAGCTTCTCCTACATGTACTTTTATTCCAACTCTATCGCCAGAATTAATAAAATCCAAGATTTTATCTAAGATTAATCGTGTTTTTACTAAATTATTTGTTTTCATATTTTTTCTATCATTACGTATTGGATTATCAAAATAACATACTTCATTAGGGGATGCCCAAAATACCTTTGATTTAGATGACATATTATTTATTCACCTTATTCATAAAAAAGTTTTGACACTTTTGTCAATTAAACTCTCTAAATATTGGATTAAATAAATAATATCAAAGATTCATTTATTAATTTTAAGTAGTTATTGGTCTATCGAAAACCAATTCTTATTATCATAAATTTAATAGTTTAGCAGCACTTTTTTCTAAAATTGCTCTTTTTAAAGAATCATTAATTTGAACTTTATCAAAAGCATTCAATATTTCACTATAATGCTTTAAGGAGTAGTCTGAAGCAAAAAGAATCTTGTGAGATAGATCTTCCGAAATGAATGCATCCCATGGAAGCCAATTATAAAGATTAGGATGCGCAGATATGTCAATATAAACATTCTTATGTCTCGATACCATAGACCAAGCATCCCACATCCAAGGAACTCCCATATGACCGATAATAATAGTTAAAGTTCTATGTCTTAAGGCAACTTCATCAATTAATAAGGGATGTCCATATTTTGCAATAGAACCATAAAATGAGACTTGAAGACCTCCGTGAGTCCATAGTGGAATATCAAGATCAATCATTTTTTGCCATAAAGGGTCATATTTTTTATCTGAAATATCAAATTTTTGAGCTGGTGGTAATATCTTTATACCTTTTAGATTTAAAGAAGTAATGGAATATTCAAGTTGATCCATTGCATCTGTTGCAGGAACATCAGCACATGCAAATCCAATAAATCTATTAAGAAAACTTTTCACAAAATCTGCAACATCTTCATTTGATACCATTAAAAATCCGTAAGCAGAAGTAACATTAAGAGATACAATGACAGCTTTATCTATATTAAACTTATCCATTATTGATATATAGTCGTCAAGAGTATATTGTTCCATTATAGCATTTACCATCCGACTCACTCTTTTTAACTTAATAGGATCATAACCACTCATGACATTAGCAATCCTTTTTCTATCGCCATAGTGAGCTTCTTTACAAAAAGGGTGAACATGAACATCTATTACCATTTAACAAAACCTTAAGTTTCCTAATCTTAATCTAAATAATGATTATTTTAAGAAAATGGAATATTTATAAAAAGATATCTAATGTTTTTTGAGTTTTAATGAAATTAATTAATTTACTACTTTTTTTCCAATACTTATAATCAACCATAAACCCATCTGCCATCGCTTTTACTGAATCATTAAAATTATCTAATTTAATTGAATCAGTTGTAAACATAGCATTATTTACTGTCTCCCTTATCACCCAGACTCCTAAAGGTACCACATATCCCCCAGATACTTCTCGAAAAATGAGCACTCTCGCTTGTTTTTTGATTTTATAAAGATATTCGCATACAGATTTTCTAGCAGCATAATATGCACCAGTGATATTGCTTGCATAAGATTTCCTTCCATGATAGAATTCAAAATCAGTCATTATTTGAGGTTTTAAATTACGATTTCTGCCATCAAGAGAAATGTTCCATAATGTATTAGGTGCCCATACTTCATTCATTTCATAAATAAATTTTCCCGGAAAAAGTAAAATTTTGAAATGGTTATCAAGATAAGTTGCTTCAAAAATCTGGTAATCGTTAATTTCAGGAAATTTTTTTATTTCTTTAATTAGAGCTTTTGAAATGATATCATCAACAGCGGTAATTGTCCATCTTGTCGGTACAATTCTACGTCTTTTTTTTTCGCCAAGTAGTCCTGCTGAGAAAACTCTTTTAATTGTCGATTCTGGAACGTGTCCTTTAAAATATAGATTTTCTGAAACTGCTTCAGATGCCTTTAGATCCGTATCTGAAACACAATAATCCACTTGAGGATGAACTTTTGTATTTTCAGTAATTTCAATTCGTTCTGTTATTCCAGA
>JABXKC010000009.1 GCA_013375495.1 Promethearchaeota archaeon
GATTATCTTTCAGATTTAATTAAAAAAGTTAAAGATCATAAACTCATTAATATTTTTATTAATAGTAAAATCAATTCAATTGGCGGATATGTGTGTAATTTCACAACTAATATAACTTTTGGTGATGATAAACAAACAAAGGAATTTCAACATGGAATCATAATCGTTGCGACTGGTGCTCATGAGTACCAACCAAAAGAAGGAGAATTTCTTTATGGGAAAAATGATAAAGTAATTTTGCAATCTGAACTGGAAAATTTCTTATATACTAAGCCAGAAAAACTCGAGGATGTAAACACAATAGTAATGATACAGTGCGTAGGTTCTAGAAACGAAGAAAATCCCTATTGTAGCAGAATGTGTTGTGCTGAAGCTATTAAAAACGCAATAAAAGCAAAGGAAATTAATCCAAAATTAAATATTGTAGTTCTTTACCGGGATATAAGAACTTATGGATTTAAAGAAAAGTATTATAACTTAGCAAGAGAAAAAGGAATTGTTTTCATCCGATTTGATCATGAAAAACCCCCTGAAATCACTCAAGAAGGCACTAAATTGAGTGTAAAAATAGAAACACCAAAGTTAGGTAGTATTTCTATTAAGGCAGATTTAATAGTACTAAGCGCAGGTATAGTTTCTGATGGAGAAGAAAATGAAAAATTAGCAAAAATGCTGAAAGTGCCTACAAATAGTGAAAACTTCTTTTTAGAAGCGCATGTGAAGCTAAGACCTTCAGATTTCGCAACTGACGGTATATTCTTATGTGGTACCGCACGTGGAACCGCTACTATTACCGAAAGTATCGCTCAAGCATTATCAGCAGCATCGAGAGCGACTACGATTTTATCTAAGGACATTCTCGTGACAGAAGGCGTTATTTCAAAAGTCAATCCCGCATTATGTATAGGCTGCAACCGATGTGCTGAAGTTTGTAATTACGGAGCTGTTGGAGTAAAATATGAAGAATATAAGATGATCTCCGAAGTAAACCCTTTGTTGTGTAAGGGATGCGGGGATTGCGCCGCTGAATGCCCTGCTGAAGCTATTACGATGAGCCATTTTGGAATCTCCCAAATTGAACCGATGATCGCTGAAGCAGCTCGAGTTGAATTCGATAATGGGCGTCCAAGAATTATAGCATTCTTGTGTAATTGGTGTAGTTATGCAGGTGCAGATTTAGCTGGAGTAAGTCGATACCAATACCCACCAAATATAAGAACGATAAGATTGATGTGTTCTGGAGGATTATCAAAAAGCCTTATTTTACAAGCCTTTTTAGAAGGTGCAGATGGAGTTTTCGTAGGAGGGTGCCATATTGGAGATTGTCATTATATTGCGGGAAATCAAGATACTTTGAGAAGAACACATGAAATAGAATCAGAACTCAAGTCGATAGGGATTAATCCAGATAGGTTTTTGCGAAAATGGGTTTCTGCGAGCGAAGGTAAAATTTTCTCAGAAACAATGATAGAATTCGTGGAAAAAATAAAAAAATTAGGATCAATTGAATCAGATTTTAAAAGTAAGTCGATTGAAGTATCGAATTAAATATCTATGGTTAAAATAAAGGAGTTTAGTAAAAATGATAATTACGCAACAAAAAGATATTGAAGAAATATACGATATGATAAAACCATATTCGAGGATTCTAGTAGTCGGGTGTGACGGTTGCTGTCAACCCCCTCGCTCGATCAACGAAGCAAAAGTGTTAGCACAGATGTTAGAATTAAAGGCTCGAAGTGAAGGGAAGGAATTAAAATGGAAAGCTATAACCGTACTTAGACAGTGTGACGATAGAATCGCAGCAACAACCGTTCGACCTTTTATTGAGCACTACGATGCAATTGTATCTCTATCTTGTGGTTTGGGCGTTGTTATGATGAATCGAATATTCGATAACATACTAACATATCCCGCTCAAAATAGTATGTTTGGAGGAGCAGAAAATAACGCTGAAAATGATTTTGCTGAATATTGTGAGACTTGTGGAGAGTGCCTGTTAGGTGTAACTGGTGGAGTATGTCCTATGGCAGGTTGTGCTAAAAACTTAAGTAACGGGCCGTGTGGAGGTACTGTTAACGGTAAGTGCGAAGTTGGTGGATATACACATGAGTGTGCATGGGTAAAGATCTATGAGCGTCTTAAAAAATTCAATAGACTTGATCTCTTCACTAAATATCGTCCACCAAGAAATTATAGAATATGGAGTAGTCCTAGATTCATAGAAATAAATAAACAATACACAAATGAGGAAGAAGAACCGATAAAGGAGGAAAAATAAAAAATGGCGAAAAGACCAGCATATAGTAATTTAGTAAAAACAATGAGAGAAGGTAAATTTTTATTTACAGGTGAATTAGAGCCTAAAAAGATGGTTGATCTATCGTCTATTCTACATTCTGCAGAAGAAATGAAAAAGACAGGAAAAATCACTGCGGCTAATGTTACTGATGGGCCACAAGGAGACGCTTACACTTGTTCTTTAGTTCCCTGCCATTTAGTTCAAGAGAAAGTGGGATTAGAAACCATATGGCAAATGACTGTTAGAGATAGGAATAGAATTGCTTTATTTGGCGATATTTTAGGAGGCTCCATTCTTGGACTGAAGAACCTTCTAGCATTAACAGGAGATCACTCTGCGTTAGGAGATAATAAAAATGCTCGAGCTGTGTACGATTTAGATTCTACTCAGCTAATAGACCTCGTTTCAAAAATGGTTGATGATGGTACCGATTTAGAGGGAAAAGAAATTGAAGGAGGGAAAATTGAAATGAACGTAGGATGCGCTGCTAATCCAAATTCAAACCCAAGAGAACCCGAAATCCTAAAAGTAGGAAGAAAGGTAGAAGTCGGTGCTGATTTCGTTCAAACTCAAACATCCTTTGATATTGATGACGCTAAAGAATTCCTTAAGGAATTAGAAAAGTTTAATGTTCCTGTACTGCTCGGATTATTTCCTATTAAAAATTACGGTATTGCTTGGTATTTTAACGAGTATATCCCTGGTGTTTCGGTTCCTAAGGATCTCTTGAAAGCTCTTAAAACTGTTAAAAAAGATTATAAAGAAGATAAAAAAAAGCGAAACGATGCTATCGATAAGATTAATATCGAATTTTTTGAACCATTTATCAAAGAAATTCAGAAAACTACTAAAGCTGCGGGCATTCATTGTATGGCTGTTCATTACGAAAGGCTTTTTGAGCCCCTATTAAAAAACTTTTAACAAAAAGTATAATTTAAAACTAAATTTAAACTAAAATTTTTTTACGATATTTGAACAAATTAGAAGGGTGTGATAGAAATATGAAAAATTTAGATGAGAAGGATAAACAAATTCTTGAAATGTTAATCGAGGATTCACGAAGACCTTATCGAGAAATAGGAGAAGAAATAGGAATGAGTGAATCCACAGTAAGAAAAAGAGTAATTAAACTTCAAGTTGAAAATGTAATAGAGAAGTTCACAATTAAAGTATGTAGAGAGGACGAGCACTGTATTATAGCATTTATCACATTAATCCCGAGAAGTCAATCTGAATTAAAGGAATTATTACGAGAAGCGCAAATTCTTCCTCAATGCGAAGAAGTCTACTTTTTAGCAGGAGAATGTGGCATTCTTGTTAAGGTGAATGTACCAGAAATAAACGAACTTGATGCGGTTATCGAAAGTTTTAGAGGTAGAAGTGATGTTAAAGGAGTAGAAAGAGTTTGTGTCGTGCTAAAGCCAATTAAAACCGTTTCTCAAAATGAAAAGCTTCCTGTGTAGAAAATTACCTCATTATTTTACTTTTTATCTATTTCTGTTGAAACTCTTGATTTTTGGAAAAATCATTCCTGTCTTCTTTTTATATTCAAGGTATGCTTCGCCGTATCTGAGCTTGAGATCTTTTTCTTCATAAAGACAAAATAAATAGAAAATTGGTATCCATATAAGAGAAAAAATACCAAGGAAAGGAGAATTAAGTAATAAGGGTACGATCCACCATATACCAAGTTCTCCTAAAGCTTGAGGGTGCCTGACCTTATTGTATATACCATCATAAAGAGAATGGTTTTTTGAGGGTTTGATAGTTTCTTCTCCCGCGTCATGAACACCTTTGAACATGATTATGAGACTTGGTATGGCAATTAAGATGGCAATTAAAAATGAAACCCAATAATGCCAAGGGAAGAACCGTGGGAAATTCAACGGAAGAGGATAATAAAAATATATAATTTGAGTAATCAGAATTATACCCATGAACGAACTTGCTATTATTCGATAATAATAGCATCTTTTAAACGCACCTTCACCTATTTTTTTCTCAAGTAACGCAGGTTGAACGCTTTTTATATAAAAAATAGTAAGAAGAAAAGAGGAAATAATCATAATCATAAAATTAATCCCTTCTATCAAGCGGGTCACCATAGCTTTTAACTTTTATAATAAAATTTTCCGTTCTTTTTAAATTTCTCTATTTTTCCAAGATCTTCAAGGTAAAGCAGATGTCCTAGAACTTCGCTTAATGCCATATAAGAATTAATCTCATCTAAATCTTCGCCAAAGTGAATTTCAGATATTCTTCTTGGAGTTAGTGGATTATTTTTTATTACATTGGATATATCATTAAGTCTATTTTTGTGGTGTTCTTTAATTGCATTAATTCTCTCATGGGGATTATAGATTATTTCCTGATGACCTGGAAAAATAATTTTAGGATTCAACTTGTCAATTCTGTCTAATGACTGAAGGTATTGATCAAGTACATTCTTGAAATTATAGTCCACATATTCATTAGTGAGAAAATTAGGGATTATGAAATTACCTATATGAGGTGTAATTCGACTTAAAATATGATCCCCGCTGAAAATATATTTTCTTTTTGCGTCAAAAACACAAATATGCCCAAAACTGTGTCCGGGTGTCCAAATTATTTCAAGATCATTTAAAAGTTTATCACCATCATGTACAATTTCATCTGGCGTGTGATATTTCCTTAATTTTGGCCAGTAAGTAAAAAATTGTACAATTCTTAGCCTTTCCTCTTCACTCAATCCATAGTTCTTCATTTCAATAGAAATCCTAATTGCCTCTCTTTCAATTTCTTCCTTATTTGACTTATCTGTTTCCCACTCTAAGATTTTTTTGGTTATATCATGCATAATGATCTTCAAATTTGGGTTCTTCTGTCTAAATTCTTGAATTAGTCCAATATGGTCTATATGGTTATGAGTTATTATACAAACATCTATATCCTCAATATTCAATCCTATATTGTTAATTTCTTGTAGAAATATCTTCCTCCATGCTGGACTATTGAATCCCGCATCAATTAGAACATTCTTTCCATTAACTTTTAAGATGTAACTACAAACAAATTTTACCTGAAATGGGACATCAATTTTAATTTGATAAACATCATCAATTTTATTGAGTTCAGATTTAAATTTATGCAAAAAAAGTACCTAGCTATCAATTAATAATCTTTACTTCAAGAAATAAATAAAACCATTTTTAATTTGCCATTTAAAACAAAAAAATGAAAAAAAAGATTTTTAAAGAGAATACTAATCTTTTAAACCGTAATACATCAGCCAAAAACTAATTAGATAACCGATCCTAACGAAAATTACCATCAATCCTGGTTCTGTTAAGCCCTCTAATAATCCAAAGATGCAAAAACAGATAGAACCTATCGATAAGAAAAAGAACTTTTTTCTTATTACTCCAGTAGACTGAAGGCTCTTTATTAAAAATCCAAATCCTAGAACAATTAGAACTGTGAGTAATAAAATCGCCATTATTAATCCCGCTGGTGTAAACATGTTTACATTGTAATCAATTAATAACTCTCCAGAAACCGGTGGAGGGACAAAATTAAACGTACCCATAGGATCTAAGAAAAAAAGTATTTCAAATAAAATGCATATAACAATGATTATAAACATGAGATACCACTTCTTCTTGGGGATTAAAAGTTCAGCTCCAATATAGAGAGCAAGTATCATCACCGGAGCGAACCAAATGTAGCTTAAGATCCCAACTAAACCAAAAGTATTATCCAGATTAGCTTCAGTTGCCAGAACCACGATAAAATCTGTAAAAACCCCTAAGTACATAAGTCCCGCTAAGATATTTACTAGTCCTAAAATAGATAAAATTTTAGCACCAGACTTACGCGCTTTATATAAGAAGAATAATCCAAAAATGAACCCAAAAATAACAACTCCAGAAGCAGTAATTCCATCTATCCAACCAAAAAAAGTTAACACTAAATATTCCCTCTTTTTTTTAATTCTCTTATAAATATATAAAATAACTTTAATTTAAACTGTCTTATTCCCCTTATAAATGAAAGTAATATTTGAAATGCAATTCTAAGAAAATATCAAAATTAATAGTACGGGATTAATACAGACAGAAAGGTTCAAATATCCTATTTTTGTTTTTCCTCGCTTTCAAAAAAGAGATGTTTCTTCATGTCAAATTCTAATTCCCGCAATTTTATCTTAATTTCGGTTGGATTGTAATCCTTCTTCAGTAGATCAATTATCGTCTCCTTTAAAATCTCAAGATTATCAACCGCACATTTGTAAAATATGTTCCCATCGTCCAAATTCATATTTAAAATTTCGTATAAACCGTTAAGAGAGTCTCGTATTTTCTCGTAATGCTCCCAAGCTTTATCTAAGTCAGAATGAGTGTCTCGATTAACCATAACTATAATAAAATAAGAAGTAAAAAAAAACTTTTTCCTTATAATACAGATTTAATTCTTCCAACTAAATCCTTTGCGTCTGAAGCTCCAGATTCAAGAACCTTAAAAACACCTTTAACATCCACTCTTAGGGCTCCATGCAATAGTTTTTCAAAACCAATTCGGGTGTTCAATCTCTCTGTTTTCTGTAGATGGAAAATCACTCTACCTAATTCGTTTTTTAAAACACCTGATTCGGCTTCTAAACAAATATCTAGTAAGATTGGAGCCAATTCGTCAATACTTTCTTGGGTTACTCGACTGGCGAAGAAATATAAGGTGTTTATTTGCTCATCTGTAAGACTTATTACTTTTTCTTGAAGTTTTAAAATTTCCATTTTTTTATCACGCTATTTTAATATTTTATTTTATGTTTTTTTTTCTAAATATTGTTAGACTAGTTAAGTATATAAATGTAATGGGAAATTTTCCTTAGCCCGTTTTACGAGATCGGGCGAATTCTTAATATTCTGACTTTTTCTGAATAAAAAATGAACGAAAACGGATTCCTTACATTTGGGGGAAAATAGTCCCCCTAACGCCTACTAAGAATATAAAATGATCTTTTTTCCTCACTTTTTGAGATTTTTTTGTCCTTTTTTCGTATTAATTTATAAAATTTGTAAGATTTTTGTCATATATTCTGAAAAAACTGTCCTTTAAAAAATGAAAAAAACTCAGGACTTAATTGTTCGATTAATAACGATTCCAAAAATGTTTTCGTCTTGGATATAAATAAAAATAAGGTTTTCATTAAAATATATAAAAAAAAAGAGATTTTTTTAATTTAACTAGAAGTACCCAAAATCCCACCTATTAACCCTATTACACCGCCACTGAGCAAAACATAGGTTCCTAATCCTACTCTATCTATAGCAATATGTAAGGGATAAATACCATCTACTAATGGCAACTCCGTGAAAAATAGAAATTTGGTAAAAAACACGCTAAATATCCCATAGTAATGAATATATAATATATATACGCTCATCCCTATCGCGAGAAATGAACCAATTATAGCAGTTGCTCTACTCTTTACACCTATAACCAATAAAAACCCTGAAAACAAAAAGATAACGAATAATATTGCTATAATTATATCTACTATATCACCTTGTCCAAATATAAAACCTAGATTTTGGATTAATCCTAAACCATAAGTATATGTCATATGAAATTGACTAAAAGTTAGAAGGTATGTAGCTACTAGTACTAATAGTCCACCGATAATGCAGAAAATCTTTCCAGTTCTCATTAAAATTCACCTTCGGTAATCACATATTTATCAATATCTGACATAAGTTAATTTATAGATATCTTTTTTAAATATTTAGTTTTTAAATCAAAATCTTTTTAATGTCATCTGATGGTACTATTATAGAAGGAAAAACTAAGACTATAAAAGTAACTAAAAACCTGAAAGATTATGCGAAAAAACTGACTTCCTTAGGTTCATTACTAGGTGGTTTGGCTGTTCCATTAGCAAAAATCCTTCCTACTTTAATACAATAACCATATATTTTTTTATTCTTTAATAATATGCTCTGATTTGATAAGTTTTCGATCAGTTAATGTACATAATTAGATAAAATTATCATTTTGATAAATTTAATTGTCTATTTATTGTAATAATTAAGTTAAAATGGATTAGATAATTTTCTTCAAATAATAATAGATTAAAATTAAAAGTCTAAAAAAATCAAAAAAAAAGGGTTAAAAATAATGGTTGTAATAACTACAAAAAAACCAGAGGAAGAGGTTTTCGAAGCTCTCAACAATTATAAGGTTAAAAATGTATTAATCGTGAGCTGTGGGGTTTGCGCGGCGCTTTGTCAAACTGGAGGAACCGAGGGAGCCGAGGAATGGTCGGAAAAACTAAAAGAACGAGACTTTATTGTTACTAATGCAATAGTGAGCGATGATGTTTGTGATAACCGTGAGATGAAAAAAGATTTACGCAAGATTGATGAAGACATTAATAATGCTGACGCTATTTTAACTTTATCCTGCGGTTTAGGAGTGCAATCAATTATTGAGGTTCTTACGAAATCTCATCCAGAAATACCCGTTTTCACGGCTAATAACACTGAGTTTATAGGAATGACAGAGCGTATCGGGCGTTTCTATATGCGTTGTAAAGGGTGCGGCGATTGTTTGTTAAACGAAACTGGTGGAATTTGTCCAGTCACAACTTGCGCTAAGGCGCTTATGAATGGACCCTGTGGAGGAATGGTCGATGGAAAGTGTGAAGTGGGCGACTACGAGAAAGACTGCGGTTGGATATTGATATATAATCGTCTAGAAGAGTTAGGACGGTTAGACTTATTCTCAAAATTACGAGACCCCTTAGATTGGAGTAAGATTGGCCATCAAAGAGAGGTAGTTTGGAGGTAGATGTGAAAATGACAGAAGTAAAAACTTATTCCAAATTAGGGGAAGCCATTGCGAAGGGTGAGTTTATACTAACAGGTGAACTTGAGCCTGAAAAGACAACAGATCTCTCTCACACAATTCATGAAGCTAAAGAAATGGCTCCATATGTTATCGCCGCAAATGTGACAGATAGTCCCTTGGGGATTGTAACAATAAATTCTATGGCTGCAACACATTTAATCCAAAAAGCAGCCGGTTTAGAATGCGTTTGGCAGATGACTGTTAGGGATGTTAATAAATTAGGAATTGCAGGAATGATTATGGGCGCTCACGCTCTAGGGATACGCAATGTACTTTCCCTTACCGGCGATCACACAGCCTTAGGTGATATGCCCGAGTCAAAACCTGTTTTTGATCTTGATTCCGCAACCCTTGTAAAATTAGTGAGGGAAATGGTTGATAAGGGTACTATTAACGGGAATGAAATTGAAGCACCTCCAACACTACACGTTGGCGCGGCAGCTAATCCTAATGCTGAACCAATGGGTGCAGAAATATTAAAAATAGGTAGAAAAGCAGAAGCGGGTTGTGAATTTATACAGACTCAAGTTGTTTATGACCTCGATCGAACGATAGAGTTTTTGACAGAAATTAAGAAGTATAAAGTGCCTATATTACTTGGAATCTTTCCGATGAAGTCGTATGGAATGGCGAAAGGTTTTGATACTTTTGTACCTGGCGTTAGCGTCCCTAAAGAAATCCTAGCTAAGTGGAAAAGCGTAAAGAAAGAAGTTACTGATAAAAAACAGCAGAAAGAATTATACGATCAATATAATTACGAGTTCTTTAAACCATTCATAACAGAATTGAGAAAAAAAGACCTCCTTGCAGGAATTCATTGTATGGCGGTTCATTACCCTCGAATATTTCCTAAGTTGAAAGATATTATTGGGAATTAAATATAATCATTCTTTCTTACTTTTTTATTTTTAATTAATTTAATCAACTATTCTAACACATATAATTACTTTAACACTAATTTAAAGAAAAAAATATCCCTAGCTTTAATATTTTTAAATTAACAATTAATATCAAAGAATATATTTATAAAAAATATCATTAAATTAAAAATTTTAAGCAGTAAACAATTACTTTTTAAGAGTTTACATCCAAAATGGCGGATATTAGTAAGATTGAAAATGTTACAGTTGTAGGGGCAGGAGTTATGGGTTATGGAATTGCCCAAGTTGCCTTAATGGCGGGATATAATGTAACATTGGTGGATGTTAAAGAAGACATCCTTAACGAAAGCTTAACTAGAATCGAGGGGGGTTTAAGGAAAGCTCAGTTAAAGGGTAAGTTAGGAGAAGGAATCTCTATTGCTAATATAATGGCAAGGTGTAAAAAATCAGTCGACTTACCATCTGCAGTTAAAGAGAGTGATTTCGTATTTGAAGCTGTAGTTGAACAATTAGATGTTAAAAAACAAATTTGCAATAGTGTCATGGAAAATTCGCCCTCTCACTGTATTTTCGCTTCAAACACTTCTTCGTTTAGAATAACAGACATCGCTAAAGATTCAAATAAGCCAGAAAATGTTATAGGGATGCATTTTTTCCTCCCGGTTGCTCTTCAATGCTGCGTTGAAGTAATGAATGGTGAAAAAACCAATAACGAAGCATTAGATATTGGTGTCGAAATAGGGAAAAGGTTACCGTGTCTCAAAGGAAAACGACTCTCTGTTCGAATTGAGAAGGAGAGCCCCGGATTTATTGCAAATAGACTCCTTTTTCCTCCAATCATATACCTTAGTTGGATTTTTGATTTAGCGTTCGAGAGAGGCATTCCATGGGAGCAAATTGATGCTGATGCGGAAGCGAGAAAATTAATTCCAATGGGACCCTGTGAACTAACTGATTATCTTGGTATAGACACTACTTATAATGCTCTGAAAAGCTACGAAAAGATGATTTCCCCTGATTTTTCGCCAGGAAGAGTTCTAACAAATCTTGTAAAGAAAGGTCATTTAGGAAGAAAAACTGGACGCGGTTTTTATGATTGGAAAACCGGGAAGCCAAAAATAAATTTAGATAAAAAAGCGGGAATCCTAAATCCAGAAATGACAATGAGTATTATGTTAAACGAGGGTTGTAGATTGTTAGAAGAGAATATAGTTTCAGGATATAAAATTATTGATGATGTTATGTTGGCTGGAACGAGTATGCCCGGTCCTTTTGGTCCTGGCAAAAGAAATTACGAAAAATGGTCTAACATGCTAAAAGATTTCGTAGAAATAAGCGGTAAAAAATACCTTGAACCTTGTGAGTTAATGAAATCTGGTGTTTTTATTAATATGAGAAAATAGGTTAGTAGAATTAGTAATAGGTTTTAATAAATATTTTAATAGTATCAAATATCTCAATCAATCTCTTTTTCTACAATCTTTAAAAAATTAGTAAAAACTTTAAAAATGATAGATGGAGAATTGAAAGTATGGAGAAATATGATTTAGTTGTTGTAGGATCTGGAGCGGGATTAAATGTCCTTAACTATGGGCTTCAAATGGGATTAAAATGCGCTTTAGTAGAGGACACGAAGCTTGGAGCTACTTGTTTAACTCGTGGTTGTATTCCCTCAAAAGTTTTGGTTCACCCCGCAGATTTGATAAGAGAAGCAGAGCATGCCACTAAAGTAGGAATTAAATTGAGAGTTGAAAGCATTGATTGGGACTTAATTGGTAAACGCATGTGGAGTCAAATAGATGAAAGCAAAGAGATGGAAGAAGGATTATCTCAGGTACCAAACCTGAAACTTTATAAAGGAGTAGGTGAATTTATTGGAGATTATGAAATGCAGGTTAAATCTGTAGGATCTGAAGAGATTATAGGTCACTTTAAAGGAGAGAAATTTGTCTTGGTTTCTGGAGCATGTTCTTTTATCCCCCCTATACAAGGTCTAGACGAAATCGAATATATTACAAATGAGAATTTCTTTGGGGAAAAATTTCCTAAAAAACCGTGGGAAAGTCTAATTATTATTGGTGGCGGAGTAATCGCTGCAGAATTCGCTCATATTTTTTCTGCGTTCGGCACAAAGGTAACCATCGTAGAGATGTTACCTCGTTTAGTTATGACTGAGGAACCAGAAATAAGCGAATTCTTAGAGCGTAATTTTAAGAAACATATGACTGTATTAGTAAACCATAAAGCGATTAAAGTAAGTACAAAAAAGAAATTCAAAACAGTTACAGTTCAAAATGTTGATAGTGGGAGAGAAATAGAATTACAAGCCGAAGAAATTTTAATTGCAGCAGGACGTCGTTCTAATGCAGATTTACTAGCCGTCGAAAATACAGGAGTTGAAACTAATGAACGCGGTTGGATTAAAACCAATAAGCAGTTAGAAACCGCAAAGCTTAATATTTGGTGCTTTGGAGACGCTAACGGCCTTTATCAATTTAGACATAAAGCTAACTACGAAGCAGATATTTGTGCTAATAATATTTTTGGTCCTGAAGACGAAAAACAGGAAGTCGATTATTCAGTAGTTCCATGGGCTATTTTTACGTCGCCCCAAATAGGACATGTGGGCATGACTCAAGAAGAAGCTATAGCAAATGGATACGAGATATTCGTTGCAATAAATAATTACTCTTCAGTAGCAAAAGGATTTGCCATGGGTTATAATAACGATGATGACGATAATGGTTTCGTTAAATTGATCATCGATAAATCCTATAAATTATTAGGTGCACATGTGGTTGGACCTCATGCCGCGATGCTTGTCCAACCCTTTGTATATTTAATGAATGCGGGTTATACTTGTGATTCTCCCGATTTTCCTGGAAGAACAGGTTCTAATAAGTTAGGTAGAGCTTGTCCTGAAGCAGGATCTTTTATGCCACTTTATAAATCAATGGTAATTCATCCCTCTCTTAATGAGGTTGCGGGTTGGGCAATTGGTAAAATGCAACCGGTAAATATCAAATCTCACGGCCATGAACATCATCACGAACATTAAAAAATCTCTTTTTATTTATCTTTTTTTTTATGACGAAAATTAAATTTAAGTAAAAACTTCAAATATTTAGCTTCTTTCAACAATCTAGAAGTTAATGGATTTGGTTAATAATCGATTTAGTCAAATTTTTACCCCTAATTATATCGCGGAGTTTATGGTTAGAAACATTAAACGAATTTATTTTTCTATGCATAATGAGTCTAACATTGAAAAGATTAAAATTCTCGAGCCTAGTGCAGGTAGAGGAATCTTTCTTAATCATATCATAGGTGAAGGATTTACCAATATAACTGCTTATGAAGTAGATCAAAATTTAAAAACTCCTCTTTTAGAAAATTATCCTAATGTAAAGCTTAAATTTGATAATTTCTTGGGATCAGACTTAAACGAAAAATTTGATATTATTATTGGAAATCCACCTTATTTAGGACAAAATTATAACGCTGAGATTTTTCAAGAGCTTGTAGAGAAGTATTCGATATGCAAAAAATATTTCGTTGGAAATATGGATTTATTTTATTTTTTCATTCACTTAGGAATAGAGAAATTACAACCAGGTGGGATTTTATCTTTTATCACGACTAACTACTGGTTAACTAAATCAAAAAAGACAGGGATAAAGTATCTAAAACCTCACATAGCAAACGATTGCTTCTTAATACAATATATTGATTTATCAAAAATCACTGTTTTTAAAGATGCTAAGGGTCAACATAATTGTATTTTTGTACTTCAAAAAAAATACGAGAATGAAAAACAAAAGAAAATCGATAAAATAATTGATGTAATTCAATTTAAACCATGTAATAACCATTTTAATAAAAAATCAAATGAAAAGCTCTTTACATATATATTAAATAATGAAAATTCCCCACATTTGTTAAAATACCGATCAGCAATGACAAATAAAGATTTATCTAAAAAAAATAGCTGGATTTTAAAGTATCCTCTTGAAGTAAAGAATATTGTTGAAAAGATCGAGAAATATTGTAGGTTTAATGGGAATACATCACATTTAGCTGATTTTTTTGTCATTCGGAATGGACTAATTCTGATTAGAGATGAAATTTTCATATTAAAGGAAAATGAAAGTCTCAAAATTGTCGATACAGACATGTTTATCAAGATTGATAAAACTTTCGTAAAACTAAGAAATGAAGAGAGACAAAGATTAAAAAAGATATTTAAGAGTAAAGTCATACGGCCTTTCTCTTATGACAAGAGTAATTTTTCAGGTTATTTAATCTATTTTGATAAGAAAGAATTTAAAAATCAAAACTTAACAATACGAAATGAACTAATAGAGAAGAAATATCCTAATCTAACAGCATATTTAAATCAATACAAAGGAGCCCTTGAAAATATACTAAGGAATGCCAAAGAAAATACTAAAGACATCTATTTTCCACGAAGAGGGAGCTTGATTACTCAGTACGATATTGAAGATAAAAGAAAATTAATTAATCTCGAACCTTACTATGATATGGAACCAAAGATTTTTTTTAGTTATATTTCCAATTCAAACGAGTTTGGATATACTAAAGATTCGTATTACGCCACCTCTGATACTTATTTCTTATGGGCAAAGGAAGGGAAGAACGACTTAGATTACTTATTTCTTCTCGCTTATCTTAACTCCAAAATTGTGAAATTTTTATTTATGGCAAAAAATATAATAGTAAAGAGAAGCAAGACTAAATTAGAAGAAGAAATACCAATCCCTAATGTTTCTCTATTTACTTCTAATTATCAATTAGAATTAATTGATTTAATTCGATATTTCACTTCAAGCGTAACTCAAAATATAGTTGACATTGATGAAACCAAATTCGATAGATTAAGAGAAATATCTCCTAATACATTTTCTCAAATACAGAATGAAAAATATCCCCGAAGGATAATAGATATCTTACTTCTTAAACTATTTGATTTAGTGGAGGAGGATATAGATCTTTTGATAGAGAAATATTATTAAACGAGATAATAGAAATTTAACCGAATGAGATACCTCCTGTTTCTGTTAGCAAACTTATATCATCCCATAAATAACTTGTGTCGATCATTGTAGGAGAAATACAGCTATAACACTTCTCGCTTTGTTCAATGAATTTAGCAAATTCAGGAAGTTGTAACACTTCACTAACAGAGTTTTGTTGTAAATTAGCTATCGGTTTATCAATCTGAAGACAATTTTCAATGTCTCCATTATAGTTTACAAACATGAAGACCTTTTTCGTATGGCATATGTATTTTTTTTTGCCACCAATAAAGTGGTTTAGATACATTTCTGAATTCAAGATTTTTGAACCGCTCTTTTTAGCGTCTAAAATTCTTTCAAATGTTTTACTAATATCGTTATTGCTCGCCGAAAGCGTACCTTTCTCATCTACATCGCCATGTGAATAGTGACGGATAGTATTGATTACATTAAAAGCTACAGGAATTCCTATCTTATCTGATAAATTTATCATTTCCTCAACGCGGTTTATATTATATTTACTTATTGTAAAGCTAAATTGAAGTGAAATCAATGGATAACTTTCTTTAATAGTAGTAATAGAATTCATTATGTTATCATACAATCCAGGCAACCCTCTAATCTGATCATGTTCTTCAGCCTTAGGAGAGTCTAGAGATATTAGAATAAAATCTAAATCGTCTCCAATTTCCTTGATTTTCTCTGGAAGGAACCACCCATTCGTCACTATCCCTACTATTGCAAACTTTAGCTCCCTTTTAACGAATTTAATAATTTCTGTAATTTCTTTTCTAATGAGAGGTTCTCCACCCCATAGAATAGTTACTACAAATCCTGCTTCCTTTGCTTCCGAATAAATACGCTTGATTTCCTCGAGAGTTAGTTCATCTTTTTTCGTATTATTTTTCCAAAGACAAGTTTCACAATCGCAGTTACATTTTAAAGTTGTTAGAAAGTGAAATATAAATGGCTTCCCATTATTCTCCTTAGCTGCTTTCGCAGCTAACGCTAAATTAGCAATTTGCTTTTTTTTCTTTCTTTTGATTTGTTTATTAATTAAATCTTGTTCCATAGATATATCTGTTACAAAGGATTATTTATGATTAACGAAATTAGTGCTTTTATTAGAGTGATTTTTAATGGATGAATTTCCCCAATTTGACGATGTAGGCAGTTTTCCTTTACCAGATTATATCGACTTTGACAAGTTCACACAGTTTTATTGGGCCGCTTACAAAGGAATTGTAAATAACGCAGATGTATTTGAGAATAGAGGTATTTACAATTTTTTCATCCATCCTTTTCTCCAATCGTTTCAGCTAAAATTAAATGCCGGGGTAGAGATAATAAATTATCCCCAACATATGGATATGTACACTCAATTTTTAAAACCACTTGAAGACTATGAAATAGAGCCATCCTTGATTGATCCTAAGAAAGCCATTATTCCAGAACTTTTTATTTTAGAACAATTTGCGAAAGATTATTACGAAAGAACGGGTAATGTACTTAAAATAAAAGTATGTATTACGGGACCCATAGAATTATACATAAAAAAGCATGGATTTACGATATATCCTGATCTCGCGTTCAATTTTGCGAAATCAATCAATAGTATATTGAAAAAATCGATAAAGAACACAAAATATCTTCAAAGTTCCATCATCTCAATTGATGAACCTTCATTTGGGTACGTCGATATGTTTAATATTGAAGAAAATGCCTTGATTAAAGCGTTTGATAAAACTGTCGAAGGAATAGATGGTATTATCCAAATTCACCTTCATACTTTAAAAAAATACTCAATTCCTATTCAAGCAGAAAATATAGATGTACTTACAAGCGAATATGCCACCGATCATACCAATGTCATCCCCAAAACCGATTTAGAGAGGTATGATAAGTTCATACGTGTCGGTATTACGAGAACGAATATTAATAGTATAATGGCTGAAAAATTAGATACAGGAACCTCACTTGATGAGCTCAAAACATTTGAAGGAACTATGAATTTAATAGATTCAAAAGAATTCATCAAAAAGAATTTAATTTATGCTCTTGAACATTATGAAGACCGACTTAAATTCGTAGGACCCGATTGTGGACTTAAAGGATGGAATCCTCCCCAAATTGCATATGAATTATTACGAAGAACTTATCAAGTCATTAAGGAAGTAAAACAAACTCGTTCTTAATTCCTTATTTAACTGTCTAATTAGTAATATATTTTTTTTGGAAAAAAAAATAGAAATTAATATACTTCTAATCAAAATATAAGACAAAAAACCAATGCAATAAAAGATGATAATAGATCATTTAAGTCAGACTATTCAATTAAAAATCTGTTATTTTGGCCCTGCCCTTTCGGGAAAAACAACTACCTTGAAATCCTTATTTAAACATTTTGGAAAGGAAGATAGGGTATTAAGTATAGACAGTAGCATACGAAGAACTCTGTTCTTCGATTATGGTACGATTACTTTCGAAAATAAACAATGGCTTCTTAAACTGCACCTTTATTCCACTACTGGTCAAGATTTTTATATTATAACTAGACCTATAACTTTACGAGCAATAGATGGAATTATTTTCGTTGCGGATTTACAAAATTCTGCCTATTATAGAAACTTAACCTCGTGGAATGAATTATGTAATTATTTCGAAGATGATTTTGAAAAAATTCCTAAAATTCTTGCGTTTAACAAACAAGATTTGGAAGATAAATTTAGTACCTCTGAATTTCTAGAAAACATCAATAGCTTTAAGTACAACAACTTGAAAACTAAAAATACTGCTGCGTTATACGGTGAAGGGGTCGTAGAATCCTTTGAAGAATTATTAGAGCTTATACTGAAGAAAATATACAAAACGCAAATGATATCGCTAGTAGAATAATTATTAAGCTTAAATTATAAAATAGTATAAGAATATATCGTTTTAAATCAGATTCAAGTATTATTTTAAAATTATTATTGAAATTATTCAAGAAAATCTTAAATTTCTGTTTTTAAGTGAAAACTGCTTATTTTTAAAAAACAACAGATTTTTATAGCTAAATTAATAATATTACAATAGTTGGTTGACAATTAAAAGTTGACAAAACTTTTTGAAAAGGTGATATTTTTGTCTGACGAGTTTGATGATGATTATAACGAGTTTTTAGAGCGTATTAAGAAATTTCTTAATATAGACTCAGATATTTTTGATATAGATTTTTTATTTCTGCCTGAACCAAATTTTGATCCAAACAAGAGTTTAAAAGATGAAAATGTAAAAGGATTTAAGGTTACATACCACTTTGAATCTGGAATGGACAAGCCAGAGATCAGAATTGAGGGCAATTTCGATGAGAGAAAACTTCAAGATTATTTTAAAAGACTAAATATTTCTAACTTTCCGCAGCTTAAACGATTAGGAAAGCCAGGAAAAAAACAAGCTATTGATGTAGGAACCTTGTCTCTACAACCAAACATAGAGCACGAAAAATCGATGGCGAAGGAACCCTATTACGAAATTAATTTGTATGAGGATTTTGCTGATATTATTTTAGAGGCACCTGGAGTTGAAAAAGGGCACATTATTTTAAGTTTAAGCGAGGATGGAAGAAAACTTAAGGTATCAATAGAAATCAACTTTACTAATTTTGATAAAGAAATACGATTACCGTTTAAGTCAACAATGGACGATTATGACTTAGAAGTGAATAATGGAATTGTATCTATAATAATGAGAAAGAAGAAATCTTAAAGGATGTATCAATTATGAGTGGAATATCGAGTGGTATTGAAGGAAAAGATAGTAGGTTAAGAGTAAAAGACGCTTTTAAAGATGATTCTGGTTTGGGTAGAGTAAGAATCGATCCAGAGGTAGTTAAAAAACTAAAATTAAAAACTGGTGATGCTATAGAAATATTTCACCCTATTTCAAAATCTAAAACAGCAGCATTGCTATTTCCAGGTAAACAAGAAGATAGCGGCACCGGTTTCATAAGACTTGATCCTTTTTTAAGAAGAAATATAGATGCGACAATTGATGATTATGTAGTAATTCGTAAAATTAAAACTGCTTTAGCAGAAAAGGTTGTCTTTGCGAGTTTATCAGAATCAGTTGTAATTAGTCCTAGACAGTTAAATACCTTATTAGAAAATAGGGTTGTCACCAAAGACGACATCTTGAGTTTCTATTCTTACAATAAGAAATACGATATGATCGTCGTTGATTTCCAACCAAGAATAGATGCAGTGAGAATCCATCTTGGAACGGATATTAAATTAAGCGAAAAAACACACAAAGAATTAGTAGAACGAGAAAAAACAAGAGTAAGTTACGAAGATATTGGTGGATTAGCAGAGGAAATTCAGAGAATTCGTGAAATGATCGAATTACCAATGAAACATCCAGAGCTTTTTCAAAGAATTGGAATCGATCCACCTAAGGGTGTTTTATTACACGGACCTCCGGGGACAGGGAAAACATTATTAGCAAGAGCTGTAGCTTTTGAAACTGATGCTCATTTCATAACGATCAGCGGTCCGGAAATTATGAGTAAATTTTACGGACAAAGCGAACAAAATTTAAGAAATATTTTTGACGATGCAAAAAATAACGCCCCTTCAATAATATTTATAGATGAATTAGATTCAATTGCCCCAAAAAGAGGAGAAGTCACTGGGGAGGTTGAAAGAAGGGTTGTAGCTCAGCTGCTTTCTCTACTTGATGGTTTGGAAGGGAGAGGCGAAATCATCGTGATCGGAGCAACAAATAGAGTTAACGATATCGACATCGCTCTAAGAAGACCTGGTAGATTTGATAAAGAAATCGAAATTGGAGTGCCCGACACGGATGGGAGATATGAAATACTACAAATTCACACTCGTGGTATGCCTTTATTCGAGGATGTAAATTTAAGAACAATCGCAGAAAGGACTCACGGTTTTGTTGGTGCCGATGTTGAAGCCTTAGCAAAGGAAGCGGCAATGTTAGCCATTAGAGAAATGCTTCCTAAAATAGACTTAGACAAACCGATTCCTTTTGAGGTGTTAAATGCGCTCAGGATTAGGATGGAGAACTTTACTTCAGCTTTAAATAATATTGAGCCTTCAGCATTAAGAGAAGTAGTTATTTCTCAACCTAAGGAATCTTGGGACGATGTGGGAGGATTAGAAGATGCAAAATTACAACTAAGAGAAATTATTGAGTGGCCTTTAAAGTACCCCGAATTATATGGTCATCTATCTTCAAAACCCCCGAGTGGGATATTGTTATATGGACCTCCAGGAACAGGAAAAACATTGCTAGCAAAAGCGTTAGCCCACGAAAGCGAAGTTAATTTTATTTCAGTAAAAGGTCCCGAATTTCTATCAAAATGGGTTGGTGAAAGTGAAAAAGCAGTTAGAGAAACTTTTAGGAAGGCAAGATCCGCCGCTCCTTGTATTATCTTTTTTGATGAGATCGATGCAATCGCAGGGATGAGGGGTAGATCTGCGAGTTCAGAGGTGACAGATCAGGTAATTTCCCAACTTCTTACCGAAATGGATGGTTTAGAAGATTTGAAAGATGTAATTCTACTAGCTGCAACAAATAGACCTGATATGCTCGATCCAGCTTTGCTAAGATCAGGACGGTTTGGGAGACATGTTGAAATTTCTATGCCTGATATCGAAACCAGAAAGGAAATTTTCAAAATTCACCTCAAAAATAAACCCTTAGCTGAAAATGTAAATCATGATAAACTAGCTAAAGCTTTAGAAGACTACACTGGTGCTGACATTCAAGCCATATGCGAAGAAGCAACATTATTAACAATCCGAAAAAACGTTCCTATTGTAGACGAAAAAAAATTAGAATTACAAGATTATGAAGAACAATTAGAACAATTACAACTAGAAAAAGCGTCTGGTAACGATATCAAAGAGTTAGAGGATAAAATTAAGAGCGTTCAATCCACACTCGTTAGTAAAATAGAGATAAATCAAGCAGAATTCGATGAAGCAATTGATAAAATCATTAAAGGAGCAGACAGAGCTAAAAGAGTTCACGATCAATATTCAGAAGGATCAGATGATATGTATAGGTAAAAATTATTCGAATTTCCGAAAATAAAGTGATGTAGATGGAAATAGAAAGAAAAGATGAGACTAAACAATTCATTGGTTTAGATAGTTTATTAGAAATGTTAGGGAATCCGACTCGACGTATTATATTGTCTAAACTAGCTAAAGTTCCCCACTCTACTTCAGAACTATCTAAAATTTTAGGAATATCAAGACAAGCAGTACACAGCCAGTTAGACATTCTAAACTCTAACAATGTTATTGAGAGAATAGGAGATGAAAAGCGAGGTGGGAAATACAGAATAAAAAGCAATCTCTCTATAAGAATTGATATAACCCCAGATTATTATAACATCCAATACAACATGACTCAAATCGATGACGATATTAAATCTATTGATCTTAAAGATATTGGATGCTCTACCAAATTTGAGAGCATTAAAACCCCTGACGATAAAATACGATTTCTAGGGCAACAGATCAGAGATATTGAGCACAATATTAGGAACTTAGAAGTAGAGAGAAGTAAATTATTGCAAAATAAAGAGTGCTTTATCGTCGAACTAAAGAATATAATTAACGAAACTTATAAACAAAATTTTTTAAAACAAAAATCTGAAGTTGAAAATCTAGAACGGGAAATTTTCTATACCTTATTCTACAATCCAGTACAATTTCGTAAAAGAATTAATATTGATAACCTTATAGATAAATTATTTTTCTCTGATTTAGATCCTTACACAAGGGACACTAAAATAACAAATGTTAAATCTCTACTAAAAGATATGTCATCATTTATGGATTTTCTTTGGGAGGATGATGATGATTGGTTTTTTGATTTTTAACAACTTCTATAACTCGAACCCTTATAGTTCATTTTTTAAATAAAAAGTTAAATATTTACGAGGAAATATATGAATCTAAATGATTTAAAGCAGAAAATGCCCGAGATATTTGAAAACGTTAAAAAGGACGTAATAAAAACACTAGGTTGGAAATTTCATCGTGCGGGTTTGAGATTAGGACTTGCACAATTGGGGATGGTTGACGGTGCATTTATAGGAGGAATGTATTTTTATCCCGGAACTGATATTGTAATGAATACATCCCCTTTGTGGCTTATTTTAGACACTCAACCAGATGAGATAGTTTGGGCATATACTTATCACATTCTACTTCACGAATATATCCATTCACTTGGTTATATCAAGGAAGAAGAATGTAGAGAGAAAACTCTTGAAGTTATTGAGAATATATTTAATGAAAAAAACGATCCAGTATTAATACTCGCAGAAATCGGAATTGGTTATTATATTCGTAACCTACGAATTAAAAATCTTCCACCCGACCGGCGACTAGATGGTATACCTATTGAATATGTGGATAGTTTTGATAGAGAAAGTCAATCTTATTATTCTTAACCTCAATAGTTATTTTTATTTAAGGGCTAAAATTAATTAATCTCTATAATTTAGGTTAATTAGAAAAGTTTTAACAAAGTTATTGGGAGAATCATTATTACTGAAACTTCAGGAAAGGATAAAACAGAACCAGATAAAGAAGAAGAAATTGAAAAAACTTTAGATGTAATAATCGATCAGTTAGTATTAAATTGGCAATATAAGGAAGTTAAGAAAAAATTAACCTACGATATTAAAAAATGCATCGGTTGCAGTTTATGTAAACTTGTCTGCCCAGTTGACGCCATAGAACTTGGACCGATACCAGAAATTGCCCAAAATATATTGGACGATTCAAATCCAAAGCTTTTTATTGATCACGATAAATGTTGTTATTGCATGTTATGTGTCGTTGTATGCCCGACCAACGCGTTCCACGAAAATATCGAGCCGGAAGGACAAATTAATATGGACGAATTTCCTACGATCGAGAAATTCTATAAAATTGATTTCGATAAGTGTACTGAAGATACGGAAAAGGAAATTTGTCAATTATGTTTAACGGTAAGAGAAAGTAATTATATCCAGGACTATTTTAAAATTTCAAAAGAATGTCCGGCTGATTGTTTTTCTATCGATACTCCTATTGAGGGAGAAGTAATTATTAAGAAAAATATGTTACACAAATGCGATCCGCAAGGTTGTAAAGCATGCGTCAATATCTGCCCCGTGGAATCGTTTTACATTCCTGAAAGCGCTGAGGAAGTCTTGAAATATGGTAAGATTGCATGTAATGAAGAAGAGTGTTTTTACTGTGGAGCATGCGAAAATTCTTGTCCTGACGATTTAATTGTTGTTAAAAGAAAAAATATTCAGATCGAAGACCCTAAGAAAAGAGGCCCTTATCCTTGGATAGAAGGTTGGGTTAAAAATATTAAAGAAGTGTTAAGAAAAGCTCTAATTGAAGGAAAGGAGCAAGTAGAGATTCCCTCTATAGAAGAACATATAAAAAAAATTAGTGAGTCGAAAGTAGTAGATGTTCCTCAATTATCTGACGATGATAAGCAAAAATTAAACGAGATTAACACAAAAATCCAATCGCTATTGCAATCTTCTAAAATTAGGTATTGGATTAAAGATAAAAAAGTGGATAACATTCTAAAAGAATTAAGAAAAAAAACGAAAATATAGTAAAGTGAATAATAATGAGCGAAAACGATAGAAAAACATATAAAATAATAGGCACCATAAAAGATGTTAAAGGTCGATGTAACGCAAATCATAAGGAGGGAGATGTGATAGAATTGAGCGGACACAATTCTGGAGGATTGTGTGGCTTTTTTTATCACGATATCTTTCCCTCCATTGTAACTTTACAATTTGGTGGCACATTTCCTTGGTCGCAAGATCCTGATGTAGTTGAATTAGAGTGTCCGGATCGTTATAATGTTGTTAAAATCGAATTAAAGAGGATTAGAGAATAAATATTTTAATATTTTATTTACTCTATTTTTCCCCTAAAAATATCCTTGTTTTTATAATTAGATTTAAAAGAATATTAACTAACACTTTAAGTATTAAACATATAAATTCTCGATAAAAATGATACTAAAATTAAAAATTAAATCAAACATCAAAACCAAAAAGAAACAAATTTTCGTCTGGATTGAAAAAAATAAAGAGTTTAAAGAAGACATTCAGCAATTAATAGAGTTCTTTAAGGATCAGATTCAAGTAAAAAAGAGATTTGGCCTTCATATATACTATAAAATAACTTCAGATAATCCCGCAATAATGTTATCACTTCTTACAACTGTTCAAGAATTAATCCCCGATATTTACTTCAATCCAAACGATTCAATAAATGTAGAAGAATATCCTGAAATCTAATCCCTTATCTTTTTTAACTCGTTTACTTCTATTATTCGTATTATTTAAGTTTACAAAATATTCAAGAGAAAAATAGGAAAATGGGAGAGGGGGGATTCGAACCCCCGGCCACCTGGTCCCAAACCAGGAATCATACCAAGCTAGACCACCCTCCCATTAAATTCGAGGATTATATTGATAAATTATGCTTTCGTAATGAAAAATAAGATCATAAAAGATCAATATTAATGAAACAAATCTTTTTTCGATTTTTAATTTTTTTATTTCTTTAATCCATCTATCAATAGATTTTGTTAAATCTAATAAATTAGGTTAAATTTAATTTCATTAGGAAACCTCTTTAAGTTAGCTCTAAAATGACGAAAACAATTTACTTGCAGAAAATTGGTGATATCGATTCTGGAATATTGATAATACTTAAAAAGAATTTGAAGTGGTTCTTTAAAGAATATAACATTAAAGTTGTGATCCTTCCTGACCTGCTTCCATTGTTGGAATCCGAGTATGAATCCATTAAAAGACAATACGATGCTTTACAAGTTAAAAAAAGGTTAGTCGTTCATGTTAAGAATAAAAATTATTATCGCATTCTGGGGGTTATGGATGTTGATATTTTTTCCAAATTCTTAAACTTTGTATTTGGAGTTGCAGATCTACCTAAAAATAAATCTTTTGGGAGCGCATTAATTTCAGTTGCTCGCTTAAGAGAAAAGTTTTATAGAAGAACAGAAAATACCTCACTTTTTGAGCAAAGAGTACTCAAAGAAGCAATTCACGAGCTTGGTCATACTTTTGGCTTAGAACATTGCGAGAGTCTATGTGTGATGCGCTTTTCAAACTCCTTAGAAGATACCGATAGAAAACCGCATGATTTTTGCGAACGATGTTTACAAAAACTGAAAAATAACTTAAGTGATTCTGCTTAGCTTTATTTATACTTTTCTTCAAATTTAAGATGTAGTTGCTCGCTAACTTTTATAATATGTTTATGTTGTTTTACTATATTTATTAAATCTTCTGGAATATTTCTCATACCGAAGAAGGCTCCCGCTAAGCCTCCTCCTATGGCGCCGACAGTATCGCTATCGCCCCCCGCAGTCGCTAATTGAATAATACAATCTTCAAACGAATTAAGATTCTTTAAAAAGACGAATATAGCACACGCAACGGTACTTATCGCATAAGGATGAACAAAAGCTTTGCCTAAATAATCTTCGATAAAGAACGGAGATTTTACACCCATTTGGGAGAATTTTATTAGCCCCGCCTCAATTGAAATGTTGAGATTGTCTTTTACTTTGTTTAAAATCTCTATAAATTCTTCCCATATTTTTTCTTGCGAGTTTGAAATTGAGGATATGATGGTTTCAAAAAACGCATCAATAGAGAAACTAGTTACTATTGATTTATCAATTAGAAAAGCTATTGCTCTTGCTATAACAAGTGCACCCGCTGTAGCTGCAGGGTGAGAATGAGTTATCACGCTCGATTTTAACGCGGCACTATTTAAACTCTTTATGTCTTTACAGTAAAATAGTCCAATAGGAGAGACTCGCATCGCAGTACCATTACCTCCGGAATTTGAGGCTGCTTTTTTCCATGGAATTCCATACTTTAATTTTTGAATGGAGGATATGCACCCAAATCCAGGACCGATAGGAGGATCTTCAAGCCAGCTAACATATTCCCTAACGAAATTATTTTCATTAAATCCAGATCCCTGGATAAGTGCTTCTGCTGTATGTAGTGTCAATTGAGTATCATCTGTGTAAGTTTTGAATAACCCTTTGTTGTCTTTTATATATTGCTTGAAATCCTTAAAATGTGAATATATTCTTTCCCTAATCATTCCTTCAAACGGATGACCTAAGGTGTCTCCAATGCTTACTCCTAATAGGGTTCCGGAAAACTTATCTAAATAATCAATTTTCATGTTTTTATAGAATTTTATACCAAATTCATAGTTAGCTTCCTATTTATTTTTTGCCTACAATTAAGAATCTTAGTGTTTAATAACATAGGAGTGTACAGTTAGAGTCAACTTATTTGGAGATTTATTTATGATACAATTAGCAAAAAGGCTTATAAGTGAACTTTACCAATTAATACTTTAATTAGAATTTTTTATTTAAATAGTTAACTCAATAAAAACATTCAGTATAATAAAAACAAAGTTGAGAGTTTATGAATAAAATAGGTAAATTACAAAATGTAATTACTGCGATGATTACACCTTTCACGGAGCATTTTGTAATAGACGAGAAAAAATATAGGGAATTTATCCGGTTTCAGATTGACAACGGATGTCAACCACTAACTATGGGTACTACGGGAGAATCTGCAACCCTTTCTCACGAAGAACACCACATCGCTATGGATATAGCTATTGATGAAGGAAAGAAGAGTGGAAAAGATCCCTTTATTTTAGCAGGTGCCGGGAGCAATTCAACTAAAGAGGCGATATCTCTTTGCCAATATGCTGAGAAGGCAGGTGCAGACGGGTGCTTAGTAGTTGTTCCGTATTATAATAAACCAGTGCAGCATTCATTAGTCGATCATTTTTCAGCAGTAGCAGACTCAATTTCTTTACCGATTATTCTCTATAATGTCCCCAGTCGGACAGGACGCAATTTAGAGCCTGAAACTATTTCAAAGTTAGCATATAAAAAAGATAACATTGTTGGAATTAAATGCGCGAGCGGAAACATAGATCAAATTACGAAGATTGTAAAAACAACGCCAGAGGATTTCATAGTACTTAGTGGTGATGACGGAATGACCTATCACATAATGGCTCTAGGTGGTAAAGGCGTTGTAAGTGTAGCCTCTAATATTATACCTACTAAGTTAGTGGAATTTACAAAAACTATGCTTAACGGAAATTGGGACAAAGCCAGAGAAATGCAATTAGAGCTTTTTGATCTATTTAAAATATTATTCGTGGAAACTAATCCTGGTCCCGTAAAGTTTTCAGCTGAAGTAATGGGTATTATGAATAAGAGGATGAGATTGCCTTTAACTCCACCCTTGGAAGAAAATCAAGAAAAAATTAGGACCGTGTTAAGAAATTTAAACTTAATATAGATCAATAGTTTAATTGAGGGATTGAGATGATAAAGTTATTAATACTTGGTCCGACTGGATCAATGGGAAAATTAATTTCCTCACTAGCAATTATCGATAGCGAAATAAAAGTTGTAGCTGCATGCGACGTAAACCAAATAGGTAATGAGTTAGGATCCATTGTAGCAATCGATGATCCTGATGAGATTACAATCAAAGATGTTAATAATATTCAAGAAATCATTAACGAAACCAAACCAGATGTGGTTGTCGATTTCACAGTCGCTAAGGCAACAGAAAAGAATTGCTTAATTTGTGTTGAAAACGGAATTAGGTGCGTAATTGGGACGACGGCTTTGTCAAAAGATTTTTTAGCTAAATTCGAAGAATTTATTGAAAAGAATAAAGCTCCCGCGGTAATATCGCCAAATATGGCTAGTGGGGTAAATATCCTATTTAAAATCTCTGGAGTATTAGCGAGCTACTTAAAGGAGTGGGATATTGAAGTAATAGAGGCACACCATCATAGAAAAATTGATGCTCCTAGTGGTACAGCTGTAAAAATTGGAGAAGTTATAAGTGATTCTATAAATTCTAACTTTGATGAAATAGCAAAATATGGAAGAAAGAGAGGACCAAATAAGCGCCTGGTTGGAGCTAAAAATGAAATAGGGATTCATTCAATTAGGGGTGGTGATATTGTTGGCGACCATACTATATTATTTGCTGGACCAGGTGAACGAATCGAATTAAAACATCAAGCTCATAGTAGGGCATGTTTTGCAACAGGAGCAATTAAAGCTATTAAATTTGTTGCTAACGCTAAGGAAAATAAAATTTATAGCACAAATGAAGTACTAGGCTTATAATATCAAACGATATTATTTAAAAAACTATGATGATAAGAGAGATAAAATTATAAATAAATCAGAGCAGATCGGTATTATCATTAATCTAAGTAATATAGATTTCATTACGCCAACTCTTCATCGAAACGACGTAAAGGGTATCCAATCCTTACGCAGCCCATATTTATAATTCTATCTCGTGATTATAAACGTTATAAAGGATTTAATACTTTTTTCTTATTTTAAATGTTCAGGAATTTTTTGAGCTTTTAAAAGATCCTCTAAAGTTTCTGCCTTCCTAATCTCATAAACTAAGTCATTATTAATTAAAACTTCAGCAGGTCTTGGTCTTGAATTGTAAGGGCTACTCATAACAAAACCGTATGCTCCAGTATCGAGAATCGCAAGAATATCTCCTTCATACAACTCCTTTAATTTTCTTGCTTTTCCAAGAAAATCTCCCGACTCACAGATTGGTCCGACAACATCATATTCAAAATCCCACTTTCTTCCTTTTATATCACAAGGAATTATATGATGATAACTATTGTACAATGTTGGACGAATTAGAGTGTTAAAACCAGCGTTAACTCCAGCAAAAAGCTTATATCCATTGTCTTTTATCGTATTTATCTGCGTTAACAAAATTGTAGACTCCGCACTTAAATAACGCCCCGGTTCAATTTTAAAAATGGGGGCGCTTAAACCTTCCGTCTTCACCAAGTTTAAAAACGGTTTTATTACTAGATTTCTATAGCTCTCTAAATCTAAAGGTTCTTCTTCTGGTCGATACGGAATTCCCAAACCCCCACCAAAATCGATGAATTCAAACTTAATATCAAGGGTTTTTATTATTTTCTTGATAATACTAATAAATTTTTCTACTGGTTTCCCAAAATCGAGAGCATTTATTACTCCCGATCCAATATGCTGATGAATACCAAACTTTTCAAAACCAGCCTCTTTAGCTTTTCTATATGCGTCTGTTGCTTGTTCTTCTAATATACCAAATTTTATATCTTTTCCGGCGGTAATTGTGTGTTTATGGTGTCCTGCTCCAAATTCTGGATTAATCCTAAAAGAGATAGCTTTTTTTTCCTTTCCAAGGCTCTCATGAATACGGACTAAGCGTTTTAATTGGCTTATACTGTCTAAATTGACGAATACATTATTTTTTACTGCGAATTTAAAGTCAGCATCAGTAAACATATTTCCCGTATATATAATCTTTTCTGAAGAAATACCCGCTTTAAAACAAGTATACACTTCTCCCATAGATGTACAATCGAAAGAAGCACCTTCCGAATTTAAAATTTTTAGGAGAGACAGATTTGAATTTGCTTTAACAGCATAGTTAATTTGGTTATTTTTGTATTCGTGATTTAGAACCTTTTTCAAGCTTCTGTAGCGCTCACGAATCATTTTTTCGTTAATTACGTAAAGGGGTGTACCAAACCTTTTAGCGATCTCTAAAGTTTTTTTTTCTGCAAAATACAATATATCCTCTTTATATTCTAAACCTTTTCTCTTTAACCAGTCAGAATAATTCATAATATATTACCTTAAATTTGATAAATTTCCTTCTTTTTTAATTAAAAATGAATGATTAAAATATAAAAATAAATCAAAATTCAATCCTTTCAATTACTCCATCAAACACTTTTTCAGCTGGACCTTCCATATAAACTGATTTCCCGTCATAAGTTATTGTTAAATCACCACCGTCGTTATGGACTGTAACGGGAGTATTTTCACTAAACAATCCTAAAGTAGTTCCTGCTACCACAGCAGCGCACGTACCCGTTCCACACGAATTCGTTACACCAACCCCTCTTTCAAAAACTCTCAGAGTAGCTTCCTCTTTGGATAGTACTTTTACAAATTCCACATTGGTTTTTTTTGGAAAAAGGATATTAGACTCGATGGCAGCACCATACTTCTTTAGATCTTCGTCGTTAATGATTTCTTTTGAAAAAATAACGGCGTGAGGGTTACCTGTTGATACCGCTGTAAATTTAAAAATCTTATCTAAAACTACTATTGATTCGTTGATGCATTGATTTACCGGACTTTCTAAATTAACTGGTATACTTTCACAATCTAAAGTCGGATTGCCCATATCAATCGTTACTGTTTTGACTTTATCATCTATAACCGTGAGCTTAGCAATTACAATACCTTGAAGCGTTTCAATCTCTATTTCTTCTTCTTTATAAATATCGTTTT
This sequence comes from Promethearchaeota archaeon, assembly GCA_013375495.1. Next base: position 30,588 of record JABXKC010000009.1, read on the forward strand.
CATAAAGGAATTTCGCAAAACATCGAACTCCATTACCACACATCTCGGCTTGAGAACCATCGGGATTAAACATCTTCATCCTCACATCTGTTATTTTTGGATGACATACAAATAAAACTCCATCAGCCCCAATAGAATAATGATGTCTACACAATATTTTTGCTAAATCTGATTTTTTATCGTCAGGAATCCCATATTTTAAATTGTTTATTATTACATAATCGTTACCAAGTCCATGATATTTACCAAATTCTAAATTCTGTAATATAATTTTATCCATGTTCACCAAGCTCACATTTTATATCATTTTTCAAATTTCAATAAAGCTTAATTTTGTTTAAACGTTATATCAAACTTAAAATTATTACCTAATCAAAATTATGAAACGAAAGTATCTCGCGATTACACTACTTACTTTAATGACTTTAATCCCAACTGTAAGTGTTTTTGGTTTTGAGCATATAGATAACATAAACGATGGAATTTCTGTGTATTTTTTAGTTCACTTAGAAGCTAGTGAAAACATAGAAATTAATGTAACTCATAGCGATAATGGAAATTTCAACCTATTTCTTTACGATAAGCGTCCTACTGAATCCTTTATAAATATTGATAACAGCCTTAATCCAGACATTTATGATGTAGCAATAAATTATAGTATAGATGATAATCCTTACATTAACTACACAGTGTCGGCATCTAAGATTTATTACATCGAACTAATTTTAATCGAAAACGGACCGGATACTTTCTTTTTCTATTGTAGCAATGACGAGTTAACGAGATATTACCTTCCAATTATTCCTGGATATGAGATGGGATTCTTAATTTTAACCCTTATTCTAACTTCGAGCTTGATTATCTTATTTAAAAAGAGAATTACAAAGAAGAATTGCTAACAACGCAATTTTGAGTAAAGCCTTTCTTTTTCATTTTCAATCATACTTAACGAATTCCGAAGTGAACAATATTTAAAGAACGATCAAATTCAAAAATCTCACAAAATTTTTCTTATCTAAACCGCACAAAATAACCCTTTTAGGCGATCCTCGATCGTTTTCCATCACATAATTTTAAATTCAATTCACCAATAGCCTATTTATAAAAATAATATAATAAAGTAAAGTGATACAAAATTTCGTTTGATGAGATTAGTAAGAAATTAGCCAAATTAATGAAAGAAACTAAAGAAATCGAGCTAAAAGATGTAGACTTATTTGCAGAGTATTTAGAGTTTCAAATGTTGCCCGGTATCGTTCAATCTGCCGCGCAAGCTGTTCTACCCGGAATTGGAAAGGTAGAATGGACTCCGACTAAATTTACTCTAGACTTGGAATTTCCCGGACAAATCGAAACGATTGAGTTCGTAAGATCGAACGGAAAGAAGGCAGTAATCGGCGGAGAAAAAGTTCCCCCGTTTTACAACTTTCTTGGTCTTGACAAAAGAAATCCTAACCCTCCTTTAGTTACCTATGATGTTTTTGATATGGGCTCTAAAATGATGTTACCTAAACCTATTAAGAAAGAATATGGAGAAGTTTTAGCAAATCCAGCAGAATGGGCAAAATTTGCCGTTGATAAGTTTGGTGCAGAAAGTATAACTTTCCACTCTCTAGAAATCGATCCCGGAATGGGTGACGCTCCTGTTTCACAATCTGTAAAATATTTAGAAGACATCTTACAAGCCGTAGATGTCCCAGTCATTATTGGTTGCTCTGGAAATAAAGAAAAAGATGTGGAGATGTTTAAAGCAACTGCAGCTGCCACTGAAAGCGAGGTTTTAATGCTATCAGCAGCAGATAAGGCGACCTGGGAAGAGGTTATACCTTTAGCCGTTAAATACGATCATAATTGCTTACTCTGGACGAGTTTGGATTTAAACAATCAAATAAAAATGAATAAAGACGCACTAGAATTAGGTTTACCTAAAAACAGAATCGTAATGGACCCAACTTGTGCAACTCTTGGATATGGAATGGAATACAGCTTTAGTATTTATCAAAGAATGCGCATAGCAGGTTTACTGGGAGAGACTGATCTGGCTTATCCAATTAGTGGTGGAACTACGAACGCATGGGGGGCTCGTGAAGCTTGGATGAGTGAGAAGCAAGCACCTCAATGGGGGCTAAGACAATATAGAGGGCCGATATGGGAAATCATTAACGCATTATCTCTGAGCTTAGTGGGTTTAGATTTAGCTATGATGTTTCATCCCGTTGCAGCCAAGCATGTAAAAGAGATTACAACTCAGTTTTTCGCAGAAATCCCAAAAGTAATGGAAGATAAAGGTTACTACGACTGGGTTTCAACTCGAATCAAGCGCTAGAACTAAAAATAAACGATAAAAAGGTTCTTTTTTTTTTTATTTATGTTTTTAAAAGAAGAAATTTAATATAATCAATAAAAAAAAAAGTTTGAATATTCTGGTGAAACTAATTAGGGAAGTTCTTTAATTATGCCAACTGCTTTTTCTATTGGGATTGCCTGTAGTGTTTCAGTTCTTACTGCACCTGTAGTACCTATAGTAAGAAGAGATCTCATCATCGCTTCGAAACTGGGAGCCTCAGTTATCGCTACAAAATCATAGCGCCCCATCGTATAATAAAACTCTTTAATAGCTCCGCCAACCGAATCAGCAATTTTTTTAGCAGCTTCAAGTCGCTGCGGAGAATCCTTAATATTCGTAATTCCCTCTTGAGTAAAACTACCAAGAACTATGAAAATAGCCATTTTTATTCACACCTCTAATATTTGTTCAATTATAAATTCAATTTCAAAAGAAAAAATAGATGGCTTATTTTATAAATCATTCGACAAAAATATCAATTAATGACTATAATCAGATCAAAAGCAAATGGAAATTAAACTTTCTTAATTATAATGTAATAATCATCCCCTTCAATTTTAAAGTCTAAAATTGAATCTCCATGTTTTTCTACATATCGCTTGATATTTTCACCAGATTCGCCAAAATCTCCTGTAACTTCTAATATTTCACCAGCCTCCATTTCATTTAATTTTTTTTTAGTTTTAGCGACGGGTAATGGGCAAACCAATCCGTCCAATTTCAAATTATATGTTTTACTCAAGAATAAATCATCTCCATATGAATTAACTAAATAAAATATTATCCGCTTGGACGCACATATCAACGAATCCATTCATAGTGGTTATTTCAATCCCTTCAATCAACTCCTCAGCAGAAACTCCTCTTGCTTTTGCACAGACTCCGCACGCCTTGACAACTCCACCCTCTTCGATGACATCTTTAAGCCATTTTTCAACGTTATCGTATGATGAAGGATTTTGATTTTTTTTACCTACGAAAACACCATCTTCAACTAAAAAGATATTAATTTTATGACCTTCTAATAAAGAAGTATACGCGAAACGTAACATCGTATACGGTCTTTCAGAAGTATAAGCTGCATTTCCAATTATAACCGTAAATACTTTTATCCTTTCTGTCATGTTAGGTTATTATCTCTTTAATTTTAAGTGATAAGTTATAATATTGAAATTAAAAAAGATTTATTAATTTTTTCGTAATAATTTATTTATATTTTCGATAAATTAATTAATACTCGTAAGGTAATATTTAATTGGAAACAATTGATATTTCTAGAGTAAAAAACTGAAAAAAAGCAGATTTATTAATGAATATCGAATATCTAAGAAATTTCGTCAAATTAGCGAATTATAAAAGCTTCTCAGAGTTAGCGCGTGATATTCCCATTTCTCAAAGTACGCTATCTCATCAAATATCTCAGTTAGAAGATTTTTTTGGTCCTGTTTTGATAAATAGGAGCACAAAAAAATTTGAAATAAGCGAAGCTGGAATTGTTTTCTTAGATCACGCGCAAAGAATTATAGATTTATTTGATGCGTGTGTAAAAGAAATGTCGAAATTTAGGGATATTAGCTATGAAGATATTATTATCTCTGCCTCAACGACTCCTGGCTCTCAAATCCTCCCTAGAAATATTGCGGAGTTCCGAGATAAAAATCCAAATGTAAATTTTAAAATCAAAATTAATAATTCTCTAAAATCTATAGAAAACATTGTTAAAAACTTAGCAGATTTTGCGGGTATAGGCAGTTTTATAAATTACAATAAGGAAGATTTTGATTATCTTAAAATTGGGGAAGATCAACTAAAATTTATCTGTTCTCCTAATCATAAATTACTTGAGAACACAAAAGGTATAGTTAAACTCGCAGATCTCGTTAAATTCCCTTTTGTTTGGCGAGAAAAAGGCTCAGGGATGAGGGATGCATTTGAACGCCAATTTCCCGATTATAAGAAATTAAAAATTAAACTCGAGATGAACGACAATGATTCTATTATTTCAGCAGTAAGTGAATCGAATTATATTAGCATAATGAGTGAAATGGTTGCAAAAAATGCTGAAAAGGCAGGTTTAATTAAAATTCTAGAAATTAGAGGTTTCCCGCAAATAGTAAAAAGAGATTTATTCTTTATCAAATCAAAAAATAAAGAAATAAGCGAATTAAAGACTAATTTTTGGGAATACATAATAAAAAAATATGAAAAAAATTAGAGTTGGCCCTTCTATTTAATAAGCCCCGTATTATCAAAATTTAGGAAATAACTAATTTTCTCTTTGAGGGGATAAATTCCTTCCTTAAATAATGTGATAAGAAAAATAGCTATAAATATGAGAGATCCCAATCCTGGAGCAAAATTTCCTACTACATCAAATATAGTTGACTGAGGATCGAAAGAAAATATAGTAAATATTAGTGATCCAACAGCGATTATGATAGAAAGAAGAGAAATTACAGCTGCTGCCTTCTTGCTTAAGTTTAAATGAAAAGGACCGATATCTAATCGGAAATGTTTGGGTTGTACTACTATCGATAAAACGCTATGGTTAATTACATTATCCTCATATTCGATGTAAACGTGTAAATATCGTCTCTCACTCACTTTTTTTTCTTTTTTAGTGCGACTCTTCTTTTTTACAGGTAGTACTGAAAAGATCATCACAGGTGGATTGATAGCATCTTTTTTAATTTCTACTTTCCCGTATAAGGGGTGAACTTCAAATCCTTCTCCTTCAACTTTTAAATTTACGATCGGGGGTTCTTTCTTAGTTGTAACTATAGTAAACGACGTTTGAAACACAGTTTTCCCCTCTTCGTCAACGATTTTTAGTTCTTTATGAGATAAGTAAACATAGAACAGATAACTCGACTTTTCCATCATAACTGAATAGTACTGAAGTCCCATGTTAATTTCATAGACTGTCGGTTTTGGTTCTTCGGAAACCGTTTCAGCTACTATAGATGGAACTGCATCATCTGCTTTTGGGGCTTCTCCATATCCGCCTAAAGTCTCTCTGCTAGCTTTAGGGGCACCACCACCAGCCTTCTCCGGGGCGGGAGCTGGAGGAGGACTAGGACTTGAAGATGGGGCTGATTTGGGGATTAAACTCATAGATTTTTCTGAGGCTTCCTCTAATTCTCCCGGTTCTTCAAAAAACATATCTTCATCTGCAGCTTCTTCATCAACTGTTTCTATATCATAAGCTTCTTCTTTTCGTTTTGCTCTTTTTTTAGCTTTTGGAGCATCTACAAAGAGTTTTTCTTTTTCTTGGTATTTCATTGGTTTCTCGGGAGCTCTGCGTAATTCTGCATACTTTAACTTACCGTCTGCTCTACCGCTTCTGTCTCTACTGATGTCTTTTTTCTTATCTTTCTCTTCTTCTTTTTTATCTGGCTTTTCTTTTTTAGAAATTAATTTTAAATTTTTTAATTTTGTTTTTTCATTAATAGGAGTTTGTGTAACAAAATCTACGAATAACAAGTCCTCGCGCATTAACTGGGTTTCTCCAAGCGATTTGTATATGTCGTCTAATATTTTACTTATCTTTGCGTTTTTTTTATAATTTCCAATGAAGACGATATCGTAAATATATACAGATAAAATCTGAGTTTTTTTATCGTAAAAGATTTTATTCGTCTCAATCTTAAGTTCTTTAATTGTTTGTAAAGATTCCATTTTAGTTTAACTCTATAAGTATAGTTTTTTAATTAATATATTAAGAATTTAAATCCCTTAAATAAGCTTTAAATTCTAACAAATGCTTTTTAATATCTTTTAATTTTTCTATTTTTATATCTTTACCTATAACTTTTTCAATCGCATCATTCATCAATTGAAGGTCCTTATAAGCCTTGAAACTATCAAATCTAGTTTTTTCGAAATTAGACTCCCACGGTTTCAGCTTCGGTGTTGATTCAATTCCTCTTAAATCCCATTTAACCTCGTTTTTAACTAATTTAATTAATGGTTTTATGGTTATTTCGTCCCACTTCTGGATAACCCACGGTGCATAGCTATGTAACTTATCGTAATCTAATTCCAAATCATTTCGCCACTCGTATTGATGGTCCCAATTAGCTACTGCAATAAAATTTTCGTTATTAGCGTGCTCTCGTGGAAAAAATTTCCATGAACTTCTGTTGATTTTGATGCTCTTATATGGAACACCTTCTCCATATTGAAAATTATAACCGATTACAATATAATTTTCTAGATCTCTTAGATCAAAGCTTAAATAAACTTCAATCTGGGTGATATCTATACTGCTATTAAATAATTCTTCCTGGAGCAATTTGTACAATACATTTTTTGCTTTATTTGGGTGGCATTTTCCAGAAAACACAGGATAATACGAAAGGCAATAAAAGACATTATTCTCTTGAGTGCTCCCTTTATAGACTTCAACCCAATTTTCTAATAATCTGATCGGTACGTGAGAACGCAGGTAATAAAAAATTAAAACTATATCCACCGCTGCTGCAATAACAATTATTGTAACAAATAGAATAGCAAAAAGTTCAGCGAATCTAAAAAATATCGATAAAGAGATAAAAATAAATAAACCTCCAGTAAGAAAGAAAAAAGTTATCAACGAATTTAAGGCTTCATGCTCTTTATCCTTTTTCGAGTATAATATAGTCGGTGCGTTTTCAACTATCACCCTCTTACTAAACTCATCTATGAAAGTTTGAAAATCTACTTTATTCCACTCTGAATTAGACATTTTTCAAATAATGATATTTCATTTATTTAGAAGTAAATTAATCTCAATATGGGGTAATTATTTTTATATTTTAGTAGGTGAGGAATCAACTGTTCTACTTTTGTACCTCAAATATCAGTATTAAAAGAATTATGTGTAAGATTTAGGTCCTTCTCTTTTTAATCGATTCTTTAGTTTTTACTACAGCAATTTGAGAAGTTTTTTTAATATTTTCTCCAGTTTTTTGTCCAATCCTACCAATTTGAACCATTAACCATTCAGGTGAGCCTACTCCCTTTCCAAATTCAATCCATATATACATTAAAAATCCTAATAAACCAACATTCGCAATGTATATAATAGGAAATAGAAAAATATTCAATTGTTTAACATATAAGGGCATGAAGATAAAATGAATCATGAACAGGCTCAACGAAATTTTTCCATAGTAGTTAAACATCCTTACAATATTATTCGATTTTCCCTTTAAATCAATAAAATAAAAAGCAACTGCTATGATTGTGAGTGCAGCACCTAGGTTATATAACATATTGGAAGCAGTTCCTCTAATTAAAAAATCCGGCATACCTACCAAGTAAAAAAAACTCTGATCGTTGGCTATTTTCAATAGTAGTAGGTAGCCATATTCGTCTTTATTCATGGTATTAAATGTCTGTAGCGAATACCCAGTAATAATTCCTGCTACAATAAGGAAAATGCCCCATGTAAAGAAGATGCGAAATAATCCTCTATAGGTATTTTCTGATTTTTCATTCATCGCTTCGTAAAGATATTCTCCAAAAATTGTAGAAATAAAACATATCGAAAGCCAAGGTAAAAGCGTGACGGACGGATTAGCTGAAGTTATTATGAAGTGAAAAAATCCCACTATCAAATTTGTATCTTGTTCATTATATAGGAAAGCTCTAACGGTAGGAGTTAAAAAGATAATAAATATTCCAATAAGAGCACGGGGCATTTTTGTTATTTTTAATGCGTAATACGAAAAAATTTGGGAAAACCCTATAAAAAATAAAATATTCCAACCCCAAAGTTATAAGGGGAAGGAGTAACTGGTTTCTGTCAGGTTGGTTAGATTAATAAACACTCCAATCACCATAATTATTAGCCCTCTTGAAAAGACTCGATTTCTATTAAGTTTTTCAGGCATTTTTCCTGCTTTTCTCTTCACAGTAAAAACTACGCTTAAAGCAGAGAGAAATATAAAAAGTGATGGACCTAAAATATCTAGAAACATAAACGCTAATCCGTATACGAAATACCAATCTTCATTCAACTAGACAGCAGCATAATGGGCTAAAATTATGAAGACTTTTGCAAATCCTTTTACAAAATCAATACTTTCAACTCTTCCTGATGAGGAATAATCTCTAATTTCTTCTATAGGAATATCCTGTTTTAAGTAGTTAATTAGAGTAGGAGAATCAAGATTTTCTTTTTTTTTAGCGTTCGATTCCATAATTTAAATTGTAAGTATTCATCGTTAAAAAGTATGACATTTTTGGAGACACGTAAAAATTATAAAATCATATAACCTTTGAATTTTTAATTCATATATTTCATTAAATCTCTTGAATTAGTTTATGGTGGATTTTGAAGATTTTCTTAAGTTTATCAAGTCTCAGGATTTTTATTTTGACCAAATATTCCACATTGAAAACATTCCCGAATTGAAGGCTCGCTTTGAAGCTTTAGATAAACCTTTAAGAAAAAGATTAGAACGATGGTTAAATAATAAAGGAATAAATCTTTGGCGACATCAAGCAGAAGCTATAAATTCAATCAGGCAAGGTAATAATACCGTTATAGTTACATCCACTGCATCAGGTAAATCTTTATGCTATAACTTACCAGTACTAGATCACCTCTTAAACAACGAAAAAGCTACGGCGTTATACCTTTTTCCAACTAAAGCTTTAGCTCGGGACCAATACTCTCAGTTAAAAGAGATTCTTAGCGATACGAACATAAAAGAAAACCGTATTGGCGTTTATGATGGAGATACTGCTCCGGACGAAAAAAGACGAATATTAACAAATGCTAATATAATTATCACTAATCCATACGGTTTACACTTCTATTTACCCTGGTTCAAGCAGAAATGGCGAAGGATTTGCACTAATCTAAAATATATTGTACTCGACGAGATTCACATATATAGAGGTATTTTTGGGTCAAATTTTGCCTTGCTCTTAAGACGATTGAAGCGAATACTTGACACATTTGATGTAAAGCCGATTTGGATATTATCAAGCGCGACGATTAATAACGCAAAAGAATTCTGCGAAAAATTAGTTGGCGATGACTTTCTTGTCGTTGATAAAGACGATTCTCCATCTGGAGCAAAAAAAGTAATTTTATGGGATTTACCATACGATAACGCTTCGGGAAAATATAGATCTGCACATCAAGAAACCAAGAATTTATTCATTACTCATTTAAAATACAAAAACGGGATACAAACATTAACTTTCACCCTCTCTAGAAAAATGGCTGAATTACAAGCAATATGGACAAAAAAAGCGCTTCCTATGCTTAAAGACAAAATTAGTAGTTATAGAGCGGGTATTAGTAAAAAAAAAAGAAGAGAAATCGAACAAAATTTTAAGAATAAGAGTATCATGGGAGTTAGTTCTACTAACGCTCTAGAATTAGGAATCGACATAGGTTCTCTAGACGCTACAATTAGTTCCGGTTTCCCCGGAACTATATCAAGTTTCAGACAACAGATTGGGCGTTCTGGTAGAGGATCTGAATTATCGATTTCAACTTTTATTCCAATGCAAAATCCCTTGGATTTGTTTTATGTTCATAATCATGAGAAATTATTCGGAAATATTCAAGAAGAAGTACTAATAACTTTAAAAAATGATTATATTCTAAAAAATCACTTGTGTTGTGCTGCTAAAGAAATTCCAATAACTCTCGATGAGTTTAAAAAATTCGGAATTGAAGAAAAGAAATTATTTGAAAGGAGTATTAGCGAATTGGTGTCTGAATCGCTACTGATGAAACGAATGGATAAATATTATTGGAAAGGAGAATTTTTTCCTAACGAGAAGTTTGGGTTGAACGCACTTTCCTCAAAGAGTTATAAAGTTATTCTTAGACAAGGTGGATATGAAGAACTTCTAACCGTTGAGGACGAAAGTTACGTATTTCGAGATTTACACCCTGGAGCTGTATACCTATATGAAGCTGAAACTTATGTTGTGCAAGATTTGGATCTTGACGAAAAAATCGTGTATTTATCTAGGTCCGATGTAGAGTTTTACACTCAATCACTTAAGCATACGGAAATAACTCCACTAGAAATTCAACTCCAAGATAATACAGGACCAAAAGACTTAATTGAGAAATTCTTTGGTAATGTAAAAGTTGAGCATGAGTATTATTCTTATAAAGTTATAGACACACTAACGCAGGAAACTTTGTCTCGACACCCCTTAGATAACATTCCAATTATAGAGTTTGATACCCAAGCGGTTTGGTTTGGAATTCCGTTTGAATATCAGAAAGAATTGGAAATGACGGGATTCGATCTGGGGGGTACTATTCACGCGGTTGAGCACGCGATGATAGCAATGGCTCCAGCGTTAGCCCAAATATCGAGATGGGATTTAGGTGGCGTCTCTATTGATTTCGATCCCGTTAAACAACAACCAGTCATTTATATTTATGATGCTTACAAAGGTGGTATCGGCATTTCCGAGCAACTATTTTTCAACTTAATCGAATTACTAAACTTATCCTTAAAACTAGTTGAAACCTGTAGCTGTAAGACTGACAATGGTTGTCCAGCTTGTGTCATGAGCCCTAAATGCGGTAATAATAACGATCCTTTAGATAAGGGGGGAGCAGTTTTCTTGTTAAAAAAACTCCTTAAAAAAGAATAAAATAGATCTAACTAATCATATCAGCTTATCTAATCCTAACTGTTTAAGCTTTTTATTGCTTGGCTTTCCCGTGTCTAATTCCCAGTCACGAAAATTGTAAAAAAGATTCTTAAGTTTTTCAAAATCGGGAGACTTTCCTGCAGAACCACCACTATTAAAGGGTTTTGTCAAAATACGAGGTAATCGGTCATCTTTGGGAGTTAAGCCCATTTTAATGTTAAATAGTCGCTTTAAATTTGCTATTCTCTCTCCATATAATTTTACTTCCTCAAGACCAAATTTGATTCCAGTCGCTTCTTGTATTAGTTCGGCGTTTTGAGATGGTAAAGGATTACAGAAAGAGCACATGATCATTGAGCTATACAACGCTCTATAATCCATTAATAAAGAACAAACTTCTGCCATTTCTTCCCCGTCTTGATATCTATCAATGTTTCGAATTCCAATTTCTTCTAAAGGGACCCCAATTAACACGTAATAGGCATCTAATAAATTATGAGATGGACCCTTTGATCCAATACCATATGCTAGTGCCATACCATAATTGGAACGAAGATCGTGATAAGTAACCTCTAAATTATTAACAGAGGCAATTTCTTCCTCAGATATATTAAACTTTTTTGCTAAGAAGTTAGATCCTTCCGCTAATATTTTACCAATTCCTTCCTTGAATACGATTTTATCCAATAACTCTTCAATAAATTTAGTATTACCCCATTCAGGTTTCAATCCGTCGATATCATCAGTTGTTATATTTCCTTGTTCGAAATGGTACGTTAAACAAGAAATAATACCTCCAGAACTTATAGTATCAATACCATAATCAAAACATTTTTTATTGATGTGAACGATCCATTCCAAATTGTCATTTAAATTTAATGCTCCATAAGATACAATAGTTTCATATTCTGGACCTTCTATTTCGTCTGTTTTGTACATCCCTTCTTTAACAGCAACCCTTCTACCGCATCCAATAACACAAGAGTGGCAAAATCTATTTGTTACTAAAATTGTTTCAGCCATCGTTGCCCCGGAGATTTTAGCTGCACCATCCCATTGAGGTTGACTAAAATATTTAATTGGGAGTTCTCCCGTCATGTTATACATATCCAACGCACCAGAGGTCCCTAATGCTCCCAGAACCTGAGAAGCGAACGACGACTTTACGTAGTCTCTTGCATTAATTATTGCTTTTCTTAATTCTTCTTGATTTGATACTTCCAATTTAATTTTAGTTCCCTTAACAAGTATTGCCTTCAGTTTTTTTGAACCTAATATAGCACCCATCCCAGTTCTTCCCGCAGCTCTTTGTTCGGAAACAATATTCGCATATCTTACGAGATTTTCACCTGCTTGACCGATACAGGCAATTTTAGCCTTCTTGTCTCCAAAAATTTCTTTTAATTTTTCAGTAGTATAAAATGTCCCTCTTCCCCAAAATATTTTAGCGTCTTTGAGTTGAACCTCGTTGTCATTAACTTCTAAATAAACAGGTTCTTTTGACCTACCGGTTATTATGATTCCATCGTATCCCGCTTTTTTAATCTCGGCACCAAACCAGCTCCCGCAATTTGATTCCCCCCAAATACCTGTATAGGGTGATTTTGAACAGACGACCCATCTTCCCGTATTAGGAGCAAAAGTACCATTTAAAGGACCAGTCATTATCATAACTATATTTTCTGGAGAAAGAGGATCGGTTTCTCTGCTTATTTTATCGTATAAATAACGACAAGCGTATCCCGCCCCGCCTAAAAAGTCTTTTGCGATATCCTCTCTAATAGGATCAACCGAAATGTGCCTTTTTGTTAAGTCTATTTTTAATAATTGACCTCTAAAACCTCCTAATATAATAAATCACTTCAAGGAAAATAAATTTTATAATTTGGATACTAAAACGCAATTTTAGTTTATCTTTTTTACCCTTTATCTTTATAAATAAAAAAAGAAGCTATTACAAAAATTCTAAAAATTTATATATTCTCTTTCAGTATTCCTTCAGTATTACTTTTATAAATCATTAATACAATTTTTTTTAAACAGAAAAAATATTATAGTAAATATGAAGAAAAATCTTGATTTAAAGTGGACCGATCTTGTGTCTCCTACGATGGCACCCGATGATTACCTCAGAGAATTCGGAGAAAAAATAAAATACAACTATAAAGTTTACGAACCAAAAGCTGAAAAATTAAAAGAGATTAAAGAGATTATAAAAATTAAAAATGAAAAGTTAAAAATAGTAGCTTTAGGGGCTGATTGGTGTCCAGATTGCCACAAAAACGTACCACGCATGATCAAACTTATAAAACGCATGAAAACAAACGATATTGAGCTTCGCATCTTGTACGGTATAATGGTTAATGCTTTACATAAACCAGGAGAGACATTATGGCATAAAAAAAGGTCTCCTCCTGAAGCGGTAAACCCTAAGTTTGAGTTAGAAGCGATTCCAACCTTCTATTTCTTTAATAAGAATGGTGAATATTTAGGACAGATTAAAGAACATCCCAAAGAAACCATCGAAGAAGATACTCTTGAAATAATTAAAGAAAATCTATAATAATTCTTTTTTAATTTTTCACTCTACTTCTCTTAAGCCTTTTATCAAGAATCAAGATTTATATTAGTAGGTCAATATATTATCTTTATGTCGAAATTAAATGTCAAAAAGGTCATAATTTTTAAGCATGGAGTTTCCTATTACATTCTCGAGGGAAGTGTGAAGGGACTTGATACTTTTGAGTTAGAGTTTAAAATAGACGAAATGGATGATGTGTTAAAATCGCTCTTTGTTTTAGATACCAGCGAAAAAGGTTATATAAGCTCGATATCCTATGATGCAGCTTTAGATACTTCTCAACTCTTAAAATCTATTATGTTGGACATTCCAGATAGAGACTCTTTTTCCTCGTTAATTACTCAAATAAAAGGAGCAAGAATTAATCTAGCGATTACTGGAAAAGAATCTATATCGGGAACGATAATGGGAATAGAAGAATTTGAAAAAATGAGCAAAAATGATAAAATTGTTGAAAAATTGTTAATTATTCTCAAGGATGATGATGTAATTTCCAAAATAAATTTCACTGATATTAAATCTTTGGATATCATAAATGAAGATATTAAGAAAGATCTCAAATTTTTTCTCGATACCGTTATATCGGGGAAAAAGCAGGACGCAAAAAAAATTGTAATAAACTGCGAATCTGGAGGAAACGATGAGGTTGAAAGAATCATTTTTGTCTATTATATTCGAGAAAGTCCAATATGGAAAACCTCATATCGTTTAATAATGAGCAAGGAGCAAGCACTGGAAGAAAAATGTCTACTTTCTGGCTGGAGCCTTATTGAAAACACTACTAATCAAGATTGGGAGGATGTTGAGTTATCCTTAGTTGCGGGAATGCCCGTTTCTTTTAAATACGAATTTTATCGACCTATATTTATTCAACGTCCAGTAATCCGTCCCCCGAAGGTTCTAAGCGTAAGACCTACTGAAATCGAAGAGGGCCTTGAAATGGAAAAATACAAAGATTACGCTATGTCAGAAATGGAAGCCAAACCGAGTGCAATGAGAAAAAGAGGTAAAGTAGCTCTAAGGGGAGCCCCCCCACCTGCACCTGCAGGAGCAATAGGATATGGTGGTATGCAAAGTGTTATGTCAGACGACGCTTTACTTGATAAAGTAAAATCCCAAACAAAAATACAAACCAAAGACTTAGGGGAATTATTTGAGTATAATATATCAAACCTAGTTTCGATAAAAAGAAAACAATCCGCTTTAGTTCCTATTTTAACAGAATCTATAAAGGCAAGACGCGTTTTATTATACAACAAAAACGAATACGATAGAAATCCGAACGCTTGTCTCGAAATCACAAATAATACCAATTTAACGCTTGAAAGAGGGCCAGTTACTATAATTTATGACGATAATTTAGCCGGGGAAGCGATAATCCCTTTTCTAAACAAAGAGGATACTCGACTATTGAATTACGCCGTCGAACAGGCAGTAATAATAACCCACGAGGCTAATTCTGAAAGCTCAAGTGTACACAAAATAACTATTGGAAGTGGATATTCCTACGAATATTATTACACAAACCTCATGACGACCTATAAAATTAATAATAAAACAAACGAAGAAAAAGAGCTTTATTTAGACCATCCTAAAACCCATGGATATAAATTTATCGAAAAACCTATCGAACCCGAAGAAACTCCGAATTATTGGCGCTTTAAGATCACATTGAAACCTAAGGACGCAATTACATTTAAAATAAAAGAACAACGCGAAGATTATTCAAGCTATTACATAAGAAACTGGTCGAAAGATGATATTTTAAAACGAGTAGGGTTTTATGTTAAGCAGAAATTTATTAACGAAAAGCTTGAAGCTCAATTAAAAGAAATCGCAGAGCAAATACAGACTTTAAATGATAAAACAAATCAGAGAGAAAAATTATACGAGGAGAGAGATGGGATGTCAGACGAACAATCAAGGCTGAGAGAAAACATATCTGTACTAGGAGACGATAACCAATCTATGACTTTAAAAGAACGATATGTTAAAAAATTAAACGACCAAGAGAGTAGATTCGAAAAAATTTCTGCAGAGATGAAAAAACTCGACAAAGAAATTGATTCTCTGAACAAAACCATTGAAAATCAATTGAATAAATTAAAAGCTAAATAAAAAGCTTTAAAACTTCAAATTTTCTTTTTTATTACAACATTTATAAGTTTCTAAATGATAAAAAAAAATAAATTAAACCAAAAATAATATCTTAAATTGTTATTTTAAAAGGTGTGAAATATGAGTATTGATGATCTCCAAGATCAAGTTGAAAAATTAAAAGATGAAATGGACCAACTCGAAGAAGTTTGTGACACCCTTCCTGAATGTTCTGAGGATGACGCATGTGAAACATGCAAAACATACAAAAAAATTGATGCCCTTAATGACCAAATCGAAGAACTAGAAGAGAAAATCGAATCCTTAATGGGTGACGATGAAGACGACGATTAATTTTTAAAAGACCTTTTTTTATTTTATTTTTCCTTTTTTTAAACTCTTTAATTCCTTTATAACTAAAACAACTCCCTTTTCTAATGTTGTTTTGGGAGAAAATCCAATTTTCTTTCTTGCCTTCTCAGGATCCGCGTAAAATTTATTGACATCGTAAGATCTAGATTTCGTGTATTTAACTCTACTCGAGCTTCTCGTTTTTTGAATAATAATTTCCGCTAATTCTTTTAATGACACTGGAACTCCTGTAGATAGATTAAAATCGTCAAATAAGTGCGAATTCCTCTCTATTTCTTGAATAGTACCCCAAATTCCCTGAATTGTATCTGAAATATAAGTGAAATCAAATATTTCTTCTCCCGAACCATTAATTACCAGATCTTCTCCATTGAAAGCGTGCAATATAAATTTAGGAATAACTCTATCCAAATGGTCATTGATTCCAGTGTACACGTTTGAAAACCTTAGCACCCTTATTTTTAATCCATAATTTTCTACATAGACTTTGCAAAGTTCTTCTCCAGATAATTTAGAAACCCCATAGACATTAATAGCTTTACGATTTGAAGTTTCTACAACTGGTAAATTTAGGGGTTCTCCATAAACCTCTCTCGAAGACCCAAATATCACCCATGGATGTTTATCTTCAGAAATAAGTGTTCTAGCAGATTCAAGTACGTTGATGATTCCTCCTATATTAGTATTGATGCACTCTAAAGGATTTTCGTGAGCAATTTTTACTCTACTTACTGCTGCTAGATGAATGATTCCATCCACACCTATAACTTTAGTTTGTAAAGCTGAAAAATCTCTGACATCATCCAATTGATTCTCTTTTATATCGTATGTAACGATTTCTATAAATTTTTCTTCTAGTAATCGTTTTAAGGCAGAACCAATGAAACCTGAGCTTCCAGTTATTAAAATTTTCATACTATTATTAAATAACCTGGATATTAATTAAGATTTAACATATCTCTTAGTTGTTTTGAATTAATATAGATAGTTATTTGAAAAAAAGGTTAAAATAGAAAATTGTATTCTCCATTTTGTATTTAATTAATTTAAAATCATAAAAGGTTGTGAAATTAAAATGCCAGGTAAAAAATTTGAAGTTCAAGCGGTAAATGACGATATTCTCGCGAAATTTAGCCTAAAAAATCGATATTCATTTCTAAACAACAATTTAATGGCTATTCTTTCTACGCAAGAATTTAATTTCCTTAAAGATGTCCAGCGATTTTGCATGCGTTTCGAGAAGAAAAACGAAATTACACACGGTCCCGACGAAGATATCTACGACTGGGTCCCCGCATTTGGGGAAAAAGGTTACATAACTCGACAACATACGTTTGATGTATGTGATGTGCATTATGAAGAATGGGGTTTAGCGATGGATTTGATGAGAAACATCGCACTTGATTTTTTTGATCCCCAATTTGCTATGGGAGGGGGAGCTACAGTTTTAGCAATCAACCCAGTGTATGAACACCACGAAAATGTTCCAGTAAGATTAGAGGCTCTTAAAGCCTTAGTTACTGGGAAATCTCCAGGCGCAATCCTTATTACCGAGCCTGAAAGAGGCTCTGACGCAGTACATCAGTTAACCACATGCACCGAGCAAGACGACGGTTCGTTCCTTTTAAATGGTCAAAAAATCTATAACACCAACGCACCTAAATCTAAATGGCTTGTTTCTTACGCAACAGCAGAACAGAACAACGGAAACACAATGGCTCAATTTTTAATAAATTCAAATTGGGACGGTTTTCTAGTTGAACGGGTTAATATTCCCTGGGTACCCAAGTTGTATCTCGGGAAAGAAACTTTCACGAATCTTCGAGTACCCAAAGAATACATATTGGGAGGAGTTGGAAAAGGTCGGGAACACCTATTCGAAGGGTTAGTTCCAGAAAGAATTTCTATTGCAATAATGGGTGTTAGTGAAGCGTGGGGCGCGCTTGCTTATGCAGTAATCTATGCAAATAATCGAAAGCAATTTAACCAGGAAATCCTTAAGTTCCAAGGAGTTGGTTTCTTACTTGCTGATATGTGGGCGAGAACAACCAATTTAACTATTGGACTTTTGAAATTTTGCGAGTCTTATGACGAGAAATTTGAGAAATTTGGGGGAGAAATTCCTAAGAACATCTCCCAGGCTATGGTCGCTTCTGCAAGCCAATTTAAATATCAAGCAGCCAAACTCTCGAAAAAGGTGTGTTACGAATGTGCTAATAACATGGGTGGCGCTGGTTTGTGTGATAACACCATGATGCACGATTATCTTAACATTTCGAGAATCCAGGAAATTGTCGGAGGTAGCCGACAAATTCAACAATATATAATGAGTTTAAGCCTCAGAACTCTCTATAAAATGTCAGTGTCCTAGATCTTAACTGACATTTTTTTTCATTTTTTAATTTTAGGTAATTTGAGGTATTAGTATTTTTTAAGAATATTTATTGTTCTTTGAAGCTCACATTTCACTTTTGAGCTTTTTAGTATATACTCAGTAAAAATATAAAAAAAAAAGGAAATAAGTTTAAATTCCTGTCATCTTGTATAGTTGTCTCATAGCCATGGATAATACATATGTTTGTATCTGTCTCGAACCACCTACAATTTCAGCAATCCTTGACATATTTACGAGGTCCTGCATCATAGTATTATCATTTAATCCCGCACCCCCCATAAGATTTGCTGATTCATAGCAAATCTCTCGGGAAAGTTTTGCAGCGTGATATTTAAATTGGCTTGCAGAAGCGACCATAGCCTGGGAAATATTTTTTGGAATGGTTCCTCCAAATTTCTCAACTTTACTATCGTAACTCTTACAGAACATTAACAAGCCTAAGGTTACATTCATCAACCTAGCCCATAAATCTGTTAAAAGAAAACCAACTCCTTGGAATTTAAGAATCTCCTGATTGAATTGTTTTCTATTGTTAGAATATATAGCTGCGTGAGAAAGGGCGTTCCAACAAGCGGCAATACAATCAATAGCGATTCCAATTCTCTCAGGGACCAAGCCCTCGAATAAATGTTCGCGACCTTTTCCTACGCCGCCTAACACATAATCTTTAGGTACTTGTAAATTCGTGAATGTTTCTTTTCCTAAATGGACTTTTGGTACGTAAGGAATGAAAACACGTTCACATTTCCATCCGTCCCAAGAAGTGTCTATAAGGAATTGAGCCATTGTGTTACCGTTGTTCTGTTCTGCTGTGGCGTACGCTACAACATAACCTGCTCTAGGAGCGTTGGTGTTGTAAATCTTCTCTCCGTTTAAAAGGAACGAACCATCATCCTGCTCGGTGCATGTTGTTAACATATGAACCGCATCAGAGCCACGCTCTGGCTCGGTTATTAAAATCGCTCCTGGAGTTTGCCCTGTCACAAATTTTTCCAAAATTTCTAACCGTATCGGTACATTATCGTGATGTTCGACTAGCGGATTAATCGCTAGTACGGTGGCGCCTTCTGCCAAAGCAAATTGGGGATTAAAAAAATCTAAAGCAAGAATCCGCATAAAATCTATAGTAGCACCATACTCCTCGTAATTAATATCGAGCATTTCAAATTTATGAGCTCTTGTTATTAATCCTTCTTCTCCAAAAGCTGGAATCCAGTCGTAGATATCTTCTTCGGGACCGTGAGTGATCTCGTTTTTCTTCTCGAAGCGCATGCAGAATTTTTGAACCTTCTTTAAAAAGTTAAATTCGGGAGGTTCTAAAACGGTCATTAAATTAGTGTTTAGGAATTGGTATCTATTCTTCAAACTTAATTTAGATAAAATCTCGTCATTTACAGCTTGAGTCATATATCTCTTTTTTTTATTTTCTTCCATTTTTTTTACTCCTTTTTTGTTAATCTATTTGAAATTAACTAGAGAAATAGTCTTACTAAGAGAAATATGAATTCTCTTTTTAATTTTGTTTATCAGAAAAAAAAAAAAGAGAAAAAAAAAAGTAAAATTTAATGAATTCTCTATATCCCAGTCATCTTGTAGAGCTGTCTCATAGCCATACTGAGGATGTATTGCTGAATTTGTCTAGAGCCCCCCACAATTTCTTGAATTCTGGATATGTTTAGAAGATCATGCATTAATGTATTATCCGATAAACCTGCTCCTCCCATGAGATTTGCAGCTTCATAACAGATTTCTCTGGAGAGAGCGCATGTATGGTATTTATATTGACTTGCTCCAGCTACCATAGCCTGAGCGAGGTTTTTTGGAATTTCACCGCCATAATGTTCAACTTTAGCGTCGTATTGCTCACAGAATCGCAATAATCCCTGTGTAACATTTGATAATCTTGCCCACAAATCCGTTAATAAAAAGCCTACGCCTTGGAATTTTAATATAACCTGGTCAAACTGTTTTCTATTGTTTGCATATATTGCTGCGTGAGCTATTGCGTTCCAGCACTGAGATGTTGCATCAAGTGCAATACCTATTCTTTCAGGAACTAACCCTTCGAATAGGTGTTCTCGACCTTTTCCAACTCCTCCAAGAACATATTCCTTAGGAACTCGCAAATCAGTAAGATGTTCATGACCAATCCAGACCTTATTAACCCAAGGGATCATAACACGCTTGCAATCCCATCCATCCCAAGAAGTGTCAATAAGGAATTGGGCCATTGTGTTTCCGTTGTTCTGTTCTGCTGTTGCATACGCTACAACGTAACCCGCTTTAGGAGCGTTGGTGTTGTAAATTTTTTCACCGTTCAAAAGAAACGAGCCGTCGTCCTGTTCGGTGCAGGTTGTTAACATGTGAACTGCGTCTGAGCCACGTTCCGGTTCTGTGATCAAAATTGCTCCTGGAGTTTCACCAGTTACAAATTTTTTTAGAATTTCTAATCTGATGGGTATATTTTCGTGATGATAATAAACAGGATTAATAGCTAAAATAGTTGCTCCTCCAGCCATAGAAAACATAGGGTCAAAAAAGCTTAAGGTTAAACATCTCATCAATTCTGTTGTTAATCCATTATATGTAAAATCCATATCAATTTCTTCGTAGGGATGAGCACGAGATATCAACCCTTCTTTTCCAAAATCGGGAATCCAGTGGTAGAATTCTTCATCTGGAGCGTGAGTGATGTTGTTCTTTTTTTCGTATCGTATACAAAACTTTTGCGCTTTCTTAAGAAAATTCATTTGTTTTTGATCAAGAATCGTCATAAAATTCGTATTCAAAAACGCGTATCTATTTTTTAGACTTAATTTCTCCAGAATCTCTTCATTAATAGCTTGATTCATAAATTTGGTTTTTTCTTCTTCTTCCATTTTTTATATCTCCTACTTTTTAAAATTTTGAATTTTTTATAAGGAATAAATCTATGAAAAGAAAAGCTATCTAACTTTTTAATATTTCTCGAAAATAGTAATAGCCAGTCGATAATTTTAGATAATTAAGTTTTTTAGACGATTCGAAAATTTCTTAGCTATAATTAATCCGGTTTCGAATGGGCAATCTTTCTTAAATTGAATAATTGAAATAAAGTTATCAATTCCTATCAAAGATAAGATACCGTATTCTTCGAGTGAGATTAACTCGTTGATTCTTGAATTTCCAATTATAAATCGGCTTTCTAACAACCTTATAATATCGGATAAAACGTTGGAACTAAGGTAAGAAACGATAACTCTTCCGGTTTGAGTTAATAAAGCGGAAGAGATGACGAATGAAGAAAAAGTATGGAGTTCTTTAAAAACTTCAATCAAATCCTTTTGTATTTCTTCTGAAACTAGTTTTTTACTTTCGATGATTTCATCGACATTTTTATCAAAGTTTTGATATTTGGAGACTTCACCATCGAAATTTTCAGTTAAATGTCCAAGATCAAATTCATATAAGAATTCGCTTTTAATTGCCCTTAATTGGTTTCTTAACTCAACAAGATTATCAGTTCTATCGCTAAATAACGCAAACATTAATTCGCTGGAGTCTGCTTTTTCAACTTCAAAGATAAATCTAAAAGGTCCTACTTCAATTTCTGATAGCTCTTTTGTTTTCAAAGTCTGCTTTACGAAGGAAAAAATAGCGCTTAAGAAGCTACTAGTAAGTTTAATGTCAAAAATATCTTCATAAGTTTTATAGAAAAGTAGTTCCCCTGAAGATTTCATTATGAAGATATTTTTTATCATAATACTTTGTAGAAATATTTGTTTTTAACTCACGGATAGAGATTTTATAATCTTTTAATAATAGTTTAGATTTAAAAACTCTTGTATAAATCGGTATTCTTACCTAAAAGCAATTAGATTACGCCTTTTTTGTCAATAGCTAATAAAAGACGAAATACTATCTAATTTCGTATTTTTTTAAGAAAAAAAAGAATTTAGAAGCCATCAAATTTAGCCCACTCATCGTCATCGTCAGCTTCCTCGTCGTCCTCATATAATACCTCGGAATTTTCTGTTTTAACACCTTCAGCTGCGTCTTCTTCGTATTCGTCATAATCGTCATCGAAACTAATTGCCTTATCTAAATCGGTTGCTACTTCCTCATCAGTTAGCTTTATTTCTGGGATCGGTTCCTTTTCGAGTTTCTTCTTTTCAACTAGTTTAAGATAATCTCCATGAATTTTAATTGTTATGGGTGTTTCTTCTTGTAGTAGACGTACTACAACCTCCTCGCTACTTGATGTATCGTGTGGCATGCGCATAACAATCGCTCTTGACCCTTCAAACACTCCGCTTATAATTTCAACCGTATCACCTGATTCTAAATATTCTGTAACGCTTCTAGGGAGTAAAACGTGCTTCAACTCAGTTAAGTCAATATTTTGAACGATTCTTCCTTTTATGTGAGGAATACCTTGTACAGCTATTTGGACAGATCTCTTTTGAGGAGCTTCAAAGAATACATAACCGGGTAATAATGGGGATACGAGCATCGCTCTAATATCAGGAACCGAATCCAAGATTTTAAACCGATAAAAAATTTGTCTTAAGATATTGCTTTCTTGATTAATTGTAGTTCGTACTGCAAATAGAGTAGTAGCGGGCTCACTTCCATCATCTTTGTCAAACTCAGTTACGACAATGGCATTATCTAATTCCTCATCATCTTTCCCTTTATTTTCTACCGGGTCCTCTTGGTCAACCATTCTTCTTCACTTTTTCCTTATTTGAATTATCCAAATTTAAGATGCTTAAATTATGATTTCTTAGAACAGAAGTCTAAAATATAAAGGAAATTCTAAATTAAAAAATTTTGCTTTTTAAAGATATTTAATATTGGAAGCAGAACCTTACCTATTCTCATAAATTCGACTTCTCTTATGTTATTAGAGAGGTATGTTATTTATATCTAATATTTCTGGAATCCTTCGATTTCTTTCAAGCCAAGAAATTTCTGCATTAGTATATCGCCAAGTTATTTCGCATTTCCCAGGTTTATCCGGGGTTTCCGTTTCCCAATCCCAAGGAGATACTATTACTAAATCACCCTTCCTTATCCAAACACGTTTTTTAATTTTACCTCTAATCCTACCCACTCTATGTTTTCCGTCTTCACAAAATACTCCCATTCGTTCGTTTCCATATATGTCTGTAACTCTACCAAACATTTCCCCAATCCTTTTAGTAGGAAATTTCACACGCGTAACAACTGGTGGAACATAAGGACCTCTACTTTTTCCTCTCTTTACTTGTTTTCCTTGCTTTTTAGCCAAAGTTTTTCCCTTTTTTTTATTTTCTTGTTACTAGATTTTATCTTCAGGTTTATATTCTCCTTTGATAAAAACGATCTTTATAGTTTTATCACTTTGGTTTCGAATATTGTGCATTTCTTGTGGTTCAACCAAGAAGACACTTCCTTCTAAAGCATTTATTTCTTTATCGTTAATAATCATAATGCCATTTCCTTGAACAAAATAGAAGGTTTCATCAATAAACTCGTGGCCATGAGCTTTTCCAGCTAAAGATTCACCTGGGTTGAGGCGTATAACACCCCAGTCAATACTAGGCCCCCGCATTAAGTATTTAACTCCAGAATCTCCTCCTCGATACTGAAAATCGTTTTCATTAATGTGTTTGATTTTCTATCACCAAAACTATAACTTATTTATTCAAAACAAATTATCTAAATTAAATTAAGTTAAAAATCTTATTAATTTTAATTCTAAATAGGTAGATGATATGTTTTTAGATTTTAATTTTGCTAGCATACCACACCTCATTTTCGGCGTTGGAAAACTAAAAGAAATATACGAATTAATACCAAAATTTGGTAGTAATGTTCTTTTTGTAATCGGAGGATCATCTCTTAAAAAATCAGGAAAGTGGGATGAAATTGTAAATGCGATGCAAAAGAAAGCCATTAATTTCTCAGAAATTTCGGTTAACGGAGAACCAACCCCAACATTAGTTGATGAAGCGGTGAAAAAGTTTAGAAATCAAAAAATAAAACTTGTTGTTGGAATTGGTGGAGGAAGCGTTATTGATGCGGGTAAAGCGATTTCTGCAATGCTCCCTAAAGTTGATTCAATCAAAAATTACCTTGAAGGAGTTGGAAATAAAACTCACGATGGTAGGAAAATCCCATATATTGCTGTTCCCACAACATCGGGGACTGGAAGCGAAGCAACTAAGAATGCCGTTATATCTGAGGTAGGAAGGGGAGGATTTAAGAAATCTCTTCGTCACGATAATTTAATTCCAAATTATGCCGTTATCGATCCTCAACTTGTATTATCCTGCCCCAGATCAGTCTCTGCATCCTGTGGAATGGATGCCTTCACACAATTACTAGAAGCATTTGTCTCACCTAAAGCAAATCCTTTAACTGATGCATTAGCAATGAGTGGTGTAAAGCAAATGAAGGACGCGATTATTCCCGTTTGCAGTGAGAAACATTTAGACTTACATCTAAGAACCGCCATGTCTTATGGTTCATTGATGTCCGGAATTGTTCTTGCAAACGCAGGATTAGGAATCGTTCATGGTTTCGCGTCTTCCATAGGAGGTCTGTTTAATATTCCTCACGGTGTCGTATGTGGGACGCTACTTGCTGAAAGCACTAAGGTGAATATAAAGAGACTAGAGCTATTAGGTACAGAAGGTGAAAATGCCTTATTCAAGCACGCTATAGTTGGTGCATTAATCAATGGAAAGGAAAGTTTTGATGATATTAATGTTCCCTACTATTGTTCGATATTAGTAGATAAGCTAGAAATTTGGACTAAGAAGTTAAACATCGATAGGCTAGGCAAGTATGGGATCAACCCTACAGATGTTAATAATATTGTAGAAAGAACGGGATTAAAAAACAATCCAGTTCACCTTACACCCGAAGATTTGCATGAAATTTTGATAAATCGGATTTAGAATTACTTAAATACTTAAAGAATTTTTATAAGATCAAATTCAATCAAAAGAAAGATATTTTCTCTGTCGCAAAAAAATCGTACTAATTCCTATTTTCCTTGCTTTTCTACGTAAATCTGCGTCGTTTGATGCTAGATATACTTTATTGTTTTTTTCTTTTAATTCTAAGCAAATTTTTAAGAGAAAATCGTCGGTAGTTTCTTCTTTTGATTTTATGTTTTCTTTATAGAGGATATCGAAATTATTATCATTTTTTTCTAGGTATAAAAGTCCCGATTTTAAATTCATGTGAAACTTGGTAGCATTTGGTTCTCGAAGTTTCTTAGCTTCTAATTCGTTGAGGATTTGCTTATATACAAAAAATCGTGTTATGCCTTCCAAACTCGAAGTAATTTCGGTTAGGTAATCAATTTTAAACTGAAATGGAAGTAAAACAAAATTAGCGTCAATTATTATGAGATTTTCTAACATTTCCACTATAAGTAAATATTTAATGACTTTGACGATCTAATATTCTTTTGGTTAATAAGTTAAATGCATTCTGAACGTTCTCTCCAGATTTACTTGAAACCTTTAAATAATTGAACAAATTAAATGCTTCTTTAAATTCTAATGCATAATCGTCAGTAACCATTATATCGTTAGATAAATCGTGTTTCGTGCCTAAAAAGAGAATTGGTAAATCAGGATCCCCTCTTCGGCAAATATTTACCCAATTTTCTAACTTTTCTAATGTAATAGGGCGAGTCAAATCAAACAGTAATAAAGCTCCTTTTGCACCTAAAACATAACTTTCTAACAAGAATCTGAACCTTTCTTGGCCACCAAAATCCCATAATTGGAGAGTACAGTACTGAGTGTCGATTTCTACTTCTTTAAGAAAAAATTCAACGCCAATAGTCATACGTGTTTCAGCACTAAATTTTCCTTCTACATAACGATGAAGAAGCGTGGTTTTGCCGACACCGCCTTCGCCAGCTAAAAGAATTTTTAATATAAACTTTTTCATATTTCCTGATTTCTCACAAGATTAATATTCTTCGATAGATTGATGGCTATTATTACTATTTTTGAAGATAATTTTTAAATATTATTTTATTAGTTAATAATAATTTTCATTTTTTACCTTTTTGATTTAAGTAAATTTAAATTCTATTTCTTTTTTAAGTTTTTATTATCTTCTTAACTAAATTTAATATCTTACATGTTTTTTTTATATTCTTTGAAAAAGTTTAGCGATATAAAAAACTAAAACAGGATTAAACAATTTTTATTTAATTAATTCTTTCTTATAATTGATTAAAAATTTTAAATTCTGTTAATCAGATTTCAATAAGGTGTATTACTTATGAAAAAGAAAATACCAACCGAAGAAGAGTTGGATAAATTAGGAATAAAGTCATGGGGCATTTGGGAAAAAGAAAAAAGTATTTTTGATTGGTCTTACAGTGATACTGAAACGTGCTATATTTTAGAGGGAGAGGTAGAAGTAACCGACAATACAACTGGAGAGAAACTTGAATTTAAAAAAGGAGATTTAGTACAATTTCCTAAAGGATTAGAATGCGTTTGGAACGTTAAGAAACCCGTGAGAAAATATTATAACTTTGGAGATTTGAATATTTAAGTTGATATTTACTTTTTTTTTTCATTTTAAAACGATTTTTATGCAATTCACATAGTATTATATACCCATCTGATGAACTATTAGTTGACATAGATTTCAATTAAATTTGATGTGTTTAGATTTAATTCGTGAATAAATATAGAATGATAAAATCAGTTGCTTTAAGTGAATCCAATGAAGGATCTTGAGGTTAAACCATTTCTTTTAGAGGAAAACATTAACAAATTTTTTAATAGTATTCCTATTCCATCATACATCTGGCAGAAACACGATGATGATTTTATATTAATTGATTATAATACTGCAGCCGAACAAATAACTGACGGCAAAATCAAGGATCTTATAGGCGTAAAAGCATCTGAAATACATAAAGATAGGCCCGATATTGTCGAAGCGATAAAGATGTCATTTCAAGAGAAAAAAAGTATCTCTAAAAAATCCAATTATATAGCACAAGCTACCGGACAAATAAAATACAATTCTCTTAACATTCACCACTTACCACCTGATTTAATAATTGTTCACATTAAAGATATAACTGATTGGGTTCTAGCAGAAGAAAGACTCAAAAATTCTGAAGAAAAATATAAACTACTATTTGAACGATCTCCTATCCCAATTGTACTAACGGATTTAACAGGTATACTATTTGATTGTAATTTGGCTACAGAGAATCAATTTGGATATCTGAAAGAAGATCTAATTGGAAAAAACTATTTCAAATTAGGTATATATTCTCCTACGCTAATTCCTATATTTAAAACAAGAATATCTCATCTAATTGAAGGAAAACCAATTGAGCATACTGAATTTGAAATATTAAAAAAAGATGGGAGTAAATCCTGGATTGTTAATCATATTTCTTTGGTAAATCTTGACAACAAACCAATGGTACAATCTTTCATAAATGATGTTACAGAGCGAAAGAATTTCGAGCAAAAAATAAAGCGAAAACTCAAAAACGAGAAATTTGTTTCTGCCATTTCTTCTAGGCTTATTAGTACTTTAGACATTGATAAGGCTTTAAGTACATCTCTTCTTGAGATGGGTGTTCTAATGGGTGCCTCACGTGCATATATTTTACTTTTTAACGATGAGGGTTCACTTGAGTTTTATATACAAGAGTGGTGTGCTGAGGGTATAGAACCACAAATGATAAATTTAACAAACATAAATGAAACAACATTCCCTTGGATCTTTAATCGTGGTAGAAAGAATGATCTAATCCACATAAAAGATACTTCGGAGCTTCCAGAAGAATCATTCAAACTTAAAAAAGAATTAGAAAAATTAGATATTAATTCTGTTCTTGGATTTCCTATAAAAATTAAAGAAGAATCTTTTGGATACATAGGATTCGATAACATACATCAAATAAGTAACTGGGACGAACTTGATATTGAGATTCTTCGTACTACATCTGAAATCATCGGTAATGCATTAGAACGTAAATGGGCTGAAGAAACACTCAAGAGCAGTCATCAATTACTCGCGGGAATTATTTCTTCTTTAACCGAAACAATTTATCTTGTAGATAATCATTTTAATATAGTTTGGGCCAACAATGTCACTAAACAACTTTTTGGATTGAAATTAACTGGAAAAAAATGTTACAAAATTTTCAGTCGTCGAGGAAAGCCGTGTACGGAATGCTTAGCCCTCAAAACCTTTAGAGATGGAAAAATACACGAGGACGAGAAGGAATTCATCACTATTAATATGGAAAATTTGAATTTTTGGTGTACTTCAAGTACAGCAGGGATAAATTTGGAAGGAGAAACAGAGTTAGCTATTATGATATTAAGGGATGTTACAACACGAAAATCAATGGAAGAAACGCTAGTTAACTCTGAAAAGGATTTGAGATTGTTAAATCAGACATTAATCCAAAAAGTAGAAGAAAGAACTAGAGAATTGCGAAAATCTGAAGAAAATTACAAAAAAATATTAAACGATTTAGATGTTGGCTTCTATAAGGGAGAATTTAAAGGCAAGTTACTGATGCATAATGCGGCATTAAACAAAATTTTAGGTTTAGGTGAAAACATTTCTTTAGTTGGGTCTCAATCCTCACAATTTCTTTCTAATCTAAATGAACAAGGACGTTATTATCGGGGGTTATTAGACAACGATAATATTAAGAACTTTGTCACAAAACTTAAGATTCCTAGTGGGGAGATAATAACCGTTCAATTAAATTCTCACTTGATAAAGGATGATAGAGGTAACCCCATAGAGGTTGAAGGAACAGTCATTAAAATCACAGATGAAAATGAAGGTTAATATTCAATAAAGAATTAGTTTAGGAATATCTTATTTTATCTCTATACTCTTTAACAGAGACTTTTCTCGCTTCTAATCGTTCGTGTTTTATTAAAGTCTCTTCAATTGTTTTAATTTCGGTTCTAGTTTTTATATCGAATTTCTTTAATTTTTCGAGAATCTCTTTTTCTCCTAAGCCTTTATTATAATACGCTTTAAAATTTGTAATTATCTTCTCGTTGTAAAAAATATAGTGTCCGTTAATGAAAGTTATTAGGGAACTCTTTTTACTTTGCTCTTTTGATAATTTATACATCTTTCCTTGTATTTGAGCTAGTGGATGTTTAAGTTTTCGTGCTATGTCCTTGTCTTCAATTGAATCTACCTCATTCAAAAATTTATCAAGTTTTTTATAAAACAACAAAGTTGGTACATAAGAAAGAGCGAATAAGCTAATAGTAATAACGGTGATTATTATAGCAGCTAATTGATTAAAGAAAAAAACGATAAGGATTATAGCAACGAGAAATATAAACCACTTTCTTCCAATTGTCTTTAAAATTTTTACAAATTTTCCAGGCATATAAATCTTTAAAACTCAATTAATTAACTCTTACTAAATATTATTATGTATTATTTAAAAATATTGTTTATAAGGAAATAAGGATTTCAGTGATATTCTTAAACCACATTTACGATTCCGGGTTCGGATGGTACCGGGTACTATCCTGTATTACCATGACCGTAGCCGA
The DNA here is from genome assembly GCA_013375495.1 of Promethearchaeota archaeon. The sequence goes on from JABXKC010000009.1 coordinate 60,569, forward strand.
AGCTACAGTTTGCAAGTTCCCATAGATTTTCAACTACAGTACTATCTGCAACGCAAAACAGTTTAACTTCCGGCGTTGTAGCTAATCGCTACGAGATAATGTGGTTAAAGACACCACTAACAACCAATTCATATGTTCGGCTATATTATTGTAAAATGCTTTATTTATGTGGTTGTAAGTAATAGAAATAGTAAAGACTAGTAATTAAACTTTTTCATAACAAATAGTTAAACTTAAAAGGATTTGTATTGAACTTATTAGGCTTATATCAGATTTCTAATGTTTTTTTTGTGTCTCTTCATTCCAATTATAACGACCGTTATAGAGATTCCAACTAATCCAACTATCATAATGGAAGCAACTATAAGCACATAATCTATAATTGGTTTTGGAATTGAAAAATTTAAATTTTCCTCGTAAAAAATAGAAGTTTTGTTTGTATAATCTCTCATTATTACGAGATATTGATATTCACCTGGTTCTAATTTATTTAAAGTAATATTAAACTCTTGTTTATTCATATTGAAATCATTGTATAGTCTATTTAGTGAAAAGTCTGAAAAATTATTTTTTGACAATAAAAAGAATACGCTTTCAATTCCCGAGTGATTATCACTTGCATTAAAGAAGAATACAATATTATTTGTAGCAGTAGGGTTTAGAGGGACATAATTAACAGTAAGTAGTTCAGGTATGTCAGTATCAGCTAAAGTGGTAAAATTAAAGTAGGAAGGAATTACATTATGCCCAGTGATTATTACGCTATAGTTTTCGTTCGCTTCAGCAGGTAGCCTAAAATCTACAAAACCATTTACATCAGCATAAACTGTTCGGTACTTTCCATTTAAAGTTCGGAGATTAATTCTTGCTCTCGGAACAACTCTCCCAAGATTATCTTTTACCTGAAACGATATACATTGACCTTCATAAATGTCCCCGGTAAAATAATCTGGAACTTCTGCAGGAACCTTTGTATATACATCAAGTTCTGGGTCACCTAATAAATTATAAGTTAACACATTTTTACGGTGTTGTTGTTGATACAAGCCTTGTGTCATTGAAGCCTCTCCTCTCACAAAATAATCGCTATTCATATACTCAACCTTGGAATCGTATAGAGCCCTTCCTTGTTGGAACTTTTTTTCTGTGAAAAATTCTCTCCAAAATAGCTTAGCATTAGCTCTGTTGACTTTTTCTAATTCTTCATCATCTTGAAAATACCAGGTAACGCGTAGTCCACCAATGTAACCAATCGCTCCGGAGTCAGCTCTGGTAATTAACCTTTCACCTATGCTATAATCTCCTTTGTCGTACGAGGATGTTGTGCATGCATCGGCGTAAAATAAGGAAGGCATGTCTGTATTATTACTTGATAAAGCATCTGCGTTATTGTAATATGATTCACTACTATCATCTGTAATCACAGTTGGATCTGAGTGTCCAGCAATTATTACTGTAGAGTACCCCGAATCAAATTCCGTACGAAAACTAGTGCTATTAAGAGAGCCAAGCGAGTTTGGGGGTAATGGAATGGTTGGTGTAAATGAGGATGTGGTTTTTGCTAGGTGTGTAAAGTTCATCTCATTAATCACATAATTCTCCCAAATATACTCCATAAGACGAGCTTCGTCTTCATCAGTGATTAATTTAATAGGATCAGGGTGATATTGATAATAACTTGAAACTCCTCCTGCGAGCAGCATTTTATTCATCCAGTCTCCAATATTAGGATCCGTTTCATATTTTAAAGTTTTATTAATCATTGCTGAAAGCTCAGAGGGATTACTAGCGGGTAATCGGCCAACGTAAACTTCTGGTATCCACGAAATTTCATCAATTTCTCCATTATGTTCGGTAGATTCCCCCCATATGCTATTGTTATTATCATCCCACGATCCTGTTAGATCTCCATAATAGAAATCAGTTGGTTTGTAATAATTATCAAAAGAAGAGTACTCCGATTCACCCGTAACAAAAACATCAGGATTATATACTTCTCTTATAGGGATTAGATCATTTTCAGCATCGCCAGCAAGAAGAACCCATTGAATATTTTCCTTCTCATAGAAATCTTTTATCATGTTTCGGATTTGCTCTGCTTTATCCCTCCCTTCATAGTCCGAATAGTTGGTTAAAATGATTGTCTTGACTCCTTTCTCGTTCTTCCACTCCATTAAGGGCGTAGCGGCACTTACAAAGCTTGAATCATTAACGATAATTAACATTTCTATTTTTTGATCGTTCCATAAGGCGTTTAATGCATTATAATCGATTTCTGGTAATTTGGATGTATTAATTACGGGTGTCGTCGCGATTTTCAAGTTTATCAGATTATGTGGACGATTAACGCTTTGATTTCCATCTTCTATATTGAGGGGAATAAGCGGAATAAGTATTAATGTGGTAAGTAAAATGAGAATGTATTTTTTTAACTCGAGCTTCCCCATGAAAAATCAATTAAATAGAGAGTGACTTGGTATATATTTTTTTTTAGAATTAAAAATATATTTGCTTATATTATAACAAATTAAAAATAAGAATACGCTTATTATATAAAAAAACTACCTAGTTATCATGCCCCTTAGATTTAACTCTTGCCCTCATTGTAACCAACGGATAGTATTCAGTATTGATGAAAGTGATATCAATTCATCGAAATATCCTGCTCCAGTATATGTTCTTCATAAAAGTGAATTATGTGGAAAAATTTCAACCTTTTATGTTGATAGTCTCTTAAGGGTTTCCTATAGGGAGCCTGAGAAGAAATCCGGTGCCCTTAGAACATTGGAAACAATAGATTAATATATCTTCTCAAGAGTTTATGTAAATCTTATATGTAACGATTAATTTAATAAAAATACTGCCTTTTATTTTTGTAGCGAGTTTAGAAAATTTATTAAATTATTACTAACCAAAGTAAAATAGTTTTAGCTAATATGACGTACGTTTTAGAAGAAGTTTCGGGAATAGGTAAAGCAACAGCAGACCGATTAAGAGCGTCTGGCATTGATACAGTTGAAAAATTAGCTTCAATAACTCAAGAAGCATTAACACAGTTAAAAATCAAAGGAGTAGGTGAATCCACAGCTTTAAGGTATATTAAAAACGCTCAAAAATTAATTAAAGAAAAATCAAGTTATCCTGAATTAAAGAAAAAAGACAAGCCACTCAAGCAAGAAAAACCTCAAAAACCTGGACCAACTCAAAAAGTAAAACCTTCAAAAGGTAGTAATCTTAAAGATTTAATAAAGAAACAAGCAGAATGTAATATAGGGTTAGTTGGTCACGTTGATCACGGAAAAACTACATTAGTTAAAGCCCTTACGGGAGACTGGACAGATAGACACTCCGAAGAACAAGAAAGGGGAATTTCTATAAAATTAGGATATTCAAACGCCACTATTTTGCATTGTCCCGAATGTGACGAGTATCTTACATATTATATGTCAGAAACTGCCAGAAAAAAAGGAAAACCTAGATTTGCTTGTCCAGCCTGTTCAAGCACTTTGGAATTTAAAAGAAATATCTCCTTTGTAGATGCTCCCGGTCACGAAATCTTAATGGCTACTATGCTGAGTGGTGCTTCATTAATGAATGGCGCTTGCTTATTGGTTTCTGCGGATGAGGTGTGCCCCCAACCACAAACTAGAGAACACTTAGCGGCGTTAAATATTGCAGGCATCAATAAAATTATAATAATTCAGAATAAAATAGATGCTGTTTCAAAAAAGCAAGCCCTTGAAAACTATGAGCAAATTAAAGCCTTTGTAAAAGGTACAGTCGCAGATAAAGCTCCTATTATCCCTGTTTCTGCGGTTTTTGGAGCAAACCTTGGTTTAGTGGTTCGAGCGTTCGAAGAAATAATCCCCTCCCCAAACATTAGTGAAGAGGACGAATTTCAATTCTTAGTTGCTCGATCGTTCGATATAAATCGCCCTGGTACCAAAATTAATGAATTAAATGGGGGAGTTATTGGTGGTTCTGTCTTAAAAGGTAAAGTCAAAGTTGGTGAAGATATTGAGATTAGACCGGGGATTCGGGTTAAAAATAAATATAGTCCACTAAAAACCCAAATAATAAGCATAAGTCAGGGAAATAATTTCTTAGATGATGCTAAACCAGGTGGTCTAATTGGATTAGGAACTAAGCTAGATCCCGCATTAACAAAGGGAGATTCCTTAATAGGTCATTTAGTTGGTAGACCTGACACCTTACCAGAGGTAATATCCGAAGTCGAATTAGAGGTCAAATTGCTAGAAAGAGTTCTTGGGTCCGAAGTTCAAATGAAAGTCCAACAACTAAAACATAATGAGAAGCTTTTATTAGTCGTTGGTACTGAGAAAACAGCTGGAATTGTAGTAAAGATACTAAAAAGTTCCTATATCCTTAATTTAAACCCACCAATATGCGCTCCAGCAAATTCAATTTTTGCAATCTCAAGAATTATTAATAGACGTTATCGTTTAATTGGTTATGGTAAGGAATTTATTAAATAAGTGGTTCAATTTTTATTTCTTAGTATTTATGGAGAATACGAGAGGAATATTTCTCTAATTTTTCCCTTTATTAACTTTAGGGAAACATCTATTTGATCGAATATTTTTTGTAGAGTAGTAATTACAATAGAATCATTGTCAAAATTAATTTTTTTTGGAATAACTTGCTTTGTTTCGTATAGGATTAATGTATCTCCTGCTTTGGCGAGAAAATGAAGAATAATCTCAATTTTAATGTCTGTGGATAAATCTGATTCGTTTTTAATCTCCTTAAATTCGTAAAACACTTCGTCCATTATTCGCTTTTCTAAAAAACTTAAGAAATTCTCAATATTATCAATGAAAATTACTATCAATTTTCTTTATGAACGCTTTAGATAATTAAAATAGAAAACTAACCCTATTAATAGCAGAATTCCGCTTATTCCCCCAAATATTAGAATCCAAAGTGGAAAGTGAATAATATCAGTTATAAAATAATTTACTTCTCTAAAAGTGTTGATTAAGGATTCTGATATCAGTGTGTTGCCTTGATAAATTTTTACTGTATAATTTCCGTTGGGAACATTTTCAACTAAAACTACTCCATTTTCATCAGAATAAATTTTAGTCATAGGTTGATTTAAATCATTTGAGATATAAGTCCCATAACTTTTTCCGAAATATAATAATTCAATCCTATATCCAACCAAAGGCATACGGGTGTTGTCTGTAAGAATAATCTTGAGATCATTTGTAGCATAATAATTTACCGAACATGGATTAGATTCACCAACAATGAGATATGGAACAACTAATTTTAATCCCTTCCTTTTTACAGCGTTATCAGTAAAAATAAGGCTATTTTCAATTGTTCCTTGAGTTATGGATGTTACTACATCGTAACAATTTAAAGGCCTTTCAAATAACGAGCTATTACCTATGGGTTTATCTCTATCGTCTTTTTGGACTTGATCCAAAATGATTGTGTTTTCAATTAACGTTATGTCTCTAAGAAAGATATGTTCTGGGCCAGCGATTAAAGAGGGGAAGTAAATTCTTTGTCTGAAATTTCTATCTCCAATTAATCTATCAATTGCCCAGCTGTAATCAAGGGGGTCTTCAAATCTTAGGGTGAAATTTGCTTTAAATCCTAAAGAAAAATTTTTCGCGTCAGCAGATATCATAACCTTTATTGTATTATCTAGTTCTAAGAAATCAATAATAATTTGCTCGTTAATTTTCAGAATATGATCATAAAATAAATTTTTATCAAGAGGATCGATAATTAACTCAATAACAAGGTTATCTGCTAGCGCTGCAGGAGCAGTTATATTGTTGGTAAGTTTTCTACCTGTTAAATTAAAACTATAATAAAAGGACGGAGTAAAATTTTGTTCTTGTTGTGTAATTGTTAAAATTTCTTCTGAACTCTGAAATAGTTTCCAACCCACAGGAGTTAAATCGTATTCAAAAATAAAATACATTGAGAAGTTATGAAAACTCGTGTTGTAGTAGGTTTGATAATGAAACTTCAAAAAATCATTAGAATCAAGAGAATAGTCTCCCTCGGTAAGTTCAATAATATCCGGATCAGTTTGATTTTGAACAAATACCTGTTTAAGATTTTTCGGAAACAATCTTGGACAATAGATCATAAATCCTTCTGAAATCTCTATAGAACTATTATATTGAATGCTGATGGACTCGTTTAGCTTTACTGTTATTACATATGAACGTGGTAAAGATACATCAAGGTTATTAACTTGTGCGATTTTAACAGTCTCTATATAATTTGTGCTTAAATATGTGATGTTTAACGCTCCAGAACTGAAATCGTCGATTAAATTAGGGTAATCTTCTGAGTTATTAAACAATCCTTCTTCGTTAAAAGTACAATTAGTTATTGAAATGTTTCCAAGACCTTGTTGTGGGCTATTTAGAATTGGAGTGTAATCGTCTTCTGAAAATAAGCTTGTATTTAGTTCCGTCCCTAAAGTAGGTTTATTGTTTTCTAAAGTATTAGAATTGATAAAATCATCAATAAAAATTATTGGAACTAAAGCAATTAAGATTAAAATGATAATTATCGTAATTTTCTTGAAATATTTATCCATCATTATAAATATAAAACGACTTTTTTTAAACAAAAAATTAATCAAAATTAATTAATTTTTCTTTTGATTTTAACTTTTACTTCAATTTCAGCGATTGTCTGCTGATACGAATATTTATATTTATTGAATATATTTTTATTTTATTCATAACATCTTTAAAAGGCATACATACGCTTAAAACAAGTTTTCAACAATAAAGTATATTAGAAAATTTAAAATATTACATAGTTTTTTTCTATTCATATCACATTAAACATGGCAATGACGAAAATTGAAATAACTGATTTATATGGCTCAAAAACCAGATCGAAACAAATTTCTAGAAACTCTCAATAGCGCTGTAGATTTTTTTGAAGATTATTCTCATAATCTCTATAGTAATGTTATCGCAATCTCCCATAATGACGCAGATGGTATTAGTAGTTTACAAATTATTCAAAACTTGCTCCATAAAATGAACTTCAATTACGATTATTTCATATATAATCGATCTGTTTCATGGGCAAATTATCTCTCGGGAATTTTACCCCGCGCTCATAGTAATAAAACGGCACTGATACTTACTGACATTGGCTCTAATTTAGCAGAATTAGTCCCTATTATCAAGAATAGAAAGGAACACTTTTATATCCTTGATCATCATGAAGTAGATTACGATTTAGTTCTAGATGAGCTACCTGAAAATCTTTTTTTCGTAAATCCTACAGTATTTGGATATGATGGACTTGATCATGTATCAGGAGCTACTTTAGCGTATATGTTCGCGAAAAAGTTAAATTTATCAATAATCAAACAAGGTTGGCTAGCAGTAATTGGAATTGCGGGTGATTCTTTAAAGTCAATGGAGAAGCTTCAATCGTTCAATAAGGAGATCTATCAAGAGATTTGCGACGAAGAACTCGTTATTGATGAAGAAGGGCTAATTTTATTTGGAAATATGCATAACTCAATAAAAAATAGTCTAAAGTATAGTATTTTACCCTTTTTAAACGGATTTGGGGGTGAGGACGATCAAAAGATTAAAGCATTCCTTAACAATATAGGAATAAACCCAAATAAAAAAGTGGTTGATCTCGATCAAACTGAAATGCAACAAATTCTCAAAAATACTAATATCAAGGTAGGTCATTTTGCTATATTGCCTCAAAAACAAGGATTATTGAAATTTGCTTTTGAACACGCGATTTTATTGAATATTTTATCTTTTAAGAATATCAGCGCAGCAATTTCAATTATACAACAGAAATCAATAACTCGGTATGCCAAAGAAATCTATTATGAATACATTTATGCTTTAACTAAGAATTTAAAAATACTAGCAAACGAATTACCTCGTTATGAAACTGAAAATACAATATATATTGATGCTGGAAACGGTAAAATACCACCGAGTAATTGGTCTGATACCGCAAGTTTTACCTCTGTAAATGAATTATTAGAGCCTTCTAAGATGCTATTTTTAGGTGGACTTGAAAAAAAAACTCAAATGGTTAAACTAAGCATTAGATGCTCTAGAGAATATCTTGAAAACGACAACAAGGGTGTAAACCAAGTCATTAATACTATCAAACAAAAGCTTGGAGGAACTGGAGGAGGACACAAGTTAGCTGGTGGAATAAGATTATCAATACCCTCATTTAAACTATTAATGGAAAAAATTGATGAATTTATCTGACTCTAAGAAAGGGAAAAAGTTTTATGGATTTTCTTGAAATCAAAGCGAATAATGTTTATTTATTGCGAGTAAAGGTAAAAACTAATTCTATTAAACAAGAAATATTGCCAATTTCTGAGACAGACTCATGGTTATCAATCATGTTAAAATCCAAGCCCGTTAGGAACAAAGCTAATAAAGAATTAATAAATTTGATAAAAAAAAGAATAGAAATTGCTTCAGATCAAATTCACATAATATCAGGGTTGACAAAAACGAGTAAAACGTTAGAAATTAAATTTATTGATAATATTGGAAGAACAGATTTAATTAAAAGACTTATAGGTTAATTAGGAACCTATCTTTCTCATCTTTCCACATTTTAAACAAGTTATAAAATGAGTCATACCCTCATCTGCTCTTCTTGTTTGCCTAGTTTCTAAATGAGCTTTGTCGTAACCACATTTCGAACATTTAAAATTTTTAATGGAACTTCGGAGATTTTCTTCTTTCCATTTCATCACATCAGAAAGATTTGTTACTTCATTTCTAATCGGTTGTTCAATTACGGTTTTTATTTTATATGAATTTGTATCAGAAAGAGGTTTTATCGCGCCACATTTACATTTAAATACTTTTGTACCATTCACCGTTGATGGAAATAACATGGAACCACATTCATCACAGAATTGCATTGTTTTTACTCCATTTTTTATATACTTTTATTATCATTAGATCATACTAAAAGTTAAAACTTTAATCCAAATATTAAAGCACAAAATAATATTCCTGCCACTAAATCAGCCGTCGTTCCGGGATTCATTTTTCCATTTTTTTCATGTAAATTTATGTCAAATTTAATTGTTAATTCTAATCCCTTTTTAGTAGAAATACCTCCATGACTCAAGATATCTGAAGCTGTTTTGGAGACTTCCAATGCATCTTCTTTACTTGACTTACGTATTATTAATGTGTCTAAATGGTTGCTAAGCAATTTTAAGTAAGTATTCACGATAGCAATATTAATGTCTTGAGAACTATTAAAGGTTTCAATAAAGTACGGTAAACCTTCTTTTAAAATAATATTAAATCCACTAGAATACTCACTACTTATTAAATCATAACTTTTTGAAAGCTCAAAAATCTTTTTTAGAGTAATTCCTTCTTGCTTTATTTCCTTATATGTATTTTCCCCATAAATATCGTATTTTTCAATTCTTCCTAATCCACCAGGGTTACAAATTTTAATTGCATCGTACAAATTTAAAGTATCTTCAACTGTAGCATCTTCGATAAGATTCTTCACAATTAATTCAAATTCTTCGATTTTCACCTTGTTCGTTTTCATACAAATTGTAGCAGCGGAAACTAAAGGAGCCAAGATAAGTATGTGTCCTAATAATACATTACCCCCAGATTGCCACCTCATCATTTCGCTCACTGATTTCTTATAAAAAAGACCTAACTCAATTGTAGTAAATTTTAGCGTATTATTTTCAGTAGAATCGTAAATTTTTTCACACAATTCCCTAAAATTAGGTTGTATGGCTGTAATTCCGGCTAAGAAATGTTCAAATCTAGTATTTTCGAAATTTTTTGTTCTGTGAACATTTCCAGGTTTTGGCCACCCAGATAACTCTAACAAGCTTGAAAGGTTCACGCACCTAACTAAATCATCGATCGATTTGATTTTAATATCTATAATAATCACGTCTAAGATATTAATTGTAAAATTAATAATAATTTGTTAAGAAGATAAACTAATAATAAGTTAATTCTAATGTTCTTTTCTCTTTTATCATATAGCCTTGATTATCTGAAGTTTTATATGAGATTGGTCTAAATTTTTCGGTAAGATTTTTTTGATGCAAAAATTTTTTAATTCTTAATTTTATAACTCTTTTTGACATTTCATGTGGCATAATTACTCCTACATCGTTTCCACTTCGAGAGATTTCGATTTGTGGTAGTTGCTCCTCTAAAAACCTCAATAAATCGTCAACATGTTGCTCCTTTTCAATGCTTAAATCTTTTACTTCAATAGTTAATTCTTTTGTATCGTTTTCACTCATATTCTAATCACTCTGTATTATAATTAATGGCATTATAAATTTTTTTCTAATAAAATAAGAAAAATTAAAAACTAAATTAAGCTAAACATTAACCCGTATTATATTGGTGTTTCATCTCCCCACAATTCTAGTGCTTGCTCTAACTCGATATGATTTTTTGCATATTCCTTTACGCTAATACTATCCATATAAGCATCAATCGCTTGTCTTAAAGCCTTTGCACCGGCCTTCGTTCCTCCTGGATGGCCTAACACGCCTCCGCCAACTTGAACGGCAATATCAGTTGACAATAATTCCATTAATCGATGGATTATTCCGGGATGAACTCCTCCTGAACATACGCCCAGAGAATTTTTAATTGTATGCCAGTTTTGCTCTAAAACCTCGTCATATGCATCATTTGAGTCTAGGACAATTTTAACATAATTATCACGAACTTCTTTTTTATCACCAGCTAACTTTCCCAAACCTCCAATATGAAGTTGATCTACTCCTTGTATCCTTGCAATTTCTGCGAGGACTTTCATGCTCATTCCATGATTAGGATTTCTATCAAAAGCTGCATGAAACGCTCTGTGAGCGTGAATTGCTAAGCCTAATTCTTCACATATATTTCTTACTGTTTGGACTGCTGCCCAACCAATAGTAAGAATGTCGATCATTATGTATTCATTGTTATAATTCTTAACTAGTTGAGCACGATGTTTCATTTCATCAACTTCAGCAGTAATATTAATTAAATAACTTTTCCTTTCTCCTGTTTCATTTTCTGCTTTGTCTCTCATTTTCATGCTGAGTTCGAGCCTTTTTTCGAAGCTATTAAATTTCTGGTTCGATAGGTTTTCATCATCTTTTAGTAAATCTACGCCTCCCGTCCATATTTCATACCCATGTTGCGCGTGTTCCTCTGGATAATATCCTACTTTTGGCTTAGGAACGGTTGCTGTTATTGGTCTTTTATCAATCTTCAATAGTTCTCTTATTCCTTTCACTCCAAATTGAGGACCTTTAAAGGAATGAATTATATTACGAGGCCACTTCACGTCGACTAATCTTAAGCCCTCTAAAGCCTTCATTCCGAAAATATTGCCTGCGATAGAGCTTAAGATTTGGGGCATATTCCCTTCTTCAAATAACGCATTTGGATAAGCAATTTTAACATAATTTCCATTAATTTGATAAACTTTTGCACTCAATACTCTAATGTGCTCAGGAATTTTAAGTGCTGTCCACGTTCCATTACTACTTTCAGCAGCAACTCTAATAGCTACTTTTTCAATAGGAAAACCGCTAGAAGGTATGATCTTAAATAAACATACAAGATCTTCATCATCTGGTTCATACTCTAAATCCAAAAAATCTTCATATTTAATCTTGAAATCACCTTAAACTTAATTTATAACATATCTGGATATAATTTTTCAAAATAATTGTGTACATGACTACTCGCAAAAATCCCGGTTTCAGTGATTAATCCGTCGATATATCTTCTACTTACAGTTTCAAAAGCAGGATTTAATATCTCTACACCTTCTGGTGGATTTTCCCATATTTCTGAAGTTTTACGCATCTCTATCTTCTCAATAACACCAAAAGAAGTCTGAGGATTATATTTCAGAAGTGGAGTAGCAACATAAAAAGGTACGTGTTCTTCATGGGCTACCAAGGCTAAAAGCCTTGACCCAATTTTGTTCAAAACTGTTCCTTCGCTCGTCACACTATCTGCTCCTATTAATATGAGATTAACTTCGTAATGATTTACGGCCCACCGCATTGCACTATCCACAACATGATATACTTTTATTCCTGCGTCTAATAATTCTTTAGCTGTTTGCCTTCCTTGGAGTCTAGGTTGGGTCTCCGTATTTATGACTTCAAAATGTTTACCTTGCCTTTGTGCTTCTAAGAGAATAGCGGTTACCACAGATGAATGACAATGCGTCATAATTATGTAATCGTCATCAGCTTCAACATACGGTATTCGTCTAGCCCCAATTTCTGCAATTTTAGTTTTTGAGTCTTGTATTATTTTGATGTATTTGTTTTTATAATAAGAAATTAATTCTAAAAAGTCTATTTGCTTAAAATCATGTTTTGGCTTTTTTAATTTATTCAATATAAAATTTAGGCCATTTCTTAGTGCGGGTTCTGTTGGTCGCGCATTAAAGAGAATTTTCTTCGCTTCTGTTAATTTATCCATAAAATATTCAGCAGAACTGTTTTCTGGAAGTCTTTCAGCATAACTATGTAGAAAATCAATAGCACTGAGCGCAACATTTGTCGCTCCTTGGATTTCTAACGATATAATCTTTTCCGCATCCTTTAATAGTTGTTGAATTTAATTTCACCTTTTTATAGTTTTTAATTAATAATTAGGAAACACTTATTTTTTATTCTATTCAATAATTAGTCGGAATCGTCCTCGAATGAATTTTTTTCTTCTTTTAAATCCTCTGGATCGATCTCTAAAAAAAGAGGACCAACATAATTACAATTACGAGAAGTGCATTCAAACAGGTTTGGTGCTAACCAACCAGAGACATTAACTGCGTTTTTTAATGTAGGATTTTTACATTTCGGACAAATTCTTATACGGGTCATGCTATATCAAAATATCTTAATTAAAAGATAAAACCTAATATGAGAATAAAGTAATAGTAAGACTAATACCTAAATTCTCTCGCTTAATCATTGTTGGATATATTATATAATCGAAAATAACATTTAGTCTCTTTCATTATTAATAAAAAGAAATGATCATAAACATGATACACATTATTAATCTGAGGTACTAATTTATATTCTAGAACTTATAATTTATTTGTTAAAATGAGCAATTTAGACTTAGAGCGAAAATCACTACCCAATGAGCCTGGTATTTATTTCTTTCTCAATAAAAAATCTAATATCATTTATATCGGGAAAGCTATAAATCTTAGAAAGAGGGTCAATCAATACTTTCTTAAACAAAACTACGCTGATCCCTTTTATGAAGAAAAAATTAAGGAACTCGTCAAAAATACTCAATCTATAGAAATTATAGTCACTGAAAACGAGAAGGAAGCTAAAATATTAGAAAACATTCAAATAAAAAAACACCAACCTCGTTTTAATGTTGTAATGCGAGATTCTAAGACATATCCTTGGGTTGGTTTTTTCTACTCTGAAAAATACCCCCGAATCCGAATCATTAGAGGGCCTGAAAAATATTCTCAAGAAAACTTATTTCTAGGACCTTATACTGATAAAAAGGAAATTACGAGAATTTTACGAGATTTACGTAAAATTTTCCCTTATTGTTCATGCAAAAAAAAAGTAAAAAGGAGTAAGCGACCTTGTCTTTATTATCAGTTAAAACTCTGCCCAGGACCATGTATTGAAGCAATACCCGTAGATCTATATATGCAAAATGTAAAACAAATAGAATTATTTTTGAAAGGTCAAACGGAAGAATTAAAGGGACAAATACAAGAAAAAATGGATAACGCAGCAGAGGAACAAAATTACGAAATTGCGGCTTTTTGGAGAGACAAGCTTCAAGCAATAGATCATTCCGTAATTACTCAAAATGTACTATTAGAAAGGAAGGAAAATAAAGATATTATTAGTTATTATAATGACGAGAAAATGAAATTTACCGCAATGGTTATTATTCATATACGTGAAGGGAAGATAATGAATAAAAGTTCCTTTTCTTTCAATATTGAAGATAAATTAGTTCATAAAAATGATATTTTCCCATCAATTATGGAACAATTTTACCAAAATTTAACGCACAAATTACCCGAAGTCATAGTTGTTCCCGAAATTTATGAGGGCGTAGAACTATTTAGAGAAATTCTTAAAGAATATAATAATGATTTACAGATCAGAACTCCCCTAGAAGATGAATATGGATTACTTAGGATTGCACATAAAAACGCAAAGGTCATTGTCGAACAAGAAATTCAAATGGAAGATATAAAAAAGAAGGAAGGAGATCTAATTCAGAAAGCATTGGAAGAAGCAAAAGAGATTTTAAATTTGCCAAAAGTCCCAAGAATAATTGAAGGATTTGATATCTCCAATATTGAAGGAACAGACGCAACAGGATCTATGGTCTATTTTCTTGAAGGCCGTCCTTATAATAAAAACTATCGACATTTTAACATTCGAACAAAATCTACTCCCGATGATGTCGCTATGATGAAGGAAGTGATTAAAAGAAGATATACTATGATTTTAGAAAATAATTTTATGTTACCCGATCTGATCCTTGTAGATGGTGGAAAAGGCCAACTAAACGCAGGTTATAGTGTTTTAAAAGATCTTGGTATTGAGGGTATCCCTATAATTGGATTAGCTAAAAAATTTGAAGAAATTTTTGTTCCTAACAAAAGAGAACCGATCATATTACCCAGGAATTCCGATCTCCTAAAAATTTTTCAGAGAGTTAGAGATGAAGCTCATAGGTTTGCCGTAAAACTACATAAAAAACAACGAGAGAAAAGGGTACAGAGATCAGTTTTAGACGACATAAAAGGAATAGGACCTGCGACTAGAAATAATTTACTTAAACATTTTGGAAGCGTAGAAAACATCAAAAAGGCAGCTCCAGAAACTATAGCTAAAGTTGTCGGAAAAAGATTAGCTGATACCATTTTAAAAGAGTTAGGTAATTAAATTATACAGATTAATATGACGCAATAATTTAAAATTTAGAAGATACTTACTTTAAATCTGATATTACTAATTTAATAAGTTCAGCCGTTGCTTCACAATAAATACGTGCTATTGAGTCTATTTTAGCTTCACTTATAACCCTGATTACTGGTTCTGTATTTGAGGGATGAATAAGAACAAACCATTCCTTCTCTTTACAAAATCTAAGATCGTAACCAATATGTTCAAGTTCTTCACCTTCTTCAATCAATTCCTGTTTAACTCTGTTAATTATGATACTTTTATCGTTCGGATGAATCTTAATAATTTCTCTATAGGAATGATATTTCGGTAATTCAGAAACAAGTTTAGATATTTTTTCTCCCGAATTTACTAAAATTTCCACAATCTTTGCAGCCGCAAAAATACCATCTCGAGTATTGTTAAAATTCGGGAACATAACTCCTCCACACGATCCTTCACCTCCAAAAACAAAGCAATTATTAGCAGCTTTATTTTGAATGTTCATTAAATCTTGCATTTTTTCAACTAAAAAAACCTCTCCTATTTGAGTTCTTGTTACTTTCGCATTGTATTTTTCTGCAATAACATCAAACATTAGAGAGGAAGCTAGATTTGTTATAAATGTGACTTCTTCTGCTTTGTTATCATTGTTTTTCAAAAAATCTTCAGCAATAAGAGCTAATCCTACATCCTCGGGATAATAAATGCCATTTTCCCCAACTATAGCTAGTCTATCAGCATCACAATCGTGAGCAAATCCCACATCATAATTTCCTTGCCAGACTTCCATAATCAAGTCTTTCAAGTTATTTTTAATCGGTTCAATCTCTCTTGGAAATAAATTATTTACGAGAAAGTCATTGTTAATCACTTCAACTTCACACCCTATACCTTTAAGTATTTGAGGGGTTGCATACTTCCCTGCTCCCGCGCCAGTATCCACTACGACCTTGAGATTATTGTTTTCTCTTATATTTTCAATATTGAGATGTTTATATAGAGTTTGAACATAATCTGAGACCGGGTTGAAATCTGAAACATTTTCCCTTATGTTCTTGTCTTCGATTCGATAATTATTCAGATTTACTTGATTTAAAAGATTGGAAATATGTTCTAGATCATCGTTATGTAAATAAGTTAACGAGGATAAGAGTTTCAATCCGTTCCATTCTTGAGGATTATGAGATCCTGTAATAATTATTCCCGAAGGAATCTTTAGTGTGTTTTTTGCGAAGATTATAATCGGTGTAGGACATATCCCAACATCTACTATCTTAAATCCTGTAGCAATTAATCCTTCGATTACACCATCTTGAATAATTTCTCCACTTGGTCGAGTATCCCGACCTATTATGATTTTTTTATTGTCTCCTGAAAACCATTCACCGAAGGAGATAGCAATTTTCTTTGATATGTCGAAATTTAAATCTTTACCGAAAACTCCTCGAATTCCACTAAAAGTAAAAATTAAGCTTCTATCCCCCATAATCAATCGTCGAATGAAAAATTTTATGCTAAAATCGGATTTCCTTCTAGTTTGTACTTTACTAGCGTTAATGCTCCCATTAACCCAATCTCTTCCAAATAATTTGTTTTTTTTATTTTGGGAGGATGATTAACTGTAAACAAAATAGGGTCTGCGTTAAATTGTTCGATAAGGGGTGGTAAAATCAAATCAGAATCTTTCATCATCGCGCCACCAAAATAGATTGAGGTACAATCGTAATAATTATTTACTAAACCCACACCTACTTTAGTATAAAAAACACACTGCTCCACTATATTCTTAGAAAATTTATCTCCCCCTCGTGCTGCCTGGAAAATAGCTTTTGCTGTAATCTTGGACTCATCGTTATCAACCATGAGCATTAATATTCTTGAACTTAGCGTAGTTGATTTTATCGCTTCTAATGCTCTGTTTTTAACTCCTGTTCCTGAACTATATACTTCCCAACATCCAAAAGCACCACAATTACATTGAAAGTTACTATGACTATTCACAATTCCGTGTCCAACTTCTGCTGCATTCCCATCCTTTCCAAGTAACAATCGTCCATTACAAATAACTCCACCACCAACTCCAGTTGACATAGTAATATAAACCAGATTATCTTTTTCACTGTCATCTGCTTCAAAATAATGGACCGCTAAAACAGATGCGTTACAATCGTTAATCGTAAAAATTGGAATTTCAGGAAATCTTTCTTGGATGGGTTTTTTTAACGGTATTTCTTTAAATCCCAAATTAGCATTATTGAATACTTCTCCAGTTTCTAAATTTAAAGGCCCCGCTGATGCTAAACCAATTCCAAGTATTTGGTCTTTTTCGATGCTATTTTCGATTAAAAGTTGTGTGAGTAAGGAAATAATCGCGTTACTGATAGAAAACTCGTTTTCCTTTGGAGTCTGGGTTACCTTACTGATTATATTCTCTTTTTTTAAATCACTGGTACATATCGCAACACGAATCCAAGTACCTCCGATATCCGCACCTACGATATATTCGTTTATATTCATCACCACTTCTAATAGAATTATGAATATTTACATAACTTAATAATAATTAATCTCTATTAATTCGTTATTAATTATTTCTCTAAAAATCTTTACGATCTCTTTTTTTCTTTTTTCATCAATTGCGTATACAAAATATTCTGAAGGTATTCTTGCGATTGAATAGAGTTGAACAATATTCGGATTTATTTTTTTTATTAAATGAGCTAATTGTTCAATATTTTCATTGTTATCATTAGAGGAAAAATCATCTCGATAAGATTTACTAATCAAGCATTGAATAGCTAATTTCTTATATGGCATATCTTTCCTCAATTTAACTAGAGATTCTGCAATAGTAGCGACATCTGGACAATCCTTATGCGGCCTATTAGTTCTTCTTAAGTCCTTGTCAGTAGCGGCATCCAATTTTGCCAATACAAGATCAAAATGTTTCACCCTTTCACGAATCTCGTTTAAAAAGAGCGTAGTTGAATTAGTAAAAAGAGTTATCAAGGGTGGGTTTTTATCCCATTTTAACTCACTTCTGACATCTAGAGTTATTTTATAAAATTCTAATAGGCTATCGTTTAAAGTAGGTTCTCCTAAATATCCTGTAAAACTTAAACTATTCAAATGGGGGACATATTTCAATATTGATTTTAACTCTTTTCTAAAATCAGATGTTGGAGGTATTTTAATTCTATACTTGGGAGAAACTAATTTATTGCTCTTGTTTGCACCAATTTCACAATAAACACAATCAAATGAACAAACTTTGTAATTTAGAAGTATATTTATTCCTAAAGAGAGCCCTAACCTTCTGGAATTAAACGGACCATAAGTATATTGACGCATTTTGCGAATTTTAATTTTTTAGTTAGAATATTTTACTTTTGATATTATCTCTGTATTATATGCAATATAATTAAAATGAAGATTAAGAAAAAAGTTTGGATTAATTATTTAATCTCCATAATAATCTAATATTTCTTCTAACGACATTCCATCAAATAAAGTTCTGAAATACGCAACCAAAGATCTTTCAAATAAATAATTACCACTATTGTAGTGATTTTTGTATTTGCATATATATTGTTCTCGACTCTTAAATCCAAATAAGTTTCCGACCATTCTATTAATTTTAATCACAGTTCTCAATATTTACAAAAAAAGAGAAAAAATATGGTTTTCCCGCTTAGAGTTATGCGATAACTCCTAATGCGGGAGAACAATTTAAGGACAAATCGCTGAACTTGGCATTAGCATCTTACCTCAACAAATTTATTACTACATTACACTTATGAAGATTTAAATCGCTCTTAATATTACTAGCGATTCTATAGAACCTTTCCGTATCACCTATATTTCATAAACTTTCTATTTAAACTTAAAGAAAAGAAAATGAGACATACGAGTAGTTTAAATAGTTAAAAAATATCCGAAGAGAGTTAAAAATAATTAATGATAAAATTCTCTATAGCTTGGTTAACCTCGTTAGGTTTTTCTAGCATAACCATGTGTCCAGCTTTGTTGATTATGTGGAGTTCTGAGTTTTTGATTTTATTGTGAGAGAATTCCGAATATTTAACAGGAGTTAATTGGTCTTGTTTCCCTACAATAATTAAACAGGGAACTTCAATAGTATCTAGTTTACTTAGAACATCAAAATTATCACAAATTTTAAAATCTCTATAAGTGACTTCTGCGTTGATTTTCGCTGTTTCTTGTATATATAGATCTATCGTCTCTTTTGAAGTTGTACGATAAAATGCGCCAGCTGGTAGAGAATTTAAGTAATCTCGATAATTACTTTTTAATAAATTAAGGATGAAAGGAGCAACTCTTAATCTTCCCCCTGTGCCGCATAGAATCAAACCTGAAACTTCCTTAGGATACGTAAAATAATATTGTTGAACAATTGCGCCTCCTAAAGAATGACCGCATAAGATTATGCTCTCAAATTTTAAAGATTTAATTAACTGGTGAACTACATCGACATACAAATCAAGTGATAGCTCTGAAAAATTATCTGATTTATCATGAGAAGGTAAATCCAACGCGACTATATCAAAGTCAATATCTAAATTTAATTGATTTTTCCAAGTATATGAGCTTCCTCCCGAACCATGAATAAATATAATAGCTTTAGATTTTCCCGATTCTCTTATAACATAAAAAATCTTCTTATTTTCAATTTCTAAATACATAATTATCAATCAAAGTAAAATAATTAATATTATTTAAGAAAAAGAAAGAACTAATTTAGATTTATCAAAATTTAATTGTTAAAAATGTAAAAGGAAATAGGTGATTTATCGATAGGTTAATTTTCAAACTCAATATCTCGATGCTGCATATCCAAAAGACGCTTGTATTTGCCATCCAATTCGAGTAAAGATTCGTGAGTTCCTTGTTCTATTATACCCTTATTATCTGCGCTTAGCACAATTATGTTGTCTGCATTTTTAATTGTAGAAAGCCTATGTGCGATAATTATTGTTGTTCTACCCCTACGAGCTTTGTCTAAAGCATCTTGGATTAAAGTTTCAGTATATGGATCGACAGAAGAGGTTGCTTCGTCGAGAATTAAAATCTTTGGATTTGTTATTAATGCCCGCGCAAAAGCTATCAATTGGCGTTGTCCTATTGATATATTAGAAGCATTTTCTTTCAACTTCGTGTTATATTTTTTGTGTAATGCTTCAATAAAATTATGCAAACCGAGAAATTTTGAAACTTCAATCATTTTCTTTTCTATTTCTTGTGTAGGATTGTCGAAAGCATAAAGTAAATTCTCTTTTATTGTTCCCGTGAATAGAAATGCATCTTGTGGCACTAAACCTATCAAATTCCGAAGATCTTTCTTACTGATTTCTCTAATGTCTACATTATCTAGCGTTATCTCCCCATCATTTATGTCATAGAATCGAGAAATCAATTTAGTTATTGTCGTTTTGCCAGCGCCCGTTTCTCCAACAATAGCCATAGTCTTACCTGGAGGAATGTCTAAATTTACATTCCTTAGCACATAACCCTTAGATTGTTCATATTGAATAATTGTCTTCTCTTCTTCAATTGCATCTCTAACAATTATAGGAAGTTGTTCATAAGTTTCCTTATTAATTTTTGTAGTCGCCAACATCCTAACCATTGATTGAGGAGACATTCGTGGCATTCCTCCCCCCATCATTCCATCACCTTCACCCATTCCACTTCCTGAAGATTGGATTGTAGCTTTACTTTTCAAATTTTTCTCTAGGAATTTACTCATTTGTATTATTGCTTCAGGAGGTAGAGCTGGAAATGTAGAAACACTCTCTTTTTCACTTTTAGTTGTAGCATCTTTGAAGGAAGTTTTAAACTCTGGGTGATTATTAGCATTAACTGTGCCTGGTACAGCGTATTTAAATTCGGCTAAAATTGAATCAATTAGCTTAGGAGCTTCAGAAGGTTCTTGCCTCATAAGACTCATAAATAATTTCTGTCTAATATTTTGAGGCATGAGCATGACATTCTTCATCATAAAAGAAGAATAAGGCTCGGGAAGTGACTTCATAAAATCCATTGCTTGTTGAATCATTTGTTTCATCATTGGATTATCTGACATACCTGGAGGTCTTGACATTTCTATTGGTCGTGTAATTTCAGGCTGAGTTTGAGGTAATTCAGATTTTACTTTGATATCTTTTCCATTTTCTAAAATATAACCAAAATCCACTGAATCAAATCGAATCTCACCACTAATATCTTCAAGCATTTTTGGATTTTCACTGTCTGGAATTTCTACTTTTTCCTCGAGTAATGTATAAATTCTATCGCTCGCTGCTAAAGCAGAAGCGATCATTTCCTGGATTTGCATTAAAGTCATAAAAGGTCTAAAAAATTGACCTAAAATACCAATATACGCACTTAAAACTCCTACTTTCACCGGAATACCAAAAACAGAAACATTTCCTAAGAATGCGAAACCTCCAGCAAATAGTACGCCTGCAGTTATTACAGTTGTTACAAGCGAAATCAAAGGAAAAATAGTTGCCATAAATCTCCTTATTTTTATCATTGCGTTGTAATTAGCCGTGTTTGCTTCATCAAATTCAGTTGAAGCCTTCTTCTCTTGTCCGTAGGCTTGAACAACCTTTGCTCCTGCAATATTCTCTTGGATCGAGGAGGTTACTTTACCAATTGTTTTTCTTGATTCCTTAAAAAGGCCCATTGCTACTTTCCTAAATAGATATGTGAAAAAGAAGAAAACTGGAAAGATGACTAACGAGAGCAGAGCTAGGTAAGGATTGAGGAATAACATTACGATGATTGTAAGAATCAAACTAACTATGCTCGTTATTATTGATACAAACTGACCTCCAACTAATAGATTTAGTTGAGTCACATCATTGGTTGCTATAGACATTATATCTCCTGATGATCGTTTATCAAAATAACTTAAAGACATATTTTGTAGTTTATCGAAGAGGTCATTTCTAATTTTATATGTTATCTTTTGTGATAACTTCCCCATTCCGTACATTGCAAAATAAGTAGTAATCGCCATGAGTACAAGCAAAGTGAAGTAGAAAGTGCTCATATATATAATATGAAGACCATTTTTAACCTCAATACCATCATCTATTATACTTGCTGAAATAATCGGATTTACCGATGTAATTAGCGTTCCGATTAGTAATAAGATAAGAAAGCTTAAGAATTTCAATTTATGCTGACTCAAATATGAGAAAAGCCATTTCCATAATTCACGCCGAGGGTGTTCTAATTTAGATTTTTCACCACCCATCATATGCGGGCCGCGGTGCATGCCAACTCCTGGTTGAATAATTTCTTTTTCTTCTTTTTTTTCTTCCCGATTATTGTTCATCATATTCTCCTCCTTTCGATTTTTGTTTTTGATATAGAGTCTCAAATATTTGCTTGTATAACACATTTGTTTCTATTAAATCTGCGTGATTGCCCAAACCAACTACGCGACCTCTATCTAAGATTAATATTAAATCCGCATTACGAATAGTGGATATACGCTGGGTTATAATTATCGTTGTTGTTCCTTTCATGATTCTCATTAAAGCTTCTTGTATTTTGAATTCGGTTTCTACATCAACAGAACTCGTAGAATCATCAAAAATCAGAATCTTTGGTTTAACAATTAGAGCTCGAGCAATCGATAATCTTTGTTTCTGTCCTCCCGACAACCTAGTTCCTCTTTCTCCAACTAATGAATCATAACCATCTGGTAGATTTATAATAAAATCGTGTAGTTCTGCGATTTTAGCGGCTTCTACAATTTCCTTAAAATCTGCATCTTCTTTGCCATAAGCTATATTATCTGCAATACTTTTATTAAATAAGTAGGTTTCTTGGGAGACTAACCCAATATTTCTTCGTAAATCTTTCAAAACATATCTCTCTATATCAACACCATCAATCTTAATAGCTCCCCCATTGATTTCGTAAAATCTTGGGATTAAGTTTATAATCGTTGATTTACCTGAACCTGTTGTTCCAAGTATTGCTAACTTCTTTCCTTCTGGGATTTTGAAGGATACATCCTTTAATATTCTATGTTCGGATGTGTAACCAAAAGAAACATTATCAAAAGAAATTTCACCCTTCATTAATTTTATGGGGATTGCGTCAGGAGAATCCTCAATTTCTGGTGCAGATTCAATAACTTCCCTCACGCGCGTAAGTGCAGCATCAGCTTGCACATAAATTAACATAATTTGTCCTAACATCACCAAGGGGAACCCAAGAGAAGCTACAAATGATATTAGTGTAATTATTACACTTAATTCTATTTTATCTTCGATAAACCACATTCCACCGAGGAAAAAAGTAATTATAGTCATGAATCCTATTACTACATATACAAGAGGCATGTACAAAGAGTTTAATTTAACGGAATTAACGCTAGCCTTGTAGAACCTTATATTACTTTCTTGGAACTTATCCTGTTCTTTATTTTGTGTGCTAAACATCCTAACAACCTCAGCTCCAACGATATTTTCTCTTATTGTATTAGTTAAATCGCCAAAACTCTCGCGTGTTTCAAGAAAAATCGGTTTTAATCTTTTCGCGATGAAATACGATACAGTTAGAGAACCTCCAAATACAATTATCAAAATTATGGATAGTACGATGCTAAAAAAGAAAAAACTCACCAATACACCTACCAATTGAAGAATAGATTGCAATCCCATAATTAATCCCATACCAAAAATCATTTGAGTCTCCTCAATATCGCTTGTAGCTCTTGAAATTAATTGACCCGTCTCTGTTTTATCAAAAAACGAAAAAGATTGACGATATATTGCATTACTAATATCTGTCCGTAAATGATAAATAGCTCTTGCAGATACTTCGGCACCTTTAAGTCTGCCAGCTCGGTTGGCAAAATATACCAAAAAAGCGAATCCTATAGCAAGTAAGAAGTATATTAGTAACCTATTTATGTTAACCAGTTCTCCAATCATTCTTCCTATAAATATAGGAATAAAAATGTAAAAAATCGTCGATAATAAGAGACATACCAATTGAAATATGAGATCTTTTTTCGATTTTGCCCAATATTTAATTATCATTCGCATTGAATTCATTACGATTCTACTCCTCTAAAATCATACTAATTAATTTTTGTAACTTTACTTTTTCTTTTCTTATTTTTAGCAATATATCGTTCACATCATTTTCCATATAGGTCAGGATGTTCAATTTTTCTTCATTAGGAATATCTTTTAGCATAATATACTCAACTGGACTAGACCATACACTAAATGTCGCTTCCTTTAGAAATGTCTCGTGATCAATTTCTATGCCACTTTCTGGGAACCTGTGCTTAATAAACTCAAAAATCTTTCCAATATTTTGACGAAGATCTAATAATTTACTTTTACCTTTATCGGTCAAGAAATAAAGGTGTTTAGGACGTCCGGTGTCTTTACTTACATCGTCTTTTATTGACAGAAAACCTTCTTCCGCTAACTCTTTCATCATTCTATATATTTTCGAATGTGGTATATTTCCAAACTTCTTCAAATCGTAGTATGTTAAACCTTCTGGAAAATCTTTTACTGTATTGAACATAAATAGCGTTTTTAAATCCTCTGAGAATTCTATGAAAAATTTAAATCCTTTAGGCCACATTTATGTTGAAAATTAATTAATAAGAAAGTTTTTTTCAAATTGAAATATTATGAAAGACGAAATAATCTTTAATTTATAATTTTTTTCATTTTGAAATATTAATTTTTTATTGAAATTCTTTTATAATAAATCGTGATTAATTATATTAAAATTGTTATGAATGATTAAAATGACTGAAGTTTTTATATCAGATACAAAAATGGGCGTTGGTAAGGCTGTAAATGAGATATTTTCGAATTTAATGAAATCTGGATCAATTTTAAACAGCTCCAAAGAAGTGTATATTAAGGTAAATGGAATAGATTTCAAAAAACACGCCTATACATCTCCAGAAGTACTTGAAGAAATTATTAAATATTTAAAGGACAAAGATGCCAAGATTTACGTAATGGAGAATTCTACTCAAGCAAATATGACTAGAATTGTATTCGCAATCAATGGTTATAAAGAAGTATGCGAAAAAAACGGTGCTGAAATTATATATTTAGACGAAGAGGAAACCGAATCATTCGCATTCAAGGAAAAACCTTCTTCAGAAGATAATTCTAAGGGATATAACTTAAAGACCTTTAGATTGCCTAAAACTATAATAAAAATCATGAAAAACAGAGATTCAATAACATACATAAATATTCCCAAGCTTAAAACTCATTCAATGGCAGTAGTGACGCTTGGAATAAAAAATCAGTGGGGATTTCCTCAACATGCTGATCGAGGTAAAGATCATAACTATAATCTACATTCTAAATTAGTAGATGTTTATGAATATATCAAACCCGATATAACTATTATTGATGGAACTGAAGGATTGATTCATGGACATTATCCTCCTACATCGTGGGAGGACAGAGTTATTAAGAAGTTTGAGATTTTGATAGGTGGAAGAGATACTTTAGCAGTCGATGTTGTTGGAGCAAGAATTTTTGGTCTTACATTAGAAGATGTCCCTCACCTTAAAATCGCTAACAAGAGAGGACTAGGAGAAGGAGATTTAAACAAAATAAATGTAATAGGTAAAAATTTAGACGACTATACAGAGAAATATCCTTGGGATTTATTACAAGAGTTCCCTGATAATGTTATGATAGTGAAGGGCACTGAATTATTATGTAGAGAAGGTTGTCAAAATAATCCTTTAACTACTTTACAAGTATTTGCAAATGATCATAAAGATAAATTCAAAGGAGGTTGGTTTTTAGTAATGGGGAAAGGTCATGACGAAAATATTGTGGAAATATTGAAGGAAAAAGGTTTTACTAAAGGATTAGTAGCAGGATATTGTGCTATTGATGAAGTGGGTGAAAAACTTCGGAATGAGTTCGGGAAACGTAAAGTATTTTTTTCAGGTGATTGCAATAATTTAGCTGAAACAGTTAAAGCAATTCTTAAATTATCAGGTTTGACGGTTTTTGATTTAGTACCACTTTCCACAGAAGAGTTGATGTCTCTTATTGATCTTGCTAAGGAACACGGCAGTAGCGCTTTAACTCCATTGTAATACCATGTTTTAGGATACTTATTCTTGATTTATTTACTTTTCTGTAAAAAAAAATAATGTTTTATTAATAAGATGGTTCAATAAATTTAATAATGAATTTTGAATCGAAATATATTGAAATAAGACAATTCTTATCGGTTCCAGAGTTAGAATTTAACTTGGATAAAAAAATCGACGCATTGTTCGATTCAGATAGTATTAAGAGGGAAATTTTAAGTAAAATTACCCAATTTATCAATTATTTTTCAATATTTAAGAATGTAAAACCTTTCATGAATTCCGTATATTACTGCATTGAAACTACATTAGATCTTGGAGTTGAATCTGGAAGTGATTTTAAAGAGCTTCTAGTAAAAAATGCCTTGATGAGGTTTGTTCAAGAATACATTGATTACGCTCAATTAACGCAAAAAAGACAAATCCTGAAACTTTTATCAGATTCATTTGATAAACTTCAAATTCAGCCCATAATAATTAATTTAGGGTTGCTTCTTAAACCAATGTATCAAGATAAGGCCTACCTTGATAAAGCAAACAACACCGCGGATGTAGAAATCTCTTATTCCCTTCTTGATGAGATTGAAATTAAAATTAAAACAATTATTGATGAATGGCTAAAGGCTCAAGTTATTACATTAAACAATCAAGATATAATTAAAACAGAGTTAGGAAAAAAATATGAGGATTTAGCGAGAAATTTCAAAATTATAAAAGATTCTGATATTTACTTGAAGCTTTTTACAGAAGTAATGGAAATGCTTTCAATGAGACTTACGGTGATTAGTTTGATGGAGTCGATATCGGACGATTCATTCGAACCTATTCCAATAAAATAACGACCTTATTTGAAGTTTTGATTCTTCTTTCATTCCAAAGCTCACTGCTTTTTGAAAATAGATAATTTGAACATTTAAGATATTGAAATCTATTAAATCTTGGATAAGTAAATTATTAAATACAAATTTTGATATTATATTTAAAAACACTATTAATTAACTCCTTAAGTGAGAAAATTGGAAGAAAACGAAAAACCTTTAACTCCCGAAGAAATAGAAAAGCAAAAGAAGATTGTTGATGATCTATATAAGAAAGAAAAGGAGGACAGAGAGAATTACTTAAAAAGTTTTGAGGAGGAACGAAAGGCTTCATTTGAAGAGAGCAAGGCTATGATTTCTTCATTAATCTCGGAAAAAAGCTTCATGAGAGAAAAACAACGAGAGCGAGATTTAGAAAGAATGGAAATAAAACCTGAAATCGAAAAAACTGGAGAAGTTATTGAAAAATCTATCAGTGATAAAGCATTTATGATCAAAAAACATAAAGAAGAAGATCAAATAAGGAAGAATATAAAACCCGATATTAGAGGCGTAGGAGAAGTAATTAGCAAAATTATTGATGATAAAGCTTTCCTAATAGAAAAAAAAAAAGAAACAGATGAACAACGATTAAAATTACAGCCCGATATTGAAAGCACGAGACAAACAATCAGTAAAAATATTGACACTAAAGCTTTCTTGATTGAAAAGAAGAAAGAAAGTGTTTCAAGTCTACATGATTTAAAACCAGACATCGAAACTGCTAGCCAAGCGATAAGTAAATCTATTGAGGAGAAATCATTTTTAAGAGAAAAACAAAGAGAAAGCGATCTAGAAAGAATGAAGCTCAGACCAGAGTTTATGAAAACCGGGGAAGCAATCAATAAAACAGTCGCCGAAAAAGCGTTTAGAATTGAAAAAATGAAAGAATTAGAAGAGAAGAAGTTAAAATTACATCCAGACATAGCTGGGAAAGGCGAAGCGATTAAAGCATCCATCAACGAAAAAGCATTTAGGATCGATATACAAAAAGATAAGGAGAGAAAAATAAAAGAACTAAAACCAGATATCAACAAAACAGGAGAAAGTATTTCTCAATCCATAATGGAAAAAGCTTTTGTAAGAGAAACACAAAGAGAGAAAGATCTCAAGCGAATGGAGATAAAACCTGATTTTTTAAAAGCTAGCGATGCTATTAGCACTACTGTTGCTGAAAAAGCGTTTAGAGCGGAAAAACAGCGCGAAATTTACGAAAAGAAAAAGGAATTAAAACCAGATATTGAAAAAACAGCAGAAAAAATAAGTCATTCAATCCAAGAAAAAGCATTTATGCGTGAAAAACAACGAGATGAATATTCTCGAAGGATGGAAATTAAACCCGATTTAGATAAGGCAAGTCAAGCAATAAAAACTTCAATTGATGAAAAAGCGTTTAGAATTGAAAAACAAAAAGAGATGGACAAGAAAAGAATGGAGATAAAGCCAGAAATCGAAAAATCTAGAGAAGCCATCGAAAAAACCATTGGCGAAAAAGCTTTCATTATAGAAAAGCAAAAAGAACGAGATTCGGAAAGAATAGAACTTAAACCCGATATTAAGGGTATTGGTTCAAAAATCGAAGACCAAATTGAAAAAATTGAAAAAAAGAAGAAGGACGATCAACCTACCTAAAAGTAAAAATCTTCTATTGAATTATCTGTATCTATAAGCGATTATTAAATTTAATTAACTCATTTAAATTCATATTTTCTAATCTTTTTTTATACTGTAAAATAGAAGGATCAATATTTCCGTTAAAATTTTTTATTGCAGATTCAAATTTAAAATAGAAATCTTCCATAACTTGGCGTAAAATAACTCTTTCCGCCTGTAAATTCGTTTTTTTTGTAATCCCAATCACAGATAATCTTCCCATTCTATCATATAATATTCTGCTTTCTCTAAAGTTTACTTCTTGAATCTCGTCGTTAACCGAGTCTGGTTTTATTTCACTCATAAATAAATTTAATGCGTTTAAAAAACCACTTATTAAATCTTCGTGAGATGAAAATTTAGTGTTATTTGTGTATTTATTACTTAGAAGGAGCGAACCAGTTAAATTATCTATAAAATAAATAGCGTGAAATCGATTATTACTGAAATTTATTTTATCTAGATCAAATCCGTATGATCTCTCAATATTGTTATTATTCCATTTAAATGACATATATCAGCGACTTTTAGACTTAAGAATATTCCTATTAAAACATGAAAACAACTATGATTTAAAATGTAAATATTATCTTAGTGACATATTGATAGTTTTTGTAATGATAAAAATATTAGAAAAAAACTAAAAATTAAAAATAAAAACATTTTATTATTAGACATATACTTCTTATCATATTTTAATTTTTGATGAACATGATTACAAATAATAACAATATAAAACAAAAAAATAAAATTTCAATTGGTAAAATTCTCTCGAAAGATGATTTTAATTCTACTATTTTCCCCGAAGAAGTTAAGTACGAGATTAATGAAGCTCCTTATTATTTATTAATTTTCATCTCTCGCGAAGATTCTATCAAAATTAGCTGTTTTCCTACAAATACTCAGAATATTAAAAAAATTCTAATAAAATTAATTGAATTTTCTCCTGACCTTGTTAGGGGTATATCTACAGTTTTAGGTGAACTTAATTTAAGCAGAGATATTCTACATACTACGGGAATATGCTATGAGTTAGAAAATTGTTTCTATGAAACTTATTTGCTAGGAGACTCTCTAAATTCAGGAGAAATGTCAATAAAAGCAATTAAAGATAAATTTATGGCAATAGATAAAATCGTCAATGTAGTAATTGAAGATATCCCTGTTCATCAAAAATAATTTCAGAGAAATATGAATATCATATAATTACCTCAACCTCCAACGCTTCTACTAAATATATTGAATTTCAATTAAAAGAAGCTATTTGATGTCGCTGGTTTTAATCGAACTTAAACTTCGCCACGCTTTCCAGAAAATCAACCACAAAATGATAAAAATAAAGACGGTGGTTGCAAAAGTATAGCCCCCTATGAAAAGGTCAACCATAATCAAAAAAGGGATACCTGCGCTCGCAAAACCTATCAAATAACCATAACCCCAGTACCTATTAATTAAAGCTATAACTACACCTGGAATCATCGTTGTGAGGATGATTGAGAGAAACGCTAAAACTTCAATTGTTCGAGGCGCATCCAAAATAAATATCATGTTAAACCACGATGCAATGAAGCCAATAGTAGTAATTATAAATGTCCAAAAGTCTAATTTTAATTCCTTTTCTGCCTTTTTTCTCATCTCAATTTGTTCCTCGTCTTTTACCTTTATTGGAATCTCTTTATTCTAAAAACTATTTATAAAAAATCTTCAAAAAACACACATAAACTACCAAAAGTTGTAACTGATAATTTTACATAATAAAAAATTGTTGATAATTCTAATGAGGTAATTTACGGAAAAAATACTTTAGTCAGTATAAGGGTTTATATTTATGACAAAAGTATCAAAGTATCGACAATTCTTTTATATACGACGAAAGATATTAATACCATAAGATAAAAATTTATATGTGTAAAACATATAATAATCGTTCAAGATAAAAATTTAAAAATAAAGCATTACAATTGTAAGAATAATAAAATAGGGATTTTAGATAAAATCATGACTCCTGCCCCGCCCTGGATTTTTGTCTTTTGGTAGTGTGTAATACACACTCATTTCGCCCTCCTCCCCCTATTTTATTTCTGACCTTCTTATTAGGTCTTGGTGGCAGGAGTCTCTCTTTATTAAAATTCTCGAGACTCTATTTTGGCAGAGAAAATCTTCAATCATAAAGGTTTGGCTAAATGATTAAATTCGAGAAAGAAGGGTTAAATGAAAAAGGCCCCAACAAAATTACGAAATTACGAATTAAATTCAGAAAAAGAGCTTGAAATAAGAAGTAAGCAAATCAGTTTCAAACTTTGGATCGATTTTTTCTAAATCTGGATCCCACTCTTGCTGTAAATCCCCTAAGATTGCTAACCAGTCGTTTATATCTTCGATTTTATTAATGATTTCGCATGTATCGCAGTTTAAAGTGTCGCTGCATTTCGGTAAAGTCCGGCAGAACTTGCGAAGTTTCCTCTGAGCTGTTTCCAGCGCCGCCATCTGATGACTCAAGATGCTGCTTTCCGTTTTGGGAAAATGATTGTCCCAATCTTCTAACTTTTTTAATGTATCCATATAAAAAACATTAATTGGTTAAATAAAAATTTTAATTGATGAGAAGCGTAAAAAAATTATTCATTTAAAAGTCCAAAATCTTTCCCAGATACCTCGATGGACACTAGCGTTATATTCTTTTGATATTCATCGTATAACCCAGTCTCTCTTAGTTTCTTAAAAAATGGGGCAAGCAAGTGGGATATTTCTCCGAAACCCTTTTCGTCCTCTGCTATCCGGGCTATAAAGAAAGCATTTATTATATCATTGATTACTTCGCGACGAGTTCTCGCATGTAAAAGTTCGATCTTGTCTCTTACTGAGGTCACATCTATTTTTTCAAAGGCGTTTTTTATTCTTTGAATTTCGTACTCAATATTCGCGTCGTCCTCCGTGAAACTACGAGCGAACTCTTCGTCGTAGTCAAGCCCGATATAATAGCCCCTCTCCTTCCTAGCCATCGTAACATAATACAAAAACTCGTAGTCCTTAAAACAATCAACGCAATACCACGCGTTATCGTAAAGGTTATACCGCACATCTCGATCGGAGCCGAAATTACACGCGGGGCAGCGGATGGTGGACTTCTTTAAGTTTAAACGAAGTTCGCTCTTTTTAGAATTCAATTCCCAATACCTTTCGTACCCATCAGCGGTTCCACGATCTTCTTTTTTCATAGATTCGAAAAGCTTACTCATTTCTTTATAAACTGCCTGACTAATGACTTCGCGGAGGCTATCGCGAATTTTCCGCAATCGTGGGTCCTTGATAGCGATAGTTTTTTTCTTGTTCATCATAACACTAAAAGAACCTCAGTTATTTAAATATTACGAGAGTTGGGATTTATAGGTTTGTCGGAAATCCGTGATCGGACAAAATCTTGTCGAGAAAGTCGGAAAAGTCGATGGAGAGTATATCTCTGATAAGTTGATCGTCGCCTAATTTTTCCAATTCGTGGATGTTCACCCAAAATCTATTGTAAATTCTCTTTTTTTTTTATTTAAGAACCAAGGATCGGTTATATGAGTTAAGTAATCCCTTTTTATAGGATAATACTATAAATACTCTTAATTCTCTTATAAAATTCAAATATAATGATGTTTTATTTGATTAAATTGTTATTTTAATAAAATAATACTAAAAAAAATACTGAAATTGATACTTATGACGGAAGATATTATAAGACGAACGACAAGCATCTGTCCAGAATGCTTACATACTATTCCAGCGGATATTTATGTTGATCCAGAAACTAATTGGGTCATGATGAAAAAGGATTGCAAGGAACACGGACATTTTAAAGACAAGCTCTCTATCGATCCCGAAGAATACAAATGGAGCGAAACTTTCACAGACGATATAGGATCCACTGTGGGTCACACTACTCAACCTGAATATGTTAGTTCTGGAATAAAAGAATGCGATGAAGGTTGTCCATACGATTGTGGTCTTTGTGAAAATCATAAAAGTGCTCCTAATATATGTCTTATCGACATTACAAATCGTTGCAATTTAACATGTCCAATTTGTTTTGCGAACGCAAGTGCGAAAGGGTATGTTGTAGAACCCACATTCGATCAGATAGTACAGATAATGGAACACTTTAGATCAATGAAACCGGTTCCCGCTGTTATGCTTCAGATCTCTGGTGGAGAGCCTACAATTCGAGACGATCTTCCAGATATTATCCGTAGCGGAAAAGAGCTTGGTTTCACTGAAGTTATGGTAACAACTAATGGTGTGAGGTTCGCGAAGTCAATTGATTTTTTACAAAAATGCAAAGACGCAGGAATGGATGCTATTTATTTACAATTTGATGCTACAGACGATCCAGAAGTTTGGAAAAAGGTTCGTGGCGTAAACTTATGGCCCTTAAAGAAGCGAGTTATAGAAAATTGTCGAAAAATTGGGTTTTTTGGTACAATGCTAGTTCCTGTAATTGCGAAAGGCGTCAACGATCATGAAATAGGAAAGATATTGGACTATGCTAAAGTTAACAGCGATGTAATTTCTGGAGTAATTTTCCAACCAGTCGCACTTTGTGGGCGTATTAGCTTTGAAGAGCTGATGGATTTACGATACACTACCTCAGATCTCAAGGTAGCCATAAATAAACACACAAACAATGCTATAAAAAGATTTTATCCTATCGCGACTACAGCAAAAATGACCCGTTTATTAGCTTGGTTCGATAACATGCCCGAATTCGGTATGACGAGCCACAAGGATTGTGGTTTCGCTACAATAATAATCGTTAATGACAAGGACGAATGGGAATCCCTCGACGAGTATTTTGACTCGCAAGGTCTTATTGAGTGGTCAAACAAAGTTTATGACATGGTACAAGATAGGGAAATCCCAAAACCTACGGGTTTCTTAAAAGGTATAAACCTTGAAGATTACGGTGCTATAGCTAGTACTCTTGGGAAATTTATTGACGAAATGACCGATTTGGGATATAGACAGATGATGAAGGCATACTATTTTGCTGGAGGAATGAAGTACGTGAAACATCCCGAAAAAATCTTAACCAGCAAAACTTATCAAGGGTTTGCGCGACTTATCGCTTCCCCGAACTTAGCAAGCGCAGCGAACTTTTTGCACACGAAGAACTTGATGATTAGTGCTATGCATTTTCAAGACGCATATAACTTCGATTTAGACAGAGTATGTCGATGCTTAGTTCATTATGGCGTAGTAGATCCAGAAGATAATACAAAAACGCTTGAAATTCCGTTCTGTGCCATGAATACGCTTCACAGAGAGAGGCTTGAGCTTGCTAATGCTATTAAAGGCGAGGAAGCAAAAAAAGCAGAAGTTATTCAAGCTGAGATTAAAGAACTTTTAGAAACGGTAAAAGAATAATTGTTTTTTTTTGAATTTTTATCTTGTTTTATTACTTATTTTTTCTTCATTTTTATGAATATAAGAAACTGCTTACTAACAAATAGTATTTAAATTTGGACTCTTATTAATAAGATATATAAAAAGAAGTAGTAATAATTCAGATTTTATGGTAAACAATACGGATATAATAGGAGAATATCGAGGAACGGTCAAGAACAGAGTGTTGACTGCGTTGTTACAATCCTATATGGATAACTTAGATTACGACGGCATGAAATCCATTTTAAAAGAAGCAGGATTGTTGGAGCTGAAAGATATACGAGATGTAGATCCCGAGGGAGAAATAGATTTTTTTTCGTTTAAAAAGATAATTTCTGCTCAAAATTGTTTACTATACGATTCAACTCACTTATTATCAGAAATTGGACGAAAGTTCTCGTTTTATTTATTCCCATTTGGAAAAGTTTTTGAAGAAATTGTTGATGAAATAAATAAATTAATTGTTACTGATTGGAAAGTTAAGATTGTGGAAAATAGAGCTGAAACGGTTATCGTTCGGGTTGATAAATGCATTTTTTGTTCAGAAATCGGAGTTTCCTGCGAATTATTTAAAAGTTTCTTAATCCAATCGTTAGAAAAAAGTTTACCGTCTGATTTTCGCGTAGTTCCTTACGAAACGAAAGAAAATATTAATAATCCAAATCACAATTCTTTTGTAGTGAAATTACGAATTGTGAAAACATTTATATCTTAAAATAACGAAAGCTTAAATATATCAAAAATCAAAATACTTTTTGTCATATTAATTTCAATTTTCTAAAAACTATCAGGTATTCATAGTAAAATTGCCAGCAGAAGGTATATCTACCGAAATTAAGGAATATGTTTTTAAGATCACTATTTTAGGTCAAAGTGCAGTCGGGAAAACTTCACTTATTAATCAATTTACAGAAGGTTCGTTTCAAGAAGATTATAAACCTACGTTAGGGGCAAATATAATCCGCAAAGATGTGAACATAGATAAAGTTAATGCTAAGGTACGATTAATAATGTGGGATCTCGCTGGTCAAGAGAAATATAACGTTATTCGTAGTATGTACTTCCAAGGATGTGTTGGGAGTTTGCTTGTGTACGATGTCACACGTCACGAAAGTTTTTCGACTATCGAATCTAAATGGTTAAAAGATTTCAAAAATTACGTAAAAAAAGAGGGAGCGTATATCTTAATTGGCAATAAAATCGATCTAGACGCACAGCGAGTAGTCAGTAAAGAAGAAGGTGAAAATTTAGCTAAACAAATTGGTGCTAGTGCTTTTATTGAAACAAGCGCTAAATTTGGAAAAAATGTTGAAGAAGCCTTTAAAAATTTAGTGTACCAAATTTTACGAAATTATGGAGAAAAAATATAAGATAGCTTAATTGTAGTAGAAATCTCCAATTTAATCCCTTTTAAAGTACTAATCATTACTATATATTATTTTTGTTAAGTGATAAAAATGAAAGAATTATCAAAAAAGATAAGAAATGCCCCTAAATCAAAGATTCGTGAACTATTTGACCTTGCTGCAGGGCGATCTGACATAATTAGCTTAGGAATTGGGCAACCGGATTTCTCAACACCTCAACCCGCAATAGAAGGAACTATCAATGCCTTAAAAAAGAAAGTTACATATTATGCGCCTACAAAAGGTATTCCTGAACTATTACAACAGCTTGAAAACAAATTAAAAACAGTCAATAACATTGAAACAATATGGAAAGATAATATTATTCTTACGAACGGAGGTTCCCAAGCTTTGAGTCTTGCTTTTGCCTCCATTTTTAATCCCGGTGATGAAATTGTAATATCTTCTCCAAATTTCATCTCTTACTTCTATTTAAGTGCTTTTTTTGACTTAAAAATAATTGAAATAGAGAGAAAAAGCGACTTCCGTCCCGATATTGAGAAAATAAAAGAATCGATCACTGAAAAGACAAAGGCGGTTTTAATTAACTCTCCTAATAATCCTACTGGTTACTCATTAGATACAAATGAATTACAAGAAATTGTTGATATCGTTAAAACCCACGACTTATATTTAATTTCTGACGAAGTATACGAAAATTATCTTTATGACGATTCTAAGCATTTGAGTCCAGCTTCGCTAAAAGACATGTTTGAGCGAACTATCACTTTAAACGCTATGTCAAAACTGTATTCTGCTACGGGATTTAGATTAGGGTATGTAGCTGCTAATAAGGATATAATTGACACAATGGAAAAATATCATCAATACACTGCTGCAGGCACTAATCACGCAGCTCAATATGGATTTTTAGAGGCTTTAAAAATGGATAGTAGTTTTTTCAACAAAATTTTAAAGAGTTTTGATGAGAGACGTTTACTGGTTTATTATCGTCTAAATGAAATGGGTTTTGAAGTGGTTAAGCCAAAAGGAGCATTTTATATTATGCCAGATGTTAGTAATTTTAGCTTAACGGGAACAGAATTCTCAGAGAGAATAATGAAGGAACAAGGGGTGGCAATCGTTCCTGGAAATATATTTGGATCTTATTCAGAAAGCAAAATTAGAATTTCTTACGCTACTGAAATAAAGAAATTAGAAGAAGCAATGGATCGAATAGCTAAATTTGTAGGGAAATTATGAGTTTCAATTTTCTAAATAGGTTTGTATAAGAGCTTGAGTTAAATAATCTGTTGCTTTACTGATATCTTCTAAAATAATATACTCATCTGGTTTATGGATTACTCCTGGATCACCTGGACCATAAATTACAAATGGAACCGGATTTTTCTTTTGGACAAGAACACCAGCATCAGTAGCATAAGCTAGACCTATAAAATCTTTTCCACTTATCTTTTTTAAATTCTGAATAAAGGGAAGTTGCATGTTAGTTTGGAGGGCTGGTAAAGTATGGGTAATATTTACTTCAATTTTGCAAGGAGATGCATTGATCATTCGTAATTTTTTATTCAAACTCACATAATCTTGCTCAGGGATATATCTGTAGTCAATAGATAAAACCGTTTTATCAGGAACAATATTGTAGGCGATTCCTCCTATAATTTTGCCAATATTTAGTGTAGAAGTTCCTAAAACTTCATTTTCTACGCTATCTAAACATTCGTAAAGTTGTGGAATTACTTTTAACGTACCTTCAATCGAGTTTATTCCTATTTCAGGTGTTGAAGCATGCCCAGCTTTGCCATAAACAGAAATATCTGCCCATAATAATCCTTTTTCAGCTATACCAATATTCATATTTGTTGGTTCTCCAATAATAAGTAAAATAGAATCTCTCATATAACCACTCCTAACACAGTTATATGCACCTGTCATACCTGCTTCTTCATCGGCACTTCCTAGAAATATAAATGTGTAATTATCTAACAGTTTAGGGTATTCCTTTAGATTCGCCATCGTCCCGATAAGCATAGCCAATCCCCCTTTCATATCACAAGCTCCTCTTCCATACAATTTTCCATCAACAATTTCAGCAGAAAATGGTGGATACTTCCATTGTGAATGATCACTTACTGGTACAACATCTAAATGCCCTGAAAGAATTATTTTCTCCTTACCAGTTCCTATTTTTGTAATAATATTTTTTAACTCAAGATTTTTTTTTTTATATTTCATTACTTCATTATGAAAACCCTCAGACTCCTTAAAAACCTCCGAGATTAAGTAATTGATGATCTCATCTGTTTTACCTGGTGGATTTTCCGTAGGTATTTGAACCAAATCTTTAAGAATCTGCCTTAAATTAGTATTCATGATTAATTTCTTTAGATTACTTTATTGTTTCCTTCTATATTCTATAAATATCTATACTCCTACTATAATGTAAACCAAATTTCTAATAAAATAAAAAAAAGGGAGTTTAAACATAATCAACTTCAAACGGTGTCTTAGGGAGTACTTCTGCGCCATTTTTAGTAACCAATGTTGGAGATTCTAATCTTAAACCGCCAAGCCCTGGACGATTGAAAACGACAGCAGCTATTT
The DNA here is from genome assembly GCA_013375495.1 of Promethearchaeota archaeon. The sequence continues at coordinate 98,603 of JABXKC010000009.1, forward strand.
CAACCATATTTTCTTCGAACTCCATTGGCCCCCATTCTTTACCAGGTACTACTACCGGCCAGGATTCATTTCCTATGAGTCCAATACCGTGTCCAAGACCAAAAAATAAATCGTTAGCATATCCTTCTTTATCAGCTACTTTTCTAACTTCTTGATAGCATTCTTCAAAGGTATTTCCAGGGTACATGTTATCAATGAGAGTATAACATAATTGTTCATATACATCATTAAATTTTTTTAGCTCAGATGGGCACTTTCCAAGCACATAATTATGACTTAAATCTCCGAGATAACATCCATATTCACTATGTAGGTCTACAAGCAAGGATTCCCCCTCTTCTACTTTTTTGTTAGTAGCAGGCGTGCACCCATTAAAAGTCCAACTCGCCCGATAACCAGAACCTATTTCCTGACTTCCTGTAAATGTCCACTCATAGTTACTACCGGCTTTTCTCATTGCAAGCGTCCCTATACCCGCTATTTCGTTCTCGGTAAAAACTTTTCCCTCTGATCTCTCACTTAGTGCATTTTTAACCTTTAACTGACCAATATCCGTAATCTCGCTTGCTTTCCTTAACATCGCAATTTCTTCAGGTTCTTTAATAAATTGAATTCTTTCCGTTTTTTCATTGAAATCTATTAATTCACATCCTGGAAAAATTTGTTTGAGTAGTTGTGCTTCCGAATATGACAACATTTGCCCCGTAACACATATATCCAATCCAAGTTCTACTCCAATTCTAGGAGCAAGGCCTTTAGAATTGTATAATCCCGCTTTTTTTGCTGCAGATTGGATTTTTTTTTCCCAGAAAAATCCTTTCATCGGACCCCACCCACTTACATTTTTTAAATGACCTTCAGCTTTGACCCGTTCTACGTCTAAAAGTACTGTAAATAGAGCGGGCTCCCCCATATCTTTTCTGGGTAAAAAAATCGCACTTTTCCAAGGGACAAAACATCCCGTTAAATAAGTTATTGATTTTACCCTAGTAAGAACGCAAAAATCTAGATTAAGTTCTTCCATAGCGGCTTGATACTTATCTATATGACCTTCCCAATTAATCTTTATCTCACTCATACTTCATTCCCAAAAATAATATTTTCTTCTTAGTTATCTGGCTATATTTAATTTCATTAGTTAATAATTATTTTTCTCTAGAAAAATTATAGTATTATAGAAGTAAAAATAGAATTGCTTATAGCTTTTTAATATTTTAAAAGACTTTTAAAAAAGTTAAAAAAAGATTAGGAAAGTATTAGACTTGCTAATATTTCTTCTTTAACTACTATTTATACAAGTTTGAATCGCTTTCTTTTATTTTTTGGTCTTGACCAATTTGTTTTGCTAAAGTTTCATACTTGTCGATAGTTTCTTTTTGTAAGGTTGAGCCAACTTTCGAAAGTGCATACTCAAAATGCTTAAATTCCACAGCTTCAAAATCTTCCTTTTTCTCTCTTATAGCTTGCAAACCTGCTTCTCTGCATAAGTTTTCTAAATCTGCTCCACTGTATCCCTCAGTCATTAAAGCTATATTTTTTAAAGAAACATTTTCTTTTAAAGGCATATTTTTTGAATGTACTTCTAATATCTTGATTCTTCCTTCATAATCTGGAGCTACTACATAAAGTATTTTATCGATTCTTCCCGGGCGTAATAGTGCGGGATCAACTAAATCTGGACGATTTGTGCTTGCTAAGATAATTATACCGGTATTGCTCTCGATTCCATCCATTTCAGTTAAGAGTTGGGTTATAACTGTATCATATACTGCAGATCCCTTCCAACCTCCTCGACTGGTTGTAAGGGCTTCAATTTCATCAAAATATATAATTGATGGTGCTAATTCTCGAGCTTTAGCAAATATCCCTCTTATGTTTTTTTCAGATTCCCCGACCCATTTCGACATTAACTCAGGGCCCTTGACAGTAATAAAGTTCGAGTGCGTTTCGGTGGCTACAGCCTCCGCTAAAAGCGTTTTCCCACAACCTGGAGGTCCAAAAAGTAATATACCACCAACAGGCCGAATTCCCGCTTTTTTGAACAATTTTGGATGGATTAATGGCCATTCTACGGATTCAGTTAATTCCCGTTTTATATCTTCTAAACCTCCAATATCATTCCAAGTAACTTCGGGGATCTCTCTTATATATTCTCTTAAAGCAGATGGTTTAATTTCTTTAAGAGCTTTTTCAAAGTTTTTATCTTTCACAAATAATTTTTGAATAATTTCAACAGGAATAGTTTCATCGATGTTAATTTCGGGTAATATGTCTCTTATAGCGTCCATAGCAGCTTCTCTAACGAATGCCATGATATCAGCCCCAACAAATCCATGACTAATTTCAGAATATAAATCGATGTCAACATCAGCTTCCATTGGCATTCCCCGCGTGTGAATTTTAAAGATTTCATTTCTAGCTTTTTTATCTGGTACTCTAAACTTTATTTCAGTATCAAACCGTCCTGGTCTTCGTAAGGCTGGATCAATCGCATCAATTCGATTTGTAGCACCGATAACTATAACACCTTCTCTACCCTTCATCCCATCAAGCAGAGTAAGTAGCTGAGACACAACGCGTCTTTCAACTTCTCCTGTAACTTCACTTCTTTTAGGGGCGATCGAGTCGAGTTCATCAATAAATATTATCGTAGGTTCGTGTCTTTCCGCTTGATTAAAAATATTTTTTAAATTCCTCTCGCTATCTCCGTAAAATTTGCTCATAATTTCAGGTCCATTTATTATGAGGAAATGAGCGTTCGCCTCTTGAGAGACAGCTTTAGCCATTAAAGTTTTCCCTGTTCCAGGAGGACCGTGAAAAAGTACTCCCTTTGGTGGTTCTATATTCAATCTCCGAAATAGTTCGGGATGCCTGATAGGTAATTCGATAACTTCTCTAATTCTTTGAATTTCGTCTGTTAAACCTCCAACATCGTCATAAGTAATGATTTCACCAGAAACATTTAGTAAAGCAATTTTTTTATTTATTTTTATCCTTGTGTCCCTTGTAAATCTGACTACCTCATCATTAGGTTTCGTATTTAACACTATTAATCTTAATGGTCCTAGGGTTGGTCTTCTCGAACCCCCTCCCATATTTAACATTCTCATAAATCCATTCATAGGATTATTTTGTTCGTTAGTTTTTATGAATGCTCCAGGGATATCAATAATATCTCCCGCCATAATAGGCTTATCTATCAATTTCCCTTTTATTATATCAGCTTGTTTTTTAATATCGTAAATTTCCTTAGTTGGGGCAAGTTCTATTTCTCTAGCTGGTGAGGCGGGTGTGGGTTGTACCGTAACATATTCTCCAATAGTAGATCCTAAATTTAATCTTTGAATTCCATCTATTCTAATAATTTCTTTTCCCTTGTCAGCAAAACTCGCTACAACAATTCCCGCAGTTCTCTTTCTGCCAATAATCTCTATTATATCACCAGTTGCTAATCCCAGATTATCCAATATAGTTTGTTCTATATAGCATAAGCTTCTTCCACTGCGGCTTGGTTCTAACCTTTCTACTCTTAGTTTTGCTGTTCTTTTTCTACTTTCTATAGTCATTTTATTCAAAATTTTTTTTTTTTCTCTACTCTAAAAGAAATAATGGTACTTTATTTTCTTTTGCATTATTTATTATAATGTGTCAGATTAGCTCATTTCAAGTATTTTAAGAATTCTAGTCCGTTAAATGTTGTTTAAAAGCCCAATTTGATTATTGCCTCATGGGCTAGACTTCACTACTTTTATGGAAGATATAAGTTTTAGATCTTTAGCTTTTTGTCTAAATATAATTTAAAATCTTCTAAGATCTTATTAACATCAAGTTCTTCATCTGTTCTAGATTTAATAAATGATTTCCTATATTCTAAAATTGCTTTTTTAGAATTATGATATTTCGGATTTTTTAATAGTTCACCAACAGATTTACGCGTTATTAAATCTAACTCCTCCCGAATTGAAGAAGAAGGTTTAGTTTGTAATAGTTGTTTACTCTTTTTTTGTTCTTGAAGATCTACAGTTAATTTGTTGCTTAAATTCTCTATAAATTGAATCCCATCACTGGTTTGAGTAATATCATAAGTATCGAATGGAGTGTCCCATTTATATTTATCAAAGTTGTCAAATTTATTGTAAATATTTTTAATAACTTTGTTAGGAATCGGTT